>DNNE01000053.1:0-37063 GCA_003487805.1 Blastocatellia bacterium | reverse complement strand
GACTGAAACTGTTGGGTATTCCAAAGCCGCCGGCGCCGTTGCCTAATAACACCGTGATATTGTTTGAAATCCGGTTCGCTGTGATCACGTCCAACCTGCCGTCGCCGTTGAGGTCGCTGAGCACGACTGAGGCCGGATCATTAACTCCTGGGCCAAGATCAAATGCGATTGGTGTGGCAAAGCCGCCCGCGCCGTTCCCCAACAGCACCGAGACCTTGGTCGAAATAGAGTTCGCCGTCACCACGTCCGGGCGCCCATCCCCGTTCAGGTCGCCAACCGCAACAGACAATGGGCGAATTGGACCGGACCCAAGACTGATGTTGTTGGGCACGCCAAAGCCGCCCGCGCCATTGCCCAAACGGATGGTAATGTTGTCCGAGTCTTGATTGGCAGTAACTACGTCCAGCTTGCCATCCCCGTTGAAGTCGCTGACAGCGACGGAGTACGGATTAATTCCTCCATTCCCCAAAACGATTGTGTTGAGGGGACCAACTGCTGGGATCGAGCATGAAAAAGCGTCGGGCGAGATACTCGACGTAACTTGAGATGAGCCTAATGACGGCTGACTAGTCAGCGCGTTATCCGCGTCCGGTTTTTGAGTTAATGTCGACAGAGGGGCTATTGCAGGGAACTGCCCAGGCGCGTCCGGAGCTAAAGTAAACCTGCTTCCCCGATCACCATAGATTGGCGCGAGTTGTATACCTGACTTGAACCAAAGCAGATCGTTGACGCTTCCTCTTGTCCAAAGTTCTCTCGGCAGCGGCGCGCGAAATCCTATGGCGGCTTCTCGATCCAACTTCGGCGACGCTCCCAATCTCGACTGCAAAAACCAGCGAGGATCGCTGAGGCCGGCTGGAGATAAGATATCCCTAGATCGAGGTCGTTCGAATTCAAAGGGCTGTTCAGTTCTATTCGCGAATTGATCCTGGCTGAGAATCTGAGATTCAGCGACGTCTGTCGACATTGGATTCTCCCCATTGTCGGCGTGAACAAAACTTGAGACCGCAATATTAAATCGGACTTCGTCGAGTTGATTTCCGTTGGGCGTGCCTTGCACCTGTGCTTGCTCGGCTGGTGTCAACTCGGCTTTGCTCAGACCGCCGTTGGCGGATGTGCCGCCGTTGGCAAGTAAGATCGCTTCGCGCAAGGTCAGCACGTTGTCCCTGACGTTCGTATCGTCACTGCTGTTGACCGTGATTATTGCGACGGGCGCTTGTGGGACTATGCTCGGCGCGGTCTCATCATTGCGCAGGATCACCAAAGAGCTGAGCGCCGCTTCATTCAAGCGCATCGGCAGCACCGCTGTGACTGTTGTTTCTGCATTGAGTGCAGTGGCTGTCGGAGTGGTCGCTCCGTCAGCATCGAGTAATTGACCCGTCTCATCACGTCGCGCGGGGTCGGCGTTGACTAAACGAATCTGTTCCTGCCCGGTCCCGACCATGAGCAAATCATCTGTTTGATGGGCTGACAGTCGCGCGGTGACCAATGATGGCTTTGCGCTTGAACTCGCAGACGATGAGATGGTGCCCAGTGAAACCGTGCGCTGCTCGCCCCAGCCAAGTTTCCGCCTGGGAGTTGCCGCGTCGATATCACTGGTGACCGATAAGAAATGCACCGATCCATTCGTATCAAGTAACGCTAGGTCGGTATTGTGCGCGCTGTCCCAGATGAAATCCCCGGCAGCCAGTGCCGTGATGGCGTAGGGCATGGCGCGAAGAGTAACGGCGGCTGGCGCCACTTTGCTCTTTTCGCCCGCATTGAGCGACAGCTTACGGTCACGCCCCTCGATCACTGCCAACTCTGACCCGGCGGCAATTACAACCTCGCGGTCTGGTGAACCCTCGAACTGACCTATAGCGAAAGCGGCCGGCGCGGAGGGCAACTCGAATCGTTCCGGCTCGGCTCGGAGGGCCCCTTCCGGGCCTTCGAAAACGAGTGCATACGGTCCGGCTAAATCTCTTCCGCCAATCACTATGTCGGGCAAACCGTCCGGCCGGTTAATTTCCCCCACAGACATCGCCGTTACGTTGCCAGGCAAAGGAACTTGCCTGGTCAAAGTGAGGCCGCCCCCACCGTCGCCGGAGAGCAAGTACAGCATGCTCGCCGTTCGCGCTGCGATAACGAGATCCCAATGACCGTCACCATCGAAGTCTCCCGCACCAACAAAGTCAGCCGCCACCGGCGCAGGAAAGACTCGCGCAGGTGAGAGAAACGGCGGGTCGGTCAAGGTGCCGTTAGCTTTGCGCTGTATTGCGTCTGGAGAATTAGGATAAATTGAATCAACGTTGCCGCGCAGTACGCTTACGATTCCCTGCCCCTTGTACGAATAACCACTGACAAGATCGGGCACACCATCCTCGTCAAAGTCTGCGCATGCCAGACTCAGCGGCTGTGCGCGATTCTGTTCCAACGCCATCCGCAAGTCTTCCGGGCCCACATACGAAGTCAACACGTCGTGACCATCGCTAAGTTTGATTGTGGGATTGTCGCGGCTCGCGGCACGAACGCTTACAGTTTCGCTCAGCCGCGCCAGGCTTGCCGGTTGAATCACCGCTGGTTCTACCGTTCTTGGATTAAATAGAGCGTAAACCAAGAATGGAAAGAGACCGAACGTCAGGATCACTAATGCTATGGGGCCACGCTGCAGAAGCCATTCTAGTCGAGGCTGTAGTGCCAACTGTCTGAGAGGAATTTTCGGGCAACGCATATTACTTTGTTTTCCAGACTCACTCTATATACGAAGAGTGAGTCGCCCAGGGATTTGTCCGGTCTTGGTTGTGAGCCGAGAAAGGCCGGAGCGGGAAGTCATGGTAAACAAAAACACAGGCTCATTCTGCCGAGATTATGGCAAATGTTTACCGCTTTGCCTAGATCAACTTACTCAATGAATACCATTTGGACACTTTACTGGGAAACTGGCGATTCACGACCTGGCGCAAGTTCCGCAACTAATTACCTTGAGGAACATCCAGCTAGCGACTCCGAAACTCGTGATAAGTGCTACATCCGGGGACCAAGCAGGCGGCTCGTCTTGAAATCCGCTACCGATTGACGTCAATCGCGTCTGGTTACTACTCTCGGCATTGACACCTGGAACCGCAGCCGCTGTTAACGATGCTTTAAACTGCTTCACAAACCTGATTGTCTCGAAAGAGATTCCTAACCTTCGCACAATTCGTCTCACGACAGGGGAAGGCAGCAAGGACCAACCCACATTCTCGTGCGTAAGTTTGAAGCGATTCACCAATGAAAGTTAATTCACGCCGAACCAGTCAGCTCTCGAAACCACCCTTTACTACGAACAGATTCAAAATCCGGATCCGACGCAGTATATTTCTTATCTAATTTGCTCAGTGAATCAGATTGTAATAGTAAATCACGGCAGTCTGATTCGAAGCCTAGCCGTGCTTTGAGGCATGCGAAGTTATAGAGTGCTGATGCCCTCGTATCCGAGCTACACGACGGCAGCGCCAAGCAATGATTAAGCGCGTCTTCCGCTCCTTCGAATTGACTTGCCCGGAGTAAGGCATCGCCGTAGGCCGCCCATAACGTTTCGTCTCGCGGCGTTCGGCTAAGTTGATCTCGAAAAGCCGCGATAGCTGCATCCAACTCTTTCTTGTCGTCATCGTCAACAATTGGCTGCTGAAAGACGTAGCGGTGAGTTGCAAGTAACTCTCTGACCTTCTTCCGATCCACCAACAAACGTGCCGCGGGATCCTCAAGGTTAAATCGTTGACCTAGTGCGATCAGAGCAAGGCGAACGGCCGGAAACACGTAATTCAAACATTTCGATGAGGATTGAGACATTGTTTCGTTGTCAAAAACTAGATTTCCTTCAATCCATCCACGCCTATCACTTAGAACATCGTCGAGGATGATCGACTTCTTGCCTTCCGAGACGGCTTCATGTCCTAAAGTTAGAATCGAAGCAGCGAGCGCATGCGAGTCGCCCAGCGTTGATCGCTCGCCGTTGGTTATTGGCTTGGGACGCTCAGGATTTCCATTCAGCCACGATCCAATGCACCCGTACACGTTTTCATATTCGTCCCGGTGAGTCGATGGAGGGAGACTGGAGACAGCTGCTAAGACTTGTTCGCACCATTCCTTAGCCTCATTCGGCGGTATGGAGCGGTTGTCAAACGCTCGCGCGTACAGGCGACCTAATAGTAGTGCCTGCCAACAGCGTGTTTCATCTTTTAAGAAATATAAGCTCGCCTCATCACTTGAATCGCGAATGCCCTTGTCCAACAGTGCCAGCGTTTGCTTGGGATTCGCATCGATGAGTTGCACCAATCCTCGCATTTTCCCAGTTACTTGGAAAAAGTGATCATCCACCACGGCACGGTGTTGTTCTAAAGCCACTTGATGGTCCGACTTCAACGCGGCCAGTTGCGCAAGACATTTCTCCCGTTCAGCCAACGCCTGCATTGTTGATGTGCCATGCGTAACTTCTTCACAAACAGTTTCTGTGAAGGCTATTAGTGACCCCTCCCTTCTGCCAGCCTCGAGTAATTGAGACGCCATGTTTAATGCTCTCCAATCTCTCGGAGCTGCGGTCAGTAACGGCATTGGATCCGACATTTCACTGGCAAGAGCCGCTAGCATTTCTAACGAGAGCACCACGCAACGAAATACACTTTGTACGAGCGGCCGGTTTAGGGGGTTAATGTTGACCGGCTCTCCTTTTGTAATCACTTCCAGGAGCAAGTCACGTAATCGACCATACCCAGGATTTGTCACAATCGACGCTGCGCGCGGCCGGATAAACTGGCGAGTATTCAAATAAGTGAAGACCAGGTCTCCGGTTGGATAAAAATATTGTTCGCCGGCTAGTACTTCTGCTCCTCCCTCATCTAAACTTAGCAACCCAAGTTGGGCGATAACCGCTCCACGAAGCGCAAATGGCACGATCTCCGGCAAGACACCCGCCAAATTCGGTGTAGCGAGATTGTATAAAGACTCTCGCGCCTCTGGAACATGTTCAGCACAGCGCCACCATGCATACGAAAGCATCTCACTGATCCAAGCCCGATCATCGACAGGATAGTTCAGCTGTTTCGGCAGGACTTTCTGCACTTCGTTCGGGAACTTCAAACATAAATCTCCCAAGTGACCTAAGACTTGAGCAGTACTCAACGGTTTGTCCCACTTCGTTAGATGGCTTTCTGTAAGCGCCTTCAAGAGCCCTTGAGGGTCCGCATTAACTAAAGGGTAAGCAGCCAACAAAATCCTATTGATGGTCCCTACGTACTCCGGATCTCGACTCATTGCAGAATAGAGTGACATGTTGACGCGAAGAGGTTGTTCGATCGCAGGGCTGCGAATAGCAACGGCGGCTCGATAACGAATTAGCTTATCGTCAGACTGTAGTTCAGAGAGCAGCTGCTCAAAAACCCGAGAATCGTAGAGTGCTATTCGTCCACGAGCACGATCAACGCCATCCAGAAACTTGTAATTCAGATCGCGCTCATTCTTTCCCCCTAAGTATTCATATCTTTTCAAGAGTTTACGCCCAGCATCAGCGGCGGCGGTGTTCTTAATGAGGCTCAATGGTTCTAACGCGCCTCTCAGGATTTGCCTCCGCTTTTTGTCAATGTCAGAGGGGAAAACGCCCTTCACCCGGGTTGCTCGAGAAAGTTTCAATCTGATAGCCGCTGAGGCGCGGTTCGGTTCGAATTCCATTGCGGCACCAAGTGCGTATTCGCCTCCGTAGCGGTCGTTTGATGTAGGACTAAAGTACATCGTAGAGACAAATTTAAATGCGCGTTTGTCACGAGCCGCCAATTGGCCCAAGGCGTCCGCCGGTTCAATGAGAAATACCTTCTCCTTGTCGGAATGCATTAATGCCGCGAGGAAACCTAATACTCGATAATCTCTGGGATCACACTGCGCCAGCCCATCCGAAACTGGCTTCGTCCAAAGTTCGTGGCGACTTATGAGTTCTTCCGCAAGTTGTACCGGATCATATTTCCCGTCTCGCATCAAGGCCACAACTATGCCGCCATCCTTGTCAGCATCTAATTCTTGCGAAAGCGCGAAACAGTCGTCGTGTTCCTTTTCGAGGAATTTCGCGAATAGTCTTTCGGCAATCGGTTCCTCGAGAACTGTGATAGGACTGCCCGACGTCAACAATCCGTGTTCACGAAGTCCCGAAATGAATGAGCCGCTCTGCTCCTGCAAAAATGGCGCGACGGTATTTTTTACTTCGGCATAAGAAAGGCCCTCCGGTCGCGAATGCCACAACCCTTCAATTAAAGAATCAAAAGCCGGCTGAACGTCCGTCAGGCTCAACGATAGCGGTTGAGCGGCGCTGTCAAGAAGCTGAGCGGATCGAGAATCAAGTAAATCATCAATTGATACAACTGGGGCGGGAATGTTGACTCGCCCCAGTTTCTCTTTGTTCATCTCCAAATACCGCGTTAACAAATAGGGATTTCGTAAAGCGGCAAATGACGGTGCTGCGAGAGTGAGACTCGCGCGCTCAGCTCGATCAAACGGCAAATGCTTGCGTAACACACCGCTCATTTCTTCGGCAGAGAGATCACCCAATTCAAAGCTGTAGGTGGCTCTGGATGTTGCCCTATCTATGATTTCGACGGCGGCTTTGCTCTCATCCTCAACACTTCTGACGAGCGTAGATCTGCCTGGTTCCGATACTGCGTCAGCCAGGTAAAAATCCTCAGAGGGGATTTCCTTCCAAAGCTTGTGATGATCCCAAAGTTGCTTCTCCGAAGTGAGAACGAGTTTGATTCCATAGATTTTGCACTCCCTAAGCAATGCGGCGAGATCACTCGGAAGAGTGTTGCGATCCGAAGGGACTTGCACATTGTCAACGATAAGCACCACTGGTCCTTTGCCCACTATCCGGCTGGCGCCTACAAATCTTCGCAACAGGGTTTCATTAGTAGCATCGGCCGATGTAAATGGCCGTACAGCGCGACCCACCAAACCCGACAAGTCAGGATTGTGAAACACCTCGGAACCTTTAACGAATAATCGTATGCGATCGGCCAACATTCGTGCCGACCAGTCTGTTGCCGACCATGATTTACCCGAACCTCCTCGTCCGATTAGTACGAAAAGAGATTGCGGTGCTTCAAGGAACTGTTCCAAAGCAGTTTCCAGACGAACTCGTGGTATGTACTTATCCGCATCCCAATCGGGCGACTCACTCCGACGATTCGCGCTATTGCAACCCTTTACGGGATCAAGATCGAAAACCGCCTCAGACTTGACCGGAAACCCCGCGACTTTATTCACCCAACTAAGGTCATAAATAGTTCCCGGAATAGGTACAGCGGAAGCATCAGAGAGTAGAGCACCTCGCAGCGCGCGCGAAACCTGTAGAGCTAGATTCCGGTCATAACACGCGTATGCAAGCTCTAGTTCAATCTCTGCCAATAGTACTTCGCGAGGCATGGGCCTCGTGTTGGCGAGCTGCGACAGAATGTTCAGAGAAAGTTCCCTAAGACGGCTCTCTGAGACCAAGTTTGATGCGAATCCCGCCTTCATGAGATCCGCCCGTGCTCGAGCCAGAATTTCACTAAGGCGCTTATTCAGATCGGAAAAGGCAGTAGGGTCAGAAATGAATTCTTCTAACTCGTTGTGCTGGACGAATCCCTGAGTTGCCAGTACAACGCGCCACGATCTTCGTTCGCTCTCGGACAGAACTGCGTTGCAAACAAAGTTTTTAAGGAGATTCTCGTGTTTTGTGTTGGCAGGTAAAAAACTGCTTCTAGTCCAAGGTGATTCCGTTGATTTCAGTTGAATCCAAACATCCTCATAGTTTGCTTGGCCTAGTAGGGCAATGAGCGGCCCATCCAAAGAGTCCACTATTCTTGGGGGAGCAATGGGATGTGCCAGCAAGTCGTTTCCTTCGTAAAACTTAACTTGCTCGGCTCCTCCACGCAGTAACAACCAAAAGGCGTACACAAGGTGGTATTCAGTGCCCTTTATTCCACTTAAGTCTCCCTGCGCATCCTTCGTAAGCTCAACCACAGCTGCTCTTATGGACACCCCAACAACATGTTTCTAGACCGAACGCCATCGTAATACGGTAACATGGCGAATCCAAACCTCGGGTGTACGCGATTTTGTCCAAACAACCCGAAAATTTCTCGAAAGCCAGCAACGCAGACTTAGGCCACTACCGAAAAACACGCTTGGTTGATTAGCGAGCGTCGAGGAACTGGTGAATCCAGTCGAAGCCCTGCGCATCCCTAATGTCTCGCCAGAATGAAAACACCTGATCTTCTGGTACTAGTTCTTCGTCGGTTTTCCAACTGATGCCCACGGGAATAACGCCGCATACAGATTCATACCGAATTACTGATTCCAGTCTTGGAAAAACCAAACTCCGAATCTCGTGCGGTGGAATTCCATCCCTGAAGAGTACTTCCGCCATCAACGACGTTGGCATATTGGCTGGACGGCTCGCCTGACGGCGCACCTTCCGACCGGTCGACACGATCACCTCATCGTGAAACAGCGACTTCAGGCTGTAAATTCCTGGAAGCGGAAGTGCGCGGGGACGTATCGATGTTGACGGCGTAAAATCAGCATCTGACCGATCTACGAGTAAGGGCGATACCAGAACGGCTACGTAGCCCCTCGATATCGCTTTGGCAAAGAGCGGCACGTTAGGGTATTGAATCGAGAAATGAATTCTCCCCGAAATGGGGTGTAATCCGGTCTTTAAAATATTTCCTAAGGTTGCGAATTTTGTAATGTGAAGCCTTGTAACACCTCGTTGGATGAGATATTCACCACACTCTCGATTAGAGAAACGCATTAGTCGAACTGAAAGAAAACGTTCGAGATTTTAGAGCCCTTCAGACAAAGCTAATGCCCTGACATCATTCATGAGTGCTAAGGCCGCCGTGTCCCACCCCACAATAATCCACAGCGGCCCCGCGGCACTGGTCGCTCCCGATCACGCCGGGCGGGAGGCCGTGCCTAATCGAGCACAAGCGTGCGCCGATTTATCCTAATGAGAATCCTTCCTACGCAGCATCCGAGGAAGCATCAACGCGACCAACTCGGACAGTAATCGCCGAAGCTACTGTTTGACAGGTTGATTTGATTGCTGCCATCAACATTCATGATCCAGATTTGTGCAACTGGATCGCAGCAGTTTCTATCCCGATCACTGCGAAAGACGATCTTCGTCCCGTCGGGCGACCACACGGGTGAATCGTCATTCCCCATTACGTTCGTTAGTCGCACTTGAGAACTACCATCGGCATTCATCATGTAGACTTCTTTGTTGATGAGCAGCTTAGTCTTGACGACTAGTTGCTCCTGCTGCCATTCATCCCACGTTACCACCGTACTATCGCGCGTAGTGGTAAATGCCAATCTCAATCCATCAGGCGACCACGCAGGCTGTTCATCCAGAAATCCACTGCCGCTAGAAGTCAATCGCGTCTGATTACTGCCATCGGCGTTCATCACATAGATACTTGAGAAGCCCGCCTGATCACGATCGCTGGCGAAAGCGATCTTAGTGCCGTCAGGCGACCACGAAGGCTCAATGTCGTTGGCGGTGGTGTTGCTAATGTTCACCTGACCAGTGCCATCCGCGTTCATCACATAGATCTGAGAATTGACACCATTGCGGAAACTTTGAAAAGCGATCCTTGTTCCGTCAGGCGACCACACAGGTGCGCTGTCGTCATACGTTGCATAAGTAAGACGAGTCGGCGCACTGCCATCCCAGTTCATCACGTAGATGTCCATGCCGTAGATGGGATTGTCGCCGTCGTTTTGGAAATCACGATCACTTTGAAAGGCGATACGTGAGTTATCCGGCGACCACTTGGGAGAGTCGTCGTTGGAAGCGCCGTTGCTCAAGCAAGTCTGAACTGTGCCGTCTGTGTTCATGAGATAGATCTGAGCACAGCCATCACGATTGCTCGCAAAGGCGATCTTTCCGATTGCGACACTGCTTGGTGTAACAGTGATGCTGACGGTGTTCGATGTCGTCGAAGCGCCAATGTTGTCGGTAGCCTTGGCTGTCAACGTGTAGGTTCCAGCCGGAACGTAACTCCAGTTAAAGCTGTAGGGACTAGCGGTCACAGTACTGATCAAGATCGAGCCTTGATAGAACTCTACTTTGCTAATCGAGCCATCGCTGTCAGAAGCTGTTGCGTTAAGGCTAACGAGTGCGGGAGCGAAAAACGATGCGCCGCCCCCCGGACTTGTGAGACTCACACTTGGTTTTGCATTTACTAAAATGCCGACCACATTAGAGGTTGTAACCGCGCCTAGATTGTCCGTGGCTTTAGCGGTAAAGGAATAATTCCCGGCCCCCACATTACTCCAGGTGAAACTGTAAGGACTTGTCACATCTGTAGCGAGCAGGGTCGTGCCCTGATAGAACTCGACCTTACTAATCGTACCGTCAGGGTCGCTGGCGTCCGCGTTGATCGTGATCTGAGCCGGAGCGGTGGGGATATCCTGCGGGCTTGAAGCCGTCATGCTTATGTTGGGTGGATTATTGACGGTAATGCTGACAGGACTTGAAACCGTACTACTACCTGAATTGTCAGTTGCAACAGCCGTAAGGGAGTAGGTGCCACCGGCTACGTTGTTCCAGATAAAACTGAAAGGAGCCGAGAGAACTTGGCCAAGCTTGACGGAGCCCTGGAAGAACTCGACCTTGCTCACACTTCCGTCGCTGTCCGCGGCGGAGGCGCTGATACTTACTGACGTTACGTGAAGGAGAGCGCCGTTCGTGGGACTAGCGATGCTCACTGTTGGCGGTGCATTAATAATTAGGGTTCCGGTTGCATCGGTTGCCGTGTAGTTGTCGTTCGTCAGCGAAGCAACCACCGGGTAGCTTCCGGCGTTCGATGGCGCCGTGGAAGAACCATTGTACTTAATCGAGATTCCGCTTAGTCCGCTCGGATTGGTTGTAGCAGTCACCGCCTTCGGTGTGCCGTCGTAGTTTTGATTTAGGTTCGTGAGCGTGATTGTGGCCGATGCTTTAGCCACAGTGAACGACCGGTCGACATCCGTTGCGGCGTTGTAGTTTTCGTTTCCACTTTGAGACACGCGCACCGTAACTGCACCCGCGCCGTTAAGAGTGACGGTATTGCCAAGAATCGTTGCCGGGCCTGAGGCGATTGAAAGACTCACCGCCAAGCCTGATGACGATAAAGCATTGACAACGAATGAAGCATCTCCGTATGTCTTATTCGCGAGTTGATCGAAGGCAATTGTCTGCGAAGCTTTGCCAATCGTAAGCGTGCCATTGGCATCGGCCGCGGTGTAGTTGTCGTTAGCGAGTGAAGCGACTACGGAGTAGCTTCCGGTACTGGTAGGCGCGCTCGGCGAGCCGTTGTATGTAATCGAAACTCCGTTGAGTCCAGTAGGATTCGTCGTAGCAGTAACTGGCTTCGCTGTACCATCATAAGTCTGACTCAAATTGCTGAGCGCGATCCTCGCCGAAGCTTTAGCAACAGCGAATGAGCAATTGACGTTGGCCGCGGCGTTATAGTTTTCATCACCGCCTTGCGCGGCTTGGACGGTTACCGGCCCTCGCCCAGTAATAGTGACCGTACTTCCCGAAATGGTAGCCGGACCCGAAAGCACCGAAAAGGTGACAGGCAGGCCGGATGAAGCAGAAGCGCTAATCGTAAACGGAGTATCCCCGTAGGTCTTGTCTGAAATCGGATCGAATGTAATCGTCTGGTCTAACTTTGCTACTGTCACATTCACTGGACTCGAAGTTGTCGTCACGCCCGCACTGTCTGTGGAGTTCGCGGTCAGGCTATAGCTTCCCAATGCGGCGCCGTGCCAAGTAAATATGTACGGAGGCTCGGCAACCTCACCCAGCTTATTGCCATTTGCGAAGAACTCGACTTTGGCAATTGTGCCGTTGCCATCACTGTCGAACGCGTTCGCGGTGATAGAAAAGTCGCGATCGACTGAATCGCCAGTGGAAGGCGCTACGATACTGATGCTGGGCGGATTATTTGCTGTCGCCGGCGGCTGCCCACTGAACATACAATGGGTGCACGTTCCCACCCCCTCGGAGTACCCGAAGGAATTATGAGCTCGGACGGTATAGAACGTCCCTGGGAGCGGACAAGTGTTGAACGAAGTAACGTTCGGGCCGACTGTACCTGCTGGAACCTCAGTCAGTGGCCACGTTCCGCCATCTTTCTTAATCTCAAACCCTGTTTCATCCTGAGAGTTGTCGACCCAGGTAATATTGCAGCCGCCATCCCATTGCGGATAACTCGGCGGACGTGGGACAAGTCCGCTGTTTGGATATACGTATGCGACGATGCCATCTAACAACATCCCGGCGGGAGCAGTTGGACTGACGCTGTAGTAAAAAGTCTCGCTTCCGTGAAATTCATACAACGGCACGGTTCCCGGAGTTGATCCATCTGCGTATACATAAAAAGCCACTCCATCGCGAGTCCATCCAGCTTGCACTGCACAATCCCGACAAGTTGAGTAATAGAATTTTCCCTTGAAGTCGTGGAAACGATAAAAAGGTACTGTCCTAGCTGCCTGGTTGGGATGCGCATAAAAAGCAATTCCTTCGGCGGGATAATTCGGCACACCTCGTGTATTCATGTCGTAGGCATAAAGGGTTTTGTTCCTTAGACTATAAACGGCTGCGGTTGCCGACAATGGCAAGAATACGTTATTCGAGTGGTCTGCCTTTCCAGAGCGATCCCAAGTCACCGTGGGTTCCTTTCCAAAGATACTAAAAGCCATGCCCGTTACCGACTTACCTTCCAGGCCAACGTAGCTCGCGGGCACTTCCAAGCGGCACCAACCCGGATGATCCGGTATGCCACAATCTCCGGATTGAGCGTTTGGTACTCCACCCATGTAGCGCTGACTTTCAGTACCTTGCACTCCACCAACAAGATGATTTATGAAGTTCTCACCCCAGAACGCTCGGTGTTCCCAACTGCTGCCGTCATACCATTGCAGCATGATTTGATCTGCCTTGGCTGACGGATCAATAAGAACGTACGTGAAGAGCACGTCGCCTGGGTTTACTTGCATTGGCGTTTGCGCGCCCTTAAAAGCATGGGATCGGTAGGTAAGTGTATTGTGGTCTGCGGTCACTTGGGACTGGTGCGCCCGCTGACCTGAGAAAAGCGGATTCGCGACCCAGGTCCACTGGTCGTTCACAGTATCTGACGTATCGATAGGGCCAGCCGGAAAGCCATCTTCAAGCCAGACCGAATCACCCCTCGGTGTGGGTGGCGGAGGCGTAGCGGTAGCCGTTGCCTTCCCGGTCGAGTCCCAAGTAGCGCGACCTCCATCAAGCGTAAATGCCATTCCGTTCAACGTACTTCCTTCGAGACCGACTATATTCGCCGGCACTTCGAGTCTCGCCCATTGACCTGACTTGGGCATCAATCCCATGTAACGACGACTATTGGTGCCATCCATTCCGAAGTTGATGTTGTTTTCTCCCCAATAGGCGCGATGCTCCCAACCATTTTCGTCTTTCCATTCCAACATGATCTCGCGGGGCATGTTGTTGATGTCGAGGAAGACATAGCTAAACAATCTGTCTCCGACGCTCACAGGCAACGTCGTAGTCGCACCGTCAAAGTAGTGCTTGTGAACTCCATTAGACGGACTGACCAGCCCGAGATTGTTCGATTGATGCGCTTTCAGTCCCGAGAGTGGTGCCGGATTCGCGTCGACCCAGTACCACTTATTCGCGGCGTCCTCACCATGCTCAATCGCACCGGTCGGCAAAGCGTCGTCAAACCAGATGAGTTCACCTGGGTTTAGATTTGGAACATTTACGCCAACAGTGATCGGTGCTGAATTCGTAATCACTCCTAGATTGTCTGTGCCGACTGCCGTTACCGAGTAAATCCCAGGAGCTATACTTGTCCAATCGAGGCTGAATCGATCTTGACCAATGAATGAACCAGTGCCTAATCGAGATCCGTTCGCGTAGAAATCAACCTTACTGATGAAGCCATCTCCATCTTGAGCAGTCGCCATAAGTGCAACTCGCGAGGACACAGGATATGTCATTCCATCCATTGGGCTGATGATTGTTACGTTTGGTCTGCTAGTAACAGCAATATTAATTGGCGCCGAAGTGGTTGTCGCTCCGGTCGTATCAGTTACTACGGCAGAAAGCATGTAGTTTCCAACGGCAGCGTTATTCCAAGTGACGCTATAGGGATTTCCACCAGAGCCTTGACCGAGCGAAATTGAGTTCGCGAAGAACTCGACCTTGCTGACGGGGCCGGTTGTGTTTGCAGTTACAGTAATGTTGGATGAAGGATCGAATACAGCATTTGATCCGGGACTCGTGATGCTGACTGTGGCGGTTCCGTTTACAAAAATATTAATCAGATCTGAAGAGTCTATTCTCCCGTTCGCGGCAGTCGCGACGGCCAAGATCGTGTGTGGGCCCGCAGTCGCGTTCCACGAGAGTTGATACTGACTCGAACTGCTGGTCACAGTCCCAATCAGCGCGGTGCCGTCGTAGAAATCAACCTTGGAAATGCTCGGGCCGGTAGCGCTGGCGATGATGGTTACAGGTGCTGACGGTCCGGTATAGGTCGTACCCGTCGTCGGAGAGGTGATTGTGACCGTTGGTCTCGGGTTAGGATTCGGAAGCATTGTGACTGTATCCGTGGCCGAATTATTGTCAAGACTCGGATCATCATTGTCACCGGCAACCACGGCAGTGTTAACAATCGATTTACCTTCGGAAGGAACTCCTGTTTGGTCTTCAAAAGTATTAACAACGATGGTTACGTCGGCCGTGCTGCCGCTCGGTAGCGTCCCCATCTTGCAGTACACGCTGCCGTCTTTGTATTTGCATGTTCCCTGACTCGAAGAAGCGGAGACAAACGCTGTCAATTGCGGCAGGACATCGACAATGCCAACCCCCATAGACGTCTGAGGGCCGGCATTGGACACATGGAGCGTGTAACTCACATTGTTCTCGACAACGACCGAAGTTGATGAATGGTTTATGGTGACAGATAAATCCGAACTCCCAGGATCAGGTTGTGGCTGAGCCAGTGAGCCTATCGCAAAATAGCCGATTGAATCGGCGCGAGCATTAATTACTCTGTTTGCAAAATCGGGCGCCGGCGTATCAGGTGAAAGTATTGTTTTGTCGACCCATATCATGTTATCAGGGTCGAAAGGATCTTCCTCAAGATGAAAGATCGCGATATTGCTAAACATGGTCTGATCGCTAATCGAGGGTACATCAAATGCAATTGTGTGCGGACCTGACACCGCCGCGTCGGTTGCGATCTTATACGCGCGATTGTCGAGAACCGTATATCCGGTCGGCAAAGTTGGCAGCGTACTCGGGTCAAGATTGGTGAAAGTCGTCGCGCCTTCTTGGTAAAAGTGACCGTATATTATCGACCTGACTCCATCCTGAACTGCGTCTGAGGAGTTTCCAGTGTTGCCAGATGAGTTCGGCACCGTCATCTGCTGATGAAAATCAGGATTAAAGAAACTGCCATGCTTAAAGAACAAGTCTGAGTCAGGTTCGTGGCTCGTGGCAGAGTACCAAAACACAACGTCGGCAGGACCCAACACTTGGATGCGCCGCGATGGAATGCGCGGTGTCGGCAGCGTAAGCCTGACGACCGGATTCCTTATGCTTTCAGTATTGGGCCCAATATTATTTACGAGCGATACGAAACTCGTAGGATGTTCTTCGCCTGGATGATACCGAACAATCCCTATGTCGATGTCCTGATGCGATTGATGAAATGGGCCCCCTGCAATAATTGGACGTCCATAGCCGAACGCGCCCAGATACCAATAGTCCACAGCAGAGGTCCAACGCCAGTGCGTGTGTACACATTCTGGACAACCAAACGGTGCGAATGTAGGCGGGTCTAACGGTTCCTCAACTCTGTCAGCCGTCGTCTGATGAAGGTTGTCCCACTGCCTCACATCCTGTCCATTTTGGACTACTGGCTGCAACATTTCATTCACCAAGGGATTTTCTTTGTTTTCGAAAGCAACATGTCCCGGATGGCACCCGACACCCGGAACACCCAACAACGGAACATCGCAATCTCGTACCAGAGCGATAGTGTTCTCTGCCTGTCCGTTGACCCGGTAGTGGAGTCTTTCAGGGATGTTTATTGATTCAAGGACTTCACCAGCTCTACCGAGAAAGGAATAGGAAACCCTCGGGTAAAACCGTGAACATGGCAAATTGTCCGATGGCTCGCAGTGATCACCGTTCTGGTTCGATTTCGCGTCGAATTCATAATCCTGAGCTATTAGTAGGCAACTCTTTGAAGTGGCGGTAATGTGATCAACTGCGTACTCAGCAATGATATGGTTGGTACCAGGCCGATTGCTGGGTGAATAGTAACGATAAAGGTGGGCGCGCATCGTGGGTGCGTCACCAAACGGGGTAAGTTCGCCACGTTGTGCCCCCGGCTCGCTCGGCATCTTGTTCGTCTTGAGAAAGAAGTATGGGACACTCATCATCTCTGCCATGTACCGCCCATTGAGACTCACATCGTTAAGCACCAGGCCGTCTCGATCGCTGACGTTAGCGGTTAAACTCCAGCCGGTACCTGCGAGGTTTGTGATCTGCTCCGTCCCGGGCCTTTGCTCCAGATAGGCACCGCAACTTGGAAGCAATCTGGCGGAAACAACATTTGAATCTAAACTCTCACCGTTGGAATTGACGGCGGTCACTGCGTAGAAATATTCAGTATCGGGAATTACATCTTCGTCTACATGTCTGTTCCAGAAGCCGCCTGCCATGGGTGTTGGGACTACTCCCGTGGCGATTCTTGTCCATGCACCATCTGTCGTTTTTCGGTTCACATTGTAACTAGCAGCGTCGCTCGCGTTGTCCCAGACCATCGAGATTTTCTCCCTGTCGCCCTCGGCAATGAGGTTCGTTGGCGGCAATGGGGTTGCGGATGGAACTGGCGTTGGCGTGGGAGTCGGCGATGACTGTGGCGCAACGACGAATGTGAAGTCGTCGAACGATAGTCCCGATTCATCAGTTATGTTTGTCACTTCAATTCGAGTGATATTGCTCATTCCACTTAAGTTGACAAGAATGGGACTGAACGGATTTCCAAAACCATCCACGCGAAGCGATTGCGTTTGCCTGTAATTCTGAAAGATATTTATTTGCGCGATTCCCAAGCGAAAGTCGTCCGCCGCAAGGATGTAGAATCTCAGATCATTGACTGGTTGAGTGAAATCAACGTAAAGCGGCGCATATCCATAATTGCTGGGCGAGGCCGGACCTCGCGTGAGTCTATTCGGCAATGACGAACCATAGTTCTGACCGCTTAGCGCAACACAATAGTGAGAACGATCAGTTGAGAAGATCGCGGGTGCATATTGGTTTGTTATTTCTGTACCGCTCGACACAGCTGATCCGTTTTGGAAGTTATCGAAATTTATCCATGTTTCGGATCCGCTTGACGTTGAGGTGTTGGCGGTTTGATAGGAGACGTTAACGGGCGGAGACTGATTTGATTCACGTGAGGACAATATTTGATCTTGTACAGAGGCGGAATCGGGCTTCTTAATGATCTTTGCTAATGCGAAAGCTGATCGCTTTGCACATACAGCTGTCACCAGTATCAAGCTCGACAGTAAAACGATCGTGGCGATTGTGCTTCTTGAGAGTCGTCTTTTCAGTCTTGACGCACGCGGATATTCGATGGCAGACATCGGCCTTCTCCCTTTTCTCAACGCTGACGCGGTGAGGGTTGAGCCTCTGTCACTGATACGTTAGGATGGGTCTTGACGCAGAACGATCCCTTTGTTCACATCGTGACGGAGGTTTGGTTGTTACTGCTACCCTGCCGTTACGTCGCATGTAACGGCAGGGGCTCAATTGACCCACTATCTTTCATTTACGATGGTGGTCTTAATCTGACTAAAAATCTGGCCTCGCTCATCAACAAAATCCGTTGCTGTACGCTTAAACACCGCTTCAATGGAGTTCAGGACGATTTTGGAAGACTCGGGTTTCCCGGTTGATGGATTAGTAATAAACATCCCGCGCGCGCGAGTAACAAGCGTGATTGTTGCCCTCGCTTTTGCCGGCAATGGGCCGAGGTGGCATACGACAATGTTTAAGGCTTCCTTCTGTTTGCACACTCCCTGCGTTTGACTCACGGAAACAAAATCAAGATCTATGTCGAGAACTTCTTTAACGTCTACTTCGGCGGCGGTACTAATTCCCTGATTGCTGAAGACCAATGTATGCGTAACCTCCTGGCCTGGGTGCGCCGGCTCTGGAGAACTTGTACCTTTCAGCACAACTTCCGGAAAAGGTCCTGTTTGTTGCGGCTCCGATTCCGGAGCAAACGCAATCGCAAAGATTCCAAATTCGTCTGTGATTGCCGCAATGCGTTTCGACTTGAAATCTGGCGTCGCCGCGTCATAAAGCTTCTTGGGAATATGGTGAAAGTGTTCATCCCAGCCGTTCGGAAATACAGTGGCGTCCTCCCACGAAAAGTTGGTTGGACTCAACGCATCGTACTTAAGGTGAAGAACGTCAAGCTTTCCGAACTCGACATTGCCATCCGCAGAAGAAACCTTGAAGATTGTTAGATGAGAACCTGACACCAGAGCTTCTGTCTTTACCTTAAAGACCAAGTCTTTGAACAGTGTATATCCGGTAGGCAAAGGCGGCGCGTCTTTCAACCCTTTAGCACCGATAGAGGCATATTCCGTCGGCTTGGGCGGCGGTGAGATTCCTCCGAAAGTTATCTGTGCGATACCGTCTTCGTTTTCACCGAGTGAATCGGGCACAACAATAAATTCGGATGGCCCTTGAATCATTCGCTTCGGTTTTTCCTGCGCACACGCGGAGGTGACAGTTGCGCAGATAAAAACCGCAACGGTCAAGAGCGACCTAATCTGAAATACTAGGAGGCTTCGCATATTGTTCGTTGGACCGGGAGACTTCAAATTGCGATAACGTGAAGACGTGAAGTCAAACGCGTCTCCTGCGCTTGATTAGAACCGTTATCATACTCCCAGTTCCGATCGCGTCAAGCTACTTCCTCGTAATGCACTAACGTGCTCGCTACCAAAGCATTGATCGAACTTGCATTACAACCTCGACATTGGATGTTAGAAGCTGAATCGAAGAGGCGCGAGAGAACCGCACGGCTCTCGGAAGCCACCTAGCTAAAATAGGTTCGCGAACTGCGATGCAATTGTTAGTCCAATTGTGTTGTCCGGGCATTAGAACGATCTCTTCCTCTTCGTTGAGAGATTTAATCGCGAACCGACGGGAAAATCTCGCATTTATCAAATCTTTCGGTCGTGTAAGTCAGTGACTGTTCGACGAATTGGCGAGCATAGTTACAGTGTGATCGCCTACGGTGGCGAGCGGATCTACTGCGTGATCTCGGCGCAAGGCCATCCCATTGACCAATTGCATCACCGCTATTGACCCGCTCGCTACCATCCCGAAATCCCGATCCTTTGCAGTCGCAAGGCTTCTAACGTGATACCAAACTGACTCTACGCGGAGCGCTCCTTGGGCTGTTTCAATAATCTATCTATCGTCGAAGGTAGTTCATCAATACCTTTTGGTTTACGCAGGAAGGCTTTGACTCCCGCGCGCCAAGCTTCCGCTTCGCAATCGTCACCGGCAAGCATAATGACGGGCGTTTGTCGGCGTTGCGGCATCGCCTGTAGCCGCAGGACCAATTCCAAGCCACTCAAGCCGGGTAGGTCGTTGTCCACAATTATCAAGTCGTAAGGAGTCTTGCTCCTCAATATCTCAAGAGCGGTGGTTCCATTGAGACACGAATCTATGTGCAGCCCCTTTGCACCAAGCAGGTCCTGGATCAGACCCGATACAGCCTTATTGTCTTCAACATGCAGAATCGAGATTTGCAACGGCGCTCTTTTGAGCTTCTCCGCCGAAACTCTCCTCTTACTGGATTGCGATCCTGAGAAAAGGTGACGGCGTCTTTTGCGCACTACCGATCTCGCCTTGAGCAATTCCTTGTGTCGACTATTAAGCAACGAAATCAAACTCTGATGATGTTTGAAGCCAAGCAAGTGCGCTGCTTTCGTCACGGACCCGCCCGCATCGCGCAGCGCGCGCTCAATCACCGTTCTCTCGCTTTCCTTTACATGTTGTTTGAGGGAGAAGCCTTGCCAAGGCTGATCTTCGGATTTCTGATCTTGGAGTTCCAACTGACCTAGCGTCTCGAGAAGGGCATCCGCACAATTAATTAATCGTTGACCAGTTTCAGGGTGCTGGGAGGACTTCAATAAGTCGATTGCTGATCGGTAGATGCTTATAAGTTCTTTGGCTGAGATCTTGTTACCGAATTCTTCAATAATACTGAGCTTCGCCCGACCAGCGCCTTCCAAATCACCGACTGTTTCTGCTACTTCGATCGCGCGTTCCAACAAGGCCTTCGCGCGACTTTGATTACCCAACCGCGCGAGTGCCACGCCCTGCGTAGTAAGTCCCTCGGCGAGCAAGGCCTGTTGACCACCTCGCTCCAAAACTTTGACGGCATGCCGGGCTATCCGCTCGGCTTCTGCAGCATAACCCTGGGCCAGCAACGTCCGCGCCCGAGTGTCGTCAACTTGCGCCGCCGTAGCGGAGTCTTTGAGCTTAAGAAAGAGGTGCCGAGCGACGTTGAGATGTTCGTGTGCTTGACCGTATCGTCCGGCTTTGAAGAACAGAAAACCCAAATTCGTTTCGACCCGAGCGAGGGCCAATTCGTTTCCAGCCTGCTCATAATGGAAACTAGAGGCTGCATATTCAATCAGGGCCCGGTCTACATAGTCTTCGCGGTTTTCAGGAGCGGACAAGCGCCCAAGAACAAGGCCATGTTCAAAGTGGTAACTTCCTTTAAGAGCATGATCGTCGCTTCGTTCTACTAGCGGCGCAGCCCGCTCATAAAACTTCAATGCGTCATTTAATCGACGCGTTCGCTCTTCGATTATGCCGGCGCGAATAAGAAGGACGGCTTCTAGGTCATCGCTTCCTTCAGGAAGAATATGTAATGCCGTGCGAAGTTGGACGCGAGCTTCATCGAATGAACCTTCGCGGTAATAACAAAGTGCAAGATCGCCACGGGCTTCAGCTACCTTGTCGGCTTTCTCTAGCTGCTCGAAGAGTTCGATGCTGATTGTAAGTATGTTCTTTGCGGTCTCTTGTCCACCGGCAGTCTGATCCGTACTTCCAAGCCATCCAGCTACCGCTCCGATGCGAAGCAACACTTCCGCTTGCTCTCTCGCATCAAGGCCGTTGACGTTTGGCTCGTTCCGATCAGGCCAAAATTCGGCCATCGCTTCAGACGCCAAGTCATACTTGCCAAGCTTTTCAAGCTGTTTCGCCAAGCGGCAGGATAGAACGGCTCGCTCTGTAAGAGGGAGATTGCGATTCTGCGTTTTAAGCGCGGTTAATTCGGCCTCCAAGTTCATGTGAGGTCTGCCTTTCCAGGTTAATGATAAACTCCTTGCGCAACGAAGCTCCCCGCAATTTGCCCAAATGATAATAAGTTAGCGGTGGTGAAACACGCTTCGTCTTGATCGTTCAGGAAAACTAGCAACACGAATCCCAAAGTAAGAGGTGAAACATGAAGAACCTAAAACTGCTAGGTATCTCCGTTACCTTGCTCTGTGTTCTGTCGATGACTGCTTTCGCGGGTGATACCAATTCACCGCCTTGCGCGCCCGATCCTGGCGCGACAAACTCGCCGCCGTGTGCTGCGGCTCAAGTGATACCGGACGACTCTGTAGCTCCAGGTTCTACGAATTCTCCTCCCGCGGGAGATGAGTACTCAATCGCCGAGGCGGCTACGGATCTCCTGCAAAGCGTACTGTTGCTGTTCTAAGCAACACTGAACTTGGCTAAGAATCTCCGCTTGCCAATAATAATTCTTGATTGGCAAGACTGTGGTAGTGTGCCTTCTTGTTCGCTCCAGCCAGCGCTAGAAGCCTTATCTCCTTGAGTTAGCGCAGAATAACTCCCAAGACTGAATTCGCGCAAGCCCCTTATGCTAAAAATTAGGCAACATATTGCGCTGTATCGTATTAATGTAATTTGCAATATCCACGACTAGGCGATATTGAGCATCCGAGGAGTAAAGATAGTTTGGCTCCGGGCTCCTCGACAAAGGGCCGGTACAAAGTTATCGGCTAGGCCCCGTGTTGACTATGGCTGCAACCACGCCGAACTTGCGTGATATAAGTGCATGGTTCTGAGGTGTGGCCTCACGTTCTATTTAAGGACAACGTTTAGGCGCGCGTCAGGCGCTTCAAATCCGAATGGCTCTTGGTCTCTCACAGTCGGAGCTGCTCAGCCGATTGGGATTCGAAGATTCTATGGACTACCGCCGAATGTCGGAGTTTGAGCGAGGAACCACCGAGCCGCATTTATCGGTTGTCCTTCAATACGCTCGCGCCGCCGGCGTGCCTATGGAAGACATCGCGGACGACGATTTAGATCTGCCGAAAAAACTCCTAGGCAACCTCCAACACAAGTGCATCAAACGCAAATCCAAGCCCACATCCGCAGCGCGTTAGGTTCCTGAGATCTTAATCGGTCCAATTCCGCTAGGCTGGTGCAGATGCCGCTTCATATTGCCGCCAATTCACCATTCATAAGGCCGCGCATATGACCCGGACGGTTGATTCTTCGCCCCGAGGGCGCGAATTTCACCGGGCGTCGCGTCAAACGTGGTGCCATGGCGACGCACATATATCAACGGCGGCCTGTTATTCAGTGCATAAGGCGGTTCATCGCCTTCTCTGATGAAGACGGCCACAATCTGTTTGTTGTCCACGACACATTTTTCAAGCTCAAAAATAGGCAGTGGCACGATCCGATTTCGAATCCTGTTAACAATGGCATCCAAGCACTTACCAACATCTTCGTTAATGCCTTCCACGTTGCCGTTATCGGCAACACCAACGAGTATGATCCCGCCCGAGCCATTTGCGAAGGCTGCCACCGTTTTCAAGAACTTGTCTTCCTTATCTGGAACTCTAGACTTGTACTCCAACTGTTCGTTTTCGCCTTGAAGTCGGAGCTGCTCAATATTCGCGGATAGATTCGCGGGCTGAACACCGCTCACGTTCCAAGTCGTCCTGCGACTTGCTCCGCGGTTATCACGCCAATCGATCCATGAGTCGTCGCGCGAAAGAACCACCCAGAAGCTTTCCAAATTCACATCCTTAAGTTCAAACCTCTGCACGCCGCCACGCGTGACGAGCTCATTGACGAGGACACCCTCGGAACCGCCAATAGTTATTTGCGTACCCTCACACTGATCTCCCTCCAGAACGACAGTAACAGCGTCCTGCTCAGCATCAACCGAGCTAATCCATGCTTCTGGATGCGCCACTCTAATGACCAGCAAACCCTGAGGGATGCCATCTCCTGGCCCATACGAGCGGTTGAGCATGAACCGATAATAAGCCGTCTCGAAATTCGGGAAGGAAGGCAACCCGGATTTCACCAACGGCCTGAAGGCATCTCGCTGAGGCCGGTCAGCGCGATGCGCTGATACAGAGTAAAGCGTGAAAGGATATGGTAATCGGTAGAAGTGATTCGTTGCGAAACCGGTGGCATAGCGCTCACGTCGAATTTGATCGTGAAACTCAGGTAGCTTAAAGCACAGGTTTCGCATTTTGCCATTTCGGTTATTGATCCAAGCGCAAACTTCTTGGGCAGGGAAGACATCTTGAACGAAGGTCACGCTCTCATAGGAATGAAAATCCGAACGGGACTCGAGTAGTTCGGGATTGTTTAGATCGCCAATTATCTGCGTTACTTGCCAATCGTCTCCCTCCCTTTCGAGACAAATCCTGCATGCGATGGTCTCGAAACGGGAAAGACTCTCGATAAGCGCAGATTTTTCAACTTGGTCTCTATCCATTTCAGTCCTTGTCGGCTATTCGACCTAGGATTTCATCTGACAAACAATCAGAAGGCGCAATCATACTGCTCTTCGAGCAAGTCAAAGTCGATAGCAACATCGTATAAGCCGCCGAGATCCACAATCTCTGTTAACCCTTTGCTCGAAAAAAACTGGTTCTAGCCAAAGAGCGAAAACATTACGCGCTGGCAGAACTGCTCTCATTTGCAAAGATGTCTTCGTGCTCAATGTCATCGGTCCAATAGTTGTACCGGGATCGCAGGAAAAGATCGATTGCCCTTAGATCAGGAGTTAGCTGCCTCAGTTCAAGTCCGAATAAGCGAAGTGTATGAATCATGCTGAGTGATATAGCTTGGCGCATTTCATGTTCTGAAAATACGGATGTGGGAATCGGAATCGCGTCTTCACGTTCTTCGCTATTCATTAGTGCGTTCCCAATCCAATCTGCAGCCTCTTCGCTTCGCTGCGCTTCCGGCGTATGCATTACCCTGTAATTAACTGCGATGTTCGATAGTGCATTCAGGAAGTGCCAGTCCAGCCACCCTTCCGCCCTAAGCTTATTGAGTGTTGCTCTGAAGCCTTCATCCTTAATCAATTTCCTCAATGTTATTCGAATTGGCGGAATTGACCCGGAATACCGAGCCTTCAGCATTTTCTCAGCTCTTTCCCTGCTGTAATCCGGTCCCGGACTACTACGCCAACCAAGTTCTTCAGATTCGTGAGGCGTGATGGGAAGCGGAGACTCTAGCTGCTGCTTAGAGTCGCGATCCGAATGGTCAAAAAAATCCTTCGGAATAAAGAATCGGTAGATCGTCCCGTATGATTGAGCCACCATCAGCTTCGACCGTAATCCCTGTTGGAAGCAACGCTTTAGAATTCGCGTGTATTGGCGTTCATGCACAAGAGAAATTTCATCGAGAATACTGACCGCAGCCTCGAATGCAACCTCCTGACCTCGTCTCACTTGAGAGTCACTCGTAGGCAGGGAGATATCCCATTGTCGCCCATCGTTGGAAACATGAGGTGTCATAGTCAATACTTCATTTGAAGACAAATTGAGATAGATCTGCACGTCTGTTTTCAGAAGGCATAGCTCTGCTTCAGCGAGTTCTGCCAGAAAAATTTGTAAGACAGCTATAAATTGCTCTGCCGCAATAGTTGTCTCGTAATCATTTGCCGAAGTGACATTCCATTTGACGCCTAGCTCAGACCACTGAACATTGCGTTTAGGTCCGACATCGCTAAAGGGAATGCCGCGCAACTCTGTATTCAGAATCTTCCAGATTTCAGAGACTTCTCTCCGCTCCCAGTTCACACCTACCTGAGAATCGATATCGCCCACCCAGTCTTCGATTCCCCAATAATTGATGTTGTCATCTATGAAGCTTGAGAGTTGTGGCGCGAGCCGCTGGGTTATGAACTTGATGTGCGCAGCATTCCATACAATCATTCGCAAGTCGGGATATCTTTCGATATTCCTTGGATCGTTTACGAATGCGGCCTGCGATCGCAGGTAAATATCAGCCAACTCCGCAAACCCACACCAAGCGCCATGCGAGTACTCGCATTCAGCGGCTTGGGCAAGTCCAGCGGCAGACAAAGCTAGAACATTCGGATCATTGGATTTCAACGCTACGTACGCTGCTGCAAGGGCATAATACTTTGCGGCAAATTGAAGTCCCAGTTCAGCGTAACAATGAGAAATAAACAGCATAGACCTCAACGACCTAGCGAGTGTCTCGGCCGCGAACCACTTTATTTTTGAATCGTGTAAATGATTGATCGCTTCTAGACGATGTCCTTTTTCATAGAGCACCTCAGCTCGCTCAAAGCATTTTTCGGCTGCTGTGAATTCGCCGGATCTTTGCGCTAGTAACGAGTCGAGCCGTTTGGCAAACTCTCTATAATGAGCAGGCTCATCAAAGAACTTGAGATAATTGGTCAGCCGATCCGCCAATCGTTCAAGTGGATAAAGTGGTGCGTCTTTAACTTCGTCAAGCGCTTTGTTCCACCATTCAATCGCTTCATCCAGGGTGGGTCGTACGGGATACGCTGGGTCCATTGAGGTGCTCAAAGCGCCGCGAATGTCCAGAAGCAAACAGTGAGTATTAGTTGTGTTCTCTTGAGCCAACTTTTCTTCTACTCTGGCAATAAGCGCCTGGCGCCAGTGGCTAACTTCACTAGCAGTCAACGCGCTTGTTCCCTCGTGAGCTATCACCGCGCAGTAATTCATCATCGGGTAGGCGTCTTCTAAATCTGCCGGTTCTTCCAAGTCCGGTACGGAGGCAAAATACTCGCGCAATCGATTCTCCTGACCTACGAGCGTTTTCATATATTTTAGTGACAGATAAGCAGCCTCGTAGATCGCTCGACGCCGTAATGGCGTGTTTGAGTCTGAGTCGATGAATGACTCTATCAAACGAAACCAGAACGGTACGTCCTGACAAAGGTTCTCCGAATTTAATGCGTGCCGACCGGCCGCTTTTAAAGTCGAAAAGTCCGCATAACTAAACGGCGGCGACGTGCTAGTTTTCCACCGTTCGAGTTGACGCACGTACCACTCTCCGCCATCTTCGGTGGGCGAACGCGGATAGATTTCACTAGGAACGCTTAGATACTTTTCTGCGATCCAGAAGACGTCTCGACCGGCCAGCAATTCGGCTAACGATTCGCCGTCGTGAATTTCAAGTGCTACCGAATAAGTTTCGCGAGCCCATTTGATTAACTCATGTCGCGTCGCGATCGGCACACTCGCGCTGCAAAAATAGTGCACACCTTCCACCGCCGAGCCCGATGACATTATTTTCTTGACATCAAACTTTATTTTTCCCTTTATCTGTTGTTTTTGAAGGGTGCAGGCGAAAACAAGCGGCTTGTTCGAAACGAGTCCGACGAACGCCGTTTCAGCAAGCGTACTGTTCGAAAGATATGTGCGAAAGGTCTCGAAATCCCGGCCCTGATCCCCGCCCTGACCGACCGGACCGGTAGCCGGAAGAACATTGCTACAAATTCTAGCCCTCGTCAGATAACGACAGACGTGCTCAAATTCGTGGTGAGCATTCCTTGCCGAGAGGTGCTCCAAGCCAAATCGAATCTGCGCCGCTATTTGATCGATCGTTGCCATAAGACGCAATAAAATATATCGCTGATTGGGAACTGCATCGCGACAAGTATCTTATTCTTTAAACTTCGAATTTAAGACCCCATGCACGCCACCATCGAGGATACGATAGGCGCCGTTAACTGAAAGTCGTCCGGAATGATCACTACCGTGACTTCCGTAATTGTAGTCACTCTTTTCACCAATCACAGTCCAAACGATCTCATACTTAGATTCGCGAAGAAACTTGAGGAATTTGTCTTTCCGAAGCAGGAGCGCGCTCGGCCCTTTGCTCGTAACAGACGGATCAAACGCCACAAGTTCGCCGGACGGATCGAAGTAGTGTCCTTCCTTCCCTTTCCAACTCAGACTCATGCCGTCAGCTATCCACTTCGCCGGCAGATAAAATGAATAGCCTTCGTCAAGCGAACAATCAAATCCTTGGCTTTCTTGGGTGTACTCGTCAGCCGATAGGAGCACGCGTCGGGGAATCTTTCCTCCGTGTCCGCGAGTCCAACCCTGTCTGCAATAGTAGGGAACGTTGAAATGCGCATACGCAGGTGACCAAAAGAATTCACCAAGAAATACTTCGTACAGCGCGTGCGTTTCGGGCATCCATCTTCCGAACAAATCCTGTCGGCAGGCCCATTCGAAAAAGACGTTCGCATCTCTCTTTCGAACAATATAACTGTGGAGGATATACCAAAACTCCTTCCTCCGAGTGTCGGATGGGTCTACTCCTGACGGCACTTTTTGGTGCCAGTTGAAATAAGCATTCAGCGTTAACCAGCGGGATCCGTCATTCGGGTTGATCGTTTCGATGAGCGAATCAACAGATGGCAAATCGTCGACGGCCTTCAGCCATTTGTCATCAGCAGCACCGCCGGTCCACTCTGATCCCCAATTTTCATAACGAACAGGAAACCACCATGTCTGCGTGCGGTGCGTCCATGTTTCGCGGCCCGTTTCCCGCAGAAGACAGGACGGATCGATATCGCGCTCCGATGGCTGCCAGGGACCATCGTATACTTCCTTCCCATTCACCCAATCGGAGGATCGATATTCAAAATTATCAGCAACTCGCGCCAAGAACTCGTGAAAAGCTATCCACTGATATTTCTTCCCAATCCTCTCAGGTTTGTGTCCTGTGCGATAGTCACTCACGTAACGGTTTACATGGCGATCGAATTCACCAAAGCGCTCTTTCGTCCAGCCCAAATCGAATACTCTCTGAAGTATCCAACGCTGCGCGATGGAAAGACTGAATTCATTCTCATATCGGCACCGAAATCGATCCTTCAGGCACGGAACCACGTCCTTGTCGAAAATCGCACGTTTTGGCTTGCGTAGTCGATTACGCATCTGTTGTTCTAAATCAGCAAGAATCGACCGGCATATTTCTTCTGTTAGGTCCGGATGAAATGTCGTGCGACGCTTCTCTTCATCCATTTGCAGAAACCGATCGAAATTGTCATAGGACTCACTTAGACGATCGAGTAGTTCTCTTTGCCGTTTCGTAAGCGCGCCAACAAACTGCTCATAAATCTCGTTCCGCGTAGGCTGCGAAGCATCTTCCAAACGGCGGGAGGTCCAGTCGAAGTGTCCTGAGTTTGTGCCGATCACATATCGCGCAAAGTCATCCGATCCCATGACCGAGTTAAAAATCTCACTTTGCGCGAGTTCTTCATCCGATCGCTGCTCTTCCCATGTGTTGTACCGTTTTTCGAGTTCTTCTTTCGAAGGCAGGTCGCCGATCCAATCACTGCCATAAGGCGGTCTTACTTTCCCGACATCAATGTCCAATTCAATCCCAAAGTTCAGCGCTACCTCGATTACCCCGCGCGCATAATCGCGAAGGAGTATATGAACAGGTGGATTGCCACCTTCAAAGATCAATCGATACACATGCAATGCAAGTTGTTTTATTGCGTCTAAGTCTGTGCTGCGCATCGCACAGCCATATGCAGCGGCGTAGACGCGTTCGCTAACATATGGATCGTTAACCTCCCGGAATCGCTCTAAGACTTTGCCCAGCACATTAATGCGCGGCGTTAGTAATGCAACGAGAGCTTTGGTGGCGCGATCGCGCACGAAGCGGTTGGAAGTTGTAAAGAACCATGCGAGCGCAATAGAAGCCAGCTCTATCGACTTGTCGTCGATATGACTCTTATCGGCTGCTGACCAAGCCCAATCAAGAAGCCTGCTAAGCGGGCCGATTTCACTATGCGTGTATCTCTCATGAAGATAGATCGACCACCACGAATCCCGCTCGGAAAGCTCAAGCATGATTAGATTCTTATGCAAGAACTCCGCATTGTAAGGGTGTTCCACATTCGATGAGACGGTCAGCAATGCATCCAGGAACTGATGATGTAACTCCGGTGACTCAATGATGTAGTTATTTATGTGCTTTAGCGTCGCATCGCTGAACGATTCGGAACGCCGCCAAATCAAACTCTCAATGAACGCTTCGAGAGATGGAGTCCAATTGGCACCTTCCGGAGCGCAGTCGAAGAGTTCGATTGAATAGAGCTCGGGCAATTGAATTGCGAGTGCCTCAATAACTCCGCGATAACGCCATGCCTCAATCTGATCATTGACATACTCTCCCAGTGGCTGTTCGGGCTCGAACGCACGGCCAGGAGTACTTGCGTCGAAATGCTCCGCCAGCAGCCGCTTCGTTATTAAATGATCTGACAATCGTTCATATGCAAAATGGATGCTTTCGATCGATTTCTCATCTTCAGAGTCATCCCAAAATCGATCCTCCGTAATTACACCTTCAGTTAAGAGATTCCGAAAGAGTGACTTTTCAAAACCCGCAGGCGAAAGTAATCCGTTGATTAAGTTCTTGGCCTCTTCACGCGGCAACCAAGTCTTCCCCATCTTGGTCATTGCATCCACCAAACGATCTACCGCTTTTTGCACAATACGCTCCGAAGGATCGAAATCCAGAGCATCCGGTCTCGCGAGCTTTTCGTTAACCGACTCAATAAACAAATCAAAAATCGCCGTAATTCCTTGCAGACCAACAGGTATTTCGGTTCGGCCCAGATTATTTAGCCCTTTGCAAAAGAGTTTCAGAAAAAGGGGATTCTCGAACTCCGGATTCAGCAGCGGGACGCTCGGAGTTTTCAGTTTGTAGAAATCAAAAAATGTGGCCGTAGCTTTGTATTCATGCTCAGCAAAACCAGGATGCTCAACTCGAATCATCTTCGGCGGAACGAGGCCTTCAGGCACAACCAAGTCCTCGTAGGCGGAACGAACTGTGACCGCCAGTGCTATCCACGGATAGCGCGAAAGCGTGGTCAACATTCCAGCGAGATAACGATGCCACAGCGTTTTCCCGTCACCTTCATTTAGCGCATCTATAAGAATCAAAGCTTTCCCACCGGCAGCTTGGGCTGCTGCTTCTAAAGCGCCCAAGAACTCCGCTCGATCGCACGTCAATCCGAGCATCCTTATGATTTGAGACCACGGCTCTTCGCTCAAAAAGTTTTCGCCCAGCAGGATGATAGTTGGCAGGCCAGCTTCGAGTCTTTTCGTTGCGACATCGCACGACAGATGGGTCTTGCCCGAGCCAGCATTTCCAACTAAGACTAGTGCAGGAGTATTCGCAAGGCGACATTGGTTATTACCTAGCAGGTTTGCTAGCTCATTCGATCGGTTCGCAAGTTCAACCAGCAAATGACGACTGTAACTAACATCCGGCGGCTTTTCGCCAGATTGCTCATTGGGAGATCGAGATTTAATCTTATCCAGAATGCGGCATGCTTCCCAACAGTTGTTGTTAATTTGAAGTGCTAACCTTCTGATTCCATCAAAATCGATTGGCCGAATAGCCGAGACGTTTTCCAGCAAAGGAAATAAAAGTTCCGCGTCATTCCTGATTGCTGAAATCGTAGTGCCAATCTGATCCTGTTCGGGACCAAAGCGGAGCTTCGCATAGGCAAGTTTCAACGTTCCGCCCGCCTCGGAAAGGCTTGTTCGAAACGCCGCAGTGCGTCCCAAACCGTCAAAAAGATCAGCTATTGGAAGTCCAACATTTATCTCTGGTGTGTAGCGCGCTCCAGCATTCGCGATTGCCTCATCAAGTCGGTCGGCAAACCATTGGTGAGTGAAAGACTCCTTGTTGAACCAGAAGTAGTGACGACCCCGGTGCTCGTCCTTGCTAAGGCGCTCCCACAACTCGTGCTCGCCCCAGTAGTTGAAATCTACGGACATTCCTTTCTCCCGACACCAGCCTTGCCATCGGGCAACTCTATCGTTCCACTGATCCATAAGATCTACGCGCCTCTCGATACGCGGATCCTGTCTGTCAATAGGCAAACATATAGTGTAGGACGTTAGCTTTGGATGTTTGTTAATCGCCGCATGAACCGACTTGTCTAACTGCTTCCATTGCGCGGCTTCCACTCGTAGGAAGAATTTGGCTTGCCAGCCCAATTCTGTGCCGTCGCTAGATCTCCATAAGCACTCAATGCCAGCGTCCGGCGCTCCTTTCCGGATAAATGTGGCACCGGCTTCCATTGGCTCAGTTGACGCAAGCTGACAACATAATTCTTCGAAGGCGTGATTTTGCGAATTTCCAAGCGGCCTAAGACCGCTCCAGTCGATACTCATAATCGACATTATGCGACAAGGCTAATCGGACGGTCATCCGATAATCGTGCATTACGTTATCGGCGCAGTCTGTTGAAGGCTCCGAATAACCGTTTACTGCTGTCAGCTTAGGGGCCGGTTGCGCCTCTTAACGTAATGACGATTATCGTACGCCCGCTTATTGACTCTCCCCCTTGCGCCCGCTACGCTCGTCGGCTCGCGCACTCGCACGACTCACTTCGCTAATGCCCCCGCTGGGGGCTGGCGCATATTGTTCTTACGTCTAGCTATCTTGCGAACTCCAGGCAATACCATCTCACGGTTCTCAATCCAACCAAGCTGGTGCGCCCGCTGTTTGCTCCAACCCATTAATCTGAGAATTCCCACCACTCCAGCATCCGCGAACATCGCTGCGGCTGTCAGACGCAATGTCTTAGCTGTGCAGTGAGCCACACCAGCGTTCGCGCAACCACGATCGATGGTATTCGAAATATATTTATACGTAATGGATTTCTCGTGTTTAGCTCCGCACGGCGTTATTAACACGTACTTGTTGGGCAATCCCTTGAGAATACGTCCGCGCCACTCATCAACTCTTGCCAGCAGCGGCGTCAGCCATTCAATCAGCGAAGGGTCGAATTCGATCCGTTTTTCAACGCGTCCGGTCGAAAGATTACCGCGCGATGGCTCGCGCTCTGGAATGATGATGCAAAGCGCCTCGGACAACTTCTGAACTTCTCCATTCTCGGCTATCGGCAGCTGGGCTTGCATTAATTCCGACGCGGAACAGGTGTGAAAGATAACTAAGTAAAAAACGAAGGCTTCAATCGGACACGCCGTCGGTGAGGCTACGTACCTCGCTATTTGCTTTATGACATCATCTGGATAATGTCGAAAAGTCAGAGCGTGACACGGGGTCGTAGTAATTGCCTCGCGCGCCAGACCCACTTCAATTGCCCAGCGCAATAAACCCTGAACGTCAAAGCACATTGATCCGACGGCCCGGTTCGTATGCCATGTTGCCTTCGCCATGCTCATGCCACACTGAAAACAGTTAGGCGTATCGCCATATAGATCGTACGCAGCTTGCGTGTCGCAATCAGCGCAAAGCCATTGCCATTTGTAGAACTGCTCAAACTCCTCAAACACGAACTCCGTGATTTCGTGAAGGCCAACACCGCGATGATCGCACCAGCTTAACCACTGCCTTGTATTAATAAGTCTCGTGTAAATTGTGTAGGGCGAGAAGCTCACGCGTTTCATCCAGTCAACGTGATCCGCCATTTCTTTTCGCCATTGCTCCGGCATCTGTTCGATCAAATTCTCTATTCTTTTTCGTCCAAGATAGGATTTCCGATCCTCGAGTCTTCCCTGTGCTACCTGGAGATAAGCGAGGTCCCAGAGAGAGGAGCGAATCCGTTGCGCCCGCTTTCGATTCTCTCGCTTCAGCGATGGCATATTGTCATCGAACCATTCCCAGGTTAGAGGTTCGGGTATGGACGTATCTCGGAGGAAGGCGACAAATACGCTGAATCGGTGCCTCATCTCCTCATCAACCCTGTTCCAGTCAATTCGTTCAGTTAGCTGCGTTAAATAATCCTGATTCGGGCCGCGATAATTGTCGAGAAGGCTTCGCAAACGTTTGCTCGCATCGCGATCCTGATAGCAGCGCAGGCACAGCGGTCCGTTCTTCCGTACCGCAATCAATTTGTCTTTGCCGCAATCGATGCAGCGCGCGACCTCATTTTTTCGTGTGAGGACGCACCTTCGACAGATGTTTTCACTCAGGTACGCCGGACGTTTTATCTCTGAGCATCCCTTGCATCTGACTTTTTGCTTTAGCGCCTCCAGACGATTACGCTGGTAGTGCTCTTTCTGACAATCAACGCAATGGAGATCCCTTAGATCAATTCGCGTGAACGTACCACAATCGGAACAATTACCTTGGACCGTGGAATTCAACCTTCTGTAGGATCTTCTCGCAGCCTGCGCCTCTGCCACACTGGGTTGTGAGTTCTTAGCGCTGTCTTCGCATCTTCCGCACACATCTGGTCCGGTGTTCCAGTAGGGTCGCTCGCAACGGATGCAAACGGCAATCCGCGTTATAGTGTTGGACGCAGACATATGGTTAGCTCGTGATTTGGCTGTGCAATTAGTCGCACTCATGAATCGGAAATTGGAAAGGATCCGGGTACTCATCTTCCTGAGGGTCTGAGCACTGTGGCCCCCGGCGTTTTGAATCTGGCTCCATTACGCACAAGTCGTTCAGATTGCAGTTAAGGGAGTTGCAGAGAGCTTGCATTGTTTTCAGCGGTAAAGCTTTCGGTTCTTGATTTACCAATGCGCAAACTGCTGGCAAAGAGAGCGGATAACCGTTCTCCCTTAGAAGTGCTTGCAGATCGATCGGCCGATGAACGTTTTTTCGGAGCAACATTTCTCTGCGTAGTTTCCAATGAAAGCTCATTTTCTTAATTCCTTCTTATGAAGTCGGTGGAACTAACTGACCTGCCACTTTCTTAGTGGCATCGCGTAGTGTCCTTCTACTTGGCCGGATGTATCTGTGCACGGTACCCAGGCCTGTATGACCAAGCAGGCCGGAGATGTGAATTAATTTTTCAGGATGCTCCGCCGTGTTTCCCGTCGTGAAGCTTCGACGTGGATCGTGCCATCCGAAAGAATTAGGCATTTTTATATCCGACTCTTTCGCGAGGCGCACGATTTTATTTAAGCGGGCTTTCATCGCCCCGTAGGTGACGCGATTTCCTTGCTGCGTAAGCAACACCGCATCCGTTGCTACATCTGCTCTGGCAAGTTTCGGCCGGGTGTGTTTGAGATATATGCGAAGAGTCTCCGCCGCAAAGTCTGTTAGGATCGTAAGCCGCTGGCGCTTACCGGAACCGTTGTGGCCCTTGCCAAATCGAACCCAGATTCGACGTTCTTCAAAGCGAATATCATCGATATCCAGATGGCACAACTCGTTGGCCCTGACGCCCGAGGTTACGGCGACGACGATCGCTACGTAGTCTCGCCGGGCGAGGTCTTTGTTTCGACTGTTCTTCACGTACTCTACCCGAACGAAATCAAGCAAGTGTCTCAGCGAGTCGCCGATTACGGCCGGATCAACGTTAGGATCGTCAATCGCGTGTACAGGGTGATCATACCGAGTAACCGGTTGAGAGGGCGTAACATATCTTTCCTTAACCGCAACGGGCGTGCGGCTCGGGATGTAAGCCTTTTGAATCGTATATTCGCACAGCCGTCGTATCTCGCTAAGATACTTGATTTGGCTGCCGCGCTTGAATGCGTACTTGTTCAGACTCGCTGCATAAAGATCAATTATTTCACTCCCATAGGGATGGAGCAGGTCCCAAATCAATATATGCCACTGGGGATCACCCGCTGGATATCTGATGAGAATCGACTTGAAAAAACTACCCAGAAATTTCCGCGTTCGACGAGATGTCTCTTCCTCTAGACCTCTCTTCTCAAACGTTCTGAGGTAAGCAGCCACGACCAGATCGTGATCCGCTTTCCTTTGCTCATAAGGAACCGCAGCGAGTACCTGGGGGACCTCTATCAGTACTGTAAATTGATACGGCATTTCTTTTCCCTTCTTTCGCACAAAGAAATTAAGTTCGACCTTACAAAATTAAGAAGCGCTTAACATCATCGCCTCCTGCCTTACGGTATATTTCACGTCAAATGAATTCGTTAACTCCATTCTCAGGGTATGGGGAACGTTACTGTTCTCCAGTAGAACCTGATCTTCGTGCGCCCTATCGGCAAAGGCCATACCGCTGCCGGATTAAAATAGAGGGACCAGCTAAAATTTTTGGGCTCACGCAATCAGGGAAGGTCGCCAATTGACTGACTTTCGTCGTCCGGCATGACTGCAACGATCTGTGGAATCAAGTTCTCGTGCGAGTTGATAAATTCGTAGCGTGTAAGGTTGTGTTCGTCAGAGATTTTTTTTGGCGCGCAGATTTGGAGAGACGGATCACCGTCCCCACGCGCCGCCGAACTAAAAGCTGTTGACCTTTGGTCATACCTCGTTCACTCCGCTGAGACTAGGGAACGCTCAGGAACGGTACCAAGAATCGCCGTCGACAACTGGCGGAAGTGCTTCGGTTGGTTGTGAGTCAATTCCCGCAACGTTGATACGTCGGACTTGATCACGATCAACGAGAATGTCGGAAGACTTACGCTCTTCTAGTTTGACATTGAAGTTTCCAGGCGTTAACGGGCGCGTCTCTCTTTGGGATGTCCCTGATAAAGCTATTGCGTCTTAACCTGGATGTCTTGAAGCGAGGTTGTCCGATTTCTTAACGAGGATCACCGCCTCAACGTGGCAAGTTTACTTGCGTTTGTAAAGTAAACTTGCCGCCATGCTGAAGGCGTCAGCGGTGGTGCGCGCTCGGTCCGAAATTGAATCGGCGCATGCTATAAAACGCACAAAGTGAAACTCTCCCTTCTGGCGCGTGAAACTCCAGCTTGGGGCGCATTGCGAGCGGCCAAATGCGGTACCGAGACCTTTGGTAGGTACTCAACTCGAGCGAATTCGTATACGTCGTCCAACAATGGCGTTGCCAAAGCATAACGCTTCTTGCGAGGACGATCCTGCGAGTGAATCACCAAAATCGTACTTAGTAATCGTTTGCGTCAGTGGGCCGTACTTGTCGATGAAGGTTGTTCCACCGGTGCCAGGAATATGAGGTCGGAGGAGGACGTAGTTGCAAAAGTCGCGCAAACAACACATGTAACCGCGCCGTGTAGCAATCGCTTTATCCTCCTAATCATCACCGTGGTTATTAATGATGCATAGTAGGAGCCGTTTGCTGGATCTAGCAGTTCCCAGAAATACAATTGACGAAAACCAAGTGGATGACTCGGATCATCGACATCGATTTTGCGGAAAGTGGAAAGAAGAATTGATCGGTCACCTCGTACCGTCGTTTCAGGATTGCAGCCTCGCATAAGACGGTTCTGCAAATGCTCCTCAATCTTGTTCTCATGGTCCCGCAAACGTTCTTGCCATGAAATGGTTGCTCTAGCCTTCTCAGGGGACTTTCGCAAGCTTTATTTCTTATCTAATGCTCCTTCTCGGGTGTTCGTCAAAAATCAAGCATCGGTTGATGTTTTCAAGCAGCGCTTGAGCCTTCGCACACTTGCAATTAAACCTAAGCCTTATGCCTTGCACCTTTTTGGCTGAGAAATGGTCGATGCTTTGATTGGCCATTTCTCCAGGAGAATATGGCTCGTGTCACCGGCCGCTGATCTCGTCTTCTTTGAGTTCATTTCTCGCTTCCAAAATTATCGTCGCACGTCGCGACGTCATGCCCGCCAGAGACTACAAAGGCTGTACCACATAATGGTAACGTCTAACGTTTTGATGTTGCTAAGTTAATTAGTCGATTAGGATGGAGTGACTTGCGTACGACTCACGAGGCGGGTCGCTGAGGCCGCAGGCCGAAGC
>DNNE01000123.1 GCA_003487805.1 Blastocatellia bacterium | reverse complement strand
TCCAGCGACAAAGAAGTCGTGGAGATCGCCGGGATATCGGAAATCTCACGCTCGCCTAAGCGCATGATCGATCCCTTGCCAAATCTCTTTTCAATGTTAAGCAGCGCGGCGTCGATGGCGCGCGTACGTTCTGCAATTCGATCTTCAGGCATAACAGGCATCTCTTTCTTCTGCTCCTCTTCCGGATTTGATTAGTCGTGCTTCGGGACATCTCATCACTTGATGAGAGCGAGGATAACACAACTCACGCAGGAATGGAACAGAGTTTCATGGATGAAACGACAAATAAATTCACACAAAAACGAGCTTAAGAATACCCTAACGCGATGCTTCCGTCGACCACTTTCAATTAACTCAAGAACTCCGGTCGGCAGAATGAGTTAGGTGAACTTGCAAATTATCGCCAGCCGCTTACTCGGATGAATGCTCAGCTAGTGCGTTGCTCAAACGGGGCCTTAGCCCGACCGTAAGGGAGGGCTCAGAGATTCGGGGCCGGAGCCCTCCCTTACAGTCGGGCTAGTGCCCCGCTAGCGCTCATCTGCTGACAAGCCGTCGGGTGAACTCGCTGATGCGGGGGACGACATCGGCTGAAGAGCTGGCTTTCTCGATCACTGAAACAATCGCCGATCCCACCACGGCCGCATCTGCATATCGCCAGACATCCTTGACCTGCTCAGGCGTTGAGATCCCGAAACCAACCGCGACGGGCAAGTCAGAAAACTTGCGCATGCGACGTACGAGTTTTTCGGCTTCAGCGCTCATCTCGTCGCGGGCCCCTGTAATGCCGGCGCGCGAGACTGCATAGATAAAGCCCGACGCGCGTTCCGCCACCATCTTCAGACGTTCATCAGTTGAAGTAGGAGCAATCAGAAAAATCATGTCGAGATCGTTCGCTCTCAGGGCTGAGGCGAACTGGTTCGCTTCTTCAGGCACGAGGTCAGTAACCAGAATGCCATCAACGCCAGCGCTCCTTGCTTCACGCGCCAGCTTCTCAATTCCAAATTGCAGCAGCGGGTTGAAATAGCTGAAGAGAATGATCGGAACATCAGTTTCCCGGCGCGCGTCAGAAACAATTTGCAGTACGTCACTGATGCCGAAGTCATGACGCAACGCGCGCTCAGACGCCCGTTGAATGACTGGTCCATCAGCCATCGGATCCGTGAACGGAATTCCGAGTTCGATGACCGTCGCGCTTGCGCGCGCCAGTTCAACGATCAGTTGTCTGGTTGTATTCAGATCGGGATCACCGGCGGTGATGAAAGGGATGAAGCCTTTCCTGCCGTCGCGTTTGAGCGTTGCGAATGTTTGTGTGATTCGGGACAGAAAGATTCACCACAGAGGACACAGAGAATTTCAATGTTCTTTGTGCTCCTCCGTGTCCTCTGTGGTTATTTTTTCTCGTACGCTATCCACATCCTTATCGCCGCGGCCCGAAAGATTCACAATCAGAATCTGATCGCTCTTCAATTCGCGCGCAACTTTCAAAGCATGCGCCACTGCGTGGGCCGACTCCAACGCGGGAATGATTCCTTCCAACTTAGACAGCATCTGAAAAGCTTCAAGTGCTTCATCGTCCGACACGGACGTGTACTCCACTCGTCCTTCATCGTGCAGAAACGCGTGCTCTGGTCCAATCGAAGGATAATCGAGGCCCGCCGAGATCGAATGTGTCGCGGCGATCTGACCGCGCTCATCCTGCAAGACATAACTCATCGTGCCTTGCAGCACCCCGGGCCGCCCGCCGCCGTTTGCATTGAATCGCGCGGCGTGTTGGCCCAACTCGCTGCCAAGTCCGCCCGCTTCTACGCCGATCATTCGCACGGAATCATCACCCAGAAACGGATGAAACAATCCAATCGAATTCGATCCGCCGCCGACGCAGGCAATCAAGCAATCCGGCAGACGTCTCTCTTTCTCAAGAATCTGCGCGCGCGCTTCAGTCCCGATGACGGTTTGAAAATCGCGCACCATCAGAGGATACGGATGCGGCCCCAGCGCGCTCCCTAACAAATAATAGGTATCGGCAACATTCGTGACCCAATCGCGCAGCGCTTCGTTGATGGCATCCTTCAACGTTTGCGATCCGGAATCAACTTCGCGCACTTCGGCGCCCAGCAACTGCATGCGAAAGACATTCAGCGCCTGGCGCCGCATGTCTTCCGCTCCCATGTAAACGACGCACTGCAAACCAAACAGCGCGCAGACAGTGGCCGTTGCGACGCCATGCTGGCCCGCGCCGGTTTCCGCGATGATGCGGCGCTTCTGCATGCGCCGGGCCAACAGAATCTGTCCCAGAGTGTTATTGATTTTGTGCGCGCCGGTGTGCAGGAGATCCTCGCGCTTCAGATAGATCCGCCCCCCGCCGCATTGTTCAGTCAGACGCTTCGCGAGAAACAGCGGCGTCGGCCGCCCCGCATAATCTCGCAGCAACTGATCGAGTTCATTTTGAAAGCTTTCATCCGCACGCGCCGCTTCGTAGGCCGCGGTCAATTCCTCGAGCGGAGCCATCAAAGTCTCAGGCACGAACCGGCCGCCATAACGGCCCCAGTGGCCCAGCGAATCAGGTTGGGTGATTGGAAAACTCAAAATCTTAATTCGTTTAGAGGCGGGCGACTGCCCGCCTGTTTCATGTCTTCATGTTTTGAGGCGGACTTGTCCGCCGATTTCATTGGCTAGCCGGACAAGTCCGGCGTCTAAAC
>DNNE01000030.1:2990-29879 GCA_003487805.1 Blastocatellia bacterium | reverse complement strand
ATCGAGCTGCTCATCGTTGTGGCGATCATCGGCATCATCGCCGCTATCGCTATCCCCAACCTGCTCGCTTCGCGCCGCGCCGCGAACGAAGGTTCGGCCCAACAGTCACTGCGCACCATCGGCAGTGCTGAGGCGACCTATCAGGCTACCGCCGGCAACGGCAGTTACGGAACCATGGTCAACCTCACCGGTCAGAATCTGATCGACGGCGTCCTCGGCGGCGGCACAAAGAGCGGTTATGGCTTTGTGATTACCGGTCCGAGCGCGACTTCATTTACCGTTGGCGCCGCGCCCACCAGCACCAACTCCGTTACCGGCACTGGCACCCGCATGTTCTGTCTCGATCAGAGTGGCGTGCTGAAAGCTAACACTGCGGCGACCACGACGCCTCCGACAGATTGTACTGTGGCTGGCTTCACCGCGGTTGGCTAATACTACGATTGCATACTTATGGCTTAGAAAGAGGGCAGGGTTAAGCTTTACCCTGCCCTTCCTCTTTCAAACTGGAAGAAACTGGCCCGCTCCTCCTCCAAATGAAGTTTTCAGTTGAGTCGCTCCGAGCCAAAGGTAATCAAAATCAAGACAAGGACGGGCAGAGCATCATGCAATCTCAAAAACAGGCAGGCTTCTCGTTAATTGAACTTCTGATAGTCGTCGCAATAATTGGCATCATCGCCGCCATCGCGATTCCCAATCTTCTCGCTTCACGGCGCGCCGCTAATGAAGGCTCGGCTCTACAGTCGCTGCGAACCATCAGTTCCTGCGAAGTCACTTACAAGAATACCTACGGAAACGGTAATTTCAGCGACCTCGCGACTCTGGGCGCGAAGGTTATGACGGATGCAGTATTGAGTGCGGGAACAAAGAGCGGCTACCTTTTTGTGGCGACCCCTGATGCGGCCGATCCAACTCTTTATTATTCATCCGCCTATCCCGTGACAACGTCAGGCATCGCTCAAACAGGGACTCGCCGATTCGCGCTCGCCGATGATGGAATAATGCGCGGCGACACCGATTTATCAGCAGCGCCGGCCGACCGCTCAGCGGTTGTCGCAATGCCCCCCATGCCCTAATTCAAATTGATATTGGAGTAAACCCTTTCGCGGAGGTCGGAGTTACTGCTCTGCCTCCGCAAAGTTTTTCCAAACCGATGAGTTCGCGTTCAATCAGTTTGTTCGATAAGAAGAGTTTCGCTTCGACCTTCACGCCGGAAACGGGTCACGTGGGGGTCGTGGCATTAGTTTCCATCGCCGTCGTGTTGCCGATGGTCTTTTGGGGAGTTCCATCAGCCAACGACCTCTCGAACCACTTCCGATTCGCGCTGCCGTTTTACGACGCGCTGCAGAACGGTCATTTGTATCCAGGATGGCTGGCCGAAACGAACCACGGCCTTGGCGATCCGAGTTTTCGTTTCTATCCACCCGCGCTTTATTACATGCTGGCCGCCGCGCGGGCGCTGAGTGGTAATTGGTATGCCGCCACCGTGGCGACGTTCGGAACGCTGTCGATGATGGGCGCGCTGGGTATGTACCTTTGGGCGCGCGAATTCACGTCGAGTCAGAACGCGATGTGGGCTGGCATTTTCTATGCAGTCGCGCCATACCACCTCAACCAACTGTTTCAAGCGCTCATGTTGGCTGAATTCGCCGGCGCAGCGCTGCTGCCATTCGCTTTCCTGTTTGTCGAACGAGTCTGCCGCCATCGACGAAGACGAGACATCGCCGGATTGGCAGTGTCATTCGCGCTGTTATTGCTCACACATTTGCCACTGGCGATCATTGGATCTATCGCATTGTCGTTTTACGCGCTGCTGCGCACTGATCGAAAGAAAGTCGTCAGCACGATGTCCGCGCTGGCGACATCTGTCGGAGTCGGACTCGCTGCCAGTGCGTGTTACTGGGTGACGATGTTGTTCGAGCTGAGGTGGATTCACGGCAACGACATCAATCCGGAACCTGGAATTGACTATCGCGCTAATTTTGTTCTTTCGACATTCTCATCCGATTTCATCAACGTTTGGTGGATGAATATCCTGCTGCTGGTAACGATAATGATGTTTTGGCCGGCCCTGATTTTGGCTACTCGGGCTGCCAGACGAAACGAATCCGACTCCAACCGGAGCGTGATCGTGGCAAGCGCGATGCTGTTGTCATTGACTCTATTCATGGCGACTCCATTGTCACGTCCTCTTTGGAATCTGGTTCGTCCGCTGCAAGAGACGCAGTTTCCCTGGCGATGGTTTTCGATTACCTCGATGGTTGCTTCTTTGCTGCTGGCGCAATCCTTACCGTTCTGGACTCGATTAGCAAAAACCACCAAACGGCCCATCGTCATGCTGGCTGTGGGCACAATGGTAATCTCGTTTGCTTTTTCCATTAGTCACATCATTCGGGAAGCCCGTTGGCTTACGCCTGCGCAATTCGAACAACGCCTGAGCGACCTGCGCGGCTCGCAAAGCATTCATTTTTGGCTGCCGGTTTGGGCACATGAACCTTTGCCGAAAACGTCGGCGCCTGTTGACGCAGGGGACCGAGTCATTGAGATCAACAGCTGGATGCCGGAAAAGCGCAGCTTTCGCGCCAGTAGCGGCAACGCCAGCGAAGCGCGTATCCAAACATTCTTTTATCCTCACTGGAGGGCGACTGCCAGCGGTCAGAATCTTACGACTCGCGCGAATGACCAGGGGCTACTGCTTGTGGAGCTTCCTCCGCAAGCCGCTACCGTTCAACTTGAATTTCATGAGCCGACACGAACACGGGTCGCGCGGGCGATAAATATCGCCGGCATCGTGTTAATCGGGTTGCTGGTTGCTCCGATCTCCCTAAAGAAACGGATTAGATGAGTATGTCTGTATCAACTGAAATTCTCAGTTCGTTAGCTTACGCCGAACGGGTCGGCCTGTGCGCCACAGAGCAGATGCAGAGAGATCATTACGATCGAATTGCTGATGCTTACGAAGCTCATTACGGCGACGCCCCTAGCCGTGAATATCGGCGCCGATTCATCTATCAACTAATGTTCGACGGTATGGAACTGAACGATATGAACGTTCTTGATGCGATGTGCGGGAGCGGCCACACCACGGAATATCTAGTCGCGCGCGGAGCGCAAGTAGTCGGCCTCGATATCTCTCCGCAGGAAATCCAGCGGTTTCGAAATCGTTCGCCCAAAACGGCTGTAGTCTGCCGTTCTTTATTGGACTCGAAACTGGATTCAGAGTCGTTCGATTGCGTCGCAGTGGTGGGCGGCTTACACCATCTTCATCCCCATCTTGATGCCGCGGTGGCTGAGATTCATCGCATTCTCAAACCCGGCGGTTATTTCTGTTTTATGGAACCGCATAGTGGTTCGATTCCTGACCTCGTTCGGCGGTTCTGGTACCAGTTCGATCCGCTCTTCTCGGATAACGAAGCCGCGATTGACTTCGCCAGTTTGCAGAGCGCATTCAAGAACAACTTCGTTTTCAATCGGATTACGTATAGAGGTAATCTCGCGTTTCTTTTCGTCCTAAATTCTCTTATTTTCAGAATGCCCGCGCCGATTAAGTCAGCCTACTCGCCAATCCTGATGGCCCTGGAAGGCATTATCAACAAACTTCAGAACAAGCTGACAGCTTGCTTTGCCGTCGGCCAGTGGCAAAAGAAAATCGAGTAACGCACAAGAAAAGAGTTTGGAAAAATGCGCCTGTGGGTTACATTAAGCTTCCTGGATAGTGATGACCGACTCAAGCGCATCCACAACGCTGTCCGCTTCAACACACAAATCGTCACTCCGTGCCGGCGCTGGAGCAATTGCCGCGATTGCCCGTAACGCATTTCGCGAAGCCGTGCGCGATCGCGTGCTCTACAATCTCGTTCTATTTGTGCTGCTGCTAATCGGCAGCGCCATCTTTCTTGGTGAACTTTCCGCCGGCCAGGAAGTGAAAATCACCATCGATCTCGGCTTGAGCGCAATGCTTCTGTTCGGGGCCTTTATCGCCATCTTCGTCGGCGTCGGCCTGGTTTACAAAGAGATCGAGCGACGCACTCTATATGCGATTCTCTCGAAGCCGATTGGACGCGGCCAGTTTTTGCTTGGCAAATATCTTGGCCTCTGCCTGACGCTGCTAATCAATGTCGCAATTATGGGCATCGGCGTCTCAGTCGCGCTCATTTACCTTCATCGCGGTTGGGATCCGCTGGTCGTTAAGATCTGGCCAGCAATCCTTTTGATCTATTTTGAGCTGATGATTCTCACGGGAGTGGCGCTGTTGTTCTCGTCGTTCTCTTCTCCGGCGCTGTCTGCGCTGCTGACTTTCTTCGTTTTCATCATTGGACATTTCAGCGACGACCTTAACGCCCTGGCGAAATCCAGTGGCAGCGCCGCCGCGCGGGCTCTCTTTCGCGCTCTCTACTATTTGCTGCCGAACCTGACTCACTACAGCGTAATTACACCGACAGCACACGGCATTGCGCCGGATGCGGGGGCGGTTGGACTTGCGGCTGCGTACGCGTTGGTTTACAGCGCGGTCTTGTTGGCGGCGGCGACCTTGATTTTTGGCCGCCGAAATTTCAAATGAATAAACGCGTACTGCTCGTAATTCAGATTGTCCTCGGTTTAGCTGTCGCCATCGCGCTCGTGCGCGCTATGGATTCGCGGCAATCCCTTGCACAGACGCAGACGCCTGAGGACCCGCTGTACGTCAAGGCCGCGACCGCAAAGCGCATGAGTCTCGCATTCAATGGTGTGGTCGCAGACTGGTATTGGATGCGCTCACTGCAATATGTCGGCGGTAAGATCGTTGCTTTCAAAGACACGCACGAAGGGCGCTTTGGGAACCTCGGTGATCTAGATCTGCGACTGTTGCCGTCGCTCCTGGGGATGAGCACAACTCTCGATCCGCAATTTCTCGCGCCTTATGAATACGGCGCCGCCGTGCTACCAGAGATAAACCCGGATTACGCGACCAGGTTGCTCGAGTCGGGTGTTGCCGCGAATCCTTCCGAGTGGCGGCTCTACCAGCATCTCGGTTACGTCTATTGGCAGCGACATGAATATCAGAAGGCCAGCGAAGTGTATGCCGCTGGCGCAAAGATTCCCGGTGCGCCGGTGTGGATGGCGGCGCTCAGCGCGCGCATGAAAGCCGAAGGTGGCTCGCGAGATGCTGCACGCGAAATGTACCGGCACCTCTATGAGTCATCAACCGATCCGACAGTTAAGGACATGGTCAACAAGCAGGTGATGCGCCTCGATTCGCTGGATGAACGCGACGAGATTCGAAACGTGCTGAATGCCTTCAAGGCGAAAAACGGACGATGTGTTTCTTCATGGCGCGAGGTCGCGAACGAGCTGCGCGCGGTGCGATTGATTCTGGACCCAAAGACCGGCGCACCCCTGGATCCATCAGAGACGACTTATGAGTTGATTAAGAACGGCTGCGACGTGGGCCTGGACGTAAACACGACCGTGCCGTTCAGATAAGAATGTTCGGAGTTCCGCCTTTAGGCGGCCGCCGCGAAACGACGCCGCCTGAAGGCGGAACTCCAAACCAATGATATGCCGATAATTGAAATCAACAATTTAACCAAGGATTACGAAGTCGGATTCTGGCGTAAGCGAAAAGTGCGCGCGCTTGATGGTCTTTCACTGACGGTCGAGCCTCATCAAATCTTTGGTTTTCTGGGCGCTAATGGCGCCGGCAAGACTACTACACTGAAGCTGCTGATGCGGCTCATCTTTCCGACAAACGGATCGGCGCGCATTCTCGATCGAGATATCAGCGACGTCTCGATGCACGCTCGCATCGGCTATCTTCCTGAGAGTCCGTACTTCTATGACTACCTGACCGCGCGCGAGTTTCTCAATTACTGTGGCGAATTGTTTGGTCTAAACCGGAACGTTCGCCAGGCACGTAGTGAAGAGTTACTGACCCGCGTCAATCTCGATCGAAAGAGTTGGGATCGTCAACTGCGTAAATTCTCAAAAGGAATGTTGCAGCGCGTCGGTTTGGCGCAAGCTTTGGTGAATGATCCGGAAATAGTGTTTCTGGACGAGCCGATGAGCGGACTGGATCCTGTCGGGCGAAGAGAAGTGCGAGACTTGATCGCAGCACTTCGCGGTGAAGGCAAGACTGTCTTCATGTGCTCGCATATTCTGTCGGACATCGAAGTGCTCTGCGACAGCGTCGCGATTCTGAAGGGTGGATCCGTGGCGCGCTCAGGTTCACTGGAAGAACTGCGTGCAGCGGAAACAAATGCGATTGAGGTCATTGCCACTTGTCACGCGCCGGCGCTGTTGAAGCTTTGGCTAAAAGACCTTGCAACAGTGTCGACGACGCCAGCCGGTTTGCGAATTGAAATTGGCGACGAAAAGGATGTAGACGTGATATTAGCCCAGCTGCGCGCGGTGAATGGCAAGCTGATATCAGTAAACCCGGTGAAGCAGTCATTAGAGGAACTTTTCTTAGGTTGATATCAGGCGGGGATTTTTCATCCGCACTGCCAATAGCGGCAGTGGCTAATCCCAAAACATTTTGGTTTCGATGTCGGGGGAACGATCCACGAAATCACACGAAGCGTCACGAAACACGAGCCCGTTTTGCGTAGTTCGTGTGAGTTCGTGGATGGTTTTTTCGTCTTAACTACAGAGGCGCTCTAATTGAGACTGACGCACTACTAACCGCTTGGGCTATTTTCACCTGCCCGCGGTGCGGGCAGAAGCGGACGCTACCTCAAAATAAATCCCGTCACTTCCATTTTGATATTCGCGCGATCGTCTTCATCGGTGAATCCGTCGATTAAGATCGAAACGCGCATGGTCTTGTTCGGATCCAACTCTGGCTGACGGCCGGGAATCACGGCGACCGTTCTTTGTTTCACAGGTTTGCCATCATGGTCCACCACGGTGCCGCGCACTTCCAAACCGGTAATTGTGCGACCGGTGAAATTTCGGGCAGTCGTTTGCAAGGTCATCACCGTGTCGCCCAAGGCTCGCTTTGCTTCATCAGCTTCAGGATCGTCGAGCGCGATCAGCTTGATATATTTGTCCCAGTCGGGTGAGCCGGGGCGGATTGCGCCCTGCAAGGTCGGCGACGGGCCGGTCGCTACGGATTTACGCAGCAACAAATAAAAGAATCCGCCGATCACCACGGCCGCAATCGCGGCGACGACAACAATCAGCGTCATGTGCGACTTCTCTTCAGGAATGCTGTGTTCTGCCGGCATATACTCGCTGGCTTGACCTCCCGTTCTCATGTCTGCTTTAGACGCTTATATTACCGCACGTGTTCCTGCTTTGCGTAAGAAACTCTCGTTAAGTTTTTTGTAACGCAAACTGTTAGTTTGCGCGCAAGCGAACAGCTTGCGTTACGTCAAAGCGCAAACTCTCGTTTCCCTACCCCTCCAATCATGGATAATTCGTCACGAACTCCCGGTATAATGCGCGCGTGAGTGCGATTACGATTAGACAACAAAGACCGGATTCGCGGGATGCGTTGCAACTGCTTTCCGAACTCGATGTCGATCTGCATCGCCACCCATATCCGCCGCAGAGTCGTCATGCTTTCAGTGTCGACCAGCTCTTGCGCGAAGACGTTGCTTTCTTTGTCACGCTTTACGATGACGAACCGGCCGGGTGCGGCGGCATAAAAATCTTTCCCTTCGAGTATGGTGAAGTGAAACGAATGTATGTGCGGCCGGAGCATCGCGGGCTGGGCTTCGGAAAAGCAATGCTGGATCATCTGGCTGAGTACGCGCAGAAGCAAGGCGTGGACTTGCTTAGACTCGAGACGGGGATTTATCAGGTCGAGGCTGTCGGGCTGTACGAACGCTATGGCTTTCTAAGGCGCGCGCCATTTGGTGAGTACCGAGAAGATCCGTTGAGCGTATATCTGGAAAAACAACTGTAGCGCAAGCTGTTGGTTTGCGCGCAAGCTAACAGCTTGCGTTACAACTCGCAACCTTTACAATTGAATCCATGAAGTGTCCTGTTTGTAAGTCATCAGAATTATCAACGACGCAATTGGAAGCTAACCTTACTTCTCATCAGTGTCCGACGTGCCATGGGAATTGGATCGCCGGCGCTGAGTACTGGGATTGGGTCGAGGAACACAAAAGCGATCTCGCCGAACGCGTGTTCGATAGTGAGACTCTTTCGCTCGCTGAACCGGGGTTGCCAATCGATTGTCCCGAGTGTCGCTTCCGCATGGTGAAGTATTTGGTTGGGCGGGGCCTGGGTTTCTCACTCGATCATTGTCATGGTTGCAAAGGAATCTGGCTCGACGGAAACGAATGGGAAGCTTTGAAGAAGCGGAACCTGCATGACGATTTGAACCTGATGTTCACCTCGTTCTGGCAGAACGAGGCGCAACGCCTCGAGCGTAAGAAGAAGATGGAGCAAATTTACGTCGGCCGATTCGGCGAGGAAGATTACACGGAGATCAAGCGAATCAGATTTTGGCTGGACTCAAAAACCAATCGTGAAGAATTGATTGCCTACTTGATTGATAAAGCGCCGTTCGACGTGTGAACCAGAGGTAAAGCATGGCCGAAATTGATCCAACCAAACTCTGGTATGAAACGAATCTCGACGTGTTTCTGAATCACTGGTTCGCGAATTATGACGAAGCGCGCGCCTCACGTGAACATCACGGCGGCTTCCTGCTGCCTTACCAAACTCACTTCTTCGTTTGCCAACCGGACGTGATCGCGGCCCTGGGGCTTAATCCTAATGACTCTGATTGGGAAAAGATCGGCTACGACTGTGCGCGTCCTCTGGATGAGGATGCTTTCGCGCGGCTGCGCGAAAAGCGCGAAGGCGTTGTGAGCGCGGCTTCAGCAACTGCTCAATAAGATTTGTTCGGTTTGATTTTGTTGTGGCACGCGCATCTTGCGCGTGGATTCACGGACGGGACGCCGGTGCCACGTTATCCAGCCAGCACGGCCGCGTAAACCTGTACCGTGCGCTCGACCATCCTATCCAGAGAGAAACGTGCGTGAGCACTCAAGCGAGCGTTGTCAGCGAGTCGCTTTCGTTCGGTGCCGTCGTCTAGCAAGTCGATGATCGCCGCTCCCATCGCCGCGATATCGCCAATCGGAACCAGCCGGCCCGTCTGATCGTCTTCAATGATCTCCCGCGCGCCTTCCGAAGTAGTTGCCACGACTGGCACACCGGCGGCCATAGCTTCGACGATGGACAAGCCAAAAGGCTCTGAGCGCGCAGGCGATACAAACAGATCCAACGTCGATAGTAAGTTCGCAACATCATCAACCCAGCCGGCTAGCTTAATTGCATGATTCAGTTCCAGGTCGTCGATCAATTTCTCAAGCGCTACTCTGTTTTCGCGTGAATGAGATTTGTCTTCGCCGGCGATAATAAATTCGACGTCGTCGCGATGTGCGCGCATGATCGCGGCCGCGCGCACAAAGTCTTCCTGTCCCTTGATGGGCGCGATGTGACCAACCATACCCACGCGCAGTTTGCGTCCGGTCGCGCTATCTTTAGCAGTACGCGCAAACCCATCGACATCGATGCCGTTGTGAATCGTGATTATTTTTTCCGGCGCAAAGATGCCCGGGGTGAAAAGCGATTCAGCAACTGCTTGCGACACGGCAATCACGCGCGATGTGCGGCGCAAAGTCAGTTTATGAATTCGATTCAGCGGAAACAGAACGTGGCGCGTCAGCACCAGCTGCGCTTGCGACCGGCCGGTTGCGAGCGCTGCCAGCGGATAGTCGCGCGCCACGTGAGCGTGCACGACTTCGATCTGATGCTCGCGAACGAACCGCGATAACCTGACCGCACTGGCGAGATTGAGCGAATTGCGCATTGGCAATTCGATGATGTTGTCTGGCGGCAGCGATCGAAGCTCCGCGCGCACGGAAGATGCGGGACTCAACGCGGCAAAGACTTCGTGACCGCGCCGTGCCAGCCCATTCGCCAGATCGGCCAGATGTTTTTCGCCGCCGCCAATCTCACGCGCCGAACAGATTTGCAGGATTCGCATAGCTCTCATTTGCAGCGCGAACTCTAGCACAAGTTCCTGTCGGCGAGATGTGTGCTGTCTAATCGGATTCTCTGTGTCTGTCAGTGGATCTCAGTGGCTCTGTGGTGAAAGTTTGCTGTGATAAGCTCACCGCAGCACTGAGCCCCTGAGACCGAGCCAAACGCGCTGCATGACTTCAGTCACACAATCGCATCTCTGCCTGCTCTGCCAACATCCGCTGCGCCACATTGGTGAGGACTTTGCGGGAAAGCAGATCTACAAATGCGACCAATGCGATTATGCGATGACGCCGCCGGCGACGAGTGTGGATGCCAGCGAGTTATATGACGACCCTGAGTACTTCGATGGCTGGGGCTGCAATATGGAGTTTGACTACGGTCGCTTCGAGCCCGCGGTCCATCAGCAGGTCGAGCAGTATCTCGCTTTCATAAAGAAACACACGCGCGGAGAGTCGCTCCTCGATGTCGGCACGGGAAGCGGATTACTACCGCATCTGGCGCGGCAAGCCGGTTATGAAGTTGAAGGCACGGATTTATCGAAGCACGTTAGCGAGACTCTTCCGGCGACCGCCGGTTTTCCAGTCCATCACGGACCTCTTGAAGAAATAACCTTTCATCGAACGTACGACATCATTACGATGCTGCATGTGCTTGAGCACACCAGCGATCCACTTTCAACTTTGCTGCGCGCAAAAGAGATTTTGAATGCGGAGGGCTATGTAATGGTCGTGGTCCCGAATTACAAGAGCGTCGATACGCGCATCAAGAACCTGCTTTCAAAGCTCAAACTGAAGAGCCGCGCATACAAGCATCTGGCCCTGGGCCATCATAACTATGTCTTCTCGATCAAGAGCCTGGAAGTTTTAGGGCGCGCCGCGGATTTGCAAGTCGTCTATCACACGACTACCCAGCCGGCCTGGCGCTCGAGCGCGCTCCATCGCTTCTTTGAACGTTATCAACTGGCCACGTGGTGTTGGATCGTTTATCGAAAGCCTGCCTCGACATAATGTCTAAGCTAAAGAAAAAATCGCGGAAACGGAAACTCCTGCTCATTTTGTTCGGGGTCATCTTTGGTCTGCTGATGACCGAAGTTTTCCTGCGCGTCGTCGGATATTCCGCGCCGCTCTTCTACACGCCCGATTATTTTCGCGGTGTCGTGTTGCGGCCAAACGTCGTCGGCACGTATCAACGCGAAGGAAGGACTTACGTCAGCATCAACAGCGAAGGTTTGCGCGATCGCGAGCACTCAATTGCCAAACCCGCGAACACAATCAGGATCGCGCTGTTGGGGGATTCATACTGCGAAGCGTTGCAGGTACCGTTGGAGCAAACATTCTGGCGGCTGCTGCAACAGAAGCTCGAATCGTGCGATCAGTTTGCGGGCAAGCACATCGAAGTAATCAATTTTGGCGTTTCGGGGTACGGCGCCGGGCAGGAACTGATTACGCTTCAGCAGAGGGTTTGGCAGTACTCGCCGGACATCGTCATGTTGCTGATGACTACAAACAACGACATCAGCGACAACTTGCGCTCGCTGAAAAAGACGGACGAGATTCCCTACTTTTATTATCGTGGTGACGAGTTGATTGTTGATAATTCGTTTCGCGATTCGCCGGCGTTTCGCTGGCACTCGTCCACGCTCAATCGAGCCGGCGTTTGGTTCCGCGATAATTTGCGCACGATTCAACTGGTCTATGAAGTCCATTTGCTGATCAAGACCAAACTCGACGAACGGCGAGCGCGGAATCAAACGCCGGCCCCTGCCCCGGCGCAAGTCGCGAAACAGTCGGCGCCGGAAATCACTGTTGAGAACATGATTTATCTCGAGCCCCGCGACGCAGTGTGGAATGAAGCCTGGGATGTGACGGAAGGATTGCTTAAAGAGATTCACAATGAGGTCAATCAGAAAGGCGCGAAATTCGTCCTCGTCCTTGGCAGCAACCCGATTCAAGTGCATCCCGATCGGGCAGTACGGGAACGTTTCCAATCATACGTGGGAGTTGACAATCTTTTTTATCCGAATCTGAGGCTTGCGCAATTAGCTAATCGCGAACAGATCGATTTTCTCGATCTCGCTCAACCGCTGCAAAGCTATGCCGATGACAAGAAAGTTTTCCTGCACGGATTTGGAAAAGAGATTGGAAACGGTCACTGGAACGCTGACGGTCATCGTGAAGCGGCTGAGTTGATCGAGCAGAAGATGTGTAGCGACGCGGCGTCGAAGCCCTGAACGAACATTTCATTCACACCTCGCTTCAGCGAGGTGATTCAGTAATAACATCCTGGACTCATCCGATCTGCGGGCCTTCGTGTGGTTTGGTTTTGTGTTCGTGTTTTTTCGTGGTCTGCCTTTCTGATGAATCAACGAGAACCAAACCACGAAACCACACAAAGGCTCAGGCCGTGAAAAGACTTCACTTCACGATCGCGAAATCCATCCACTGGCTTGTGGTTTGATATTTCTTGTCAGCCTGCGGATCGGTAACAATTATCTGGAGCTGGTAATCACCTGGAGGTAAGTCTGCGCCCAACTGAATTACGCCACCACCGACGAGCCGCTTCATGTCCGGCTGGCCAGCGACGGGCATTGGATTTTGACGGCCGGTGAACACCGGCTTGCCGTCGCGAAAAAGGATAACCTGGGTCATTAATTGCGGTGCGCTCGTCTTCTCCACATGCGCGTTGTAAATGTAAAAGCCGTAACTCAAAAACATGCCGGTCTGAAAATGCCGCACGGCCGGGCTGGCTTCCGCGTTGCCCTTGTCGATGCCTTCCTGATCAGCGGCCGGACTGTCGGTGTTCGCGGCTTGAGAATTTGCCGCTGAGTTCGGCGACGAGCTGTTGCCTGCCGGCGGCATATAACCTCTAAGCGCCAGCCCCGAAAGCGCCAGCCGGTTCTTTTTCAAGTCGGGAACCTCGACGAACTGACTCGCCGATCCGATCCGGTCGGTCGCAGTGTCGCGCAAAGACATTCTGAGCTGATACGCGCCGGCTTTCTTGACCGGCACCGTCACGTAGTAAACCAGTCCGTCGCGTTGCGCGCGTCTGTATGACTCTTCCGGCAATTGAATCGTATAGGTGCGGCCATTCTGGTCGATGGGAACACCATTATCGCCAAATGTGATCGACAAGACGTCGAACACACACTTGTGCATCTTGTTCGGCTCTTCGGTGAAGGTGAGATCGTGCGTATCGACATGCAGGATCGATCTCATGAACGAACCTGCTTTGGCGTCGTTCGCGAAGAGCGATGTCAGTTGCAGGTGAACCCCGTTGGCGCCAAAGGGCGACGCCAGCGCGTCATACAGTTTCTGTGCCAGATTGCGGGGCGCCGGTTTTTCGTCATCGGTGAATCCCAGAAATCCATTGCGCATGCGCACGTTGAATTTTCCGGGGCGCGTCACCTTCAAGGTGAGTTGATGAAAAGTGCGTCGACCCGTGCGCTTGTCGAACGTTCCTTCATCAGGCCGGTATCCGATCAGGTAAAAGCCCTTTTGATCTTCGAGCACCCGCCGAATGCCGCCGCTCAGATCGTTCGTATTGCGAATCGCAATGCCGCCCGTTTGTTGCGCGAGAAAATCCAGGCCCTGCTGAGTTTCGAAAGCCTCGTTGCGGCGATTGCTCATTTGCTTATTAAGACTCTCAGCGCTCAAGCCGCCGGTCGCATCATTGGGATTCGAAAGATTATCGGCCGCCGTGAAACCCATGGTTTGCAACCCGGTCGCGTTCATGGTGTAAATCACCACCGAAGCGCGGCCGGCCTCGTCAATCAAGCGTCGCAGTTTTTCCTGGGCCAGATAGTTTTTCGTCGGATCGTCGAGGTTGTAGATGCGAAAGCCATCGGACACCAACAAAATCGATTTGCGTCCCGGCAAATCCTTCAACCCTTTGACCACATAACTCACGGCGCCGAGCGTGCCGACCGCGAACATATCTTTGCGAAAGTCATTCAGGTCGTCATTCGCCTGATCTATTTCCGCCCCGTGGTCACCAGCGGTTGGCGGCTGAATCGCTTCGAACGGGCTCACCCCGCTACGGCCGTTTGCGTTCCACTTCACGCGCTCGACTGCTGCCTCGAGTTGTCGCTTATCTGAAGTGAATTGTTGCAGCGCGCCCATGCCGCCACTCGTACGAATGATCGCGACCAGGTCCCCGGGCTGCATCTGTTCGTCGACAAATTTCTTTAGAGCGTGCCGCACATAGTAAGTACTCTCGAAAGACAGGCCGAGATCATCAACGACGATTGCGATAGTTCGTTTTATGTCTTCGGGCCGGATTCGCGAGGTTGGGATTGGCGGCGCCGTTTTGTCAGCCGACGCGGATTTGGCTACGCGTTCGATCGGGGCGCTTTCAGTCAGGTTGAAAGTAAAATGGGTGATCTTCTGCTTGTGGCCGTCTTCAAATATCTCGACTTCCTCGGGCTTCAGATCCGTGACGAGTTTGCCGTTCTTGTCCGTCACCACCGCATCGACCTGGACCAGGTTGGAGGTAATGCGAACCACGTCAACGTCTTCAGGTTTTTGAGGCTGGAGAACCGGGGTAGGAGGCGGCGTGGCGACTTGTTGAGCAGACGCGATCGAAACCAGCAGCGAGACAATCAGAAGAAGCGACAAGAAATATTTCATGTGATGAGTATTCAGGGGCACTTGCCCGATCGTAAGTGAGGGCTCATTCGCGATTGAGAGCCCCCGTATCCTCAACTATTAGACGATTACCGCCTGCCTCCGGTTTCAAAACTTCAGGCACGATCCACGAACTCGCACGAAGCGGTTTTTCGCATTCATTTGGTGTGATTTCGTGGATCGCATTGCTCAGGAAAAAGAAACACGAAATCAAAATACGGCGCTATCAAACCTCACGGATTCAGCGCGGCGCGGACTGTATTGTGCGCTCGTAAAACTCGATGTACTGCGGAATGATCTTGTCTGTGCTGTAGCGACTGATCGCGGACTCGCGCGCGCGACGGCCCATCTGCCGGCGCAGCTTCTTGTCAGTCAGCAAACGGACCGCGTCGTCGGCCATCTTATCGACATCGCCGACCGGGCTGAGGAATCCGTTCTCGCCATCATCGACTACTTCCGGCAGACCACCCACGCGCGAGGCGATGATTGGGAGTTCGCAAGCCATCGCTTCCAACGCCGCGAGCCCAAACGATTCCTGCTCAGAGGGCAGCAACAGAATGTCCGAGGCGCAAAGATAATCGACGATGCGGGCTTGTTTGCCAACGAAGACGCATTGGTCTGCTATGCCCAGACATCGCGCGCGATGAATGCAATTGGTGCGTTCGCTGCCGTCGCCAACCATCACCAGACGCGCCTTCGTTTTCTTTAAGACGCGCGCGAAGATTTCAACGCAATCAACCGGGCGTTTCACCGGTCGAAAATTCGAAACATGGACCAGTACGGGGGAGCCGTCGGGCGTCAGATACTCGCGCAGATCGCAATCAATCTTCGCCTTGTATTCATCCGGGCTAACAAAATTCGGAATCACTTCGATCCGATCGAAGGCAAAATGCTCAATCGTCGCTTCCTTTAAATAATTCGAAATCGCGGTGACGCCGTCTGATTGTTCGAGAGCGTATTTGGTGATTGGCAGATACGAACGATCGGCGCCCACCAGCGTGATGTCCGTCCCATGCAAAGTTGTGATTACCGGCAAACGGCGATGACTCTTGATTGACTCGCGCGCGAGGATCGCGCTAATCGAATGCGGTATCGCGTAGTGCACGTGCAGCAGGTCGAGATTCTCGGTATCTGCCACCGTCGCCATCTTCGTCGCCAGGGCGAGCGTGTACGGCTGATGCTCGAACAACGGATAAGACATCATCTCGACTTCGTGAAACCGCACCCGCTCATTCAATTCAGTCAGCCGCGTGGGCAAAGCTGATGAGATGAAATGTACGGTGTGCCCGCGCTCGGCGAGTTCTTTTCCCAACTCAGAACCCACAATGCCGCTGCCGCCGTAGGTCGGATAGACTGTGATGCCGATATTCATAAGCAAGTGAAGAGTATGCAGCGGGCGTGAGTCGGAGGCAACGTCAGAAATGAATTCAAATTCGGTCGGACCAATAAGTGGGTTCGCGATGCTGGCTGGCAACGGCTATTACGACGATTGTCTCTTCATCGATGCCGTAAATCAGGGAGTAAGGAAAACGTGTAAAGAGAAACCTTCTGACATCCGGCTCAATCTGCATGCCCGCGAATGGATAGCGTCTAACGAGCCGCACAACTCGATCTAATTCATCGAGAAATTCACGACTGAGCCCCTCTTCTCTTGCTTCGTACCACTGGACTGCGTCATCGACTTCCCGATTGGCCAGGCTGAGGAAGCGGATTCTCATCATCGCCGATACTTGGCCATCACTTCTTCGTACGAAACCGTGGGAATGTGCCCAGCTTTGTAAGAGGCCCAGCGCTTCCGAGCTTCTTCGGCCCAGATACGGTCAATCTCAGGATCGGGTTTATCCAAATCAGCGAGAATTGCATCCACCAGACGTAACTTCTCCGCGTCCGGTAGATCCTTAATTTCTGAAGCCAATTTGTCAGCGGATGTCGACATGATGTTAGCTCCTCTTTCGATTTGGGATTATCTCATGGCAAGGCTGTTCTTTCATCTTTCATTCTCTACTCAGGCCGGCGAGCGCCCGGGGGGTCAAGATTTCGTTTCACGCTGAAGGCGTGAAATTCAATAGCCGTGGGCACCGCCCACGGTTTAGAATCCCCCGCCGTTGTCCGGATGAAAAAACACATTCTCATTTATGGCCTCTGCGGCGGACTCCTGATTGTTCTGCTCAAGCTTATTGAGTACCGCTTTCTCGTCGTCGAGCACTCGATCGAAATTTACGGCGGCCTGGTCGCGGCAGTCTTCGCGGGACTGGGGATATGGCTCGGCCTCAAGCTCACAAAAAAGAAAGAGACGGTGATTGTAAATGTTGTGAAGGAAGTCCCGGTCACCGCTGAGCCGTTCGCCGTAAATGGGGCGCGCTTGCGCGAGCTGGGCATCACCCCACGCGAGCGCGAAATTCTTGAGTTGATCGCCACCGGTTTGAGCAATCGCGAGATCGCCGAACGACTGTTCGTCAGCGAGAACACGGTGAAGACACATTCAAGCCGCCTGTTTGATAAGCTGAGCGCGAAACGGCGCACGCAAGCCGTGCAGATCGGAAAAGAACTTGGACTGATTCCATGAAGAGATTGACTCATTGGCTCATTGTTTCATTGACTCATTGAATCAATCATTAATGAATCAATGAACAAATGAACCGATGAATCAATTGCTTGATGGGTCATACTTAAGCATGATTTCTTCGCAAAAACCCGAAATCACCCAAAAGGATGACGACAACTAAGTAACGAAAACTTATTCTCACGCCGATTTTCAAAACCCTTTGCTACCTGAGGAGATTCGAATCATGAAAAAGACAGTTCTGACCTTCGGCCTGATCGGTGGCGCAGTCATCGCCGCATTGACGTTGGTCACGCTCCCTTTTGCCCATAAGATTGGTTTCGACCATTCGTTGGTCGTTGGCTACACCGTCATGGTGCTGTCGTTTCTGATGGTGTTCTTTGGCATTCGCTCGTATCGCGACAACATCGGCGGCGGCACAATTTCGTTTGGCCGCGCGTTCGCGGTTGGCGCCCTCATCGTGCTCATCATCAGCGTTTGCTACGTCGTGAACTGGGAGATCATGTACTTCAAGTTCATGCCCAACTTCGTCAATGACTATTCAAATTACATGGTAGAGAAAATGAAGGCGGCAGGCGCGACTCAACAAGCGATCGACGCGAAGCTGCAGGAGATGAAGCAATTGAAGCAAATACTGGACAACCCATTCAAGAATGCCGCATTCAGCTTTATCGAGCCGCTGCCCGTCGGGCTTATCATCACGCTGATCTCTTCACTGATTTTGAGAAAGAGGGGCAAGGGCCCCTCGAACGAACCGGCCCAACCGGTGGCTGCGTAAAGAGCGGCTTATTTGAAGATATCTTTCTCCCTTCTCCCTTTGGGAGAAGGGCCGGGGATGAGGGCTTGAGCGTGCAGTCTATTTTCTATTTACACTTCGCGGATGGCGGGTGGCATTCAAAGACAAAACACTAATCCTCGTTGACGCCGCGTAAACCCTCTCCCAATGGGAGAGGGAGACAGGATTTCCACGCCGCATCCTGGAAACTTTTTCGAAGCGTCTCGCGTAGCTCCAATGCCATGACCAGTAATCAACATCCACGGTTATTAGCGATTTCAAAGATAGCGTTTCTTTTGGGCTTGTTTGATGGTAGTTGAGTTTTGCCGCGCATCAGAGTGGCAATGCCATCGCATGAGTCGCTTCGCTTCGGGTTGGAGATGCGAGCTTAGCCAAAGACTTATCGCGCGTGGGATGCCAACCTTTGGTGCTTCTTTGTGGCGATCCATCTTCAGAATTCGCTGGACTTTCATTGCGCATGATTGGTAAATTGACGCTGCTTGACGCACGGCAAGCGCTTTTTGACAGCTCACAGGGTTTTGCGTTGTATGGTTCCCCCGACACGCCTTCGCTCTCAATCCTAACTGCTTTTGATTACTTTGATTGTTCGCCGCAAGTGTCGACGCTGGCAGCGATATCCCTCTGGAAGGTTTTATGGCTTTTCGTATTAAGAAGTTCTCCGGTCGTTCCCAACGAACCACGTTGATTCTCCTTACCCTAATCGCGACGGCATTAATAGCGGGTTCGATATCAGTCATACGTTATCGCCAAACAACGTCGCCGGTTCAGACGATCAATTATTCCGAAGCTTATGCGATTGCAGAGACTGGTGCGGCCGCATCGGTGCTGGTTGAGAACGATTCGCTGATCGTGAAACGCAGCGACGGCACGGTGTCTAAAACCACCGTGACCGGCGAAGCTTTCCGGCAAACGATCGTTGAGCTGTTTCGAAAGAACGGCGTACCTGTCGAGTTCGCTTCGACACAGCCGACCCTCATCGCCACGGTCTTCATATATTCATGGCCGGTCCTGGTGGTTCTGCTGCTCGGGCTGGTTGGCTGGCGAGTGCACGCAACTGTCAATGGTCGCGGCGGAAGCTTCAGCCTCGCCGATCACAGTGGCAAGCAAGGTGCAACTTTCGCCGACGTCGCCGGCGTTGATGAAGCAAAAGCAGAGCTGTCTGAGACTATCGAATTCCTGCGCGACCCGATCCGCTTTGGACGTCTTGGCGGGCGCGCGCCGCGCGGCATTCTGCTATATGGACCACCAGGCACCGGCAAGACTCTGCTCGCGCGGGCGGCTGCCGGTGAAGCAGGTGTGCCCTTTCTCTCGGTCTCCGGCTCGAGCTTCCAGGAGAAATTCGCGGGTGTCGGCGCGGCGCGTGCGCGGCGGCTTTTCGCTCGCGCTCGAAAGCTTTCGCCCTGCATTATTTTCATCGACGAGATCGACGCTTTGGGACGTCAGCGCGGCCGCGGCAACGACTCGGGCTCAGCCGATCAGGACCAGACACTAAATCAGTTGTTGATAGAGATGGACGGCTTCGATCAGTCATCCAGCATCGTCGTCATCGGATCGACTAATCGTCCGGACGTGCTCGACCAGGCATTAACACGGCCCGGCCGGTTCGACCGCGAAATCATGGTTAACCTGGCTGACTTGCGAGGTCGCGAAGCAATTCTGAAAGTGCACGCGCGAAACATTCCGCTCGATGATGAGCTCGATCTCAATTGGATAGCGCGCGGCACGCCGGGTTTCTCCGGAGCCGACCTGGCCAATCTTTTGAACGAAGCCGCCATCGCGGCCACGCGAGATGACTCTGATTCGGTCGCACGCACACACATTGAAATAGCGCGCGACCGAATACTGATGGGCGCTGCGCGCGAAGGCTTTATGATGGATGAAGACGAGCGCTATGCGACGGCGGTGCATGAAGCCGGACACGTCGCGGTCGGGCTGGCCGTAAAGAATGGCGATCCGATTCACAAAGTTTCCATCCTGCCGCGCGGCCGTGCGTTGGGAGTCACCCAGTCTCTGCCGGAGCGCGATCGCCTGATGAAGAAACGCGAGTATCTGGAAGATCAGATCGCGGTGCTTTTGGGCGGACGCGCCGCCGAACAGGTGGTGCTGGACACAATGACCGCCGGAGCATCGAACGACATTGAGCGGGCAGTAGAAATTGCGCGAAAGATGGTCGGCGAATTCGGGATGAGCCCTCTGGGCCCGATCTATCTCGGCGACTCGCAAAGCGAATATCAAAGTCAGAGTCTTCTGGATCGAGCCGACGACGCTTCCAATCAGATCATCAACGCGCAACTCGTCAGAGCGCGTGAGGTAGTCACTTCACAGCAGAATTCGATTGCGCGCCTGGTGAAGTTACTGCTTGAGCGCGACACCGTCGAAGCGGACGACATTCGGCATTGCTTTGAAAGTCCGTTGGCTTTGTCAGCGTAAGACTGTGAGGCCACTTCTGCCATGGCTTTGCCACGCCGATGCGCGGCAAGTCTTTGAACAACTGATCTCTCCTCCGAAGCGCGGCCGCTTTACGCTATGGCTCTGCCACGCCGATGCGCGGCAAGTCTCTGACCTGCCGGAGCAACCACCTTTTTCTCCCGGTCTCCGACCTTTTCAAGCCAATTGTCCATTATCGAATTCCGACAATTACTTTGTTGCTCACTACGCCACGAACGCTGACGCTTACCAATACGTCACCGGCGCCGGCGAGTCCGTCCGGCAATCTGACATTCACCTGCGTTAACCAATCGAAGCTGGGTACCTTGCCGGCATATTCAACAGTTAACGGATATATCCGGTGCCCGGAATCCTCGGCCTGAGCCGTCACCACTGAAATGCTTTCGCCTGGCATTAGTTCCAGACCAACAGCAAAGAGCATGACGCGGGTGCGCTGATCCGAGCCAAAGTTGAGAGCGGCAAAGACCGCAAAAGGATCGCGAACAAAGCTCACGGAGTCTAGTGCTATCGCCCGATTATTAGCGTCGGCTAGCAATGTTGGAGCGGCCGTGGTGTTTGGAGTAATCGTGAAGTTCGGCAGCGAGATGCTAAAGAAGATATTGTCGGCGGCTTCGACTCTAACGCGGGCCGAGGAAGTTGCCGCGTTCGGAACATTAATTGTCGCGGCGCCGGTATTCGGTATGCCGGATGCGAGTGTGAACGGGAAACTGCTGCCGCCATCGACCGAAAGCAGCACGCGCACACTGGCGCAATTGATCGGTGCGTTTGAGGTGTTCGCGACGTTCCAAGTGACCGTCTGAGTCGAACCTGCCGCCCAGGTTGTGGCAGCGCCTGGTTGCGTGACGACAAACGGACTGCTGCCTGAGACAACATTGACGCGCATCGCGCCCGTGTTGACACCGCCGGGATGGTTGTCGCGCGCGGTGACCCGGAAATTCATCGTCCGGGTGGTGGTGGGAAGCGATTCACCAAATGTCTGAGTGCCTGACAAGATATCCGACAACTGGGGAAATGTTCGCGTGGGGCTTGCTACCGGAGCGAATGATCGAAAGATTGGTCGGCTGCCGTCGTCTGTCTCCGGCGGGCCCGCAGTTCCTAAATCAAATTCTTCCCAGCAATAGGTGAGCGCATCCGCGTCCGCGTCGCTGCCACTCGCCGTGAGCATGAATGGCGTATTAGCAGGAATCGTATAATCGGCTCCCGCATCAACCTGAGGCGGATTATTTTGAGTGCTCGTCGTGACCGGACAGATTCTGCCGTTGCCAAACGTGGTGTAATTATTGATCTGTTCGATGCTCGCGGTATGAAAGTAAGTATCCGTCGACCGCAGGTCCTCGGTATCACAAATAGGAAAATAAGTCCCGTTGGGCAGGATACCGCCGCGGTAGCCCATAATGCTCGAGCCGCTTCCTGGTTCATACGCAACCTGAGCAAACCGACTGGGGCCACAGTCGTCGAGCGTGCCGTTGAAGGTGTGCAGCGCTCCGAGCATATGGCCCAGTTCATGCGCGACAACATAGACGGCCGTGATCGAGCTCGGATCGGTAGAACGGAATATTGAGACCGACTTTCCTTTTTGCCCGCTGCCACACGTGCTTTGATACTGGGCCGATCCCTGGAATATGAAATGTCCCGGCTGGAAGTTATAGACGTGGCCGTCAAGCACCATGCCGAGGTCGTAGTTAGCCGAACCGATCCGCTGGTCCAGGACCACTTGATTTTGAGCGAGTAAGGAATTGGCATCATCGCTGGTATATCCATCGGTCACCGAGTTCGTGAAGATGATGGATGTCTCGTTGGCAATCAACGTCAAATGGATCGCGAGGTCGCGCTCGTAGATCGCATTAACGCCATTGATCGTCGTGGTCATCGCGCTCAGTGCACCCGCCACCGTTCCCCCGCCATAGGTCTGAGTGAACTCAGCCGTCGCCGCCAGGGCCAGACGATAGGTGCGCAGCGTCGTCCCGCCGGCGACACCGAGATTCGACTGACCCTTGCGCGGAAGTTGTCTGCTTTGCAGCTGGGCCGCCTGATCGGCGCCGAGGAGAAGACAACTAAACGAACCGGCCCCTTTCGGAGCATCACGCTGATCGTAACTAATGTATTGACCCGGCTGCGCGTGGGGGGCGGGCTCAACGATGACGGCGCCTCCGCTGGAGAGCACGATGGCGTGAAAGCCCGCGGGCGTCATATCGAACCGCGTGGTGGCGGTCGGATCATCGAGACCGCGACCCGAATAAGTTCTCATGTCTGGAAAGTGCGCCGCGAGTCCGGCTGCCATCACCGGAGATTCTTCAACCCGAAACCGGGCAAACGTCCCATCCGGCATTGGCAACGTCATGACTACTTGAGTCTGCCTGGCCGTTTGTGTGAACTCCATCGGGGCATGGCTAAGCAACTTCCTCTGTGCAGTCTCATTGAGGCTCAGCACCCGGTAGAATTTTCGGCTCACCGCGATCCCCGCACTGCTTCTCTTGCTTACCGATGTCTCGTTCGGACGCCATATGCCATCTTCCGACCAATCGGACTTCGATCCGTCTCGATGTGAGGTCACAGGCTTCGCTACAATCAGAGGTAGGCTCAACTTTCCGAGTTCTGCTTGATGGACTCGCGCGGCACTAATGCGCAAGTTGCATTCGGACAAAAGTGTAAAGCCTGCGATGCTGGAGAGAAGACAGAGAATCAACGCCGGCCGGCAAACAAAACGCCGGCGCACTCTGCTTCGGTTCGCTTGGATTACACTAGTGCGATCTACTTCTCTCATTGTGATATCTCGGCTTGTTCGGAAAATCAGCGGGAAGAGATTGAGGAGAGCGAGTACTCTACTCGCTAGACCGGGAATTGACTAGCGAAACGAGTCGAACTGCGCGCGTTCGTGTGGATTGGTTTGGCTTCGGGTTTTTTCGTGGTCAGTTTTTCAGATGAATCCCAGAGAACCAACCACGCAATCACACTAAATCGGCCCGAAAAAACGTTCGGACGAAGCAGTGGCAGATAAAAGCCCGGGCGGTTGAGCGCGCCCCCCGGAAACCCATCATTGGATCAATGGATCATGGCTTCGGCCTCACACTTTCGCCGCCTTCGTGCGCACGAAAGCATAATTAATCACCGGCAGTGAATTGAAGTTCGCAGCCTTCTGACCAAATGTTTTCGCCTGACCCGCGTCACCTTTCCCCTGATAGGCCTGGCACAGGCGATAAAGATCATAAGGGTTCTGCTGGTTGGCCTGTTGGAGTTCGCTCACCGCTTTGTCGTAGTCCTTCTCTTCAAGAGCGATCAGCCCCATCAGTTGATGAGCTTGCTTCATCTGCCCGGGATTGTTCTTTGCCTCGGTGCCTTTGCGAAAAGCTTCGGCTTCCGTCCTGGCCGTCGCCAGGTCTTTCTTTCCTAAGGCGACGCGCGCTAGATTGTAATGTTGGAACAGTCCGGCGTTGTCCTTGATCTCCTGCGAGAAGTTGGCGTCTTGCGTCATCTTGAGACCTTTCTCAAATTGCGCTTTGGCCTCGTCGTACTTGCCCATCTCCAGCATGATGTTCCCCTTGAGTTGTAGGTCGCCGGTCATTCCGGGAACATCGTTGGTCTTCTCTCCCAACGCATATTGCTGGTCGACGTCCGCGAGCGCCTTGTCCCACTTGCCGCTATCAACGTCGACCACAGTCAGAGCGAACAACGCCGTGCGGCGTTCGCCATCGCTGCGAGCTTTACCGTTTATCTTTTGAATCTCGGCCGCCGCTTCATCCGCGTTTCCCTTATAGAGCAAAGCCATGCCGATGCCCTGATGGGCGTTGATGAAGTTCTGATCGATCGAGAGCGCCTTGCGATACTGCGTGATTGAATCGTCGAACTTGCCCATCTTCAAAAGCAGTTCGCCGTACGAGTCGTAAGGGTTCGGATCGTTGGGAATGAGCTCAATATATTTCTTGAACGCCGCTTCTGCGTTCGGGTAATCAACATTTTGGCGATACGCATAACCGAGCAGATTGAACGCTGAAGAAAAAGTGGACGCCAGCTCGGTCGCCTTCTTGTAATACTGAATCGCCTGCGGAAAGTCCTGTTGACCAAAATAGTAAGCACCCAACGCAAAGTTGGCTCGCTCGTCATTCGGATAAGCCGCGATGAGCTGATCGAGGGATTCTTTCTGCTTTGTGATGTTGCCATTATTTCCCGCGTCGGTGGCGAGGATTAAAAGCTTCTCACCATTGGAAACCTTATCGGCGAGACTCACTGCTTTCTTCAGATGGTCGAAAAATTCCTTTCCCGTGGGACTTACGGTGGCCCGGTTCAGTTCGGCCGACGCAAAGTTTGGATCGAGCGAGATCGCTTTATCGTAATGCGCGATGGAATCCTGAATCAGAAGCTTCTCGTTGAGATCACGGCCTTGCAGAAATTCCTTCCGCGCTTCCTCTGACGAAGTCGTCACCGGAATCTTGCCGCCGGCATTCGGGTCAGTGTTCGTGGCGACCGTGTTCTTGTTGGGGCTATCGGCGACGTTTGCGCAACCAGCCAGGACAAAGGTTGCGGCGACAACCAGGGAAAGCAAGAGCAGCATGGATCTGTTGCGAGACATGGTTTTCTCCTTCGGGTGTCTGCGCAGGAAAGACGAATCGCGCCTACGGCTTTTGCGATCTGGGGAGATCGGTTTAGCGAGTGGGTTGACGGAGTCAGTACCACCTGCGGTAGCGGGTGGGTTGATCTTGAACGTGGAAAGTTATCTAAAGGCGAGCATTACGGTCAAGACGTTTGTCTCGGAATAATGTTAAGAGTTGTAAATTCTTTGATCGTTCAATGAATCATTGAACCAATGAATCAATGAATCAATCGTTCATTGAAACTCTTCTCTGATCGGTGATATAAGGCGCTCGATGCGTAAGATAATCCTCGTCCTGGCTGTCCTCCTGGCGTGCACCTCAGCATTCGGCCAGGACGCAAACAACCAACCGTTAGGCGGCAAAGTAAACGAGGGCAAAACCACGCCTCCCATCAAGAAGTCCGCTCCGAAACCGGCTTCGAATCAAGATAGACCGTTGTATTCGCCATGCGGCGTTTACTACAAGAACCGTCGAGACATGATAGGCCAATCCAACCTGGGTGACAGATGGTTCTCTCTGGGCGAATCAGCCAACAAGCATTTCTGGTATAACCCGCACAAGACAACCTGCGATCCGAAATCCGGCGCACTCAAAACCTGGATAAAGGAAGAACACAAGAATACCGGTGGGAATTTCGCACTCGTGCTGTATGAGTTGAAGTGCAAGGCGAGTCAATTGCGAGTCAAGACGGTAATCGAATATGACAAAGCCGGTGCGCTTTTAGAAACGAACGATCGTGGCGAAGACACTTGGCAAGACGTCGCCCCCGGGACCGCCGGCGAAGGTATGCTCAAAACAGTCTGCCGCCGGCCCTAACTTCAAATCCTGTTCATCTTGTAAATCCTGTCAGTATTCTTGTCCAATCTCTATTGAACATTTCTCCTGCTCCGTCGTCTTTAATAGATATCCCCCTGGAGGAATCACTTATGAACGTGCAGAGGTACGCCAGGATTGCCGGAGTCCTGTTTCTGGTCTCGATGGTGGCGGGCGGATTTGGTGAAGCTTACGTGCCGACCAAAATAATTGTGTCAGGCGATGCCGCAGCCACGGCCGCGAACATCACGAACTTCCAGTTTCTTTACCGCCTGGGCTTTGCAGCCTTTATGATCGAGTCGCTGTGCGACATCACACTGGTGGTGATCATGTACGCGTTGCTCAAACCCGTTAGCAGAGAGCTCTCTTTACTGGCCGCATTCATCGGGCTGGTGGGCACCGCCCTTTTCGCCTTCGCCGAGCTATTTTATTTTGCCCCGCCACTCATCATCGGCGGCGCCGGTTACTTGAAGACCTTTTCACCCGATCAACTCAACGCTCTCGCACTGTTATCGCTAAAGTTCTATGGATATGCGGGAATGATATTCACTGCCTACTATGGAATGAGCTGGATTATCCGCGCCTGCCTGATCTTTCGTTCCGGCTATCTGCCAAAGTTTCTCGGCGTGCTGATGGCCATCGGGGGCCTCGGATTTGTGGTGCGAAACTTCCTGCTGATTCTGGCGCCCGCTTATGCTTCAGACGTGCTGCTGATGTTGATGATTCCCGGAGGGCTGCTGCTGGCGGTGTGGTTGGTGGTGAAAGGTGTCAACCTTCCGAAATGGAAGACGAAGGTCAGCGCTGCAGGCGAGTGACGGGTGGCGCGGGCGAGGGATCTGTTAACCCGCGAAGCGGGTGTCGGCATAAAGCCCAGGGCGTAAGCCCCGGGAATGCGTAGATGAAATGAACCAAGCCCGCGAAGCGGGTGGCAGCCGAATCATCGAGTGGTCCGATCCATTGACGCGCATTGCCTGCTTCATCCGCTCACTACCGTTCGCGGTTCTGTAACTCTGTCGCCCACTTCGCGGGCTCTCTCATTAATTGTGGTTCGCGATCCTGGGGCTCACGCCCCAGGCT
>DNNE01000030.1:2519-2687 GCA_003487805.1 Blastocatellia bacterium | reverse complement strand
CGCCCCAGGCTTTATGCTGACGCGCGCTCCGCGCGCTGAAGCCCTCACTTCACCACGAAACTCTGTCCATACTTTGCGTAGTCATTCGTCTTGACTCCGTTTCGCGTTGTGCCTTTGTAGGAATCCTCTCCGGGCCGTAGCTCAATCGTTACCGGACCGCCGCTCTCC
>DNNE01000030.1:1389-2235 GCA_003487805.1 Blastocatellia bacterium | reverse complement strand
TCGTTACCGGACCGCCGCTCTCCGTCAGCTTGCCGGCATGGACCGCGGCATTACAGATCGATGAATCGAGGGTGTAAATGTCGGTGCCCCATACCGAACTTTCTTTGCGACCGGCGGGACACTTGAATTTGTAGGTCTTGCCAACTTCGAACGTGACGATTCCAGGAGACGTGTTCCACAACACTGGTGTTTGGTCGTCGGCTTCTCGGATGAGCGCCTCGGTGTTTGGAGTCTTGAAAACGAAGCTGTGCTGATATGAGCCATAATCGCTGGTCGTCACACCGTTTCTTTCACTGGCGCCATAGATAGGCCGGCCCGGTCGCAATTCGACGGTGACGGTGCCGCCTTGTTGGAAGGTTATCAATCCGCTGTGGACGGCGGCAGTGCAGATTGAAGAATCAGACGTATAGATGTCGCTGCCCCAAACCGAATGCGCTGTGCCTCCCGGAGCACACGCCAGCGTCAGCGTCTCTCCGTCTTTACCGTTAAGCGAAGTGGCATTCGCCTCCCAGGCTGTCGGCTTTCCTTCTCCGGCTGCGGATGGCGGCGCCGGAGGCGAAGATAGGCCAGTGTTTGAGTTGTCTGCGGAAGCCCCTCCGTGGCCACCCTCACTGGCGGTGGCGGTGCTGTTGTCATTTTTGATTTTCGAGCACCCTGCGCCGGCGAATACAATTGCGGTCAGCAAAAGCACAACACAAACGCGAATGCTCTCTCTTGGTTGGTACGATGATGTCACTGTGGGCGATCCTTTCGTCTGGTCAGGTTAATTGTTGGAAGGGGTTGGTGAGTATAACAGTTGGACCGACAGGAATCATTCGCTCACTGATTCATTTGTTCATTGAATCA
>DNNE01000030.1:422-1088 GCA_003487805.1 Blastocatellia bacterium | reverse complement strand
ATTTGTTCATTGAATCATTCAATACAGTTCGCGAGTCAATGATCCAATGACCCAATGACAAAATGATTCAATTGGCGATTCTCTAATCAACTCCAAAGTCATAGCAGGTCGAGATTCTTCTACTCAGACAATATTCTCCGGGCGGAAGCGGCGCTTTAGGCTTCAACCGGTAGCGCCTGGTTGAGTTTTGCCCGGCCCCAATCTCTTCCAACGCTGTCTCTATGAGATGGTCCTCAGGTATGGACATTTCCACCAAACCTCCGGAGCCTTTCGCAACTCTGATTTCTCTCCGATCAGAGTGAACATCGAATCTGTACAGATACACCGCATCGTCAAAAGCCGGGTCCATCTCGAACTGAAATTCAGGGAGTCTGGTTTTCGTTCGCAGTGACGCCTTCGGACCTTGGAATACATAGAACTGCTTGCTCACGACCACAATCGAACTGCCCTTGCTTGAGGCAACACTGTCTTTCATCTGAACCGATTTAGTTCCGTCAACGAGCAGCACGCGCTGTATGTCGCCGGGTTCGTAAGTCTGTTGTTGGGCAGACATTGAGACTGCGAACAGCAATGTAATCAACCAGGCGAATGACAGGCGCATTTGTGAAATCATTGTCTCATTGATCCATCGAATCATTGATTAAATGAACAAATGAATCAATGATT
>DNNE01000030.1:0-125 GCA_003487805.1 Blastocatellia bacterium | reverse complement strand
ACAAATGAATCAATGATTCAATTCCGAAAGTCCCCGACTAAGAGAGCGATGATGTGATGAAAGTGACTACGCATGATGAACGGGCCGAAGCTGTGTCACGATATTATCCACAGATTACGCAGATT
>DNNE01000065.1:131305-163285 GCA_003487805.1 Blastocatellia bacterium | reverse complement strand
GGGCAGTAGCCCGACTCTAAACACAGCACAGCCACTCAGCGTTGATACAACGCCAGAAACTCGGCATTTCCATCAGCGCCGTGAATCGGAGATTCGATCAATCCACGCACGCTTAAGCCAAGCGACTCAGCCGCGGCATTCACTTCGGCGATCACGCGTTGGTGCTGCGCCGGATCTTTCACGATGCCGCCTTTGCCTACTTCGCCTTTGCCTACTTCGAATTGAGGTTTGATGAGCGTGACGATGCGGCCCCCATCATTCAGCAACGGGACCACTGCCGGAAGGATTTTCGTCGCTGAGATGAAGGCTACATCGATGGTCGCTAGATCGAACTGCACATCAAAGTCTGAGGGTGACAGGTATCGCGCATTCACGCCTTCGCGCACTTCAACCCGAGGATCGTCTCGCAGCTTCCAATCGATCTGATTATGGCCGACATCGACGGTGACAACTTTGCCTGCGCCGTGCTGCAACAAACAATCGGTGAATCCGCCGGTGGATGCGCCAACGTCCAGGCACAGAAGCCCGTTTACGTCGAGCGCAAACTCGCGCAGCGCACCCGCCAATTTTAATCCGCCACGGCTGACGTAACGGTCAGCGTCGCTTCGTCTTTTGATTCTTATCTTTGCGTTGGAGGGAAACTTTTCGGACGGCTTGCCAACAAGTTGTTCATCGACCAGTACGGAGCCGGCCATGACCATGGCCTGCGCCCTGGTACGGGAATCGGCCAGACCTTGATCCACCAGAAGCTTGTCGATGCGCTCGCGCTGCATGGGAGAAATCGTAGCGCATGAGCCTAATTGTCAGAAGCCCGAGCGTTGTCTCCCTTCTCCCATTGGGAGAAGGGTTGGGGATGAGGGCATAGCGTCGTCGCACCTAAACCCTCACCCAACCCTCTCCCATTGGGAGAGGGCAAAACGATAACACTAACGGCGCACGCCCTGCAGAATCGCGCGCGGAGCTTCGCCGATGTGCAACTCGGCCGCGCATTCCCGGCACAACCACACCACTACGCGCGGCGCGTCAACCCAATAAAAAGGAGCAACCTTGCCGGCCATTTTCATTGCGGCATCGCTCTGCAAGCGCTGCAGCGCCTGAACAAAAAACATTCCGTTATAAACTTCGCCGTCGGTTACCTTGTTCCGATGTACACACTCTCTCTCAAAAAAGAATTGCTTCATGGAGGCTACCCTTCCCTCGCGCCGCACCGCGCGAGCATAAATAAAGACATTGGAGTCTAGTCGGGTACTAATTGTTAGCGGAGGATAAAACAGGGCCGGGCAACTAAGAGAGAAACGTTCTGGATACCTCAGGCGCATAATGCCATGGGTGAGTGAAGAGGTCAACAATCTTTTTTGTGATAAAAACAAGTGACAAGAAATGTCACGCGGTAACTTTTTGGACTGGAGCGCAAGCGTCCTCGCTTGCGAATGTTTTGAGCAATTCGTTTTGATTTACGAGCGAAAGCAAGCGAGACGCTCGCGCTCCAGTCAGTGCGATCCGTCAGAACTAAGCAGTAACTTTCTGATGTTTCGCGCGCCGATCGTCGAGGACTTCAATTGACTCTTTCACGCGGGTATAAATTCCGTCAGCGTCGAGACCGTATTTCGCCAGCAAGAGCTTCGGATCGCCGTGCGTGACGATGCGATCGGGCACGCCCATGCGCACGATGCGAACCTTGTCCTGCAAACCGTTCTCTTCGAGCAACTCCATGACGGCCGCGCCGAAGCCTCCGGCGAGGTAAGCTTCTTCGACCGTCACAATCAGGCGCTTGGTTCGCGCCAGCGCGAGCAATAACCCACTGTCGAGCGGTTTTACGAATCGCGCATTGACCACCGTCGCCTCAATGCCGTCCTTTGCTAGATGCGTCGCCGCTTCGAGCGAAGGGTGGACCATCGAACCATAAGCGACAATCGCAATCTCGCCTCCGTCGCGCAACAGTTCGGCCTTTCCAATCTCCAGTCGCTGAGGATCGCGCTTTATGTCGGCGCCGATGCCATTTCCCCTTGGATAACGCATCGCTGCCGGCCCGACATGCTCCGTCATGGTGAAAAGCATGTCGCGCATTTCGCCTTCGTCTTTCGGCGCCATTAAAATGATATTCGGTACGCCGCGCAGATAAGCGATGTCCAGCAAGCCATGATGTGTTGGTCCATCGCCGCCGGCGATGCCGCCGCGATCCAGGCAGAATTTCACGTTGAGATTTTGAATGCAGACGTCGTGAACGACCTGATCGAACGCGCGCTGAAGAAAAGTCGAGTAGATCGCGCAGACCGGTTTCAATCCTTCGCACGAAAGACCGGCCGCAAAAGTCACGCAGTGCTGTTCCGCGATGCCGACATCGAATGATCGGTCGGGGAATTTCACCAGCGCATCGCACACGCCCGTGCCGTCAGGCATGGCTGCGGTCAACGCCACAATCTTTTCATCCTTCGCCATCAATTCGCAGAGCGCTTCGCCGAAAACTTTCGTATAGGTCGGCGCGCGGGCTGGCGACTTGATCGGCTTGCCTGTTTTCAGATCGAAGGGGCCGGTCGCATGCCACTTGTAGTAATCGTTCTCCGCGGCCGGATGCCCTTTGCCCTTGGTAGTCAACGCGTGAACGATGACCGGGCCATCTTTGATCTGTTGAGCCTCTTTCAGGGCGGCGACCAGAGCGCGCACATTGTGACCGTCAACATATCCTATGTATTTGAAACCAAGTTCATTGACGAGCGCGCCCGGTAGAACGGCAGCCGCGATCGCGTCCTTCATCGTCTTGGCCGCATGATGAAGACGCGAGCCGACCGAGGGGATCGAAAGCAGCTTCTCTTCGACTTCATCCTTGAACCGATGATATCCATGCGCCTCGCGAATGCGATTCAGGTATCCGGTGAGCGCGCCGACCGCAGGCGCGATCGACATTTCGTTATCGTTCAGCACGACGATCAGCCGCGTCTTGAGATGGCCGGCCTGGTTCACCGCTTCCATCGCCATACCGCCGGCGAGTGACGCGTCACCTATCAAGGCGACCACGTGATGATCTTCACCCTTTCGATCGCGGGCGATCGCCATTCCCAGCGCCGCCGAAAGCGACGTCGAAGCATGACCGGCGCCAAAAGCGTCGTACTCAGATTCGTCGCGACGAAGAAAGCCGCTGATACCGCCGTATTGCTTGACCGTCGGTAATTGGTCTCGACGGCCGGTCAGAATCTTGTGCGCGTATGCCTGATGGCCCACGTCCCAGACCAGACGATCGCGCGGAGTGTCGAACGCGTAATGCAAAGCAACCGCCAGCTCGACTGCGCCCAGCGATGCGCCTGTGTGCCCGCCGACACGAGACATAGTCTCAAGAATGTGTTGGCGAACTTCTTCGGCCACGTCTTGAAGGTCATCAAGGCGCAACCGTCTCAGGTCTTCAGGTGAGTTAATTTTTTCCAACTGGCTCATCGCGGCAGATTGTAGCGCGAGACGCTATGTAATGCACCTCAAGATTCTGTAACGAAATCAACAAGCAACCCGATCGCAAGTATGAACGTGGCATGCGCATCTTGCGCGTGATTCACGGGCGAGACGCCCGTGCCACGTTGTTGAAACTTGCATCCGTCGCTTCCTTTGCATTGCAAAGTGATTTATACCGCAAGGACGCAGCAACGTCAAGCGTTAGTTTCTTGAATGAATTTGCGGATTCGTTGATGCAGTTCGTCGCAAGCGCGCCGGAACGAAGCGAGCTGCTCTTGCTCGCTTCCCGAAAGCACCGGATCGTCGATACTCCAATGCAGGCGCTTTGCCGGACCGGAAAAGACGGGACATCTCTGGTTCGCGTGATCACATACGGTGATCACGCAATCGAATTCATCGTCGAGAAATTCATCCGCCGACTTTGATCTGTGAGCAGAGATATCGATGTCGATCTCATTCATTACCGCGATCGCCTGAGGCCGCACGAAGCTTGCGATCGTGCCCGCGCTGAAAACTTCAAATTGATCACCGGCCAAATCGCGCAGCAGCCCTTCGGCCATCTGGCTGCGCGCGGAATTACCTGTGCAAAGAAACAGCACCCGTGTTTTCTCAATCATGGCGATCCCCCGGCGAGTAATCTGCAAGTAACCAAATGGTCAACAAGGTGGCGGCGCCCGCACCCATCAATTGCGCGACGATAAATAGCGGAACATCTATCGGTCTGATTCCCGCAAATGTATCGCTGAGTGAACGCGCGATCGTCACTGCCGGATTAGCAAAGGACGTCGACGCCGTAAACCAGTACGCCGCGGTGATGTAACCGCCGACCGCAAGTGCAACCATCCGCGGCTGATATTTCGCGCAGGTTCGAATTACCAGGACCAAACCAAACGCGGCGATGAACTCGCTGAAGAGCTGCCGGCTTCCGTTGCGTGCATGACGAGAGAAAGCGACCAACGGCTCGCTGAACATCACATTTGCCGCCAGCGCTCCTGCGCAGCCTCCTGTCACCTGAGCGGCGATATAGAAAAGCGTCTCGCGCCAATTCAACTCTCGTTGCCAGAACGCACTGAGCGTGACCGCCGGATTGAAATGGGCGCCTGAGATTGGTCCAAAAGTAAAAATGAGCGTCGTTAGCGCCGCGCCTGTGGCAATCGTGTTCGCCAGCAGCGCGATCGCCACGTTTCCGCCGGCGAGCCGCTCACCCCTAATTCCTGAGCCAATCACCGCCGCCAGCAAAAAGGCTGTACCAACAGCTTCAGCTACGATTCTTCGCGCAAATTTCGCGTTCATTTGGCGATGCTTATGGGCGCTGGTGCACAGCACGAAGTTGCGCTCTGCACATCTGACTTCGCTTCGCCGGCTGCGGTCTGATCGCCGCAGTCGCACGCGGCGGTCTGCGCAAGATTATCCTCAAGTACGACGAACACTTCCCATTCATTACCGTCAGGATCGCGGACCCAGGTCTTGTCCTGCACCGCGTAGCAGCAATCGGTTTGCATCTCGTCACGCGTCATCAGACCGTCGTCATGCCATCGCTGCCTCGTCGTCAGAACGTCTTCCGTCGATCCCACTTGAATACCCAGATGCGACAGCGCGCCGCGGCTGTTGACGGGCCCTTCATTCAACGTGAAATTCAAAGGCGGATTCTGCACGTCGAATTTCGCGTAACCGGTGCGCACTTTGCTCGGCTCAATTCCGAACAGCTTGCGATAGAACTCGATGCTCTGCTCAACATTTCTGACGTTGATCGCCAAGTGAGCTTTTAGGGCCGAAATCACCGGCGCCGTTGCGGTCAAGTTGCTCTTGCTTTCCATATCAAACCTCCTTAGAATCACATTCGCATAAGCGAATACGACGCATGCTAGAACACGCAGACATATCTGTCAAGACGCATGTGTGATGGTTCAGCTTGACGGTGGCACTCGCGCCGCGAATATGATGACTGAGCTGGAAATCAGAACAATGGGGGCCGCCGATTGGGACCAGGTCAGGGCTATCTATCTCGAAGGTATAGCCACCGGTCACGCGACGTTTGAGACCGGAGCGCCTTCATTTGAAGAATGGGACAAAGCGCATCTGTCCTTCACACGGTTAGTCGCACAACAAGGCGACGCAACTGTGGGCTGGGCAGCGCTCAGTCCGGTGTCGCAACGCTGCGTGTACGGCGGCGTTGCCGAGGTTAGTGTTTACGTCTCGATCTCGAACCGGGGTTCAGGCGTAGGACGGAAACTATTGGACGCACTTATTAGTGAATCGGAGCGGAACCGAATCTGGACCTTGCAGGCGGGAATATTTCCCGAGAATGTTGGCAGCCTCGTGGTGCACCGAGCTTGCGGATTTCGCGAAGTCGGCCGCCGTGAGCGAATCGGAAAAATGAATGGCGAGTGGCGCGATACAATTCTGCTCGAACGGCGCAGCACGATAGTGGGAATTGATTGAAATGACAAAGAGCAAATACAACCTCGAAACTCTTTTCAGCGCGCTGGCAGACCGCACGCGCCTGCGCCTGATTAATCTTATTGGCGGCTCGGAAGTGTGTGTCTGCTTTCTGGTGGAGATTCTGAAGACCAGTCAACCGAAGATCTCGCGGCATCTGGCCTATCTTCGCCAGGCGCGGGTTGTCGTTGCTCGTCGCGAAGGCAAGTGGATGCACTATCGTTTGACCGAACCACCAGACGAACACGCCGCCCATATCTTTCGCGAGGTGCGCGCTTCATTGACGGAACATCCCGAGTTTCAACGCGACAGAGAGAAACTCGAAAAGGTTTGTTGTGCGCCCACTCTTCCAGTGCAACTGCGCAGAGCGCCGCGCCCCTTTGGGCTAGCCGCGTGAACTGCAATCTGCTATTGACAAAGAGCTCAGGTGGTCATACATTGCACCGCGTAGCTGCTAATGGGAATCGAGTTCGTGAGACTCTCATAACGTCAGCCTCGCGTCTACGAATCCCTTAACCGCGACAAAAGAACTGGCTGGTCCTCAAGAAGCTTAATGTCGCGCTCCGTCCTGAACCAGCCTCGACTGAGTTCTGTTAGAAATGCTCGCCTTTCATAATGGAATTCAATAGCCGGTGTTATACAGCCAGTGTCTCGTGAGTTGGGACCCAGGTTCCGGCTGGAGCCATCGTTTTTCACCTCGCCAATTACCTCTTAACCGCTTTAGGAGACAGCATGGAACTAAATAATAGAACTAGCGAGCAAGACTCGATCTTGAACTTGACTCGCTCCGCCGGTCTTATCTTCAGCGGCACGGTCGTCAAGCTGGGAGAGTCAACTGTCCCGAGTGTCGCCCCGCGCGACGACCTCGTCGTGATCAAAGTTGATCGTGGTCTTCGAGTTGATCCCGTGCTCGGCGATCTGCGCGGCCGGATGATAACGATGGCGACCAGTAGTCCGGGCAGTCTGAGTCCGGGCGAGCGAGCCGTCTTTTTCACTCGGAGCTGGATCCATGGCGGCGGCATAGCGGTGATCGAAGTCGCGCATCTTGATCTCCAGGCAGAAGACGAAGTGGCGTCAGCAGTGGATCTGCTACCCGATATGCACCTGACGGATCGACTGCTGAGTGCTGACCTGGTCGTGGTTGGCGAGGTCACCGAAGTTGAGCAACTGCCGAGAATGACTTACGAACGCGACGCCGCGCTCTGGGCGGCGGCCCATCTGCGAGTGGATAGAGTCCTGCTCGGCGAACCGCGGGACCCGGTGATAGTTCATTTTCCGACTTCCGTCGGGCCGCCCTGGTTCAAAGCGCCGCGGTTTAAGGTGGGTCAGCGCGGTGTATTCGTTCTTCACGAGCGGTCTAGCGATGGCACCTGGAGTGAGAAGTCCCTCGAAGCAGGAAGCCTGACAGCCCTTGATCCATCTGATTTTCTGCCCGAGGAAAAACTTCCACAAGTAGAGAAGGTTATGGCCACGTTAGATCGGGAAGGAGGCCCCCGATGAGAATATTCAGAATCGTCAACGTCATTCCTCAAGACCATAGCAACGAGACTAACGCCGATGCCGAACCCAGCGTTACGGTAAACCCCAGCAACCCGGACGAGATGATAGTCACGGCGTTCACACCCGAGGAAGCGGGGAGCCCAAATGGGCCACTGTTCTTCTCTTCCGATGGTGGCGAGAACTGGAGCGTGAAATTCGACATCCCCGGGGGCGAGACGCATGACCAGTCGCCTTTGTTCGCTAAGACTTCTGGCGAGCTGTATCTCGGCACGCTGCGCGGCGATACCGGCGATCTGGACGTGTTGCACACGGCGAATCCGTCAACTACTGCTGCGGTTCCACTCGAGACGCGTCCGCCAGTAGATCAGCCATGGGTCGAGGCTACGACGGTAATCGGGGGTCCGGACGACGGTAAGGATCGGGTATATGTCGGCTACAACCGAAACGGGATCGCAAAGTCTGCGACCGTCGATGTCTGTCTGGATGCGCGCGCCGGAACTCCGACCTTTACCCAGATTCAAATTGACAAGCGAAGCCCGTCGCCCAGCGACGGATACGAGATTCGTCCGACCGCCCACGCCGACGGCACAGTCTATGTTGCCTTCAAGAGTCGAAGCTCTTTCGTCGGCAGCAACAGCATTACCGACATCGTCGTCGCTCGCGATGATAACTGGGGCGCCGGCGGCTCACCGTTTACTGCGCTTATTGATCCGGGCGATGGCAAGGCGGGTATGCGAGTAGCGCGGGACGTACACATCAACGAGGATGCTCCGCTTGGCGGAATCAGACTGAACAATGACCTCAATGTGGCCGTCGATCCAACTAACAGCGATGTCGTTTATATCGTTTGGTGCGATAACGAGGGACCCAACTACACATTGCGCGTCCGCAGTTCGCTGAACCGCGGGGTTGATTGGTCTGGCGATCTGCTGGTCGCCGACAATGCGGCATTGGCCACGATGACTATTAATAGCCGCGGCCGGGTCGGACTCTTCTATCAGCAATTGGTCGGTGGTTTGATGGAGACCCATTTCCGCAGCACGGTTGACGGAACGAACTGGGATGACATGCTGCTCGCACGTACGGCGACCAGCCCCGACTTCACCGGCGATTATGGGCGATTGGTTTCGGTCGGCTCTGACTTTTATGGAGTCTTCCCGGCGATGAATTCACCGAACCCGGCGAATTTCTTTCCAAACGGCGGCGGCACTTTCCGTTATCAGCGCAATACCATGGGCAACTCGCTCGTTGGTTTGGATGGCGTCGCTGTGATTGATCCGTCGGTCGACCCATTCTTCTTCAAAGTCCAGCAGAGAGACTGCGTGGTGATCACCGACCGCAGCACGTTTGGAAAAGACGAAATCAACGCGATGTTGCATCAAGCCAGTCCGGCTGTTATTTCCGCAGCTTTCTATGTTGCCGTGGATGGATTTCGGGCAAGCGACCTGGGCATTACTAATGCGACGCTCAGCGGCACTCCGAACGTCGCGCCGTCGATCAGCTTCAACCCGGGTCTCTCGCCGGCGCCCGCCGGAGATTTCAGAGTAGTTGCCACCGCGTGTACTGCGGAAGATGCAGACCACCTGGAATTCCCGCAGCGCTTCACCTGGGTCTACTCATTCAAGTTTTTCAACGACAGCGATTTCACGCAGGAGAATCTTCCGGTGACGCTGACGGCCTCGATTACCAGCACGGCGGGACTAATGGTGACCGGGCAGGCGCTGATCACTTTGACCACTCAGCCGAATCCTTATGAGATTGATGGTCCGACGTCATGGCTTTCAGTAGACGTCCAGGTCTTCCAGATTAGGCAGGGCGGTTCCTTGTCCCACACGCCGGGAATCAAGCTAACGTCAGGTCCCAACAACTTCATTACTCAAATGATCGGCAACAGCGGGGGAGGGTACAACGATCCGGCGCTGGCGCGCGCGCCGAGCCATCCCTTCGATCTCGACCTGGTCGCCAATCAGGATTCCTCGTCGGTGGAGTGGGCTGGGGCGCTGCTGGATATTTCTCAATTTCCATTTCCTCAACTGGTCCCGGTTTACAATTTTGCCATTGCTCGCGTCCGTTACCGGGCTTTGTCCAATCCTGCTCCGAACGTGCGAGTGTTTTTCCGCTTGTTTCAGGCCTCTACGACTTCCACTGCTTTCCAGGGCACGACTTACGCAACCGGCGGTCAGGGCGGTACTAAGATCCCTTTGCTGGGAGTTGTGAACGGCGAAGTGGTCACGATTCCGTGCTTTGCGGCGCCTCGTGTAGATCCAACGAATGCACAGGGTCTCAATGCGCAAACCGATCCCGCGAACCTCGGCCCATTAGGACAGCCGATACCGCCCGATGGCTCGGGCGCGGAAGTTCAGGCTTATTTTGGATGTTGGTTGGATATCAACCAGACGACGCAGGTGCTGCCCGCCAGTCCCGCCTCAGCCGCGGGTCCGTTCACACCAGTGCAGTCCATCCAGCAAGCCATCCGCACTCAGCATCAATGCCTGGTAGCCGAGATAAATTTGGATCTACCGCTGCCGCAAATCCCCGTCGGGCAAAGCCCGGCGACATCCGATAAACTGGCGCAGCGAAATCTGACGATTGTCGGCATCGCTTCACCACATCTGGTCCCGCATACCTTTGACATCAAACCAACCGCTGCTTTCTTGCCGCCGGGTGAGACGCCCGACGAACTGATGATCGACTGGGGAAACTTGCCTGAGGACAGTGAGGCCGATATCTATCTCCCCGGCACGAGCGCCGACACCATACTCAGCATGGCCAGTCGCGAATATTCGATTCATGGGCTCTCACGCGTGGACGAGCACACGCTGAGATGCAAGACTCGCGGAATTACTTATGTCCCAATTCCGCCCGGCGTTGGGTCCAACTTTGCGGGACTGCTTAGTATTAATCTGCCCGAGTCGTTGACAAGGAAAGAAAGCTTTAAGGTGATCACCAGACAAATCACCAACGCCGTCGCTCAGGTGCCGAGCGTGCCCCCGGTCATAGGAATTGCACCGGCGGTTGGAGGCCCGGACGTGATTAAATGGCGGCGCGTCCTGGGCAGCTTCCAGATCAGCATTCCGATCGGATCAAAACCGGCGCTGCTCGTTTCAGAAGAACGATTGTTGTCGGTGCTCAAGTGGGTCGCTCAGGCGATCCCCCTTGATAACCGATGGTACCCCGTGTTTCAACGTTATCTGGAGCAGATCGGAATTCGCGTCACATCTCTAGGCGGCGATCCGACTCAAATTGTCGGTTCGCCAGACGGCAACGGCCGACGCTCGATCTGCGGTCACAAGATAAGATGGCTAATTCCGCTGCTGTTGGCTTTCCTGTTAGTGCTGCTTGCTGTGGCGCCGTTGATTTGGGCGGCCCCAGTAGCCACAGTGGGTTTAATCGTCGTACTGGGAATCGCCTGCTATTGGTATTGGCGTTGTAAGCCATCGATATGTGACCTGATCGGTGTGCTCATCGTCGGGCTTAGCCTGGCGTCGCTGGTGCTGGGAATTCTGGCGTTACTCGGCTACAGACCGCTCGGCATATTGCTAATGCTGGCCATCCTCGGTGTTCTGGGCGGCATCCTCGTGATCGTCGCCGCGCTTCGCGGGTGTTGTTCGAAATGTGCTGACAGTCACCCGTGAGCTAAGCGCACGCAGCGCATATCTTTCGCGAGGTGCGCGCTTCATTGACGGAACATCCCGAGTTTCAACGCGACATAGAGAAACTCGAAAAGGTTTGTTGTGCGCCCACTCTTCCGGTGCAACTGCGTAGAGCGCCGCGACCGGCAACGCTGGCGGCATAGCGCACGAAAGACGAAAAAGCCTCGGACGGCCTCCTCCGCCAGATTCGGTTTACAACCAGTAGTCCTGCTGCTAAGCTGCGCGCCGTTTTATCAATCGCGAGCAACAAGGCGTTCTTTGGATATAAAACTCGTTCCTCTTTCCGCGCGATTTGGCTCTATTGCTGGATGCGAAATACAGAAAGGGTTCTGAGATTATGATCAAGTCAATCGGTTTGGTGCTTGCGTTTACAATCCTCAACTCAGGATTGGCACTGTCGCAGTCCCGCGGAGCTTCCCGCGCTTATTACGACAAAGAGTTCAAAGTAGGCTTTAGATATCCAGCGAACTGGGACCGTGTCGTTACCAAAAATCCAGTGGGTGATGGCACCGAGATTGTCGTCGTCGTAGTATCGCCCCCCGCGAGAACTCATCGTGGCCAGTCATTCGAAGGCGGCGTCACGATTTCCGTCAGTAAAGGCACGGTTAGCGAGAAGGCGTGTAACGAGTTTACCGAGCCATATGGCGATGGCTCCAGGAAGCCTGTCAAAACCCGGCCAGGCAACATGACGTTCTGCAAAGTTGCGGAGGCAATCGTTAACCAGGGTACTGTTGAGCAGAACGACACGTATGACATCTTTCATGAGGGCAAGTGCTACTCAGTTGGCTTGTCGGTGCAGCGGAAAAATATTTCAAAACCAGACCAGAATGTAAGAATGGTTAACGATGGTCTGGATAGGTCTTGCGCACGCTCTACTTTGGCAATGAGAAGCGCTGACATTCCGTGCACAAGTATTACGTGAGGCTCGATTAATCACCTTCCGTTTTGTCATGGATCGGCTTTTGTAATCGGACCAGAAACCTCGGCACGGAGGCTTACGCAATGGGCACGCCTATCAAACTCATCTTAATCGGCGTTGTAGGAATCTTCCTGGTTATCGGGTTGCTTGTCGGTGTCCTGGTCTTTCTCAAGTTCACGCCCCAGGGCCGGACCATGGACAAGCGCTTGACCGCAATGGAAAACGAAGGAACAGAATTCGGGAAGACCACCGATCAGCAAGGCTGTGTCAAAGAAGGATTGGCGCGCGGCAAGAAGATTACTGACATTACCAGCCAAGTGGGCAATCGAGACTTTGTCAAAGGCTGCCTGCGTGCCAGCCAGGCGAGTCCTGGTTTTTGCGATGACGTTCCCTCAATTGTGGGCAAGATGTTTACGGACTGGGAGTCGAAACAATGCGAGAAAATCCGTTCTCCAACAGTCGCGTGCCAGGATACTATGAAAGAAGTCATCCTTTTTTGCGGGCTGAAGCGGCCGCCACCGCAGAGGTAAGGCCATCTTCAAGGGTTAGCGTCTTCAAATATCAGACACTACCTCTTCAATGCCTGGTGCTTGACTTTGCTCCCGCTGCGCTTAGAATAACTTTTCGACATCGCGGAGATGTGGCCGAGTGGCTGAAGGCGGCGGTTTGCTAAACCGTTAAGGGTCTTAAAAGCCCTTCACAGGTTCGAATCCTGTCATCTCCGCCATTAAACCTGGAAGTCAGAAGACAGAAGTCAGGAGTCAGTAGAAGAGCGGTTTTGCTGAATTCTGACTTCTGACTCCTGGCTCCTTTTTTTATGACTATTCGCGTTCGCTTCGCTCCATCACCAACCGGTTATCTGCACATTGGCGCGGCGCGCTCGGCGCTTTTCAATTGGCTGTTTGTGCGCAAAGTCGGCGGCAAGTTTCTGCTGCGCATCGAAGACACTGATCTGCAACGCTCAACCGATGAATCGACGCGTTCGATCATTGAAGGGCTCGAGTGGCTCGGTCTCGATTACGACGAAGAGAAAGTTTTTCAATCCGACAATGCAGAGAAGCATCGCACGGCCGCGCGTAAGCTGGTCGAAGAAGGAAAGGCGTACCGCGATTTCACGCCGAAAGAGCAACGCGGAGACGCGAACGTCAAACAAAATATTGCCGATCGCGCGCGCGCTAACGCCGCCGAAGGGATCGATCATCGCAGCAATCCGTTTCGTGATTTACCAAAAGAAGAATCCGACGCGCGGGCTGCCGCGGGCGAGCTGTTCGCGATTCGTTTGAAGGTCGCGCGCGAAGGCGCTTCGCGGTTCACCGATATTGTTTATGGTGAACAGGAGCGTGATTATTCAGAGATCGAAGATCTGGTGCTGCTGCGTTCGGATGGGCATCCGCTCTACAACCTCTCGGTCGTGCTCGACGACATCGAGATGAACATCACGCACGTGATTCGCGGTCAGGACCATCTGACAAATACGCACAAACAGATTCTGCTTTATCACGCGTTTGGCGCGCCGGTGCCGCAATTTGCGCACTTGCCGCTGATTCTGGCGCCGAACAAAGCGAAGCTGTCCAAACGAAAGCACGGCGAAGTTGTCTCGCTCACGACTTATCGCGATCGTGGATTCGTGCCGGACGCTTTCGTCAATTATCTGGCCCTATTGGGTTGGTCACCGGATACGACTCAGTATTCGGCGGACCTGGTTCGTGATGATCTGGCGGCCAGGCCGAACGTCGAACCGGGCACTGAGATTTTTTCACGTCAAAGATTGATTGAAGAGTTTTCGCTTGATCGTATTCACAAGTCGCCCGCAGTTTTCAATTTCCAGGAAAACGATCCGCGACACTGGACCGATGACAAAGCGCTCTGGATGAACGCGGAGTACATTCGCACCATGCCGGCCGGTGAATTGCTGCCAATGGTGAAGAGCGAGTTGCGCGCGGAGAAACTCTGGCGCGAAGAATACGATGACGACGAGCTCGAATGGTTTGCGAAAGTAGTCGATCTGATTCGCCAACGATTCTTCACGCTGAAAGATTTTTCATCACAGGGCCGCGCGTACTTTTCTGAAGACTTCGATTTTGATGAGGCGGCCGTCCGCAAGAATATTTTGAAAGAGCCGCGGCTTAAAGAACTCCTGCCGCAGCTCGCCGATCGGATCGAAGTGGTGGATCCGTTCACGGCCCAGACAGCCGAAGCCGCGCTCCGTGCTTTCGCAGAAGAATCATCGGTAAAGGCTGGCCTTTTCATCAATGCTTCGCGCACAATGCTGACGGGCCAGGCCGTGGGACCGTCGATGTTTGACGTGTTTGAGATAATGGGCCGCGAACGCTCAACCATGCGTTTACGCAGCCAGCGCCCGTGGAATGAGTTTGATAATACTGCCGCAGAGTCAGAGAGCCACGGAGAAACAGCAAAGTAGCAGAATTGCTTGTTCCTCTTTATGTTAATCTCTGTGCCTCGGCGCCTCTGTGGCGATCCTTTGGAGGAGATACTCACAATGAAAAGACTCGCGATCATCCTTTCTATTGTGCTTGTCAGTGCTGGTGCGGCACTCGCGCAGAACAGCAACACGTCGCCGTCGAGCCGTACGCGCACCGTCGCGCCCAAGCCCTCGCCGACACCAAAGACGATCGCTAAATCGCCGGATGCGACACCGTCCCCCTCACCAGCCACGTCTTCGCGACGAACCACGACTACAAATAGCCCGGCGGCGGCAGTGCGGGCAGCCTTCGACAAGATCATCGAAGGCATACGGAAAGCAGACGTTGATTTGTATATGAGCGGCTATTTGAACTCATCCACTCTGGTCCTTTTCAACAATAACGGAACGGTGACCAGGGGCTGGGACCAGCTGAAAAGAAATCGAGAGAGTTCATTCCCTCAAAGTAAGGATGTGAAACTCGATATCAAAGACTGGCACGTCACCATGCTTGGCCGTGATGGCGCCGTCGTCAGTTGCCTCTGGACGCAGACACAGACTTTCAACGGGCAGCCTGATTCCGGATCCGGAAGAATGACTCTGGTTTTCAAACGCGTCGGCACGGAATGGAAAGCTGTGCATTTGCACACATCGCCGGACAAACCTGATCCGGCGCGCGTCCCCGCATCGGAACAGTCGCAGCGACCGAGCCAGTGATCATTGCGAGACTTGTATCCGCAGCTGAATATCTCTTCGCGAACCCCCTGAATCCGAGGCCAATAAATTTGTCGGCGAACTCGTGCGCCGATCGATGTCCGAAAAATGTCTACTTCGCCCGACGTGTCAGCCACCGAGATTCGCCGCCAGGATAATGAACCACACAAAGAGCTGCTGAAACGGCGCGAGCAAATCGCCGGCATGCTTGTGGAGGAGCATGAGCGCCAGACGACGGCAGATTCCTTCATCGTCCGCGGAGAGATCGATCGACACATTCGCGCGCTCGAACAACAACTGGCCTCGATCGATTCAGAATTAACGGAATCCGTACAATCAGACACTCCTTCCCGCAAAACGCTGCGCTTCTCGCGCGTTGTACCAATAGCTCTATTTGGTGTGGTTGCCTTCGCGATTCTCGTGCTGCCGTTTTGGATCGTCGCCTTCCCGCCATTGCTTGATTACCCAAATCATCTCGCGCGAGTTTTCATTCTCGCGCACTTGCACGATCCTGCTTTTCATTTCAGTGAGTACTACGCGTCGGACTGGGGACCATATCCTTACCTGACAATGGATGTCCTGATGGTGCTGCTCCAGAAATTTTGCAACGTCTTTCTGGCCGGGAAAATTTTGTTGAGCCTGAGCGTGGTCGGCGTTCCGTTCGCCTCCTGGTTTTTCGTTCGCCAGGCGCATCCAAAAAACGTGCTGCTCGCCGGCCTGTCATTGATCACTACCTGGAATCTTTTTTTTCTCTGGGGCTTTATCAATATGCAGCTCAGCATGGCGCTGGTCTTGCTCGTCGTCGGATTGTGGTTGCGTTACCTGCGGCGCCCCAGCTGGCCGCAATGGATCATATTTCTGCTCACCGTAATCGCGCTGTACTTCACGCACCTGCTGGGATTTGGTATTGCGGGCCTGGCAGTCGCCGGCTACTGCCTCCTGACGCGGAAAACATTTCGGCAACTGGTTCTGGGATGTGTTCCGTTTGCGCTCGGCGCTTTGACGCACGTCATCACCAGAATCGCAATAGCCGGCGCGACGTCACGACAGCCGAACGATCCGTGGGAGGTTATCTGGCGGCCGTTTAGCGAAAAAGCGGAAGGACTGGGTTCGTTCATGCAAGGCTACTCGCCACGCATGGACCAGATTACGGTGATCGTTTTGGTGGTCGCTTGCCTGGCCGCATGGTGGCGCAATCGCGAGTTTCATTGGAACCGGCCCTGGGCTCTTTTCATCGCGGGCCTCTTTGTTCTGTATTGGATTTTTCCGGCCGGCTATGGCGTGGGGGCGGACGCCGACCTGCGCCTGCTGCCCTTCATTCTTCTGTTTGTGCCGGTCGTCGCAAGTTTTGGAAAGCGCACCCGTTGGCTGTTCGTGGTATTGCTGCTCCTGTTTGTGGCTCGCAGCGCAGTCATCACCAAAACATTTCTGGCGAAACAACCGGAACTAGCCGGCATGGCGCGCTCGTTTCCGGTAACGCCCGCGAATGTGCGCGTGCTGCCAATCGTCGAGGCAAAGAGTCAAGAGGATCAGGAGCCGCCGCAGCTTCGACCATATGCGCACTTCTGGGCGTACGGAACAATCGAGCGAGGCTGGTTTACGCCCTACCTATTTGCTGAACGTGGTCTGCAGGTGCTGCAGATCAAGGCTGAGACCACCACGCCCGACGGCTTCTGGGATTTGGAATATAAAGAAGAGCCCGAGTGGCAGGACATCGCGGAAGAATATGACTATGTCTGGTCGTATAACGTTGCGAAATATGCGCCGCAGCTTCAGAAGATCGGTGATGTGGTTTTCAAGGACGGCGATCTGACAATGTATCGGATCAAGAAACCGAAAGAAGCAGACGATGACGAGTCGCCGTAGCAACTCTTGTGTCTCTGTGTTTCCTCTGTGGTGAAGTATCGCTGAAAAATATTCACCACAGCGGCACAGAGAAATCACTGAGACACGGAGACGTGTCAATTGCGCCGTAATCTCATCCAGCCTTCAACGATCGCAAATCCTCCCAGCGCTGACAGCAACGGAAAGAACTCGACCACGTAGCGCGGCTCGACGCTCACCGCCATCGAGAACAATGCAAGCCGCGTAGCGCAAATCAGAAAGATCATCAACACCACCGCGCGCGCGGAAGACGGTCCGCTCACTCCCATCCAAACAAAACCCGCGACTCCGAGCAAAGTGTAAATCGCGACCACTACGGCAAATACCGGCAACCAGAAATTCTCCGCCCGCGAGTTGTCCGGATTGTTCAACGGCAACGCATTTCCGCTGAACGGGTAAAAGTCCGAGTGAGTATTGAACCAAAGCGCATGCGCGCGCCTCGCCGGCAAAACAAGGTAATAGCGAAGGGGGTGTCGCGCGATTCTTTCGCGGGCGATTTGGGCGAAGCCGGCGTCGATTTCCGGCGTCATTTCGCCGGCTTTTGGTGGTTGATCGTTATTCGTTTTGTTGTCCTGATCGCCATTCGATTCCTTGTCTTGCGCGTCTTCCTGGTCGTCGGAATTATCGTTCTTATTCGCCTTAGCGGCCTGGCCCTTGTTCGCGGATTGATCTGGCGAAGGCGAAGGCGACGGCGAACTGGCAGCATCGGGTTCTTCATTCTCATCAGTGCTATTGTCGTCACCGGCATTGTATTGATCGAATAGATCAGAAACTCGATCGCGTTCCGCCTGCGAGTCAAAAGCGCTGTCCGGCAACTCGTCTATGTCAATCTGCTCTTTATCCAGGTTCCACATCAGCGCGTCGAGGAACTCACCATCCGTCATCCACGTTTTCAACCAGCGTTCATAACCGACGGTAACAAACTCGCCCGGCATGTCCGCATGCTGCGGCGCCAGCGGCTGAAACACATGGAAGGTGCGCCAGTTGCGGATCGTCCAGGGCGCCAGAGCCAGGGCAAACGCGAAAGAAAAAGCTGCGCCCGCGAGAATTATTCGCGAAAGTTTAGATCGCAACGATAGTGCGGAGCGGCGACTTTTTTCCGGAGTTCCGCCCTTAGGCGAGCCGCCTTTAGGCTGGACTCCGAACAATCGAAAACGCGCGACGACCAGGGTAATACCAATCGAAAGGGCTGCCAGTCCCACGTCCGGGCGAAACAGGACACCCACACCCAACAGTAATCCGCTGATGGCCCAACAGCGCAATTCTCGCTCGAATTTGTCAGACTGAAATGCGATAGTCGCCGCCACGCAGGCCGCCACGAGAAGGAAAGTCGTCGGCACTTCGGTGAGAATCGTCGCCGCGTAAATCGTCGTGAATGGATTGACCGCGGCGAGCGCCAAAGCTGTGATTGCCGTCGCGATCTTGCGTCGTTTATCGGGTTGCCAAAGGAAGGCAAGCCAGGCGACCAAAGCGCACGTTCCGGCGTCAATCAACGCCTGAACAATGCGCACCGCGCTGTTGTTCGTATGACCGAACACTGAATAGATCGTCGCGAGGAACAACGGGTAACCGGGAAGACGGACGTACGAAGGATCGAAAGGCGCTTCGGTCGCGTGAGAATAAACATGCTGCTCGAGCACGTTGCGGGCAATCTGCGCATAGCCCAGCCCGTCATCAGCAGAGTCGTTCGGCAGCCAGTGAACGACGGCGATGCGGAAGCCTGCGGCCAGAATAATCAAAGCCGCAAAGACCCAGAGATGCTTTCGAACCTGTGGGCTTACTTTTGACATTGAGATCTGATGCTAACTCGCGAGGGAAGGAGTTTGCTACCGCGCGAACTTCGATTTCGTGTAATCAAGCGCCGGTTCGTGTTACTTCGTGGTCACTCTGCGGTCAAATGCGAAACCACGAAAGGTCACGAACCCGAAAAGCGAATTACATGAAAGTGCTCCGCGACAATTGCAACCTGCCGCGCGTTGTAGGCTCACGGTTGCGCTCCCACCGTCGCTTTTCTTTCCAGCTTGCCCCAGCCAACAACGGCGCCGCGGAACGCGGTCGAGACTGACTTGATCATTACGTAATACATGACCTGGCGGTAGCAGAACCTTTGCAGGAACAACCACCAAAGCAATCGCCAACGCTCTTTGCGCTCGAGCACGAAGGCGAAGCAGGCGGCGCTCCAATCAACCGCGAGGAACAACGCGTAATAGAAAAGCACCTGCCGCAAATTCGTGAACGTATAAACGGACGGCTGTTGAATGCGATCGATCAATGCTGAAAACAGGGTATAGACCAGCAGCAAATCCATCACCGGCGAGATCAACGGAAAGATGATCTGGAAAACCCAAACGTTCGGCATGGCGACAAACCCTAACGCGCCATACTTCGGTCTCAGCAACGCGTCGCGATGCTTCCATAGACATTGCAACGTGCCATAGGCCCACCGGTATCTTTGCTTCGCTAACTGGCGCAGCGTCTGGGGCGCTTCGGTCCAACCGATGGCCGTCTCTTCATAACCGATTTGATAGCCGAGCTTTCTAATCTGCAGAGTCAGATCCTGATCTTCAGCTAACGTGTCGGTGCTGAAGCCTCCGCACTCGTCTATCAGTTCTCTTCTCCACGCGCCGACGGCCCCGGGCACGACGGTGATGCAATTCATGCTGGCAAACGCGCGCCGGTCCATGTTCTGCGAAGTGATGTATTCCAGAGCCTGCCAGCGAGTAACTATATTGATGCGGTTTCCCACTTTGGCATTGCCCGCAACGGCGCCCATTTTCGGATCGACGAAACGCCGCGCGAGCGCGCGAATTGTCTCTGCGGGAAATTGTGTATCCGCATCCAGCGCTACGACGATCTCGCCTTTCGATTGCCGAAGGCCAAGGTTAAGCGCCGCAGCTTTACCGGCATTCGGTTCCGTAAAGAGCCGCACCAGAGGTTCGTTGCTAAAGTGCTCGCGCACGACCTCGCTGGTGCGATCCAGCGAGCCATCATCGACGACGATGATCTCAAAGTTGTCGTAATCGGAATTGAGCAGGCTGCGAATCGTGGCCTCGATAACGAACTCTTCGTTGAAGGCCGGCACGATGACCGACACGAAAGGCTCGAACTGCTCACCCGCGTGTTCGCGTTCGCGGCGGCGTGAACGGGCCCATTGCGCGAAAGCCAGCGCGCCGATCACTATGAGTCGCGCCAAACCAAGCACGATTCCAATAACGAACGCCCATTGCAGAAGCCAACCCGTGGTTGACAGAACCAGGAATGCAAGCGAGTCCGTCCGCGTATAGATGCTCTCGCTCACGGGCAACGGCGGCATCACTTGATCGCGCGTCCACCCGCCGAGCGTTGAGACCTGCACAAATGTGAACCCTCGATTCCGGAGTTCGTGAATCAGGGCCGGCAAAGCCTCGATCGTCGCTTCGCGTTCGCCTCCCGAATCATGCAGCAGGATGACCTGGCCGCGCGTGTCCGGGTTCTTGTCTTCCGCCCGCTCGATGGTCTTCTTAACAATCTCGTCAGCCGTGACTCCTGGTTTCCAATCGCCCGGATCGATACGCAAACCGATCATTATGTAGCCCAGATTCTTAGCGCGAATTGCCGGCTCGACTTCTTCGGGCGTGTCCGCCTCCGCGTCTCCAAAGTAGGGTGGACGAAACAGGACGGTCGAACGGCCGGTCACCGACTCGATCAAACGTTGGGTCGCGTTGAGTTCGAGATCTGTTAGCCGGGCCGGAATTTCGCCCAGGTTCGGATGGGTAAAAGTGTGGTTGCCAACCTCATGACCTTCGTTGACGATGCGTCGAAGTAAATCAGGATAGGCCTGGCCGTTTTTTCCCATCACGAAAAACGTCGCCGGCACATTTTCCTGTTTGAGAATGTCGAGGATGCGCGGCGTCCATTTTGGATCCGGTCCATCGTCAAATGTCAGCGCGAGGTAGCCGGGATGATCTCCCGTGCGCTCGATCACGTATCCCGTTGGAATCTTGTTGTTGTCGTAAGATTCCGAGCTGATGAATCCGGCATTCGGATCGACGGCGATGCCACGCTCTCCGTCGTGCGGGCTCGCAACTACCTTCAGCAACTCTCCGGTGCCTTCAAAGTCGACGTCATATCCATAGGACATTTTCTTGAGGGCGTCGGGGGACGGACTGGGTTGGTCCGTACCAAAGACCGACCATATCGAAGGGTCTTCCGAGCCCAGCCGCCACACCGCGAATCCCGCGGGATAATAACCACTGGCGGCGCGCATTTGATTGAACGCCGTGACGGCGTCGAGAAACCAGACGATGTGTGACGATCCGTCTTCTTCCTCATAATCGTAGTGTGGATTGCCGGTTGCCGGATCAAACTCGATCTGCGCATCAGAGTCGCGCGCTTGAATCAAGGCTTGCTGGAAGCTGACTTCGTTGGCCGATTCTCCTTCAGTCCAGTCGTAACCGTAACTTCCCAGGGCGATGATGGTCTTCGCAGGATCGAGCTCGCCCATGCGCTTCGAAAGTAACCCTTCGTACCAGTTTTGCGCCGCAATAGAACCACTCTCTTTGTTGGCGTAGTGCTGGTCATACGCCATCAGGATCAGATAGTCGATGGCCGCACCATAATCTTTGTAATTCCATTCATCGGAATCAAACGGTACCGTCTGTACCACCAGCCAACCACGCGGCTTGAACACGTCGTGCAACTCCTTCATGAAAATCAGGAGATTCGCCTGCGCTTCGGGAGGAGGCTCTTCGAAGTCAACGCAGATGCCGGCGAATTTATTCTGTTCGACAAAAGCGCTGAGCGCGCTTATTAACCGTTGCCGTGAAGTTTCATCCGCAACCGTGCGCGCGAGCAGATCTGCCGACCATTTCTCATCATTAAGGTTTTGCACCATCGGGATGATTGATATCTGGGGCCGGCGTTGGCGCAAAAGGTTCAATGCCTTCAGCGCCTGATCATGTTCCATCTCCGAGGTGTCGGAACCGGTTATGTCATCTGCTATCAGGCTTTCGCCGGACTTCGCCGGAACCAGATGGGCCCATTGCGGCATTACCCAATCAAGACTGTTCAGGTTTCGCTCAAGCGAGGAATAACTGGATTCGTCCCAATCGATATAAAAACCGATCGTCAATTGCTTAGCGCCAAAGCTCGCCGGCGCCGGAAGCGGAGTGTTTGCCGGCGGTGGAGTGAGGGGCAGAAATTCGGCGTGGCGTCCGGGCACCACCTTTGTCTTTGCCAGTTCCTTCTGTAACTCTGCTTGCGCCTTTTTGGCTTTCACCTCGCGAGCGTTTGGCAGCAGCGCTCGCGGCTGCGGCTTAAGGCTCTGAAGCGGTCGCAAACTCAACGGCGGCAGAAATGGATTTGCCAGCACGCTGGCGATAAAGATTGCGGTCACGACCGTCGCGAACACACCCAGGGCTAAATAGGTGCGTCGCACGTGCCGCCAACGGCGGCCGCGCGGATCGTAAAAGACAGGGGAACCTGGCGGAACTTTCTGAGGCACTGATTAAATTCTTCCAGCAACGGGGAAGATGGTTTGTTGCGGATACCCTTTGATGTCTATAAACGCGCGCGGGTTGATAGTCAAGTAAACAACGCTGATTCAAAGTTAGAAAGGGTCAGCTCCGTGTGAAGGAGCAAAAAGCCCTCTCCCTCTGGGAGAGGGTTGGGTGAGGGCTTAGGAAGAAAAAATATTTCTAATTTCTTTTCTTTACCGCTCGTAAACCCTCACCCCTGGTCCCTCTCCCAGCGGGATAGGGGAAACAAAGCACAAGAAAGCCGCTCGCGATCGCTCGCAGAGCGGCTTTCCGGTGAACTGTTGGGATTGACCCGCGGCTGTGACCTTCGGAAAGAAGGTGTCACAGTGACTTCTCAGGAAGACAATCCAAACAACAGATTATCAACTGAGTTTTAGGTCTCAGCCACCTCACTGTGTTTAGAACTCATATACTTTTCGATCACCTCCTTTCCAGTGTTGAAGTGATAATAAAAAAGAACTGCGACGCCGTCAATTAAAATTTTGTAGCGCAACTTGTTAAGTTGCGAGTCGCAAGTTAACAACTTGCGCTACCGCGTTGAAACGCCAGCTTCCCCGACGCATAGACGCGCCACGGATGCTCGATGCCAAAGAAGTATGCCAACTCGCGATAGTCCGACGCCTCGTGGATCACGAAGTCAGCGCGCTTGCCTTTTTCCAGCGAGCCAATCTCGTCGCCGCGCCCCAAAGAATATGCAGCGTTAATCGTCGCCGCGGTGATCGCTTCGGCTGGTGTCATCTTCATCTGGGTGCAGGCGAGCGAAAGAATCATGGGCATCGACGGCGTCGGCGAAGAACCCGGATTGAAGTCAGTAGCGAGCACCACCGCCAGTCCCGCTTCAATCATTTCGCGAGCTGCCGGATAGTCGTGCGATCCGAGAGCGTAGACCGACCCGGGAAGCAGTACCGGCTGCACCTTCGCTGCTTTCAATGCCTGAATCCCAGTAGCGTCAGTGTGCTCGAGATGATCCGCGGTCGCGGCATTCAGTTCCGCGGCGAGCTTCGCGCCACCTGACAGCGAAAGTTGATCGGCATGCAGACGCAAGCCGAGTCCATGACAACGCGCTGCCGACAGAATCTCCCATGATTCATCGACCGTGAACACATCCTGCTCGCAAAAAACGTCGCAGTACTCAGCCAGTTGTTCCTGAGCGACGCGCGGCAGCATTTCGTTGACAACCAAACTCACATACGTTTGCCGCCGCGATTTGTATTCGGAAGGAATGTCGTGCGCGCCCAGAAACGTGGGCACATAACGCAAGGGTGTTTCTTCGTTCAGTTGCTTAATCGCGCGCAGGATCTTCAGTTCATCTTCGAGCGTCAAGCCGTAACCCGACTTGGCTTCAATCGTCGTCGTCCCCGTGCGCAGAAACCAATCGGCGTAACGCTTGCCGGCTTTCACCAGATAGCTCTGTGAGGCATTGCGCGTCGTTCGCACGGTCGATCTGATGCCGCCACCGCGCGCGGCAATCTCGCGATAGGTCGCGCCGCTGGCCCGCTGCTCGAACTCATTTGCGCGAATGCCGGCGAAAACAGGATGCGTGTGCGCATCGACAAAGCCCGGCATCACGACCCGTCGCCCGGCATCGATCACTTCACAGTCGCCGTTGATTAGGGGTTCGATTTCGCGGCGCCGGCCGGCCGCTTCAATGTAGCCGGCGTGCACGAGCATCGCGCCATCTTCAATGATCGCAAGCTGGCGCAAATCACCGCCCGTGCGTGGACGATGCGCTCCTGCGAGCGTTACCAACTGTGAACAATTGATGACTGCGAAGGTTTCAGACACGAGCTTTACAGCGCGCGCGCCATGAGAGCAACGCGTAAATGATCGAGGTCAGGATGATTAGATCAACCAGCGCGCCGGAAGCGATGGCGAGAAACGAAGGGCCGCCCCGGGCGGATGGAAACAGATGCTGAGTGATCGTCACCGGCCACGCGTCGAAATAAAAAATTGCGCCCATCAACCAGTGTGGCGGATGCCCGGGCAGGTATAGCCGCGTAATCAGAACCAATAACAACCCATCAGCGACCATGATCAGAAACGCCAACGGTGCGGAAATAAGTAGTCGCTTCCAATTCATGAAACTATCGTTGAGTAGTTCTTACAGATTTAGCTACGCTTCTTTATACACCGCCGCGCCCGCGAGAATTCCCAACGGGTATTCGATCAGACCCCAGCCCAGAATCATGACAATAATTTTCGGGGGGACCGAAATCAACATCATATTTATCGTGCCGCTATAAACATACAGACAAAACCATAATATCAGCGCGACGATAAGCGCCGTCTTCGGACCTGGCCCCAGACGCGATCGGATCATCGCGTAAAGCAGCACTGCAAGAATGCCGAAAATGAAAGTCAGTCCAACAGCAAGCACAGCAAAACCACCGCCGGGCGGCGTAAGACCCATACGCTTCATGTCGGCTTGCATCCGGTCGGCAAGCAGGATTCCATTCAGCACGAACTCACCTATATTGAGCACAAAACCGGCCAGGATACCGCCAAGTAAGACACGGCCAAAATTGATCCTATGCATCTTCCAGTTCTCCTCTCGGATGGGTTGACCTCAGCTGAATGTTATATCTGTTTCGTGATTTCCGGTTCGTGTGATTTCGTGGTTTAGTCTTTGATTCATCTGCAAAAGCAGACCACGAAATCACACCAACACAAAGGATGCCTGCCGGCGGGATACGAATTAGCCCACCACCCGCGCTCGCTTTTTATCGAGCAGATAGATCGTCGCTCCGATCACATTAGCGATCACTACGACCACGATGATCTTGGCCGCGAAAAGCCATCGACTCTCAACGTCGATGATTGGGAACACAGTGAAAAACGCGCCGAGTACGGACATGAGAAATCCCAGGATCGCCGCTGCCTTCAACCACAAAGGTGCGCTAGCGCCGAAGCGCTTCATCGCGATGATCGGAATCGCAAACAGCACCATGTAGATCAGGGCGTAAAGAATGCTTGCGGCATTGTCCTGAAACTGAAACGCCTCCGCTTCTTTCACACCAATTAAAGGCGCGAGGCTGAACACCAGCGTCGTGGCGCCGACGAAGAGAATCGAATTCACCGGCGTGCGATACTTCTTGTGCAGCTTCGCAAACCACACGGGCAACAAGTTGTCCCAACCGGCAACCATTGGCAGCCGGGTGTTACCCGCAAAATAAATACTCATCAAGGCAATTTGCCGGGCCGCGACTCCGAAGATGGTGAGTGAGATCAGCAGCGAGACCCATCCGAACGAGCCGAAGCCAAGGCTAAGCACCTGTGGAATCGGAGCGATGAGATCCACCTTGTCCGGCGTCACAAACGCCAGCACCGATGCCGTTCCCAGAATGAACATGAGCGCGATGATCGGCGCTGAGATCCAAACTGAACGGCTGATGTTGCGCGAAGGCGCGCGGCATTCACCGGCGAGGATCGCGATGTACTCAAAACCAGAAAGAGCGCCAACCGCAAGCTTGCTGCACACGTTCAGGTTGTGAGAGTCGAATTTGATCTCTCGCAAACTGAACAGGAATGGATGGTAATTCGCCAAACTGCCGCGGCTGGCGGTGATGAACGGCATCAGGATCAAGGTCGCCACGGTTATGATCAGCATGGCGCCGCCAAAGTTCTGGACCCACTTCCCCAAAGCGAGCCCGCGGCGCGAAGCTGCGACCACAGAAGTTATTAACACCACACAAACCAGGGTCGTCATCCACTTATTCTCGTGCATCCAGTTCGCGCGCGGGCCAATCGCATAGGCAATATTCTTCTTGATGATCAAACCGATGCCAGACATCACCAGGATGCCGAAGATCCAAAAATTCCACGCGACCAGAAAAGCCAGAAAGTCGCCGAAAGCTACCTTGGCCCATTGATACAAACCACCTTCAAGCGGCGCGAGACGATTTAGATAAATGACGACCGCCGCCAACGGAAGATAGAAAGTCACGATGGCGATGAGCCAGAAGGCCATCTGCGAGCGGCCCAGAGTGGCGGCGAAGCCAACCCAGACCGTACCGAAGACAAAGACCACTTGAATGAGGACGAGATCGAAGAGGCCGAGTTCTTTTTTGAGCGAGGCGCTGCGCGACTGAACTTCGCGCTCGACGGTGGCGAGATTGGTTTCTGTTGCCTGGGAACTTTCAGCCATTGGAAATTGTTTAGAGGCGTGCTACTGCCCGCCATTTCCTACGACGCCGAAGAACTATGATCGTGAACTATTCGCCAGCCGGCTTTCCGTTTCCGAAATAGCAACGTAAAGGTGCCATGCGGTTCATCGTTCGCGCGCTTCAAACGCCAGCGCCCAAGGACGAGCGCAGCGTCATTACTCAACATCGTGATTTCGAGATCTGAAAACGTGAGCGTCCCCATCTTCTCGCGCGTGTCGTATCGTTTCTTATAACGATCGAGGACGTCTTGCCATCCACGGGTGATGCTGTCAGCGCCAACGAATTCGGTGTTGGGCGAACGATCGTAACCGTTCATGTAACTTTCAATGTCACCGCGATTCCAGGCGGCGACTTGCGCGTCGAGCACGCCGCGAATGGCGGACTGGGATCTTGAATCGGTTGCTGTTTGAGCTATTGCTGACGCTGAAATACACATCAGAATAAAGATGGCGGACGCGAACGCAGCTTTCATATTCAACTCCAGATCGGCTCCAGAGGAGCCGGATGTTTATAGTTAGTCGTTATCTCCCGACGACTCCGCGAATAGGCGCGCCATCTTACATGGCGCGCCTATTCGCGGTAAAGGTTGTTTTTGAGGCTGAAGCTATAAACATGCCGTTCCTAACGGAACGGAGAAGTCTTCAAAAATATCGATAGTGGCCCGTGATCTTCCACGAGAACAACGCGTCTTCCATGCGCGTGCCGCCGCCGATGTTGTGAACGATGAGATAGTGCTGTGAGGGTTTGTACAAAACATTGACCACGATGCCGACGTGGTCGGTGCCGCCAAGGTCCCACGTTACAACGTCGCCGGGCAGGAAGTTTTCACTATCGTTATTCGTCGAGAGCGACTTCCCTTTGCGTCCGAAGAAGGTTTGCAGGTTCGGTACACGGCGATGATCGATGTTCGTGTCCGGGCTTTTCAATCCCCATTTCACTGGATAAAGAGAAAAGTTTGCCTTCATGTCTTCATGAACTTCTTTTTGCAGATCGATGCCACCTTTGCGAAACGCGCGGACGATGACGTCTGAACAGACGCCCGTCTCAATCGGCACATCGCCATTCGGATAATCGAGCTTCTGATAGGAAGGATCGTAACCGGTCGTCTTGCCGACTTGATCGACGGCGCCGTCAATAATCGCTTTGAGTATGGGAGAGCTGTTTGGCGCCAGCGCGTGAACTTCGGTTTGCTGCTCCGGCGGCTTCAGAGGTGGGCGCGTCCGCGCGATTTGTTGCTGACAGGCGGCGATCAGCAGCAACGCTAATATCGGCAACATCGAAACCGGAAGTCTTTTCATCATTGCAGTTTGATTTGTTTAGTGTAAGTTTTCTCGCCTTTTGGTGTGAGTTCGTGGTTCGTTGTCCCTAATTGAAACCAACCACGAACTCACACGAACAAATCCAACAAACCACACTAACTGACAATTCGTACGATGGAGTCTCGTCTAATTACGCCACGACGACGGTTTAGACGCCGGACCGGTCCCGCGAGTTCCACGGCCGAATAAGTGCGGCCTCTAAACAGTTGACTTGTCTCTTATCCAAGCTCGAATATCTTCCCTCATCGCCGGCGAGATTTCGTGACCTGCATCGTAACTGCGAAGCTCAACGTTATTCGCGCGCGTCCGAAGCTGCGCCGCGTAATCCTCGACTCGCGCCGGCCCATAATATTCGTCACGCGCGCCGGCCAGATGAAACACGGCCGCGTCTGTCGGCTGGTAAAGCTCACTTGTCTCCCAATCGCCCGGCAGTCCGCCACAGATTCCAATCACGCCGCGCAAAATATTTGGATGCGCGAAAGCGAACCGATAATTCAATGCGCATGATTGCGAAAAACCAAGCAGGAAGATTTGTTCGGAATCAACCAAGCCTTCGTTCACGAGGGCTTCGATCATTTCAATCAGCGCGCGATGATGAATGGCGACCGATTCTTCCGGCCGATAATTAGTCAGCCACCCAAATCCGAATCGCAGCGGCCCGCCCTTTTCTTTCGGCTCGCGCAGATGCTGATGCGGTCCCTGCAACGATGCGAGCCCGAAACCTTCCGGAGCAATTATCTTTGCCTCACGCATCGCGTGCCACTTGCTCGCGCCATAACCGTGTAGCGCGATGAGCAATGGCGCCGGCCGGGACGGTGGCGCAATCACGTCATAATACAAACTAATTTGCGCTGTTAGCTTTCGTTCGACGGACGGGTTTTGGTTGGGCGAGCTCATGTTGTTCGCTTATAGCATGGACGCTGCCTGAATCGAAGTTCGCTTTGCATTCGCTCTCGCGGGAAGTTACGATGCTGCCTCGCGCAGTTCGGATCGATATCAACCCAAGCGAGGATCACGACAATGAAATTTCCGGGCGGACTAAACATTCAGGGAATGATGAAACAGGCGCAGCAGATGCAGGAAAAGATGGCGCGCGAAATGGAGGAAATGCGCGTCGAAGCTTCCGCCGGAGGCGGCGTAGTCAACGTCACCATGAAAGGCGATCACGAAATCATCTCGCTGAAAGTTGACCCCGAAATCGTCAAAGAGAATGACATAGAGATGCTGCAGGACATGATCGTCGCCGCCATCAACGAAGGCAATCGCAAGGTCAACGAAGCGATGAAGAGCAAGCTGGGATCGATGTTGCCTCCAGGGCTGGGAAATCTGTTCTAATTGCCGATTTCCGATTGCCAATTGCCAATTGGCGATTCACTACAGAAGAAATCGGCAATCGGCAATTGGAAATCGAAAATGTTAGATTACGCCGAGCCAGTAACGAAACTGATCGATGAATTCAAACGCCTGCCGAGCATTGGTCAGAAGTCTGCGCAGCGGCTGGCCTTTCACATTCTGCGCACGCCTGAAACCGACGTCGAACGACTGATCCAGGCGCTGCGTGAAGTGAAAGAGCGCATTTCGGAATGCTCAGTCTGCAACAATCTTACAGACGTTAATCCCTGCCGCTTCTGCTCGGCGCCTTCGCGCGATCGCTCGCTCGTGTGCGTTGTCGAGCAACCTTACGATCTGGTCGCGGTCGAAAAAACGCGCAGCTACAAAGGTCTCTATCATGTGCTGCACGGATCGCTTTCGCCGATCCGTGGCGTTCGGCCCAGCGATCTGCGGCTCGATAATCTGCTGCCGCGTCTGAAGCCAGAGAACAACGACGGAGTCGAGATGCGCGAAGTAATTCTCGCCACGAACCCCAACACCGAAGGTGAAGCGACCGCGAATTACATCAGCCGTCTATTGAAGCCCCTCGGTCTGCGGGTGACGCGACTGGCGATGGGCATGCCGGTCGGCAGCGATCTCGAATACGTCGATGAAGTAACGATGGACAAAGCGCTAACCAATCGCCACGAGATGTAGAAAGCGCGACGTAATCGCCCCCCACCAGTGTTCTTGTTCTGCACATATTCCGCAGGACTAACCTTATGAAAAAGTTGTCAGTGTCGCAAAAGATTCTGCCCGCTTGCTCACCATCAATCGTCAAGCTTATGAAGCCGATATTGGTTTTTGCGGTAACGATGGCGTTATTGAATTCAGTTATCGTTTATGGCTCGGCCAACAAAGGCCCGGCGCGATCCATCGGCAGCATCTCCCTGGCTGGACCGGTAACAATCAACGGTCAGCCCGCGACGTCCGGTCAGACGCTTTTCTCGACCAATAGAATTGTGACATCGCTTCATTCTCAATCACTTGTCGATCTTACGAATTCGGTTCGGTTCAACCTCGACGAAGACACAGATTTGACGATTGAGACTTCGAACGCGCACGTCTCGGCTGGCTTACCAAACGGACGGATGTCATGCGCGCTACCACGCGGCGTGTCACTGGACCTGAGAACCACCGACGCCTCCATCGTGGGATCGGGCAACGAGTCCGTGATTTTCAACGTGACCACAACCGAGTGCGCGGGAACGACCATTTCGGTGGAGAAGGGGCAGCTTCAGGTGCGTGCGGCAGGAAACGAGCGCACGCTGAGCGTCGGAGAGACCGTCACGACCGCATCCCCGGCGCACAAATTCAGTCCGCGTAAGCGAATCGGAATATGGATCCTAATTGGCACCGGGGTGGGTGTGCTCCTCGCAGCAGTCATCGGCAAGAAGCCTGAACAGGAAGCGGCGACGGCGCCGGGCGGATGCATAGATTTGCTGAGCGGCGAGTCCAACTGTCGTTGAAACGATGAGCCGCTCTTTACGTAAAGTTTTTAGCCTAGGACGCAGCGGACGTTCCATGAATGTGGGTCGGGTCATTAAGTGAAAACGACGCCAACGTAGAGTCAACAACTTACGAATCTTGTTCGGTCATTAAATAAAATTTTGTTCGGGCATAACGTGAGAGAGTCCGACAGATTTCGGGCATAAATTGACAATTTCTTCCTCAATAGTTCGCGTAAGGTAGTGATTTAATAACCGGGTGGCCGGCCTCTGGTGATTCATTTGTTGCCGAACAGACTTGGTAAACCCGGAATCCGATTCAGATCACGGATTTTGAAAGTTCGGATCTGTCACCCGAATACGTTAATCGGTGCCGGGCTACAGTTACTGACGCTTATGTTTCGACAAAACATGGTTTCGAAGAGCATTCATGGCTGGCCCTACGTCTTCATACTCTTCAAACTTTCTGAGAAGTTCTGCACACCTTTCACGAGAGAACACAATTTTTCGATCGGTGTTAAGGGCTATTCCTTCAAGAGCAAAAAGGGCGGGCAGAAAAGTCTGATCCATTGCCAGCGCAACGAGCCAATGCGTGGCTCCCTTAAGCGATGCAAATAGGTTGATAATAGGTGATCTTAACTGGGGGAATGAGATGGCAAGCAGACCACCCAGAGCGAGCTGCTCGAGCTTCTCCGGATTCGGTCCTTTGGCACTCACTCGATCTGTCAAAACTGAAAGCATGAGTTCCAACTCGGCATCAGTGAATGGGTCACCGAATTTATGCCGCAGACCTCGGTCATAAAATGATGCACAGATGTTCCAGACTAACAGAAACAACGGAAACGTATGAATGTCTTCATATACATCTCGGTCGAGAAAAGCTCTGATCTCGGCTACGAGCCATCGCAGTTCTGCTTTGGGAAATTCGGGGCTGCGCGAGAGTCCCAGAATTAGACGCACGCCCGCCACCTCACCTTTTTCTCTTGGCCATGTTTCTCTGGGTGGTAAGATTGTGCGCAGGTTCGCAGCTAGTTCTAATCGTAAATCAGGTCGCTCACGCCAACAGCATGCAAAGGCGTTAACAGCTTCACGGAAGTCGAGTTCGAAAAGTTCAGTGAGCTGCACTGCCTCCATTCGGTCGCGCAACGCCTCGCCCAAAATTGCGCCTTCCGCAATTGGCTCGTCGGGGGT
>DNNE01000065.1:130412-130983 GCA_003487805.1 Blastocatellia bacterium | reverse complement strand
GCTTTAAGTCGAACCAAGTTGCTTTTGCCGCGAGCGGTGCGGCGACCAGTTCCAGCGCAGCCCGAAACGCCTCACGCGCGGCTGTGGGATAAGAGGACAAATCGTTCGTTACGAAATTACATGCGTTAAGGAATAAGCCACGGTTGATGATTTCGACCCAGTCCTCGGCAGAAAGCTTAATCGCCGCCGCGATCATCCGCGCCCGAAAAGCATTGGTCGATGCTTGGATGATCTGGCTAACAGCGTTCAGGCTCCCACAGCCGATTAAAAGCTTCAACCAGCCTTCAACCCCTAGCCATTTCTCAAGCTTCGCTCCGCAAGAACGAAGGGCAAAATGGAGATCCTCCATCCTTCGCCCTTCGGCAATCGTCTTGTCGATGAGGGCCTCGGGTTGAGCAGAGGTAACCTGATCCAACAACGCAGTCCGAAATTCCGGAGTGGCTCTTCGAAGAACTCTGAAGAGCTCGACCAAGGTGCCGTTGGCGAGGATAAGACGCACGAAACCTTGAGCGCCGACGATTTGTTCCAGGCGAGCAAGCATTTTCGGATCAGCGTCGCCCAGTTCGCGCAT
>DNNE01000065.1:129870-130109 GCA_003487805.1 Blastocatellia bacterium | reverse complement strand
GCGTCGCCCAGTTCGCGCATGGCGAGGTCCAAGGTGCCAATTGAGCGTCCGGCGGCAATAGACTTTTCAATGAGAGTCTGCGTTTGTTCGGAGGTGAGTTGATCCAACAAGCTGGTGCGGAATTCAGAAGTAGAGTTTTCAAGAATCTTGAACAACTCAAACAGAGTGCCATTGGCGAGGATGAGACGCAAAAAACCTGGAGCGCCCACAGCTCGCTCCAAGCGAGCAAGCATTGTCGG
>DNNE01000065.1:129377-129527 GCA_003487805.1 Blastocatellia bacterium | reverse complement strand
TAAGGTGCCAATTGAGCGTCCAGCGGCAACGGTTTTGTCGAGGAGCGCGTCGGCTAGCTCAGACGTGATTTGATCTAACATCGCCTTCCGCAATATGGGCGTGGCTCTTTGGATGACCATAAAGAGGTCAAACAAAGTGCCGTTGGCGAG
>DNNE01000065.1:128818-129035 GCA_003487805.1 Blastocatellia bacterium | reverse complement strand
CCGACAAATCGTTCCAGGCGAGCGAGCATTGTCGGGTCAGCGTCGCCCAGTTCGCGCATGGCAAGAGATAAGGTGCCAATTGAGCGTCCAGCGGCAACGGTTTTGTCGATGAGCGCGTCGGCTAGTTCAGACGTGACATGATCCAGCATCGCTCTGCGGAATCCCGGCGTGGAATATTGAAGAATATTAAACAGTTCAAACAAAGTGCCGTTGGCGA
>DNNE01000065.1:128201-128479 GCA_003487805.1 Blastocatellia bacterium | reverse complement strand
CCGACAAATCGTTCCAGGCGAGCAAGCATTGTCGGGTCAGCGTTACCTAGTTCGCGCATAGCCAGATTCAAGGTTCCAACCGAACGTCCGGCGACAACGGTTTTGTCGATGAGCGCGTCGGCTAGCTCAGACGTGAGATGATCCAGCATCGCTCTGCGGAATCCCGGCGTGGAATATTGAAGAACATTAAACAGTTCAAACAAAGTGCCGTTGGCGACAATGAGACGCAAATAGCCTGGAACGCCGACAACTCGTTCCAAGCGAGCAAGCATTGTCGG
>DNNE01000065.1:122452-127862 GCA_003487805.1 Blastocatellia bacterium | reverse complement strand
TGTAAGGTGCCAATTGAGCGTCCGGTGGCAACGGTTTTGTTGATGAGCACTTCGGCTAGCTGAGACGTGATTTGATCTAGCATCGCACCCCGGAATCCCGGCGTGGAATATTGAAGAACTCTAAACAGGTCGAGCAAAAAGCCGTTGGCAAGGATGAGACGCAGCAAGCCTGGAGCGCCGACAACTCGTTCCAGGCGAGCGAGCATTGTCGGGTCAGCGTTACCTATTTCGCGCATAGCCAGATTCAAGGTTCCAATCGAACGTCCGGCGACAATAGCCTTATGAATGAGGGCCTCGGCTTGTTCGGAGGTGAGCCGATCCAACAAGCTGGTGCGGAATTCAGACGTAGAGTTTTCGAGGATCTTAAACAACTCAGACAGAGAGCCGTTGGCGAGAATGAGACGCAGGAATGTTTCGGAACCATGCCTGTTGAGAACTCTTACGTGTATGTCTGGGGAAAACTTACGTAGAGTCCTCAAGCCAATACCCACAGTACCGATCGTGGCCTCATCACTTTCTGGCTGTTCAAACAGAGTTCCCATTCGTCGTTCGATCAATCCCAGGTAAAATGCTTTCGCAGGATGTTCCGCGATTGCTACCCATCGCACGCACATCCCCAGGATAGAGAAGTTCAGTTTAGGGAGGTTCCGGTCGATCGCGTCCTGAATTGCCTCGTCACCCAAGACCGCCGATCTGGCGCGGGCTTCGCTGAGGGCACTCCCCAAATGCGGACGCGTGCGTAGGAATTGATGCAGCGACACCTGAAACTCGTCCGAATAATCCGTAGACGTACTCAGATACGAAAGGTACTCGGTTACAGCTTGGACCGTAATGGTCGCGGCTTTCTCATCCAATGCCGCGTCGCCAGCCTCGAGTTGCGCCTGGGCAAACAAAATCAACGTCGCGAGAGAGGAATGCAGAAACTGGTAGCGGGGTGGCGCAAACAATCGCGTCATGAGCGGGTCGGCTGCGGACTGCTCACCTGCCTGCCATTCCCCTTCGAAGAAATCTGATTGTGGCAGAAGATCGAATTGAGCGAGCGCAGCGAGCTTGGTAAGGGTCGGCAGCCGCCGATTACCGTCGAAATAATTGTTTCGCACACTGGCTAATATGCCGCCCACGTCGAGGATATCGACATCTTGGGGAGTCGCGAGCGCCGGCAGTATTTCATCCAACAGCAACAGGTCGCCGCCACAAGTCTTATGCAGGCGTTCCAGCCTGGAGTATGCGAGTCCCGTAAAGTCGGGACGCAAGTGACATGTGACGGCGAGGGTCCGCGCCGTATCGACGCGCAGATCAATGATGGCCTGCTCTTCCTGCAAACGGACCAGCCACGAATCAGTATCGTCGGGCTGATCGACCGCTCCCCTCACCTGGTCACGTACACAAAGGACGAGCTTAAGCTGACCGCTCCGAAGTTCTGGGTTCAGTCGCTCGAGCAAGTTGTCGACTGCTTGCGGAGCGAGGTGGCAGTCATCTAAGACAAAAAGTGAGGGCAGGCTGAACCGCCTTCTTGCGGACTGCCAAAGTCGTTCTGCAGACGTGGCATCCTTAAACGTGGCATAGTAGATACGCCGCAGCGGCTGACGCAATCTACAAGCAAGTTCAAGCGCCAGAAAACTTTTGCCCATACCCGGGAGGCCGCGCAGAGCAACAGTCGAGGTTTGGTCAACGGCTGCGAGGAAGAGTTTTTCCTGAACATCGCTTACATATATTGCCTTGCGGTTATGTCTGTCGAGGAACCGGTCGATCCCCCGAAATCGCGCAGGCCCTTGCTTTACTCTAACCCATGGATCATCACGCCATTCGTCCCGACCACAAAAGTGTTCCGCGTATGAATCCGAAAAAAGGCCGGCAACCAAATCCGGCAGCTTGCGAAGACGAGAATCAATGGCGTTTCGCTCCCAAAAAGACAGTGTAACGCCCGTACGTTTTTGGAAAGCATCCTTGAATCTTTCCCATTCGACGAGGAAGGAGCTGTCCTGGAGTGGTTGTGGGCAACAGTACACGAACTCTCCCGGTGAGGTCAGGCCCATGTCATTCAGCCATTGGGATTCGAACTGCTCGACTGCTTTACGGACTGTTGGCCAACTTGGTATCTGACCATAGTTTTTGCATTGATAGAAATTCTGTTTACCGGCGACTTCGGTAATGATATCAATCCCGAATTGAGCTTGGCCGGTACGCCCGAAAAACCACGGCCGTTGGTTTTCTGTCTGGAGTAGCTCGTAAATAAGGCGCTCGAATCCGGTCCCACCAAGGCTGAAGTAGGGAAGACCGGCGAGACCTGTTTGCGGAACGTCGAGACCAAAGTCCGGCGCCAACGGATCAACGCGATCCCAGACCTCATCGAGGCTAAGCGGCCCGAAGCGAAACGGTGAGAGTGCCTGATTCTCCATGAGTCAAGTTGAAATTCTGAGGCCCGGCTTTAGCAGCTCAGGTCGCCATCTGTCTTGACTAGAATGACGGTGCGTTCCGATTACGGTACTGTTAGGTGAATCGGAGAACTAGAAAACGATATTGGATTCTAGCTCTTTCAGCGGTGACTGGGAACTGCAAAGCCGCGCTCGAGTGTATGCGAGGTAATGGGGAAAGAGTTGCGCCGGAAAGGCCGTACGTACTGCAAAACTGCCGGCTGAAAGTTCCTGAGGGCAATGTTCGGGGCCAATGACGGTCGCGGAATTGGCGTCCCTTACAGAAGTCGAACCCGTATCGCCGACATGAAAGGGGCGGTGTCCTAGGTGCAGAAATGGGACACTCTAGAATACCAAGTGCGACTGACTCAGTTCCTTTGGAGGTTATTTTGTTCGTGCAAGTTATGACCGACCAATTTCACTTTATGACCGAACCCACAAGAGAATCGCATAGTAAAAGCCACGCCTCTTTCCTTGCTGAATGAATACTCATTCAGTATTATCTAGCCGCCATGATACAGGTCAAAAAAGCTGCTGTCCTGGGCGCGGGCACAATGGGCGCGCAAATCGCCGCGCACCTCGCGAACGCTGGGATTCCTACGCTGTTACTCGACATTGTTCCGCGTGAAGACGCGTCGGAAACCGCGACATCAGCGACGGCGCAAAAACCAGATCGCAACGCCATCGCTCGCGCCGGCCTCGAAGCCGCAAAGAAATCGAAACCCGCGGCATTCTTCACTGCTGATCTTGCTTCCCTCGTGACCGTAGGAAACTTCGAAGACGATCTATCAAAGCTCAAAGACTGCGATCTGATCATCGAAGCTGTCGTCGAGAACCCTGAGATCAAGCGCAGCCTTTATGAAAAGGTCGAACAGCATCGCCGGTCCGGTTCCGTCATCGCTTCGAACACCAGCGGCATTCCGCTGAAGCAGCTCGCCGAAGGACGCTCGGAAGACTTTCGCGCGCACTTCCTCGGCATGCACTTTTTCAATCCGCCGCGCTACATGCATCTGGTCGAGCTGATTCGCACTGAATGGACCAAACCGGAAGTTTCCTGCTCGATGTTTGGATTTCTCGATGAGCGGCTCGGCAAAGGCGTCGTGGTAGCCAGGGACCGGCCAAACTTTATCGCGAACCGCATCGGCACTTACGGCGCGCTGGTGACGGTGCGCACGATGCTCGACGATGGATATTCGTTTGAAGAGGTCGATAAGATCACCGGCCCGGCAGCCGGACGTCCCAAAACTGCGACGTTCCGGACGTTCGATCTCGTAGGCCTCGATGTCTTCGCTCACGTCGTTCGGAACCTGCACGAAAATCTGCCCGACGATCCTGAGCGCGAAATGTTCGTGATGCCGGAGCTGGTCACGAAGATGATCGAGCGTGGCTTGCTCGGCAACAAGACAAAAGCAGGATTCTACAAACGGGTAAAAGGCAGTGGTGACAAACGAGAGATTTTTGTTCTCGATCCGCCAACGCTCGATTATCGGCCGGCACAGAAAGTGAAGCTGCCGGCGCTCGATATGGCCAAGAACCTCGAAGACACGCGCGAGCGGTTGAAGGCGCTTGTTTGGTCCAAAGATCGTGTCGGTGCATTTCTGTGGAAGACTCTGTCGCGCACGCTTTGTTACACGGCGGATCGCATTCCCGAAATCGCGGACACGGTGGTTGAGGTCGATCGCGCCATGCGCTGGGGTTTCAATTGGGAGTTGGGACCATTTGAAGTCTGGGACGCGATCGGCGTCGAGAAATCAGTCGCGAAGTTAAAAGAGGAAGGCAAGCCAGTTCCGGCAAACGTCCAAGCCATGCTCGATGCCGGCGTGAAGTCTTTCTACCGGCAGAAGGATGGCCAGCAGTTCTTTTACGATTTCGCTTCCGAAGAGTACCGCCCGCTTGCCGATCCCCCGGGCACAATCATTCTGAAATCGCTCAAGGATCGGACGGGCGTCATCAAGAAGAATTCAGGCGCCTCTCTGATAGATCTCGGCGACGGAGTTGCTTGTCTGGAATTTCATTCCAAGATGAATTCGATTGGCGGCGACACGCTCGAGATGCTGAGGTTCGCGATCGGTGAAACGGAAAAGAATTTCCTTGGCCTGGTCGTCGGCAATCAGGGCGTGAACTTCTCAGTCGGCGCAAACCTTCTGCTGATGCTGATGGAAGCGCAGGACGAAAACTGGGAAGAGCTCGACATGATTGGGCGCTTCTTCCAATCTTCGGTGATGAGTCTTCGTTACTCGGCGAAGCCGGTGGTGGTCGCACCGTTTCAGATGGTTTTTGGCGGTGGCTGTGAAATGGTTCTGCATGCCGATCGTGTGCGCGCGTCGGCAGAGACTTATATCGGTCTGGTTGAAGTTGGCGTCGGAATCATCCCGGCCGGCTGCGGCACGAAAGAGATGCTGGTGCGCGCGCTGGATTCAATTCCGGGCGACATGAAAGACGCCGATCCATTTCCGTTTGTGAAGCGCGCCTTCGAAACGATCGCGCTGGCTAAGGTGGCGACTTCTGCGGAAGAGGCCCGCAGCTTTGGTTTCTTACGGGAAGAAGATTCGTTTTCGATGAACCGCGATCGCTTGATTGCTGATGCCAAGAAAGAGGTGCTCGCACTGGCCGCGACTGGTTATGTACAGCCGCAACAACGGACCGACATTCTCGCGCTGGGAAATCCGGCGCTGGCGACACTGAAACTGGGCGTGCACTTGATGAAGCGCGCCGGCTACATTTCGGATCACGACGCATTGATTGGTTCAAAGCTGGCGCGCATTTTGACGGGTGGCGATTTGAATCACGCGACAAGAGTGTCCGAGCAGTATTTGCTCGATCTTGAGCGCGAAGCTTTTCTTTCCTTAATTGGCACGCGCAAGACCCAGGATCGGATTGCGCATATGTTGAAGACGGGCAAGCCGTTGCGGAATTGAATGTTCATGACCGTTTAGAGGCGGGCTACCGCCCGCCTTATCGTTGGCCGGGAAACCGGCGGGCAGTAGCCCGCCTCT
>DNNE01000065.1:53299-122150 GCA_003487805.1 Blastocatellia bacterium | reverse complement strand
AGTAGCCCGCCTCTAAACGAATGATAGTTTTGGGGTGATCATGAAAGAAGCAGTAATCGTATCAGCAGTTCGCACCGCCGTCGGCAAAGCGCCAAAAGGGACTTTGCGCTACACGCGGCCGGACGACATGGGCGCGGCGGTGATCAAGGAAGCCATCGCGCGCGTCCCGGGTTTGGAAGCTTCGGAGATTGACGATGTCATCATGGGCTGCGCGATGCCGGAAGCCGAGCAGGGCATGAACGTGGCGCGCGCCGCGGCGATTCGCGCCGGGCTGCCGGTTGAAACCAGCGCGATGACGATTAATCGTTTTTGCTCGTCGGGTTTGCAGACGATTGCCATGGCCAGCGATCGCATTCGCACCAATGGCGCCGAAGTGATCGTCGCCGGCGGATTGGAATCGATGTCGATGATTCCGATGGGCGGCCACATCATTCGTCCGAATCCCACTCTGATCGACACGTATCCTGATTTTTATCTCAGCATGGGCCTGGCGACTGAGAACGTCGCGCGCAAGTACGAAGTCACGCGTGAACAGCAGGACGAGTTCGCGTTGCGTTCGCACCAGCGCGCGATCGCGGCGTTGGATGCGGACAAGTTCAAAGATGAAACTGTGGCGCTAACCGTGACCGTCGAAGAGTTGGATGCAAAAGGTAAGAAGCAACACAGCGAAATCCAATTCGAGAAGGATGAAGGGCCGCGTCGCGACAGTACTGCGGAAGCGCTGGCGAAGTTGAAGCCTGCGTTTCAATTGAAAGGAACGATCACGGCCGGAAATTCTTCACAGATGTCAGACGGCGCGGCCGCGGCGATCGTGATGTCAGCGGATCGCGCGAAACAGTTAGGCGCGAAGCCATTGGCGCGACTCGTTGCTTATGCGACCGCCGGATGTCCGCCGGAAGAGATGGGCATTGGGCCAGTGTTTGCGATACCGAAGGCTTTGAAACTTGCCGAGCTGACTCTCGATCAAATCGACGTGATCGAATTGAATGAAGCTTTCGCCGCACAATCGCTCGCGGTCATCAAGATGCTCGAGCTCAATCCCGACAAGGTCAATGTCAACGGTGGCGCGATCGCTTTGGGCCATCCACTTGGATGCACCGGCGCGAAACTGACTGCCTCGATCTTGCGCGAGCTGGAGAGACGCAATGGCCGCTATGGCATGGTCACGATGTGCGTCGGTGGCGGCATGGGCGCCGCGGGAATATTTGAGAGGTTGTAATGACCGTTACCGAAGTTTTCGAATCTGTGACTAACGGCGGCAGCAGTGACTTCTCGCGGCTGGTTCGAATTCTGAGGCAGCATGAACCGTGGTGTCTGATCGGTGGACTCGCAGTCAATTGTTACGTCGAGCCGGTCTTTACGATCGACGCGGATGTGGTGGTCGTATCGACCGCATTGGAAGCGATCAAGACGGATTTGGAAGAAAGTGGATTCGAACTGGAGTCATTTCCTCACTCGCTGAATGCGTCAATGCCCGGAAGCGAACTTAGAATTCAACTCACTCTCGATCCTCGTTATCAAGAGTTCACAAAAGAAACGGAACGGAGAGAAGTGCTGGGCCAACAAGTCCCAGTCGCATCTCTCGCCAACATTGTGCGGGGAAAGATTTGGGCGTGGAGCGATGAGAGGCGCAGGCCGACTAGACGAAAGAAAGACGAATTGGACTTGATGAGGATTCTGGAAGCCTATCCTAAGTTTCGCGATGTAATGCCCCAGGAGATTAGTAAGCAAGTGCCGAAGGCCTAAGGACAAGACGAATATTATGGCAGCCGTAATCGATAAAAAAGAAATCATAAAAGGCGGAAGCTTTCTCATCGAACAGCGCACGCCTTCCGAGATCTTCACGCCTGAAGACTTCAACGAAGAGCATCGCATGATTGCCGACACCACGCGTCAATTTATGGACGCGGAAGTCCTGCCGCGCATCAACGAACTGGAAAATAAGGATTGGAAGCTGGCGCGCGAATTAGTGAAGCAGGCGGCCGATCTCGGTCTGGTCGGCGCGGGTATCCCGGAAGAATACGGCGGGCTGGCGTTGGATCAAACCAGCGGCGCGCTGATCGCTGAAAATCTCGGACGGTCCGCTTCATTCGCCACCACGCTCGGCGCGCAAAGCGGCATAGGCTTGATGCCGATCGTTTACTTCGGCACTGAAGCGGCGAAGCAAAAATATCTTCCCAGGATTGCCACGGGAGAATTGATCACGGCATACGCTCTGACGGAAGCGGGATCAGGCTCAGACGCGATGGCCGCGAAAGCCACCGCGAAACTGAGCGACGACGGCAAAGAATATGTTCTCAATGGCGAGAAGATGTTCATCACCAACGGCGGCTTCGCCGACATCTATGTCGTGTTCGCGAAAGTCGATGGCGACAAATTCACCGCGTTCATTGTCGAGCGGCAGGAAGGCTGCCAGCCCGGCGCGGAAGAACACAAGATGGGCATCAAGGGTTCGAGCACGACGCCGCTGATTCTCGCCGATGCCAAAGCACCGATCGAAAACTTGCTTGGCGAAGTCGGCAAAGGTCACAAAATCGCTTTCAACATACTTAACATCGGGCGATTCAAACTGGGCGCCATGTGTTTGGGCGGAATGAAGCTCGCGCTGACTGAGTCGGTGAGGTATGCCAACGAACGCAAACAGTTTGGTAAATCGATCTCGTCGTTCGGCGCAATCAAATCAAAGCTGGGCGAGATGGCGATTCGCACCTGGGTCGGCGAAGCGATGACCTATCGCACGCTCGGGATGATCGAGGAAGGCCTGGGCGCGATCAAAGATTCGAAAGACATGGATGCGCGCTTGAAAGCGATCGAGGAGTACGCCGCGGAATGTTCCATCATCAAAGTCGCGCTCTCTGAATACTGCAATTACATCACGGACGAGATGGTCCAGATATTTGGCGGTTACGGTTACTCGGCCGATTATCCGGCGGAGCGCGCGTATCGCGACACGCGCATCAATCGCATCTTTGAAGGCACAAACGAAATCAATCGCATGTTGATTCCGGGCCGCTTGATGAAGGCCGCCCTGAGTGGCCGGCTCGCGTTACTGCCTGCTGCGCAAGGGTTAATGGATGAGATTCTTTCGCCTTCAATGCCTTCGTTCGACACGGACGAAAGTCTTTTGGCGACTGAGATGAAGCTCGCACAGAATGCCAAGAAGGTTGCGCTGATGACGCTCGGTACCGCGGCGCAGAAGTACATGATGGGGCTCAGCGATCAGCAGGAAATTCTGATCGGCGTCGCGGACATCATCATGGACGGCTTTGCGATGGAGTCGGCGATTCTGCGCGCGCAGAAGGTCGCCGCGTCACAAGGCGAGAAAGCCGCCGAGCCCTTCGTCGACATGACCCGCGTCTTTTGCAACGATGCAGTCGAGCGGATCGAAGCGCACGCGAAAAACACTCTGGCGGCGATGTCGGATGGCGACGAGTTGCGTACGCTGCTGGCCGCGCTGCGTCGCTTCACCAAGATGACGCCGATCAATACCGTCGCCGCGCGACAACGAATCGCGAACGCGATGATCGAAGCGAACAAGTATGTCTATTGATTCATTGGCTCATTGATTCATTGGCTCATTGATTCATTGGATCAATGAGTCAATGGTTAAAATGATTGAGTGGCAGTAGCCAAGCTGAGCTGATTGCAAATCCAGCTAAGTCATTTCATCGACCCGAGGTACTGAACCGGCGCTTCTGACCTTGCCTTCACCGCTACAATCCTACGCGAGTTCTGGATTATTTCTCGCGCAGGAGAGTTTCGATGAAGTACAGACGATTTGAAGACCTACCGGTATGGAAGGATGCGATTGAACTGGCGGTTCGTACCTTTGCTCTTACCGCTAACCCGTGCTTTCGTGGACACGCTGGAACGCGCAACCAACTCGAGAATGCGGTCGTGTCAATCTCGAATAATATTGCCGAGGGGTTTGAGCGAGGCACAACGAACGAGTTACTAAACTTCCTTTACATCTCGCGCGGATCAGCGGGTGAAACGCGATCGATGTATTGTTTGATCGAGCGGTTGCCAGAATTTCATGATCTCAGATCTGAAATTTCAGATCTGAAATCAAAAGCAGAAAGTATCTCGCGACAACTGCGAGCTTGGGCAGACTCGCTACAGAACACCGATATTCGTGGCACTCGCTATCTAACTGATCAATCGCGGCGTATCGACAAACAACGGCAAGAGCGAGAAGAATTCCTTGCGGAGTTGGAACAGATTCGGAACCGCAAGAAGTAAATCAAATTTCAGATCTCAAATTTGAGATCTGAAATTTGCGATCTGAAGTGACTCAATGAAAATCATCCCCATCTCGCTGCCAACGCCCTTCTACATCGGCGCCGTCAACGTCTATCTCATCAAAGAAGATCCCGTCACGCTGATCGATACCGGCCCAAAAACGCGCGACGCGATTGACGCTTTGCGTGCCGGGCTGAGAGCAAACGGGCTAACCACTGGCGACATTCGGCGCATCGTGCTCACGCACGCCCACGAAGATCACTGCGGACTGGCGCGATCTCTGCGCGATGAAGCACAAGATGCGGAAGTGTTCGTGCATGGCTGGGAGACCGGCCATCGCGCCGCGCGGCTCGAGCACGAAGAGAATTTGCGCTTGCTGCAACGCGCCGGGGTGCCTGATGACGAGATTCAGTCGATGCGCAGGCTTTACGAAGAGGTGCGCCAGTATGCCGATTCGTTGGATGAAGCTCACTGTCGCGAACTCGTCGACGGCGATGAATTGGAATTTGATACCGGCGCGTTGCGCGTCGTTCACACTCCCGGTCACACGCCGGGATCATGTTCATTTGTCCGCGAAGCGGATCGCACAGTGATCGCCGGTGATTGTGTGCTGAAGCGCATCACTCCTAATCCTGTGATAGCAGTTGATCCAATCGATCCCTCGCGACGCTTCCGCTCGCTCGCAGAGTACCTGGTAAGTCTCGCTCGCGTACGGAGCTTTGCGCCCACGCTGGTCTACGGCGGCCACGGCGATCCCGTTCACGATTTTGAAGAACTCTTCAATCGCTACCTGAAATTGATTCGTGAGCGGCAAACGAGCGTCATCGCTTCAATTCCAAAAAGCGGAGCGACCGCCTGGGAAGTCTCTCGCGCTGTGTTTCCTAATGCCGATGACGTTCATAGTTTCCTGGCCGTCTCGGAAGCTGTGGCCCACCTTGACTATGCTCACTCTGAAGGAAAAATTGCTCTGGAAATCGGCGATGGACGTGAAGTCTATCGAAGAATGTCGACGGATTGAGCGTCAGTCCAAACTCTCATAACCGCATCCAAATATTTAGACATTTCCGGGCATCATCGGGCGGCACACGTGCCCCCTTTTGACTGGTTTTGATCCGGCGCAGGAAAAAAGGATCGATCCACGAAGCCACACGAACGACACGAAGAGAATCATCCGTGTGATTTCGTGGATCGTTTTGATTTTCCGGAGATATCGCGAAGGAAACCAGGCCAACGACTGTCTAAGCCGCCGCGAAGAATTTGGAACCTCAGCAACCCGCGCGCGTGAAAGCACATAAATCTTTCCGGAGGATTTGGACATGTCTCGTAAGAAATTGGCCTTAATCATAGCTTTGGTCGTTTCGGCCGGCGCTATCGCCGGTGGAATTGTATACGCGCAGGAAGCGCCTACTCCGCAAGCTCAAACATTGCGCGCATTGCTGGACGCAGAGGCTCAAGAGTCACAAGAGCCCGGCGCACGCAGCCTTTCGTTCTTTCTTGACGGCGGCGCCTTCCTCGGCGTCGGCACCGAAGACATCAGCAAAGAAAACATGGCGCGCTATGGCATGCGTGAAGTGCGCGGCGTCGGCGTGACTGAGGTCTCGAAAGACAGTCCCGCAGAAAAAGCCGGTCTGCGCAAAGACGACGTAATCGTGCGATTCGACGACGAATCAGTTACGAGTGTGCGCAAGCTAACTCGTCTCATCAACGAGTCGTCGCCCGATCAAAATGTGCGCATAACCATCAGCCGCGGTGGCGCTGAACAAGAGCTAAGCGCGACGCTGGCGAAACACAAAATGGATAATGTGTTCGGCTCAACAATGCCGAGAATTCTGCGTGGCAGCAACGATGACGATCTTCGCGTCCTCCCGCAATCGAATTGGCCGCCCTCGATTGGCGGCGGCGATGGCCCCTTCATCATGTCGCTCGGCGCCAACCGTCGCATTGGCGTCAGCACGCAAGCGCTCACGAAACAACTGGCTGATTACTTTGGCGTAAAGGACGGCGGCGTACTGATAACTTCGGTTGTCGATAACACTCCGGCAACGAAAGCCGGATTGAAAGCTGGCGACGTCATCACCGCCATCGACGGCGAAAAAGTTTCTTCGCCGGGTGATATCACGCGCGGCTTGAACAAGAAAGAAACCGGCGACGTATCGCTGACGATCGTGCGCGATCGTAACACTCGCACGGTGACCCTCACGCCGGAAAAGAACCCTGACTCGAATCTTATTCGGCCGGGCACGATGGGAACGCGCCGCGTCATGATTCCTTCAGTCGCATTTCCGACGATCCCTGAGATGAACATTCGCGTTCCGCGGATTGCGATTCCCGCGACTCCGCCGATCGAGGTCACGGTTCCCGCGCGAGCGCCGCGTCCGCCACGAGTGCGAACAATCATCATCTGAATCGTTTAGACGCCCCACTAAAATGCCGCGCTGAGCGGCACAAGTGCCTCCTCTAAACTTTCGCTAAAGAAAGGCGATCACAGGGCAGTCGAGTTTATCCCTCGACTGCCCTTTCTGTTCCTGGAAGTCCGTGCGTATAATCCCTCGTCCAACGCAACCCCCATCTGATTATTTTCCCGTAAGTGCAAAACGGAGAGAATCTGACTAACCAGGCAAAGCTCGGCGAACCACGTTCGCGTTTGGTCATACACGATCTGGCGCAACGCAACGGCCACGCCGAATTCTCTCAGGACATTCGTGAGGGCCTATCATCCTCGCCGAAACATCTCTTCCCAAAATATTTATACGATGAACTTGGCTCCCGTCTGTTCGAAGCGATTTGTGAGGTTGACGAATACTATCTGACCCGCGCGGAAGACGAAATTCTCAAAACTCACGCCGATGAGATCATCGCCGGGATTCCCAACTGCGACACATTGATCGAACTGGGCAGCGGCAGCGCCGAGAAAACGCGGACCATCATAGACGCGTTCATGAAGCAGCGTCAGGAACTGCTTTTCATTCCCGTGGACATCTCGGCGTCGGCACTCGCAGAAAGTTCGCACGCCCTGCTCGACTCGTATCCACGGTTGAGAATTAACGCGTATGCCGCCGATTACTTTCAGGCCCTCGACGCCTTGCCGCCGCTGGGGCCGCACCCGGTGTTGGTTCTCTTCCTCGGATCGAACATCGGCAACTTCGAGCCTGCTGACGCCCGAAATTTTTTGACCACGATTCGTCGCGTGCTACGGCCTGAAGATGTTTTGCTGCTGGGCGCCGATCTGAAGAAGGCTCCCCAAACGCTCGAGGCTGCGTACAACGATTCGTTGGGAGTAACCCGAGCCTTCATCGTCAACGAACTCGGTCGCATCAATCGAGAGTTCAACGCGAATTTCGACTTATGGGCTTTCGGCCTGCGCTCTTTTTACAACGAACAGGCCGGACGCGTGGAGGTTTATCTGGAGAGCCTGCGGGCCCAGTCTGTCGAGATTCGTGAATTGAATATGTCGATTCATCTCGAAGCCGGCGAAAGGATCTATGTCGAGAGTGCTTGCAAATATGATCTGGAGGACCTCAGACGTTTGGGAAAAGAGACTGGCTTCGATTTAGAGCAAACATGGCTGGATAAGCAGAAACGGTTTAGCAGTAACCTGTTTCGCGCCAGCGATCACGAAGGTTTGGACCCAGGGTTCAGGGTTGCCAGCTCGGCATAGATTCTCAGCGTGCTGTCGCTTGAGGACAACCACGGGTCCAATGATGACTTCACTATCTTCTTGTTTTTTGTGCGCAATATCATCAGATAATCCTTGACCGGAGATATCCACTCAATACGACCCTTGTACGTGTCGTTCATTTCTTTGAGGTACTTCCCATACGCTCTTAGCACCGCATCCCGCTGGAGATCATCGGGGCAAAGATCGACCAGGACCCAGTACATATTGCATCTTTGCTGGAAATAATCGTCTTCAGACAGTTCGGATGTTGCGTCCCAGCCTTCGAGTTGATCCAGAAATGCCAGGAGCTTTCGATGCCATTCTTCGGTGGTGCGGTCCTCCGGCGACAAAGGCCGTTCATCTTCAGCAAAGCGCAAGGCCTTGGCCATCTGTAGAAGGCTCTTGGCCTTTGGGGTCATCCAATACTTAGCATCAACGGACTCTTCCCCGAATCGCGCTGGACTTAGCTCGTCGGTTGTAATGGGGGACTTGAACTGTAAGTTGATCGCCTCCAGTTCGCGCGGCATAACCACTCGCTGCTGCTTGATCCAGTTTGCATCTGCACAAACTTCTCCTGACATGTTCCTTATTAAGAAATCGTGAATCTTGGCGGTGAACTCATCGGTTGGAATACCGCGCTTCTTAAGCGTGGCAATAAAGTTCGCCGCGACCGTGACAAGTCCATCGCGCTGCAGAGCAAACGCAAAAGCGCGGGGATCGGCCGAGGCTCGTGCAAATGCATTTGCGAGACTAACTAGTATCCGCGAGAATTCTTCGTCTGATAGTGTTGCACCCGCCAACGCCTTCAGAGCCGCAGTGGCCTGGGAAACTGACTTAATGCCGTCGAGCTGATCAGTTATTAGTTGGACATGAGATTGGGCTTTGATCTCATCAGGCGTAAAGCAGTGCTCGGCGACCAACATAACCATCTGATAATAGGCGCTGAAGTCGGGCACTAACGAGTCTTTGCAATCCAATGACTCGGTTTTCGGGAGGGCGACACTCTGGAGCATTATTCTGGCACGCGGAGAGTCGAGCGGAATCGTTTTCAGAATGGCCTGACTTTGTATCGAAAGGCGGTCTAACTGCAGGTCAAACGCTCTTTGCTTATAGCCAGAACGCGTATCCACCAGTAGTCCCCACGACTTCTTTCTGATTGGCTCTTTCACCCGAGATGCGGTTTGAAATGCCTCGTCGAGCAATTCAATTTGACGCCGTTTATCGGGGATTAGGTTCAACGACACTGTAGTGAACAGCAGATCCGCTTCAACCTCGGGAGAGGCGGAATGCGCTAGCGCAATCAGACTTTCAAGTTGGAGTCTGGTTTCATCGTTGGCTTGTGAGAAGGCCGTGTTCGCCGGCGAACTGCTTGAAGGCTTGTTTGATTGAGGTCGATTGGCTGGAGGAGTTTGCGCCCACCAAACCCCGCTGGCGCTTAACACACTCATAACAGTTGCAGTGAAGATGAAGAAGCCTTTTCGTGCATTAGTCCTGGGCATCCTTGAAAGATTGGGCGGGACTTAGGTTTGTCTATGAGTCTTCAGCGCGCCGCGTTGGCCGTTTCCGTCGCGTTGGTGTCAACTTTCTTTTCCGGCAGTTCCAATCGTACTCGCAGCAACCGGCGGCGCTCGACCTTTTCAATTACAAAACGCAGCCCTACGTGTTCAATCTCCTCACCGGGTTGAAGAACGTGACCGGCGACGCTCATCAGGAAACCGCCTATCGTGGTATAGCCTTCGGACTCAGGCAACGAAGTCTTTAACCGCCGATTCAGATCGCGCACCGCCAGCGCGCCATCAAGGATATAACTTCGATCGCTGACTGGCGTGATTTGCTCGTTGACTTCCTCATCATGCTCGTCAGAAATATCGCCGACGATCTCTTCCAGCAAATCTTCGAGCGTGATGATCCCTTCGACGCCTCCATGCTCGTCGACGACAAATCCGAAATGAGACTTTGCTTTCTGCATTTGCCGCAGTACGTCCTCCAGACGCGCCGTGTCGACAACGTACATCGGCGGCTGTAACACGTATTCCAGTTTGAAGTCCTGCGGTCGCAGCAGGTAAGGAATCAAATCCTTGCTGTGAATAAAGCCAATTACGTTGTCCAGCGAATCGCGATAAACGGGCAGACGTGAATACCGGTGTTGCTGAAAAGCCGCGGTGATATCCGCGAGTGAACAGTCAGCCGACAGAGCGGCGATTGCCGGTCGCGGCACCATGGCCTCGCGCACCAGTGTGTCTGAGAATTCAAACACCCGATGAATCAGCCGTCGTTCTTCGGCGCGCAGGTGACCGCTTTCTCTTGAGATATCGATTAGCTGCCGTAACTCCGTCTCGCTGTAGACGGCCGCATGCTGTAACGAAGCTTCGAAGCCAAGCACGCGGGCCAGACTTTGACCTGTTCGGTTGAAGACAAAGATAAACGGGCGAAAGACTTTTGCGAACAACTCCAGCGGGCGCGAGACGACCAGGGCCAAACCCTCAGCGCGTTCCAGCGCGAACATTTTGGGCATTAGCTCGCCCAGGACGATATGCAGGAAGGTGATGCTCGCGAAGGCGAGCACAATCGCTAACACATGAGCGATCGCCGCCGCCCTGCCCGGCGGAGCGACCGCCGCGGCAATCGGTTCCAATAACGTCGCGACAGTTGGCTCGCCAATCCATCCCAGGGCGAGGGATGCGATCGTAATGCCCAATTGCGTGGCTGAAATAAAGAATGTCGGATCGTCTATGAGCCGTAGCGCCGCTTGCGCGCGGCTGCTGCCCGCGGCGGCTCGAGTTTCCAGGCGGGTTCGCCGCACAGACACCAGCGCGAATTCAGCGCCCACGAAAAAACCGTTTGCGACGACAAAAAACAATACCGCAAACAACTTTGCGAAGATCGTAAGTACGGTCGTGGAGTGCTGTACGCCGTCAGCCAGAATGGCTAGAGAGTAACTCGCAGGATCATCCATTTCGCATCAACAAAGCAGGAGTATTTGCCCGGTATCTTAACACGATCGCCGCCGAACCTGAGCGGACACACGACGACCAATCAGGGCAAGCCGCACTAATTTGTTGGGCTTGTTAACTTTCAATGCGCGCCGGCAACCGCCGCGCGCGCCCGACCGTTGGGTCGCTGATCGTGCCTGGAACATGCTTGTGTCAGGGCATCATCAACGCGAGGTTCGATATTGCATTCGGGTTGACGACAAACTGCGGCAAGTTCCGAAACGACCAGATAGCGGGAGCGCTCAAACATTCGCTGTTCCCGGAATGAGAGTGGTTTAATCTGGCTAAGATAACTAAGATGTTTCAGCACCTCAGCAACTTCAAAGATATTTCCGGTGCGCATCTTGTCCGAAAAATCCTTAAAGCGGTCCTTCCAATCATTCGGCGGCGTGGCAAAGTCGCTCGACAGAGACTTGAAGAGCACGTCGCACTCACTGGAAGTTATGGGCCGGCGAAGGCCCACCTCATTGGCGTTGGAAACGGGAACCAGAACGAGGGAATTCGTTGCGGCGAGCCGAAGCGTATAAAACGGCAGCGCTACCGCGCCGATCTGCTTCTGCTCTATTTGTTCGATTGTGCCGATACCGTGGTTGGGGTAAACGACTTTCTGGCCGACCTTGAAGCCCACCTTTTCACCTCCGACAGTTTTACGAGCACCTGGCTAGTCGCATCTTTGCGCGGCTGATAGAAAAAACTTCCAAACGAGAGATTGGTGATCGGGTCAATACGTTGAACTGATTTGAGTCTAGCAAGCGCCCTGAGGCAGCGTCAAGGCTCTAGCGTACACATGGAGTTAACACCGCCATCGCTGGGCCAGAGAAAGCACTATTTATCATTTGTCATTGGACGTTTGTCATTTGGATATTCTGTCGCGAGTCTGAGATTCAAATGTGGGTGGTTTCTTACGAACAGCTGAGCAAATGACAAATGTCCAATGACAAATGGAAAATAATTGTTTTGCTTCTGCCCGAGAGACCGCCCGACTATCCCGAGTAGCTTTCGTCCTGCTCGATCTTGGAAAGCACCCAGTCGAACTCTCCTGAGGTTATCTTTCCACCGCAGAACTCGCAGATGCCGGTCGCGTTGACTTTCAAAGGCGCACCACAATTCGGGCAATTCAGATCCGCGCGCGCGGCCGCGGGCTTCGCTTTACTGTGGCGCACAAATGTCCAGTATTCACTCCACTTTCTGAGGTTTTTGTTCGAGCCGGCCACAACTTGTCCACTCTGGCTCACAGTGTAGTCGTACCCTTGGGCGAAAATGCGAAGCGTGATTGCGTTGTAGAATGCATCGACTTTGATCCTGGTCGGCTGCATCGCCGTAATTTGACACTGGTCAAGCGCGTTCCTCAAACCCTGCCGCTGGTACGCCTCGATCCAGTAACGATGCATCTGAAAAATATTGTCCGTTTCGAACGGGCGCGCGCGTTCCCATTTCAGAGTTGACCAGGCGGTTTGCAGCTCATTAAAGATCATTCTCGCGCGCGCCTGGAAATCGCCCCACGAGAACGAGGGGTTATTTTGCTCAAAAGCCACGCGCACCGCCGGGAAATTCGGTTGCGTGATCGTCGGATAGTTGGTGCCGACTTCGGGCACATCAGAAGTCAGCAACGGCCCGCGCGCCTCGCGACTGAGAGTGCTGATGCTCTGCACGTACCACTGGAATTCGCCGCTTTCGATCTTCGTGCTGCAAAAAGCGCAGGCTCCATTCGTGTCCTTTTGCAAAGGCGCGCCACAACGCGGACAGTGCAAAGCGGTCGCATGTTCCGGGGTGGGTGAAAGCGCGTCGCGCTTTCGGTCCAGCGACCAACGCTCACGCACGTAGTAAGTCATCTGTTTGCCATCGACGACTTCCGTATAGTTCGTCTCAAACCCCAGGGCGATCGTTACGGTTGGCGTGTCCAGTCCTTGTACATCAATGACCTGCATCGCGCCGATAATGATGCCTTCAATTGATTTGAGATTGGGCGGATTTAGTTTTATGAGCGAGTCGCGTGCTGCCTCACTCAAGTACGGCGAAAATTCATCCAGCGCCTTCGCGCCGCGTCCGCGTGCCTCATGCGCTTTGCCATACAGGGCGTAACAAAAATCAATAAAGATGATCTCAGAAAAATTAGGATCGAAACGGCGCAGTTGATTGAAGGCTTTTTGGAAATTCTGCTGCTGAACAGCAGTCGATACCGCGTCAGGCGCTGCGACTACCGCTGAGGTGGCGATTGAAATGCTGTTCCTCGCGGGTTTTGCGAACCAGTAGATCACCAGCGCGATTACGATGATGTCGACTGGGATTCCGATCACCGGATGCTCGATCGTTAACCAGAGCAGCAGGCGAATGACCAGATAGATGAGCGCCCCACCGCCTCCGCCGCCACCACTTCCACCGCCACCGCCGTAAGACTGTCCGCCGCCGACCCGCGCGAAAGTCTCAGTCGCCAAAAGCACGATTCCGAATAGCGCCCAGCACACAAAAACAAGGCGCGTCGTCAATCGGCAATTGGAAATCGGCAATCGGAAATGCGTCATCTCAGTTCAATGCTCGGTCCGTCGGCCAACTCGTTCGGGTTTTCGCCAGTCGCTGGTAAGTATTCGGCGAGCAGGATCCCGAGCTCGCGCATGACCTTAATCAACTTGTCTGGATCGGGATCGGCCCCAATAGCCTTCAACTCAAAAACCGCATGATTCCATTTTAAGGCCGGCACCGCGGTCAGAATTCCGCGATCCGCAATTACTTCCATGCATCGCTCGAGTAGCGACAAATAGATCAGCAAACCGTTTTCCGCCGATGTGTTGGCGATGCCGGCTTCATAAAACATTGCCGCGGCCCCCGCGCGCGCGGTCTTAACGCGAAATGCTTTCGTTGTCAGGCACCGCCGAATCCAATCACCGCGCGAAGACACAAAGGCGCCGGCAACAAAAAGGGCAATCACATCGAACGGAATCCAAAAGGTGTGAAATTCAAAGGGTGAGAAAAGAACAAACAGCAGACCAATGAACGCGATGACCGCGCCGAAAAGATAATCAGCGTGACGATAAGTTCCCGAGCGGCCGCGCACGGCAACGACAATCTCAGCGTTCGTCCCCGCTTCAATCTCGCGAACAGCGGCGCCGATTGCGTCACCCGCGGTCTTGTCGAATTTAGCGCGACTCATTTTTTAGAAGCGCAGTCTAGCATAAGCCACAGAGAGACGGGGCAGTAGCCCGACCGTTAGGGAGCGCGCAAAAACTATCGCCGTTAAGCGCCCTCCCTAACGGTCGGGCTACTGCCCGGCGCGTCTGCGATCAATGAAAATGAAAACGGCCCAGCGATTTTGCTGGGCCATCTCATTAAACTAGGGGAGCGCCTATTTGAAACTGCTCAGTGCTTCTGGTTCGGCCTCATACACATCAAACACGGTCAGCAGTTTCGTGATTACCAAAAGATCCTGAACCTTATCGGTAAGGTTCAACAGCTTGAGATGGCCGCCGCTTCGTCCGACCGTCGTGTAGTTCGCGATCAATTCACCGATGCCGCTGGAGTCGATATACCGCACGCCGGCGAGATTCAGCAGGATCTTCTGGTTGCCCGCCGCAACCAGTTCACGGATCGCACCGCGTAAAGCCGTCGCGCTGTCTCCGATGCGAACTTCTCCATCAAGATCCAGAATCGCGACATCGCCGGCCTGTCGCTGCTTAATAGTCAATTGAGCCATTAGTGAGATCCTCCCGATCAATTCCGCGCAAACAAGTAAACGCTTTAAAGTCGACTTCTGTTCGATCTATTTGAAGTTGCTTAGGGCTTCGGGTTCTTCGTCGTACGAATCAAAGACGGTCAACAGCTTGGTAATAGTGAGCAGGTCCCGAAGCTTCTGCGTCAAACTCAAAAGTTTTAGCTGGCCGCCATCTTTATTAATCGCGGTATAACTCGACACGAGTTCACCAATGCCGCTCGAATCGATATAGCCCACACCCGCCAGATTCAGCAGGATTTTCTTCTTACCTTCTTCCAAAAGCCGGCGGATGGCGCTGCGCAAAGCGACGCTGCCTTCGCCGATCGTGATGCGGCCCTCCATGTCCAGGACAGTCACGTCTCCGGCTTGCCGCTCGCGAATGTTGAGTTCTGCCATAAGGGAATCTCTCCTCTAACTCCAATTAGAATTTTTTGATCATCCGCACGGCGGTCCCGCCCTCAGGTCGATGCACGTACTGCACATCGTCCATAAAAGTCCGCATCAGGAAGATACCGCGACCCGAAGTCTTCATCAGGTTCGCCGGATCAGTCGGATCAGGAATATGCGTAGGATCAAATCCTTCGCCCTGATCTCTGACTTCCACTTCGAGTTCGTTGCCGTGACAGTTGAAGACTACTTCAACGGATTTCGCCTCGTCCTCCTGATTGCCGTGGACCATCGCGTTCGTTACTGCTTCGCGCACAGCCATTTCGATTCCAAAGGCTGCGTCGTCCGGCGCGCCGCAATTTCGAATGAAGCCCGTCACGGCGGCGGCAGCATCGGCGACCGCTTCAATGTGGCTGGGCAAAACGAGTCGAGTCGTTTGTTCGGTCACAAAAGGCGCGGCCTTTCTCGCCGGGTTTTGCGGTTCGGCTGCTGCTAAATAGTAGCGAACGAAGACGTTCGTGTAACACGCCCGCTGGGCACGTGTCAAGAAACCCCTATGCTGCTGATTCGTCAGACGTCGGGTGTTAGAGTAGCAACGTCATGGGTCAGTACTCTAACACCGCAAGCCGAAACAAGGTTAACATTCCCTCGTGATAATTCGACCGGCAAAACGAATTCACGGCCGCATTAGATTGCCCGGCGACAAATCAATCTCGCACCGCGCCGCGATGTTTGCTGCGATCGCGAGCGACGTTTCTCATCTCAACAACTATTCAACCAGCGCGGATTGCGCGGCGACCCTTTCGTGTCTGGAAAAGCTGGGCGTCCGAATTGAGCGGCATACTTCCGACATTTTGATTCATGGCGCAGGCCTCGATGGACTGTCTGCGCCCGATGGACCGCTCGACTGTGGCAATAGCGGAACGACGATGCGCCTGTTGGCGGGCATCCTGGCCGGCCACGATTTTGTCTCCTCGCTAACCGGCGACGAGTCATTGCGCTCGCGCCCGATGCAAAGAATCATCGAGCCTCTGGAAATGATGGGCGCAGAGATATCTTCGAGCGATGGACGCGCCCCGTTGCGGATTCGGGGCGCGACTTTGAAGCCGATCGATTACGAATTGTTGACGGCCAGCGCTCAAGTGAAATCGTGCATTCTACTTGCGGGGTTACATGCTGAGGGAAGAACGACGGTGATTGAGAACGAGGTCACCCGTGATCATACTGAGCGAATGCTCGCCTGGTTCGGTGCGCCGGTAGAAACGGGCAAAGCCGAACGCGAAGGCGCGCGCTTCGCGGCGGTTACAGGTCCGGCGCAGTTGCAGGCCCGCGACGTTTTCATTCCCGGAGACATTTCTTCAGCCGCATACTTTGTCGCCGCGGCCGCGTTGCTCCCAGGATCGTCGTTGCAGATTGACGACGCAGGAATCAATCCGACTCGCATCGGGTTTCTCGGTCAATTGCGGTCAATCGGATTCGAGATAACTGTAATGAACGAGCGCGAAGAGATTAACGAGCCGCGCGGTGACATTTTCGTTCGCGCTTCAAGTCCGGACATCAAGACGCCTTTCAGGATCGACGGCGCTATCATTCCTCAGTTGATCGATGAACTGCCGTTGCTGGCGGTCGTCGGCTCACAAATCGAGGGTGGGGTCGAAATTCGCGATGCGAAAGAGTTGCGCGTGAAAGAATCCGATCGCATCTCATCGAGTGTGGCGGGTCTTCGATCCATGGGCTGCGAAGTGGAAGAATTCGATGATGGATTGCGTGTCAATGGCCCAACCAAATTGCGGGCGGCGAAGATTAACCCGCGCGGCGATCATCGGATCGCGATGGCGTTCACGGTTGCGGCGCTCGTCGCTGAGGGCGACAGTGAGATCGACCATGCAGATTGTGTCGCGGTTTCGTTTCCGGAGTTTTTTGGCTTGCTTGAGTCAGTAACAGAGAGTACTTCTCTCTCTCTCTCCCCCTGGGGGGGTAAATAACATTTAGACCCATCTCGACCTGCGCCTTCGTGTCGATTGGTTTTGTGTTCGTGTTTTTTCGTGGTGTGGTTTGCTGACGAATCAACAAACATCAAACCACGAAATCACACGAACCGGGAATCACGAAGAGACACGAAGGTTTCGGTTGATGAGTCAAGTATGTTGTTATCCCTGTGAAAGGGAATTTGTGGCACAAGTCCGCCACGCCGATACGGGCAGGATGCTCGCGCTCCAATGAATCGTCGCATTGTCATTCTTGGCTTCATGGGTTGCGGCAAAACAACTGTCGCGACCGAGTTGGCGCGCCAACTTGAGTATAGATTTGTCGATCTCGATTCATTTATTACTGAAAGCCAGGGCCGTTCGCCTGCCGAAATTATCGAACAAGACGGCGAGCCCGCGTTTCGGCAAATTGAGAGCCTGGCGCTAACCGAAGTCCTCAAAGATCGGGACGGGCGCGTGATCGCGCTGGGCGGCGGGACCTGGTCTGTTCCGGCGAATCGCACCCTGATTGCGCTTCACGACTGTCTGACAGTCTGGCTCGACGCGCCGTTTGAAGTTTGCTGGCAAAGAATAATCGACAGCAGAACCGTCCGGCCGCTCGCGCCTGATCGCGAGACGGCGAAAGCGAGATTTGAGTCGCGCCGCGACGATTATTCTTTGGCCGAGCGAAAGATTCCGATTCAGCCGTCGAATTCCGTTGCAGCAATCGTCGAACTATGTCTGAGTTAGTCCTGTCTGAGCGGACCAATCTACCCGAGCATGAATTCCCGAAATGACAGCCGCGGATTTCTTGAAGCATTGATAGGCGACGGGCGTCCGCTCTTGATCTTTGGTGGAATGTGTCTGGTACTGGCGGGCGGATTCGCACTGTTTCTTTCGGTCACGCGACAGTTTCTTCCTCACGACGTGCAGTTTCTCGGCATGACTGCAGAGCAACTCTGCGGAATCCAGAATTGCCGTGTGGTCTATTTCATGTTTCACGATCGCGTCTCGTTCGGCGGCGCATTGATTGCTATTGGATCGCTATACATGTGGTTGGCCGAGTTTCCCTTGCGCCAGGGTCACGCCTGGGCGTGGTGGCTTTACATCGTGAGCATCATGGCTGGCTTTGGGAGTTTCCTCTCCTATCTCGGCTATGGCTATCTCGACACCTGGCATGGCATGGCCACGCTCCTGCTCATCCCGTTCTTCATTGGCGGGTTAATAAAGTCGCGCGCGCTGATTCAGCCACCCAAGGGTATCGGCGCTCTGATGAAGCCGGCGGCGAAAACTCTCTGGCGATCGCGGTTTGGGATGGGCCGTGCGCTCCTGCTTATCACGGCCGCGGGGATGGTCGCGGGCGGTCTCACAATTATGATCGTTGGTATGACCAGAGTTTTTGTGCCCCAGGACTTGAGTTTCATTGGGCTGCCTCTGAACGAAATTCGCGCTATCAGCCCGCGCCTGCTTCCACTAATTGCTCATGATCGTGCAGGTTTCGGCGGCGCGATCTGCACGACTGGTATCACTGTGCTTTTTTCGGTGTGGTGCGCGAAACCATCAAAGAGTCTGTGGCAGGTTTTGAGTTTTGCCGGAGCTGTCGGCTTCGCTGCTGCGATCGGTGTTCATCCGGCTGTTGGGTATGTGGATCTGATTCACCTCGCACCAGCCCTGATCGGCGCCACGTCCTTTCTGGCAGGAATTATTCTTTGCTATCCCGCGATGGTCAGGGCGCGCGAGAGTTGATTTGTCCGGAAGTGTGAGCTGGAGTATGCTTCGCTCACTTCATAATTTCTAGCGGTCCGGGCTTCATTAATCTGCGTCACTTGAGATCTCCGAATGACGCATCTTCGAGGTAACACGAATGATCCCCCGACGCTTGTTGTTTATCTCCCTTGCTCTCGCCCTGATTCTTTCACTACAGCCAACGCCCACGACGAATTCCCAGATAGGCGTCTTAACCGGGAGCGCTGTTCGCACCATCATCCTCAACGCCGCGCGCGGCAAGATTCGAATTTCTCTGCCATCCGACATGGCCGCGGGCGATACGATTTCTGGGACTGTAATAGCCGAGCCGTCGGGAAAAGATGAGCGAGAAAAGCAGAAAAATGCCGACGAGCTGAACGGGTATGTCATTGAGGTAAACACTAAGCATTGGCCCGTGTCCGGCGGCGTCATCCAGCGATTCGTCATCCCGCCGTCACTTGTGAGACCGCCGGATATCATCCTTCTCGATCCAAAAGGCAACAAAGTGAGTAGTGCGCCGCTGCCGGTGAAGCCGGCGCCAAATACAAACACGACGCCGAGCTTCGTCATACCTCAACTGGGCCAGAGTGGCAATCCAATCTCGATCACTGGGCCATTCGACGGCGATTCTTCGAACACCAAAGTCCAGGTCGGCGGCGTGCCCGCAAAGGTCATCGCCGAATCACCGCGAAATGTGATCATCGAAACACCAGGTACCGTCGTTGGGCCGAGCAAAATCGCCGTGAATGAGAACGGTCAACAGAGTACCGGCAACTTTCGTGCGCTGAAGATCGATCTGACCGCGCCAAAAACTTCTCTGTTGAAAGGCGAGTCGACTGAACTGCATGTTGAGGTACAGGGCCTGCAGGGAATCACCGAGCCGGTCCCGGTGCAGCTTCAAAATCAAACGCCATCAAATATCAACCTGACTGGCGGCAACACACAGAACATTGTCATTCAGCCATCCCAGGTGCCTGCCAACGGAACCTTCAACTGGACTACGAATATCACCGGCGTCAGCAGCGGCGGCTTCACGATCACTGGAACATTGCCGTCCAGCATCGACGGGAATCGCGGCGACAGTAAGCCGGCTACTTCACCAACTCCGCGACAGTGACCGGGAAGATCATCCGGTCATCCTCACCCGAAAATCATCGCGTTGGTACTTCACCATTCTCCGGTTTTCCATTAATCTTCGGAGCGTGGATAAATTTCGCATTCGCGGCGGCAACCCGATCAAAGGACGCGTCTCTATCAGTGGCGCTAAGAACTCTGCTTTGCCGTGCATGGCCGCGGCGATCCTCACACCTGAGACGGTTACTCTTCATAACCTTCCTTACGTGCGCGACATCATCACGATGCGGCGCTTGCTGGAAGACATCGGCGCACACGTGCTAACACCTGAGTTACGCACTCATAAAATTTCCGCCGCCAACGTCGAGTTAATGGCCGCGCCTTACGAGTTAGTAAAAACAATGCGGGCCTCAGTCCTCGCCTTAGGTCCGTTAGTGGCGCGCTTCGGCAAGGCGCGAGTCTCTCTGCCCGGCGGTTGCGCGATCGGCGCACGGCCGATCGATTTACATTTGGCGGCACTCGAAAAGATGGGCGCTGAAGTTTTCCTCGAAGCGGGAGATGTGGTAGCGCGGTCGCCGGAAGATGGATTAGTCGGTGCCGAGATCAGTTTCGATAAGATTTCCGTGACCGGAACTGAGAACCTGATGATGGCGGCAACCTTGGCGCGCGGAACAACGACTATTCACAACGCCGCGCGTGAGCCGGAAGTAAGAGATCTCGCGGAATTGCTCAACAAAATGGGCGCGCGCGTGCGGGGCGCGGGCACGCCAACGATTCAAATCGAAGGCGTGGAAGGCCTGGGCGGGGCCGAGCACACAATCATTCCCGATCGAATCGAAACCGGTACTTTCATCGTTGCCGCCGCGATTACGAAAGGCGAATTGGAAATCAGGGACTGTAACCCCGAACACTGCAACCGGATCATCGGCAAGCTGCGCGAAGTCGGTGTCGAGATCGAAGAAGTAAATCAAAGCACCTTGCAAGCGAGATGTGGAGCGCGGGGTTTGCATGCGAGCGACTTGATGACTGAACCGTATCCCGCCTTTCCGACTGACATGCAGGCCCAGTTCATGACGCTGATGACACAGGCCAATGGTCGCTCGACGATCACAGAAACGATTTTCGAAAATCGGTTCATGCATGCTTCGGAATTACAGCGCATGGGCGCGCGTATTCAGGTGACCCATGACAAAGCCATCGTCGATGGGCCTGCCAAATTGATCGGCGCGCGCGTGCAGGCTTCCGACCTGCGCGCTTCCGCGTCATTGGTGCTCGCCGGATTGGTTGCCGACGGAGAGACTTTGATCGATCGCGTCTATCACATCGATCGCGGCTACGAAAAGATCGAAACGAAGTTGAAGGAGGTCGGCGCTGACATCGAACGTGTGCGCGATTCGGTGACTGCTCCGCTATCGACGCAGCCGCAAGAGAGTCTCTAGCGTTCAACCTTCAGGTTGCGCTGTTAGCGGCTTTGTCCAGAATGTCGACAAGACAAAACCGGTACGGAACCGGTCGCGCAAGCGACCGGGTAGTTTCCTTGGGATTACCCGCTTGCTAGCGCAAGCGGTTCCGTACCGGATGCTTGAACTTTGAACCGCTGAACTCTGTGTTATTATTCCCGACATGAGCGAGACAGATTGCCTATTTTGCAAGATTTTGGCGGGAACTGCCGCCGCTGACGTGGTTTACCAGGACCCTCGTTGCATCGTTATTCGCGACGCTAATCCGCAGGCCCCCACGCACTTATTAGTCATTCCGCGCGAGCACATGGACTCGCTCGACGATGCTTCGCAAAAAGATGAATCACTATTAGGCCATCTTTTGAGGATCTCCGCGCGAGTGGCCTACGATCACGGATTGTCGGACAGTGGTGGCTATCGCACAGTGATAAATACCGGCAGCGGCGCCGGCCAATCTGTCTTTCATATACACGTGCACGTGCTGGGCGGACGCGAGATGACCTGGCCGCCCGGGTGAGATCCTGAGAGGGTGTGATTGCATCATGACCCAAATACTTGAAGGAGTATTCGAAGAAGGTAAATTTAAGCCCGTTGAGAACGGCTCACTGCCTTTCTCGGAAGGGCAGCGTGTAAGACTGACTGTCGAGACTCCAAACATTTCGCACGGTGATCTAATTGAACTTGCGAGTCATGTCTACGATGGTCTCAGAGACAAAGATATTGATGAAATAGAAACCATAGCTCTCGACCGCACCAAATTCTTCCATGATTCCCTGACCTCATGACTTCACGGGAATCATCCTCGATACAGACATACTCTCATCATTGATGCGCGGAAATAGTGTTGTGCTTCCAAGGGCCAAGACCTATCTCGCAGATCATGATCAATTCACCATCTCTATAATTACTCGTTACGAAATTCTGCGAGGACTGAAAGCAAAAGACGCCGAGAAACAAATGGCTCGCTTTGAAGTGTTCTGTGAGAAAACCAGGATTCTGGCTATCACGGATGAGGTTGTGTTGCGCGCCGCCGATATCTACGCGGACCTGTATAAACGAGGGCAAATGATCGGAGATGCGGATATTCTCATTGCTGCTTGCGCGCTAACGCAGAACTGCGGAATCGTGACGAACAATGAGGAGCATTTTCGACGGATCAAGACTCTTGAGATCGCGAACTGGCTCAAGTGACCAACTCCGGAGTGAACCCGCATGGAATTAAGTGATAACGGAAGCGATCCCGGAGAGATGCGAAAATATCGCCGCACAATTTCGCGGTGACTTTCGAGAATGCGATCGTTTTGTTCAATACATGCTTCGGAGGAAGCTTTACGAGAAGACTTCTGGACAGTTGAACCTGATTCGATCAGCATTTGAAACCGCGCTGGTCATTTCTTACTGTCGGCCTTTCGGAAACAACAAGAACATGTCGGGTGACGGACACTCTTCATTAACACACGCGATAGACAACGTGTTGCTGGACGAAGGTGAACGAGAGTTACACTTTCTAATCAAAGAGAGACGTAACCGCCTTTGCGCCATTCGCAGGCAAGTACGCATGTGGTACCGGGATTCAACTACGAGGACAGCGCTCTTCACCTGATGATCGTGCAAGAGCCGCTAACCGAACAGCAGCTACGGGTATTACGCACAATGATCAAGAAATGGAGAACCCACCTCGAACGTCAACAGCCTCGGCGCGGTAAAACACAAAACGCGCGCCGCTTTTAACGACGCGCGTTTTCCCTTTTCCGGTTGAGTTAAATTATTCCCCGTACCCGCGACGCCGCGTGGGCGCTGTCACGGTCAAGCGCACCGGAATAGTCGTATGCCGACCGCGCCGGATTACGTCGACGTTCACCGTATCGTTGATTTGGTGCTTATCCAGAAAGCGATACAAATCATCGTTGTTCGCAATCTTTTGCCCATCAACCGCTACGATAATGTCGCCCAGTTCGATATCCCCATCGTCGGTCCGCGCCAGGCCTTTCAGGCCCGCATTTGCCGCCGGTCCGCCCGGTCGCACAGACCAAATCAATACCCCGTCGGATACTGGCAACTCGACTTGTCTTCGCAGCGCCTCAACATCACGCGGATTGATACCCAGATCGGGCCGCTGCACCGAACCGTTTCGCACCAGTTGCGGAACGATGCGTTTCGCGATGTTCACCGGAATTGCAAATCCCACGCCCGCGGACGCCCCCGACGGTGATTCAATCTGCGAGTTGATGCCAATCATCCGGCCGTGTGAATCGAGCAATGGACCACCGGAATTTCCGGGATTGATCGATGCGTCTGTTTGGATTGCGCCTTCGATCTGTCTGCCATTTTCGGCGCGAATCGGTCGTTGCAAGCCGCTGATGACACCGGTGGTCAAGGTTCGATCAAGACCGAACGGATTTCCAATCGCTAAAACTTTTTGACCTACAATCAGTTTGTCTGAATCGCCGAGGGGAACAACGGTCATCGGCTCTTTCGGCGGTTGCAGCAAACGAATGACTGCCAGGTCCGTGTCCGGATCTTTCCCCACGACCTGGGCTGGATAATTTTTGCCGTTGCCGAAACTGACCGTTAGCTTTTCCGCATCTGCGATGACGTGATAGTTGGTAAGAATGTCGCCTTGCTCATCGATAATCGATCCCGAGCCCGCGCCTTCTCTCGCGTCGGCGAACAAGCCGAATATGTCGCGGACCGTCGTCGTCGACTGAATGTAGACGACTCCGGGAGCGGATGCCTTATAGACATCGATATTGTTCTGCTCATCGGTTGCCAATGACGGGTCGGCTACGCTTGCCGCCGGCGAGACCGCCGCCGAACTGAACGGTTGAAAATGGCCGGATAATGCCTGAACCCCGAGCACGGTGACGGCCGCCAACATCGCCGAAGCGAACGCAATCACCAAAATCTGACGTGCTGTTACTTTATACATAATTCGAATTCTCCTAACCCCTACTGAGATGCGGCGTCACTAGTCTACGGTTGTGCAAAGCGCATTTGCAAAACGCGCGGAGAGGCCACCGGGTTCCGCTATCTCACGCAAGAGTTCCAAAATGTTTTCGAAAGTGGTACCAGCCGGCGCTCTGGGACTGGAGCGCAAGCGTCTCGCTTGCAAGGTACGATATCGTCGTGACTTTGCTCGCAAATCAATTCCCGCAAGCGGGACGCTTGCGCTCCAGTCTTTGATTGTTAAGAGATGTTACGAGAAAAGCGTCAGCAGGGTATGCGGAACGTTAGTAATGTAAGTAATAAATGCGAGCGGAGTGTGCCAGCCCAGCGCCGACAACCCCGTCGCCGCGTGAGCAATCATCAGCGCGCAGTAGATCATCAGGACCAGCTGCATACCGCGTCGCGCCAGCGGCAAATGCGAGCATTTATAGAGGGTGTAAGCGGCAAAAGCACCAATGGCGAGTTTCACCAGCAGGAAAGGAGCATCCCCAATCCTGAGCAGTGCGCTCATCAATCCATTGCCCTCGCTGGCGATGTCCGCGCGAACCCAAATAAGAGTTAACTGCGCGTCAATCCAATTCAGCGCAAATAGAACAAGGCTTTTTGACAGGGCGCCCATTTTTTAGAAGTGGTCTTCCTTCGTTCAAAAAGTTTTCAGAGCTTTGCCCTTGAACTTGCGAAACCCCGACTAAAGTCGGGGCTCCGCCGTCCGTACGGGAGAAACGAGACTCGTTTCGTGCTACCCAAAGTAAAGTCGCAATCGCGCTTGCCTTCCGCTGAATGCCCGAGCGCAATCCCGATAAATCGGGATTGCGTTGAGCGATCCGCAATCCCCACAGGTCCGAATTGCGCGACCAATAACGACTCATCCAGCGATTCACCTGACGATTCAACGCGCAGCGTAATATAGAATGTGATTGCGATCAATAACGAAGAGAAAGCAGAATCAGATCACAAGATGTCCGCTTCAGTCGGCACTGCCCTAAGCGAAGCTGCCCGGAGGCTCGACGCGAACATAAGCGAGCCGCGACTCGATGCCGGCGTGCTTATGAGTCACGTAATCGGCCGCGACCGCGCATTTCTCGTCGCGCATCCTGAAGCTACGATTGCCGAACATCAACTAAAGCAGTTTGAAGAATTCATAGCTCGGCGTGTGCAGGGCGAACCGCTGCAATACATCACCGGTCACCAGGAGTTTTTTAAACTCGACTTCGAAGTCACGCCGGATGTCTTGATTCCCCGCCCCGAAACCGAGCTGATCGTAGAAGCAGCACTGGAACTTGTTGACGCCAACGCGGAGTTCGCGTTCGCCGACATAGGCACAGGATCAGGATGTCTCGCGGTTTCAATCCTAAACGAGTGTCGCGAAGCGCGCGCGATCGCCATCGACATTTCGGAGCAGGCCCTGCGGATCGCCCAACGAAATGCCGAACGACATCGCGTCGCAAATCGATTACGCCTGGTTCAATCTGATTTTTTCGACGCAATCTCTGTCAACGAGACGCTCGATCTAATCGTTTCCAACCCGCCTTACGTTTCTGATGACGAGATGAAAACTCTTCAGCGCGAAGTGCAGCGCGAACCGCGGGCGGCGCTCGCCGGCGGCAGTGATGGGCTGGCCCTAATCCGCCGCTTGCTCCTCGATGCGCCAGGCCATCTCAGGCCCGCCGGTTATTTAGTTTTTGAGTTCGGGATCAATCAGGATGTGGCGATTCGCGATTTAGTAGATCGGGAGGTTTGGAAACTGATTGAGATACGAAACGACCTTCAACAGATCCCGCGAACGATAGTATTGCAAAAGAAATGAAGACCGGCGGATTTAGCCAGTTACGGGCGAAATGACTGAAGCCCTTCGACGCGATGCTCGCCAAATTCCAAAACCTTCGCGTACCAGCTTGAAAATCGGGCGGCGATTATTAAAGATCACTTTGAACCACGCCCGCTTGTTCAGTTGCGGAAAATAAATGCCCCGAAAGAGGATGCGCATTGTCAGGTGCATCACGCGATCGTGAATCGGCTTATCACGCAACGATTCCATCGCGCGCTCAGTTCTCTCTGTACTATAGGAAACCAGCCAGGCCTTGGTGAGCTCCTCCTGCGTTTGCGGAATGGTCATCTTCAAAGGCGTATTCGCCATTTGATAAGGCGCAAACTCAAGCCAGTGTTTCGGTCGCGTCAGTCTTCCATCTTTCTTCAGACGCTCGTACAACGGAGTTGACGGAAACGGCGTGAGCTGACCGAAGACGGGAAGTCCGGCGGGCCAAGACTCAATTTGTTCGAGAGTGCGATCGGCGACACCCGCCGTGTCATTGTCCAAACCAAAAATGAAAGACGTCACTGCGTAGATGCCACGTTGCGCCAACCGATTGAGCACCGGCGCGTATTCGTTCGGCTTGTTGAAGCTCTTGGCGACGTCCGCAAGGTTCACCGGATCGATCGATTCCATTCCGATGAACACCCAACGACATCCGGACTCGGCCATCAAATCGACCAGCTCTTCATCGCGCAAGAGATTCGCGCTGATCTGCGCGAGCCACGGCAATTGCGCGTTCGCCGCGATCATGTCGCGCAGCAGTGACTTTGTGCGCTTGATGTTGATGGCGAAATTGTCGTCAATGAAGAACACCATCACCTGGCCATGCGCTTTTCGCGCGCGCCGCTTCAAACGCAGCAATTCCTCGACGATGCTTTCATTACTCCGAAAGCGAATCGAATCGCCAAAGAAACCGGTGACTGTGCAGAACTCACAACCGTAGGGGCAACCTCGGCCGGATTCGATCGGAATCAGCTGAACCGAACGCCAGCCCGCGCCGTAACGCTTAAGCAGCGGACGGAAGAAGTTGGGAATCATGTCGAACTGATCGAGCTCCATGTCTTCCCAGGGAATGGTCGGATATGGCTGCAGCGCCGGCTTTCGTTCCTTTCCGGCCTCATCAACGGGTTTATAAATTTCTTTGAGCTGACCACGCACCGCATCTTCGACAATTAGCGGCCAGGTCTCGTCCGCTTCGCCCAGAGCCACGGCATCACAGTGTCGCGGTCCGCCATCGCGGCCCAGCGCTTCATCCGGCAGTTCAGTTACGTGTGGTCCACCCATCACCACCGGAACGCCGGCGGCGCGGATTACGTCCGCCACTCGATAGGCTTTGGCGACCATGCGCGTCATCGCGCCGATGCCTACCAGGCCGATGTTTTCCTGCTTGATGTACTGGATTAGTTCCTCGTCATTCAGAGGCTTTGCATTACCGTCAATCAGCAGCACTTCATGTTCCGGAGGAGTGAGCGCTTTCAGCAAAAACATCCACAAATGCGGCATGAAATTGCGAGTCACGCCGTTGTCCGGATTGTATAAAAGAATCTTCATAAGTGTCGCGAACTCTCACTCAGGCGTTATCGCCGCCCCGCTGGAATTGAAAAAACTGCTGACTGACACGAGGATGATGTCAGTCGCCACGCGCTTCAGAGCTTCGCGCTGTCGAGTTTGCGGACTATACCACACCAGAGCGATAGGGTACATAGGTGACATCCCGAGGATAGGCTCAGTTTGACTTGACGCGCCCGTACCCGGGTCGCTAAAGGGCAAGACATTCTTGCCGAGCGGCCAGACCGGACCAGGAGACTTCAGACATTCTGCTTGGCACGGCAAGCGGCAGGTGCTAGAATCCGCCGCGTTATAGTAACTGTCTTCATTCCCTGACTTAAAGGGGGCTCCCGTTGGGATCACCAAAGATCGTTCTGACAGCTTCTTGCAGCGAAGCGAGTGAATGGCGTCACAGCATTTGGCAACAGATGCTGTCGGCAACTATTCCCGCCAAATTCGGACACAAATGGATAAGTCCAGAGTCTTTAATGAACGAGTCCTGGCCGGATGGTCGCGCGAAATATGTCCCCAACGGATTGCGCATGGTCGAGACTCTGTTGTTGCGCGATTACCCGGAGGAAGACGTAGTCGTTTGCTATCTTGAAAATTTAGAGAAGTTCATCGGTCCGGAAACGAAGGTCGTCGCGATTCACGCTCACAATCCGCTGGGCATTTCTTATGCGACGGATGTCTATTCAAAGATCGCCGGCAAGAACCTGATTCCCTTGAATGCGGCCGAGTTTCTAAAAATCGTAACGCACCCGGTGATCAAGAAGTATCGACCGAAGATCGTCATCGGCGGTCCCGGCGCATGGCAACTTGAGCGCGCCGAACGCCTCGACGAGTTCAATGTCGATTACCTGATTGACGGCGAGATCGAGCGCGTCTTTAGCGATCTATTCAAGCGCATGATGGCCGGTGATCCCACGCTCGAACGCATCATCAAAGTTCCGAAGAGCATGCAGCCGACTGTCGAAGAGATTCCAGTCGTCAAACACCGTTCGACCTTCGGCGTGGTCGAGATCACGCGCGGCTGCGGGCGCGGCTGCCAGTTCTGCGGACCTGCCACCAAAGTTGGCCGCTCGTTTCCGCTCGAGCACATCATGGAGAGTGTGCACGTCAATGCGCGCGAGGGCGCGACTGAAATCATGCTGGCGACTGAGGACATGTTCCTCTATGAGCAAGCCTCGAATTTCGAGACCAACACTACCGCGCTGGAGACGATGCTGCGCGGGGTGAAGAGCGTTCCCGGCATCGAGACGCTGCAGATGTCGCACATCACCATGGCGCCGGTCGTAAAAGATCCGACGATCGTCGAGCGATTGACCCCGCTCATCGTTCCCTTCTCGCACGTGCAGCACAAGGAATCCACCGATCCCGATCAGCGCATGACCGATCCGATCATTGGTTTAGAGACGGGCAGCTCGCGCCTCTTCGACATTTTCATGAAGGGTAAGGCTTATCCTTACAAGGCTGGCCAATGGCGCGACGTGGTTCTGAAAGGAATGGAAACCCTGAACAAGCACAATTGGTTTCCGTTCTGCACTTTCATCATTGGCTTACCGGGCGAGACTGACGCAGACACGAAAGAATCCCTTAACCTGCTTTACGATTTGCGCGATGCCAAGGGCACCTTCGTTCCCACTTTCTTCGTTCCGCTCGAGAACACGCGCATGCAGCAGAAGGACAGCGCCAAGCTGATCGAGATGACCGATTTGCAATGGGAATTTTTCTACACTTGCTGGAAATACAACCTGCACTTCTGGCACGGCGGAGGTACCGCAAACATGAAGTTCTCTCTTGGCGTGCCGATCTACTACTACATGCTCGGTCGCAAACTCTTCGGCAACGGTATCAAGTATCCGCTGTACCGATTTGCCGGCGTGCCCGATCGCTTCATGCGCAAGCATCTCTACCTTGATTACACCGGATACAAACGCAGCAAGGGCGTGATGCATGCGCCGGTCGATGAAATTCTTCCAGGATTTAAGACGGTGCGCGATCAGGGCCTGAACATGGTCGACGCGACCCAGCTTCATCAACTCGGATCGAGCATGGCCGCAACCGCCGAACCGATTCAAATCGCCAGCTAATTCAATCAAGATGATCCGCACGACGTTGCCGATTTCGAGAGCCGCAACCCGGCTCGGCGTCTGCGTGCTCGCGCTCCTGAACGCCTCCTGCAACGGTTCTCTCTTCAAAGTAAAACCCGTCAGCGAAATACCGGCGATGCCTGCCTCGGCGGCGAGCGCAAACGTCGGCTCGCTTTCGTTTCGGGCGGCGCCGTTATTGACCGACGAAGCGACGCAAGAGCTGTTTGAATCGAATCTGCAGTTGGCGGGCCTGCTGCCCGTGCGACTCGAGATTGCTCACAACAGTGGTGATGCGGTTGAGATCAGGAAACTGAAGTTTCGTTTGCACGACGAAGCAAATACCGAATGGAAATTAATCTCAGCGAAGCAGGCAATCTCGCGCATCCTGAAAGCGAACGGTGTCTTTGCTTACAATCCAAATTCACGCAAGACCTTCGAAAAGGAATTTCGCGCTTATGAGTTTAATTTGAAGGACCCGGTTACACATGCCGAAGGTAAGCGTCACGGATTGTTGATTTTCCTGTCGGCGAAAAAAGATCCAGTGTCGTCGCCAAAAACCCTCACGCTCACCATTGAAGGATTGGCCCAACCGGTTTCGCTAAAACTGAACTAGTGTCAGAACCGGGAGCGGTAGCGGTAGCGACCGGATCACTTATTCAACGTTGAGCGGTTGATCCACCTCGCTACCGCTCGGGGTTCTGACACATCGGCTCCAATCGTGGTTAGACTTTTCCTCATCTCTTCTAGTAGGCTTTCGCTTCCCCAAAAACTTAATTCACCATCGAAAGGAAATACTCATGGCTCCAGAAGCTCAGACCGGAAAACAGCCGACGCCGGCGTTATTATTCGACACTTTCAATGCGTATCAACGAACCCAGGCAATCAAGACCGGAATCGAACTCGAAGTGTTCACCGCGATCGGTGAAGGCAACACGACCGCGAAAGCGATCGCCGAAAGGTGCGGCGCATCCGAACGCGGCACGCGCATCCTCTGCGACTTTCTCACCATCATCGGTTTCTTAACCAAGCAGGGAAACAATTACGAATTGACCGCGGACTCGGCGATGTTTCTCGACAAACGGTCGCCCGCCTACATGGGCACGGTCACCGGATTCATCTTATCGCCTAACGTCATGGGCAACTTTGATCGACTGACTGAGGCGGTTCGCAACGGCGGCTCCGTCGGCACCTCGTCGGTCGAGCCTGAAAATCCGATATGGGAAGACTTTGCGCGCGCCATGGCGCCGATGATGGCGCTCCCGGCGCAGTTGATGGCCCAACTAGTCGATCAGACGAAAGACAAGAACCTGCGCGTGCTCGACATTGCCGCGGGTCACGGTCTGTACGGCATTGCTTTCGCCAGGCAGAATCCGCAGGTTGAAGTCACCGCGCTCGATTGGCCGAAGGTGCTCGATGTCGCCAAAGAAAATGCGCAGGGCGCCGGCGTTTCAGATCGTTATCACACGAAACCCGGCAGCGCGTTCGATGTTGATTATGGAACTGGCTACGATCTCGTGCTGCTGACGAATTTCCTGCATCACTTCGACAAAGAGACGTGCGAGACGTTGCTGCGAAAAGTTCACGCGTCATTAGCGGATGGCGGTCGCGCAGTCGCGCTTGAATTCGTTCCGAACGACGATCGGGTGACGCCGCCGCAAGCCGCCGCCTTCAGCATGCAAATGCTCGGCGGCACGCCCAGTGGCGACGCGTACACGTTCGCCGAGCTCGAGCGAATGTTTCAGAACGCCGGCTTCACACGCAGCGAGATGCACGATCTGCCACCGACGATCGAGCGTGTGGTTATTGGCTATAAGTGAACGCCGCGTGTCAGCCCGAAGGGCTGCGAGAGAGTAGCCGGTGGTCGCAGACCACCGGAAGAAAATGGATTGATTGTCGGCACCCTGAAAGGGTGCAAGACGCTTTCTGAATTCGCAAGACAAGACTAGTGGCACCCTACAGGGTGCGATCTGTTATCACTTGGTACCGGTGGTCTTCGCTCTGCTCCGACCACCGGCTACTTTCGGACAACCCTTCGGGTTGCAATCATGAGCTTGAAGGAACGAATCGAAATCCGTCTCAAGGAATAAGGAGGTGAACCGTCTTACAGATTAAAAGGAAAGAAAATCCAAAACATTAAGCAACTCGGAAAGGATCCAATGACTATTAACAGATTTGTTGCCTCGTCCCTGCTAATCATTGCCGCCTGCCTGGCCACGATCGCACAGACTGAGCGGGCCCCTCAGCGAATCGTATTTGCGCGAGCCGCCACCGTCGCGCGCGCGACTGGTTATCTGCGCGGCAATCGAGATTCAGCGTGGTTCGTCTTGCGGGCCAGCGCCGGTCAGCACATGCGCGTCAACATCAACGCGCGCGACGCGACCCACGGCACAGTGATCTCTCCTACCGGCCAACAGGAAACCCAACCCGGCGGCGTAGTTTTCGATGACGACCTTAGTGAGACTGGCGATTATAAGATTGGCGTCAGCGAGAGTCCGATGGCCAATGCGTGGCGTGGCAACTTCACGGTCGTGGTTGAGATTCTGCCGCGCGGTCAGTCAACTCCTGAATCGTCGAACCTCGCACGCTATGTTGGTAAGTATCCGAACGAGCTGTTCCGTGGGGTGCCGTCGGTAAAGACGCGCCTGCGTCAATTACTGGGAACGAATTACAAAGCCTTCACGGATCGAATGCAGGTCGAGACACCTATTGAGAAGGACGGCGACACGATCGTGATGCGAGGCTGCATGGCTCATTCATGCACGATCGAAGAAGCTATTCTGGTGATCGATCTGAACGATGGAACGCCTTACGTCGCGTTGAAATTCGACAGCAAGTTCCGCCCCGTATTCGCCGCTGATCGATCTCGAATTCCTGATTCGCTCCGGCGCGCGATGCGACAAGAGTGATCGCGTAGATCTCTTTCAACCTGTTGAGCCAAAACCACCGCTGCCTCGCATGGTGTTCGTAAGATCGTCGGCCCATACGGGAGTGGGGGTGATCAGCTTCTCAATTATCAACTGACAAATTCTTGACTGCGCCGGCAACTCTACAATTTCGGTTCCCGTATTGTGGAGTAAGCACTGAATCTCACCGCGGTAGTCGGCGTCGATGACTCCGGCCAGGACATCAATTCCCTTCTGCACCGCCAAACCGGATCGCGGCGCGAGGCGACCGTAATGGCCCTCAGGTATGGCAACTGCGAGACCGGTTCTTATCAGTTGCCTTTGATTTGGTTCCAAGGTGGTCGCTTCGATCGAATGAAGGTCTAATCCCGCCGAGAACGGACTCCCACGAGTGGGCAACATCGCCAAAGGATCGAGCTTCTTAAACCTCAAAAACTGTTCACCGCTCATGGGTGGTACTCAACCTGCCCGTCCTGAGAACCGGCACTACTTCCAGGTTCTCATCGTTAATGAAATCTCTCTTGCTAAGATACAACAACTTACAGCCGTCCTCTCACTGTTCATGAGTTCGGAATCTCATGGTTACTGATCCTTTTCGCCAGAATCCTATCAATTGTTGACTCCTTCCGGCGCATAACTGATGTCCCAGCAAATTGCGAGATGTTCATGCTCAGGTGTGACCCGAACCCGAACGGGACTTAGCAATGCCAGCTGCCGTCCCGTAGCGAAACATACTCGGAAGTCGTTTTTGGATCATTGACAGACGCTGGTCTCGACCGTAGTTAAGCATTTCCCGTTCAGCCATTGTGCTCTCTAGCAAAAAATCTTGCTGCCATTTGGGGCCTATGCTATAAACCGTGCGCTTACTCAATCCAAAGGAGGATCGCATGAAAACAAAAAGCAAAGTCCTTTCAGTGCTCCCGCTTCTCATCGTGACAATTGCGGTTGGGCGAACCGAAGTTGGAAATCACCTTGGCAGAGTTTCAATCTACCGCTGGCCAATCTATGTTAAGCAACCCCCACTCGAGATTGTCGAGATGAAGTTAGCCAAGCAGAGAATCTCATCGGGCGCATCGTTTTCCGCGTCCGACGATTGGTTGCGGGATCTCTCGGTTACCGTTCGAAACGCCTCGCAGAAAAACATAAAACTCATAAGACTGAGGATTGAGTTTTCGAAAGATGCTAAAGGCAATACGACACTTCCCGACATTTTCATTACCGGGGGGCAGATGTTTCACTTTTCACCCCAATTCGCCAGGACGGGTGAGGACCTGACTCTACTCCCTGCCAGAACGACTGATCTGAAGGTCAGTCAAGCAGGGTGTGGCGGACTGCCGCCAGATAAGAAGTGGCTGGCCGACCCCGCCGCGAAACTCACGACTGTTTCTGTTGATATGGTACTTTTTGATGACGACACCGGTTGGATAAGCGGCAACCCGGTCGTGCGAGACAAGGACCACCCGTCGCGTTGGGTTCGTGACAAGAGTTGGGACGCGGTGTTGGCGGCGAACCTAAAGAGATTCGCCGGATTGACGTCCAGATCTTTCGCCCATCACGCTGAGGAGAAAAAGTGTTATTCGTGGGACCATGCCGACACCGGGTCCTGTGGGGGACAATCATGTTCCGGCTCCCAGGTCGTTTATTTCTTGAATGAAGTATCCAGCGGCTTCCCAAAGAAAAGCAGACCGGAGGCATGTGTGGGGTGCGGGACTGAATCGAGCACCGATGATACCGACACCGACCATACTTGCAGTTTGGCAGATTAACAAGGTTCGGCGCGGGCAATGGATTGCCCGGGCCTGGGTCGCTCAACGAGTTGATTTCTGGTAGTGGTGCAGTTTGGCAAGTGGTGCGGCGTCCAGCCATGAATCACGCCCAAGACTGCATCACCGCCAGAGGTTTCGCGTGCGCTGATGTCGCCCACACAGGCGGGTAACCTTGATCGCTTCTGGAGGACATCTCCTATGACCAGAATCAAACGACCCTTTGGCTTTGGCTCAATTGTCATCTCCGCGATTCTTGCATGCTCAACAATTCTAGTTTTCGGGCAAGCTCCGGAAAGCAAAGCGAAGCTAACCGGATCCATCTCTGGCCGCGTGACCAGTGGCGAGAAGCCCGCTCCCGGAATCGTCGTTATAGCTACGAATCAAAACTCTCAAACGCAAATTGGTCAGGCGAAATCTGATGCGGAAGGCAATTATCGAATTTTTGGATTGCCTGCGGGCATGGTCAGCCTCACGCCAGTAGCCCCGGTTTACGTTCCCACCAACGCGGTGTTTGGCCAGGGACGGATTGTCAATCTGGCAGCCAACGAAACGGTCGAAGGAATCGATTTCAAATTGACCCGCGGAGGTGTGATTACCGGACGGGTGACTGATACGGACGGACGGCCCGTTATCGCAGAGCGAATCAGCCTGACGCAAGTCGATGAGAACGGCTCCCCTGTACGCGCAGCAAATCCGGTATGGGCGAATTACATGATGTATGCGACTGACGACCGTGGCGTCTATCGCCTCTACGGTTTGCCTCCAGGTCGCTATAAGGTAAGCGCGGGCCAGGAGAACGGCAGAATGTCTGAAACCCGAGCCTCGGGATATTATGCGAGGACTTTTCACCCGGACGCCACCGACATCGCCAGGGCAACGATTGTTGAAGTAAGCGCAGGCAGCGAAGCAAAAAACATTGACATTAAGCTGGGCCCGCGCGCAATGACCTACGCCGTCAGTGGGCGGGTGATAGACGCCGACAACAACCAACCTTTTGCGGGCGTGCAGTTTTCATTGGGCGATGTGCAGCAGAACCAGGGTCAGAGCTTTGTCAGCAGTTCGTCCGGACCAGGAACGCCGACGAATTCGCAAGGTGAGTTTCGGGTGGAAGGCATAACGCCCGGCCGCTATGCCTTCATGATTGACCCGGCGTCTCTCCAGCCGTCCGATTCGTCGGCGCCAAAGGTCTACAGCGAACCGGTTCCTTTTGAAATAGTGGACAGCGACGTCACAGATCTGGAAATAAAGTTTCAGCGCGGCCTGACCATTTCCGGCGTCGTGGTTCCCGAAGGCGTCACTGACCGGAATGTCCTCGCGCGACTGTCGAGGCTAATGGTCGCGTCCAGCTTCAATCCCGGGCCAACCGAGATTCGCGTTTATGGGAGTGGAGCGGTCTCAAAGATCAATCCCGACGGCTCGTTTTCGCTCGAGGGAATCCGCCCGGGAAAAACTTCTCTACAGATCATCGGGTCTGAAGCGCCAGGCTTTACCATGACCCGTATCGAACACAACGGCGTAAGGCAGGGTCGCGAGATTGATCTCCGGCCCGGCCAAAACTTGTCAGGATTCAAAATCTATGTAGCCTTTGGGGAGAGCGTGGTTCGCGGACAGGTCAAGATCGTGGGCGGCACCTTGCCGAATAACGTCTTAATCTTCGTTAGCTTGATGCGCCAGGGCGAGGGCACTCGACTGAACGGTCAGGCCGATTCGCGCGGGCAGTTCGTTATTAAGAATGTTCCAGCCGGCAATTATGAAGCCGTGATGATCCTGGCTTCACCGGGATCGGAGTTGCCGCGCGGAGTTCCCGAGCAACTAAGGCAACCAATAACCGTCACGGATGGCGTTGATACCGAAGTTCTATTCACTCTGGATTTGAGACAGAAGGACGGTCCTGGATAAGTCGAGCATCCCATTTTCGACGGGCCTTGCGGATCACGATTTTCTGCGTGGGTGCCGTTGCCGCTCAACCTCGTCGGCTAATTAACTATGAGATCCAACACACTTCCAGGTTCTCATAGTTAGTGAAATCTCGTCGATGAGATCCTCGTCAGTAAGATTGAGGGTGGGTTATGATCAGCGCTCTCAGTAACCTCTCCTATAGGATGTAATTCTATTGAAGAGACTTCTAACATCTGATATTCATCAGGACGCGTGGGACAACCTACGCAGGTTATTTTCATCAATCATCTCGACGGATGAGTCTGAGCCTCAAGAAGATACTAGTGAAGACAGCGATTATGATGGGTGTTTGTTTTTTATTTAGGTGCTTCTGGAACTCATTTTGTAAAGACAAGTTATACCAGAGGTAATGTCATTTGTTGTACAACGAGGACCAGTACCTTGGCCGTTCAATCGAGCAACAGATTTACAGTGCACTTGTCGATACTGCATCTCGTCGAATGGTGGCGATTACGGGACTAGCGGGTTTTGGGAAGTCCGTGATCTTGCAAAATGTCATTAGAAAACTCTCACGGCGAAATTCCGTCTTCTTTAGGTGCGACTTCAATATTCGCAAGGCAGAACGATATTACTCGGAGTGTTTGTATGAGTCCCAGCAAAAACCTTCGGTGGAGTTCCCCTCTGATTACGTGGGTATGGCAGCGGCTTTCGATCTTGACGGGGGTCAAAAAACGCCGAGCTCGCAACATGGATTGGGTAGCTTGAGAAAAGATATCAATAACTATGATGAAAATATCAATCTTTGAGAACTGAGACCGCTACAACTTCGGCGGAGTTACTCCCTGCTGCCCTTGATACTTCCCGCCACGGTCTTTGTATGAAACTTCGCAGACTTCATCGGCTTCGAAAAATATGACTTGAGCGACTCCTTCGTTAGCATAGATCTTTGCCGGCATCGGGGTCGTGTTCGAAAATTCCAGAGTTACATATCCTTCCCATTCAGGTTCGAAAGGGGTCACGTTAACGATAATTCCACACCTCGCGTAGGTGCTCTTTCCCAGACAGATAGTCATTACGTTTCTGGGTATGCGGAAGTATTCCACCGTTCGGGCCAGGGCAAAACTATTAGGTGGAATCACCACATGGTCAGCCTTAATGTCGACGAAACTCTTATTGTCGAACTTCTTCGGATCCACGATCGCGCTGTAGACATTAGTGAAGAGCTTAAACTCATCAGCACACCGCACGTCATAGCCGTAACTGGAAGTGCCATACGAAACAACTCGCCGGCCGTCGACTTCCTTAACCTGGCCAGGTTCGAAGGGTTCAATCATGCCGTGCTGCTGGGCCATGCGGCGTATCCACTTGTCTGCTTTTATGCTCATGTTCGGTCTGCTTCCGTTGGCGCCGTAGCGAGAATTTGCTTATTTCGCGGTTTCAAAATTAAGAGCGCGTCAGGATATGCGATAACCCGGTGTGACAACAAGAAGCCGAGCAATAAAACAGCCTCGGGCCGGAAGAAGTTTGGCGGTCAGCGCCGTTAGGCGCGAAATATTCATAGTTGCGCGCGATCAATTTGCGGATGAGGTCAGTATCGGAGCGGTAGCGACCGGGTTAACCCTGACTCGCTTGATTCTTGTAATTAGCGGCGACCCGGTCGCTACCGCTCTCGGTACTGACTGCCTTGCAGCTAAAATATTTTGCTCCTGGGGAGCGAAGCAATAGCTCACACGCACTTTTCAATTCTGGATTTTCAATTTAGCCTTCCTTCATGCAACTCATCGTTCTCGGTTCCGGCACCTCCGTCTTTCATCCGCAGCGCGCGTCAGCGGGCTTCTGGCTCGAGACGGAAGCCGGATCGATTCTGCTCGATTGCGGCGCCGACGCGCCGCATCGCATGGCCCAGGAGAATCTCGATTGGCCCAACCTCGACGCGATCTGGATTAGCCATTTGCATCTGGATCATTGTGCGGGTCTCGCGCCGTTTCTCTTTGGAATCAAATGGGCGCCGGGGATCGGTGATCGAAAGAAGCCGCTTAGGATTGTCGGCTGTGAAGGCATAGAGAAATTATTGAAAGCCATTGATGACTCGCACAATTACAAGCTGTTCGACCAAAACTTTGCGGTGGAAATTCACGAGTTTGCTCCAACTGAATCGGCCCACATTTTTGACCTGCTTGCAGGACTGAAGGCAGAAACGATCTCAACACCTCACCGCGCAGAGAGCCTCGCCATTCGTCTAACCGACCAAAGCGGAGCGACGCTCGTCTACACCTCCGATACAGGTTTTTCAGAAGCGGTCGCCGACTTTGCCCGCGATGCCGATCTGCTGATACTGGAATGTTCCTTCTATCGCGACAAACCCACGCGCAAACATCTTGAATTCGCGGACGCGATGTGTATTGCGCAACTGGCTGAACCAAAGCAACTCCTGCTCACTCATCTTTATCCTGAATGGGACGACATCGATCTGGAAGCGGAAGCGAAGAAGTTATGGCCCGGTGAGACAATCGCGGCATCCGACGGACTGCGGCTCGAAATAAAAAGCGGCAGGCGCTGACTTAACTCATCAACGCCTGCCGTAATCAGCCGGTGGGTTCGATCGTCCATGCCTCGTGCTTCAATTCGTCATGGTCCGAAGCGCTGACGATATTCGAGAGACACTAGAAAAGCCTTTACCATCTCAGCATCATTGTAATTGCCATTGAACTGGTCCATCTTGCTGAGCCAGAAGCTGTAACCGCCATAATTAAGACCCGGTTCCGGCGCCGCATTCGGATCGCGGCGCAAATAACCGAAGTACTGCATCAGGACGAATGCCGAATTGAACTCCTGCTGCGCCAGCTTTGGGTTCTCAGCGATATCGCGCAATGACCGGGCCCGCGCGGCAGTGTCTGCCGTCGAGGCGGCGCCGGCGAATTCGTTGATCGCCGCCTGACGATCCGCCGACGTGGGAAGAAGTCCGGCATTCGCGGACAACGCATCGACGAGCTGAGCCGGCGTCAATGAACTCGGATAAGCGAGCGCGAATCGCGAACGCTGCACAAATTCCGTAAAGAAAGCCTGCTTGTTATTCTCCAGGGTCAGTTCCCAACCTGGCTGGCCCACGACCACACCTTGTCCAATCGCTCGGGTGTCGGGGAGAAATTCGCTGAGCCGAACCGGCACTGGCGCTCCCGGCAGATTGCCATAAGATGCCTTATAGATGCGCTCCACCAGATAGCCGGTCTGTTGGAATTCAATCGAGACGAAAAACGCCGCGGAAACATCAGAGCGCTTAGCGTCGATGCAGGTCTGATTAGCGCCGCAGGCAGTTATCTGGTTAGTCCAAAATGCGAGGCCGGCCTGGTCAGGTTCGCGATTGAGAAAATCATGATAATGCATGTAGACAAAACTCTGAGCATCGTCGATTGGATTGGTAAGCGACTCCGGCGAGTCGTCGATGATGCTGACGGCAGCGGTGCTCTGCTGACCCAGGGTAGCACCGACGGGATTGCTGAGAGTTAGGCCGAAGGTCTCGTTGCCTTCGAGGTACATGTCTTCATTAATGAGCACCTGAAAGGTCTTGCTGGTATCGCCCGGAGCAAACGTCAGCCTTCCCGCCGCATACTCAAAATCACCCTTCTGCGTCGCAGTGCCGTCGTTGGTCGCGTAGTCAACCGAAGCCGGGGCGCTGCTGTCGCCGGTGCGCGTAACGGTGATTGTCAGGGCGCCCAGGTCCTCCTGCACGCTGTAGCTCGCATTGTTGAATTGCACCGTTGGAGCCGGGGGCGCATCGTCGTTGATGATCGTGGCGGTGCCTTTGCTTTTGAGAATGCTCACATTGTTGCTGTTCGAGAGTTGGACAAAGAAAGTTTCGTCCGGCTCTTGCGTCGTGTCCCCGTTGACGAGCACGGTGATCGTTTTCGAAGTCTGGCCCGCGAGGAAGACGAGCGTGCCGCTTGCCGGCTGATAGTCAGTGCCGCTCTGCGCCGTTCCGGCCGCGGAAGTGTAATCGACGCTCTCGTCCTGGAAGTAGGTGTGCGTCAGGCTGACAGTGAACGTGGCATTGGTGGTTCCCGCGTTGCCTTCCACAACTTGTACATCATTGATTGTCAGGGCCGGCGCGTCGTCATCCAGAATATCGAACGTTACCGTGCTCTGAATGCCGATGGTCGCGCCACCGGTCGGATTGCTGAGCGTCATGGAAAAGGCTTCTTCCTGCTCAGAGATTGCGTCATCAATTATGGGCACGCTAACCGTCTTGCTGGTTTCACCGTCCAGAAAAGTGAGTTGCCCACTCGTCGTCGTATAGTCCGTTCCTGCGGTTGCTTTATTACTCTGATTGGTGGGCCCGGTCGCGTAGTCAACCTTGACTGTGCCGGTGCTCCCCTGCGTGCGGGTAACCGTGACGGTCGCCGTTCCTGCCGCCTCGAAGAACGTGAGCATGCTGGTGCCGAACTGTAGAACGCCAGAGCCCCCCGCGGCAGAAGTCTTGCACTGCGAGAATTCCGAAGTGTTGCCGTTGGGGTCAGTCGCCGTCGCAGTAAAGACCGGGCCAACCAGCGAAGCAGTCGGAATGTTTTGGGTAAAGCCGGCATCGCCGTTGGCGTCCGTCGTTACATTAGCGAAGGCCACGAACTTCTGGCCCTCGCCGAAGCCAGACGGATCGCAGACAGTATTCGAGAAAACTTCGACACGAAACTGCGTGTTCGCCGTTGAGTTGAGCGTGCCCTGCACGGTCGTCGTCGCGCCGCTCGGAGTAACAGAAGTCAGGACAGGGAAATTCTGTAGATCGTTCCCGCCCGTGTCAGCATCGCCAGGGTCATTTGGCGTCACGCCCCCGACACCGTTGTTATCGCTCAGGTCAATTCCCAGACCGTTTATCGCGATTGACTGATTGGAAAAGATCGAATTGCCAAGAATGGCATTCTGTTTATTTTGCTTCTCAACCGACACAGCATTACCAAAGCTGCTAAAGGCAATGATGTTAGCCGAGCCAGCCACTGTGCCGCCGATGATCGTGGATGAAGCGGTGTTGGCCAAAGTAATTCCCCTGCCGTTACCAAGAGGGCTGATTCCATCTGCCTTGGTTCCGATGAGATTGCCCATGACCTTAGTGTTCGTCGAGCTATTACCGATGCGGATGCCGTCTTCGCCGGAGTTGCCGGAAATCAGATTACCCTCGCCGGGATTAGATCCACCGACGAGGTTAGAGTCCGTGCCGGCGATGTTGATTCCGGCAGTGATGTTCGTCAGCGCGGCTGTACCGGCGGCGTTCGTCCCTATGTAATTGCCCTGGATCTTATTGTTGCTGAGAACGTCGCCAAAATTGCCGTCGATTATGAAAATGCCGGGCGCGTGGTTGCCGGAAATAACATTGCGGTCGGCGGGCGCTGAACCTCCAATGGCATTGTCGGATGAATTCACGCCAATGCCGGAGGATGTGTTGCCGAGGGCGATCGTGCCCGTGGGATCCAGGCCGATGAAGTTACCGGCAATCAGGTTATTACCCATACCGGACATTATCCGGACGCCATACACGCTAAACCGATTAATGACCAGGCCCCGCACGGTGCAATTGACCGCGTTGATGATTAGCCCAAAAGTAGATGCTCCCGCATTCACACCGTTCAGCTCGATTAATAAGATTGCATTATCGCCGATCGCGAGCGTATTCGGACTCGCACCTGGCTGGGTGTAGCCGTTGATCGTGATTGGCTCAGTGATGATGGGCAACGCTGAAGTTGGACTGATCGTTTTGACGCCGCCGCCCGCGATGTTGAAGTTAATTACATCGAGGCCCGGATCACCCGCGGGCGCATCACCGGACGCCGCGTTGGTGTTGGCCGCGGTAATTGCCTCGCGCAGCGTGACGACGCCGTCGACGGCAATCGTATCGCCGGTGCCGGTGACGGTGATCGTTTTGGCCGAGGCCGCAGATCCGGTCAGGAACAAGAGGCCAATAAGCATGACGATGGTGCTCATCGTGGTAGCAAAGCGGCCGGTAAGCGTCTCGTAGTTATTCAAAACTTGCATTTCGGTTTCTCTCTCTTTCATCCGGTTAGTTGGCGACGGCGAATCCTGGTCGTCGCAATTGAGGTCGTCACCTGTCTGGGTGGTAAGCTCGTCGCGCTTCAGCGGAGCGGTGTTAAAACCGTTCATGGCCGACGCTAAGCTGTTCAGCCAATCGTAGTGACGATTTGTTGATTGGGTTTTCATTGAGTTAGCTCCTCTTCTTTCTTCAAGCTGCCGGTTTCAAAATCGCGCGTTGTGCGTGGAATGCATTTGAATTCAAAACCGGCAGCGCGTCACTACCTCGATCTGTAGCTGCGTGCAGCGATTCCTGGCAGAGTGCCGACGATTTGTAAGTAAGGGAGAAAACGGTAGTCGACGACGATTCTTTCAGGGAAAATCGCGCGCAAACCAGTCAGGACTGTAATAAGTTGATTAGATCAGGCGGTTCTGCAGAGCCTTGGCGACGGCTTCAGATTTGGAGTGGACCTGCAACTTTTCGTAGATGCTCCGCAGGTGAAACGAGACGGTGTGGACCGTTACGCCGAGTTCACCCGCTGCGGTTTTGTAGTTATGGCCTTCGACCAGAAGTTTTAGCAGCCGGGTTTCATGAGGCGTCAATTGATAATCGGCGCGATCGGAAGGACGAATCTCACGAAATAGGGTCATCACTCTTTTGGCGACCTCTGGCGACATGGGCGCGCCGCCGCTGGTGGCTTCCCGCAAACTCTCAAGCAGACGCACAGGCGGAGTTTTCTTTAGCAAATAGCCACAGGCACCGGCGCAGATCGCGTCGAAGATCCGCTCGTCATCGTCATAGACCGTAAGCATGAGGATGAGCAAATCCGGATAACGCGCCTTCAAAATAGAAATGCCTTCGATGCCTGACATTCCCGGCAGTCCGATGTCGCTCAGCAACACGTGCGGTTGATGAGCTTTTAATCTGTCCAGGGCCTCTTCCATCGAGCGAAAGCTACCAGTGCAATGAAAGCCGGGAGTGCCGCCGATCAACAGCGCGAGACTCTCGCGAATCTCACGACGATCCTCGACGATCGCTACTTCAATCACCGCTGGCGGCGTTATTTCCATGACTTTGTCTTCTATAGCCTCAAGCATAAACTTGCTCCGGTGGTCCCAGCCGAACCAAGCTTACGCGAGCTTCAATGATTAAGCACTACACGAATTTGTAGCAGCCCAAATGGAGAACCGAGAGAAAGATTCTTAGCTTTCATTAAACCACTTGACGCCCTGATCGCGCAGCGACACCGACAACGTCACCGTCATTCCTTTACCAACATCTGAAACGATTTCCAACTCCCCGCCGATATCTTCGCCGCGCGCGCGCATACTGATCAGCCCGTGGCCGTCACTCTCTTGAGTTGAATCAAACCCTTTGCCGTTATCGGCTACTCGCAGGAACAGCTGATCGCGATCGACGCGAAACTCGATATCCACCTCAGTCGCGCCTGAGTGTTTGATTGTATTGTTGACACTCTCTTTGAAGATCAGAAACACTTCGCGGCGAAGATTGGCGCCCAGCGGCAGATCGATATCGACAGCAGGCGTGCGAAAGTGAAACTTGATGCCACACACTGTGAATACTTCGCTGGCCAGGCTGCGCATCCTCTGCGTCAGATCGCTGAGATGGTCTTTGTGTGGGTTGATGGCCCAGACGATGTCGCTCATGGCATCGACCAGCTCGCGCGACGAGTTTGCAATCATCGCGAGCGGCTGAGTTACCGACGCATTGTCGCGATCAATCCGCTGGCTCACCACTTCGCTTAAGAGCGAAATCTGCGTCAGGCTGGAACCAATGTCGTCATGCAGATCGCTGGCGATCCGTTTGCGGACACGTTCCAGTTCGACGAGGCGCTCTTCGCGCGCGCGGCGCAGCGCGGTTTCGGCCTGCTGCCGCTCCCGCACACGTGCTACTCGGTAACGATCGACCGAAAAGGCCGCCGCGCCGATGAAGATTGCGGCCAGAGTGATAAACCACCAGCGCCGCCAAAATGGCGCCAACACGCGGAAAGAGACAACCGCAGAGCCTGAACTAGCGAGACCATTCGCATTAATTGCGCGCACTATGAAGCGGTAGCTGCCCGAGGCGAGGTTTGCATAATTGACCGTGCGAAGTTGAGTCGGAGCACCCCAATCTTTGTCGGCGCCTTCGAGCATGTATTGATAGCGCAAGTCCTCGCCCGCGTTAAAGTCGATAGCCAGGAAGTCGATCTGCAAATTGTTCTGGGCGGGAGTGAGCTCCAGATTTGAAATCGCGGCGCTTCCCAGTGTGGGAACAGAACGGCTCTCGCCCGCGATTCGCAAGCCGCTCACCCAGACCGAAGGCGCGGCCAGAGATTTATCAGGCGCTGGCACCAACCGCGAAATACCGCTCGGCGTGCCGAACCAAACAGCGCCGCTCTCGTCACGAAACGCAGTCGAGACGAAATCGCCGGTCAGTCCATCATTGGTCGAATAATGCTTGATGCGCGCAGCATCCCCCGCCAGGCGGTCAACCCCACGAGCTGTGCCCACATACAGATTGCCAAACAGATCTTCGGTGATCGAACGAACGTTGTTGCTTGCCAGACCGTCTGCCAAAGTCAGTTTGATAAAGCGAGGATGCGCGGCAGTCGGATCGTCAACGTGAGCGAGCCCATCCAGCGCAGATCCGATCCAAAGCCGGCCCTGTCGATCCGAATATAAAGCAGTGATCAGTCCATTAGGCAGGCCGTCGGCAGAGGTGAATTCCGTAAAGAGCCCATTTCGGTATCTCACCATTCCGCCCTCGTAAAAGCCAAACCAGAGATTCCCGCTGCGGTCTTCGGCAAGCGCCGAGGGCGACCTGTCCGGGGGGAAGCCTTCAGCTTCGGAAAAAGGATAGAACTTCTCGGTCGCCGGACTCCATTTCGTCAAACCGCGCCGCGGGCCCTCAGCATCGTGAGTACCGAACCAGAGATCGCCGTGCGAATCTTCGAAAATGTGGAACATCGCATTGCCCTTGAGACCGGCGCGGCTATCGTAGGTTGCGCGCGGTTGAGCGTGGGCCAGACTATGAAAGTCGCTGGCGGCGGCAAAGCGATAAAGTCTGCCATTGGTCAAAAACCACCATTCGCCTCTGCTGTCCTGCAGGACCGGATTTGAAGTCCAAAGCACCTGGCTGCCTGTCGGCAATGCCGGCCTGATTGATTCAAAGCTGCGGCCATCAAAAAAACTCAGAGAAAGATTGCCACCCATCGTGAAGAGCCTGCCGTCGCGAGTCTGGCTGATGCTGAGGATATTTTGGTCCCCTAATCCATCACCGGTTTTGTACGAGGTGAGTCCGCCTCGAGCCAATCGCATAAGCCCGTTTATGCCACTCAGCCAAAGATTGCCACTGCCGTCTTCCACGATTCGTTCGATTCCTTCGAGAAAGCCCTGAGCTGCCGTGTAACCATGAAATGAAGATTCATCGAATTCGATCGCATCAAAAACGTTCCCGATCCAGATATGTCCGTCGGCCGTCTGTGACAAATACCTCGGATGGCCTTTGTCTTTTCCTTCCAGGTCCGGATATTTGACGACTTCGCCGGGCTGCTCCGGCAAACTAACGTGATCGATCGAGGCTGTTCTAACTGCTCTTACCTCGTTTAAGTGATGCACCGGTGCCACTGTCAGAGAGGCCAGTGATGCAAGCGACTCGGGCTTGATGACAAAGACGCCCTCTGTGCCCGCGCACCAGATCCTGCCGTTGCGATCCTCCAGGATGCTCAGTAGTCCGTTGGTTTGTGGCGTGCCGACTTCATAAATGACTTGCCTGCCATCAGGCAAACGTCTGATCAGCAGTCCCCAGGTAGTCGCCAGCCAAAAACTTCCGTCCTGTCCTTCACAAATCGCCGCAACTGCAAATGTGCCGGCTTTGGAGAAAGGCAGGTTCAATTCAACCTTTTGGAACGTTAGCTGGTGTCCGTTTTCTTCCAAACGATAGAGACCGGCCCCCTGGGACCACAGATTCCCGTTATGATCTTCGTAGAGGTTTCCGCGGCTCTCACTGACAAATTCGGCGTTGAGAATCGGCCGGTCGCCACTCTTCGTTTCGGCAACGGCGAGCGGAGCATCGGGATCGAAGCGATACAGCCCGTTTGTGGTTGTAATCCAATAAATGCCTTTTCGGGTTTCGAGAATTCGCTCAATCCCAGGCGGCGCATTCTTATCACCCACTTGATAGGTCACGAAATGCGCGCCATCAAAGCGGCTCAGGCCGTCACGAGTACAGATCCAAAGAAAGCCTCGCGAGTCGCGCATGATGAAGCTAATAAAACTGCTGCCCAGACCATCGGCCGAGGTGTAGATTTTGATGGGAAGACGCTCAGCAGGAACACTCAGCGCAAAGGCAAGGCAAACCAACCAGCACAGGATAAGTCGGGGGATGAGCGCGCGTTTCATGAAGCCGAAGCGCCCAGAGTATGCACGTCAGGACTCGGCAATAGCAATCCAGAGCGTGGTGGAACGAATTGGGTCTTGACGCCGCTATGTGGCTCTCAGTGGGCGACCCACAAACCACCCTCCCGTCTTCGAGTAAAGCATGCGCTCTCTTGCCGGCATAGTCCGCTGCCGGCGTTCCCATCTCGACATAGCCGGCGCGCCATTCGTCGTTTACACTCGTAAAAAAATAGGCGGCGCGTCTGCACCGCCTACTTGATCAATCGTCTTTGCTTCGTGCTTCAATTCGTCATTGGCCAAACCGCTGACGATACTCGGACGAGATAATGAACGCCCTAACCATTTCGGCATCGACATAGTTCCCGCCGAACTGATTCAGTTTGTTGAGCCAGAAGTTATAGCCGCTCAGGTCGCTGTCCGGAGTAGTATTCGGATCCCTTCGCAAGTAGCCGAAGTATTCCATCAGCACGAACGCACCATTCTGTTCGCTCTGCCGGAACGCTGCATTCGACGCGACGTCGAGCAGCGCTGCGGCTCGGGTCTCGTTGGCAGTATCCAGGCGCGAGACCAGCGTGTCGCGATCTGTTTGGGTCACGACAATACCGGCGTTCGCGTACAAGGTGTTCACGAAATCGGTATTCGACATGCCATCGTAAATCGCTTTGAATTCCGGGCGATTGGCCCAGGCTTCGGCAAACTGCTGCTGATTGTCAGACAGCTTCTGCTGCCAACCTGGAGTGTTTACAACCACGCCACGACTCACTTCCTGTAAGTCACGCATGAATGCCGTGTACTTGGGCATCGTCGCTGCGAAGAGAGTTTGCGGCATGAGGGCTAAGGCACGATCTCGATTACCAACTCGGCGGAGTTTTTGGTCCATGGCCCGTCAATTTCAAAGCGACGACGATCAATTAATCGGTACACACCTGGCGTTAGCGGGCCGTACCATTTCTTCAGGTTCACACCTTCTAACTGGGAAGTACTGTTTGGCTTGATGAAGAAGTCGGAAGCCACGTCGACTGATGATGGCTTTGCGTCCTTTAACTCAATAAGCTTCGCCGTTTCTTCGAGGTAAGATAATAGCTTTCCATCTTTGAACAGTTGGAATCGATTTCCATAATACGAATCGATCACATTGACCTTAATTGACTGGTCCGACTCGTTCACTAGCACCACGTCAAAATAATCGTCGCTTCCGAAGCGGTATGGCTGTCCTTCGGGTTGCGTCTGCGCATGCTGGGGAACCAATCTAACCTTGACACCTTCGGGAATAGGTGTCGGTTGCTTTCTCGGTATCACTTCAAACGTTACCGGGTTTGATTCGGTCCAGTCACCATCTGGCGCAAAACGCTTGCGGACGGTCAGTTGATAATGACCCGGCCCGAGCGGTCCATACCAATAGTCTACATTAATATCTGTCCACTTTACTTCACGACCGGGTAGTAACTGAACCATGAAGACACTTCCAGTCGGTACGTGATGTTCCGCTTTCTCGACTTTATCTTGTGCTTCCGTTGTGTAGGTGAGAGAGGCACCGTCTTTGTATAGCTCTGGCCGATATTCGTAAGCCGGCGACATCTCGTTCCCTAGCATGAGCTCGTCGAAGAGGGACTGAGTAATGAATAGCTGAAAACTGACCAAGTCGTCCACGAAGTAGGGTGAGGGAATGGTTGAAGCTTCCTCACGAGGCGAATCGCGCCGGCGAGAAGTCAATCTAAGAGTGATAAAGGTAGGGTGCTTTAGCTGCTCAAAGCGCCGCGTGTTGGCCGCGATAACCTCTTCTTGCGTGGGATGGGGGGCCCCAGATTGCTCAACTGTGCCCTGAGGAAAAGCTGACAAGGCAAGACCAAACACAAGTGTACAGACGCCAATAAATTTGTTGTACATAAGGTCGCTTCTCTTCTAGACGATCACGGCTCGTCGAGCGCAGTAACGACATGTTTTGCAAATTCTTTGCTCAACCGTTTCATCTCTGCTCTCTCTCGATCACCTTTTTCCGAACGACTCAATGTTTGGGCATCTGTATCCGATTCTACTTCGGCATAGGTACTGACGAACACTGCAAATCTTCCTTTTCTGAAGACGACGTTCGATCCCGCGTATCCCCACGAATAAGCTTCGTCGCCAAAACCTTTCAGCTCTTCTGCACCCTTCGTATTCTTCGCAAAGCCTTCCATTTTCTCTCGTGCTTCTTGAGCCGACTTCTGTGGAATGATTGTGATTTTGATCTTCCTATTTGAAGACGACCAATACTGGATTAACACATTCTTACTACCCTGCATGGGCTCGCCGCGCTCATGTTTCCAGCCGGGCAGCTTAGCCTCCAGTTGACGACTAAACTTTTCGTCCAGTCTGTCCAAGTCAATTTAATCCTGGCCAACCGCAGGGCTAAGAAAGAGAACTGAAAATACAACCGCGATCAAGATTCGGCTTGTCATAGTTCCTCCTTATCACGTCTTCGCACACCTATTCCTAATGGAAGGTTCGCTCATTACGATATTCATTGGAGAGTTGGAATGCATCAATCATGTGGAAATAATCTCCATTGACGTTCAGATCATTGGTCCAGAAATCCCATCCGTCCATATCAAAATGGGGATCTCTACCGAGATAATGAATGTAGCAGTAGTACACAAATTGACGGTTGTATGTCGGCGCATCAAAGCCTGGACTGCCAGGCGGATTGGCCATAATCGGATCGCTGTTTATGAATTCCGATGAATAAAAGAAAGCCAGCCCGGTATTCACCCTCTGCAGGTGAACACAATTGAGATCAAAAACGCATTGTGAAATATTACTCGTCCAATAATTCCAGCCGGTAAGATCAGGCGGAATACTTCGAGCCGACTCGCCATTAGGATCACGTCCAAGAAAGTCAATATAATGATATTTCACGAATTCTCTAGAGCTGTCTATCCGACTGCTTGAAAGCGGCGGACCGCCGGGACACTGAACCGGTATTATCTTGCTGTCGTCCACATTTCCGTTCATCGTCACCATTGCATCCGTGAAATCGAACACAGGCACACCCGGATTAGATGAGTGAACAGTATGTGCTGCGTTCGTACCGTTCCAATCAAATACCGCCAAACCACCCCAATTCCATCTATATCTTCCCAGCGCCCTCTGTCGTGTTGGATTATCAGCGTTACCCGTGAAATAGACGATGTACATTTCAAACCTATCATCCACGTACGCCGCATCATTGAACTGCCAATCACTAAACTGCGTTACCGCATGGCTTGGGTTATCGTCTGTTCCCACGTCAAATGATAAGCCCAGGACACTACCAAAACTCCACGAAATGTCTCCGTAAGTTTTTTCAGTATCAAGCTGCCATCCGGAGGCGACGTTCGACTCGTCCGTTCGACGGGTGAAGCATTGCATACCCTGTGACATTTGCTTCCGAAACATACTCACAGCCTGTACAAACTTAATTCCGCTTTGGCTACCGTCTGAAATGAATGGGTCAGTTTCAACGCGAGCATCGAACGATATTCCGACTTGGGATGGGGTCAAAGGACACCCCAGCCTGAAGAGCCAAAAGATATCCCTGAACGTGTCTCCGCAGGCACGAGGCGCACTAATTTGATCGCTGCCCTGATGTTTTGTGACATGCGTCAATCTTGGCAAGGTGGAATTAATTGTGAATGATTTAGACATCAACATTCATTACATAAATCTGCATCGAGCCGTCACGATTACTGGCGAATACAATCTTTGATGAGCCGGACTGCGGCATCGGGGGAACAAATAGTTCAGCCGTTTCAGTTCGAACGCCCCCGCCGAAGCGAGAAGTACCCCGACGGCCTCGCGTGGCACTATTCGATTCAGCAGGAGAAGGTCCGTAGGTTTCGGAGTGGAGAGTTAGATGCCGGAGGAAATCAAACGTGGAATGGTTTGCCAATGCATTACTTTGAGGGAAACCCGACTTGCCAGAAGCAGATATGATCGCGCTTGAAAGGATTGAGGCGATACAGACGCAGAGACCTGTCCAGCGACCGGACCTACCTGATAGACGGTGAGTACGTCTCATAGGAGAACTCCTTTAGGGAAATCAAACCTAATTCTGGAAACACGTCTCAGGTGTCGTCGTTTGCTACCAAGACTCTCTCGACAGTAGCGGCAATGCGTTCGACTCCTTCAGGCTTTCGCAGAAATTCATCAGCACCGGCACTCCAAGCCTCTTTTTCAATGTCATCTCCCGAGAGCATGACGATTGGAATACGACGACGATGCGTCATCTTCCGCGTTGTGCGCACCAGTTCTAAGCCGTTTAGACCCGGCAGCTCATTATCAATAACGAGCACGTCGTAATGATCGTCTCCCGTAAGCTTGGCAAGCGCGTCCTTACCGTCCGTACAATGTTCGACGCGGTAATTCGCGGCGTGAAGCATTCCGCCCACGACCTTGGCAACCATTGGGTGATCCTCAACGTACAGAATGGACACATCGCTTGTGCGTACCTGCGTTCTTCTTTTTACTGCATGCTTTCTCGGTTTCGGTTTAGACAGATGCTTCCGCCGTTTGCGTATGGTCGATCTAGCGTTTAAGAGATCCTGATGGCGAGTGCTAAGGATGGAAATCAAACTCTGATGATGTTTGAAGCCAAGAAAATGAGCAGCTTTAGTTACCGAACCACCAGCATCGCGTAACGCTCGCTCAAGCACGGTTCTTTCACTTTCCCGCACATGTTTCTTGAACGAGAAGCCTTGCCAGTTCCCTTCCGGCAAATTGGCCTGAGGCTCTAATCGCTCTACCACGTCGAGCAGCTTCTCAGCACAGGAAATCAATCGGTTACCCGTCGCTGGGTCCTGCGTCCCCTTCAATAGGTCGATGGCAGATCGATATATCGACGCCAGCTCTCTCGTGGAGATTTTGCTGCCAAGCTCCTCGATGATTGTCAGCCGGGCGCGGCCAGCCTCTTCACGTGCACCGGCGACCTCTGCGATTTCGATACTGTGTTCCAAAAGCGCTCTCGCTCGATCGTGATTCCCGAGACGTGCCAGCGTTAGACCATGAGTAATAAGCGCTTCGGCAAGATTCGCCTGCTCACCACCCTTTTGAAGCGTTCTGACAGCGGAGCGGGCGATTCGCTCAGCTTCGGCCTTGTGACCCTGCGCGAGCAAGGTCCTTGCTCGCGTGTCATTGACCTTCGCGGCATTTCCTACATCCTTCAGATCAAGAAAAAGAAAGTGCGCGCAGTCGAGGTGAGTATGAGCATCCGCGTAACGAGCAATTGTAAAAAACAGATAACCTAGATTTGCTTCGACGCGAGCTAAGGCGCGTGTGTTCCCCGCTTGCTCGAAGTGAAAACTTGCAGCGGCATATTCAATCAGCGCGCGATCAATGTATTGTTCTCTATCTTCGCGCGTTGCGAGGCGCCTCAGAAGAAGTCCATAATTTACGTGAAAGCTTCCTTGCAGCGCGTGGTCTTGAGTCCTCTCAATGAGCGGCAACACTTCGTTGTACAAGCGCAATGCGTCATCGAATCGAAGCGAATCTCCTTCGACGATTGCCGCTCGAACTAGCAGGATTGCTCTTAACTCATCATTGCCATCTGGCGACCGCTGTAGCGCCGTCCTAAGTTGAGCACGGGCTTCGTCATATCCGCCCTCACGCCAATAGCACAAACCGAGTTCACCGTGCGCTTCCGCTTGTCGATCCGTTGCGCCGAGTACCTCATAGATTGTCAGACTCCGAGTTATGAGGTCCTTTGCGATTTCCTGATCGCCTTCCGCTTCAGCACCGCCCCGCCATCCGGCCAACGCGCCAGCACGAAGCAGAATGTCAGCTTTTGATAGCGCCTCAAGACCTTCGACGTTTGGCGACTTGTCACGCTCCGGCCAGAATTCACTTAGAGCTTCGTAGGCACTGTCGTAGTCGCCCGTTTTCTCGAATTGTTTTGCGAGGGAACAGGAAAGCTCAGCCCGCTTGGCAAATGTAAGATGGCTGCCTTGACTCTTAAGTGCCAATAATTCCGTCTTCAACTTCATGTGAGGTTGGCCTTTCCATAACAGTGATAAGATTCTTGCCTACCGGAGTGCTACCCAGGTTGTAACGGCGCAACCGCCGAACATCCGTTCTGAACAACACTTCGGCTTGTTCGTTTAGAAAAGCTCGCACATTTAACCCAACCTAAGGAGACAGCATGAAAAACCTAAAACGTTTGTGTGTCGCGATTGCCTTGACTCTGACGATCGGCCTTTCAGCTCTTGCGGGCGAGATCCCATCGCCGCCCTGTGCGCCGCCTGATCCCGGTGAGATTCCTTCACCGCCGTGTTCAGTGACTCAGAGCGTTTCTGATGACGCCGCACCCCAGACTCAAGCGACTGTGACGGTAACCAGCGACGATCTATCCGTCACCACCGTCACGGTGGAACTGCTGCAAACCGTGCTGTCGCTGTTCTAGGCGTCCTACTTCAGATTCAGAGACCAGGTTGCCATTTTTTGGCAACACGTTATTTGTGTGTTTGCCCCTAGCCGCCCTTATTCCGTGGAACTAAAACAGGGCGCTCAGAAAAGCTCGCGTAGCATAATCCTCACCAAGTTCAAATGCAACCATGTTGCAGTTTGCCGGTAAGTGGCTGAAACGTTAGGCCTATTCGGAGTTAGCAATAAATACACAGGGGCGAGGGATTAGACAAAAATCGGCCGATCGGCTGTCTTGATTATCACTGCAAAGTGGCGCTGAACATCTTAGCGAACCGTCACCGAAACATTATTGGCGCTAAGTGAATTTCCCGTCGCGCGCTGCAGTTCAGCGATTGCCTTATTCACATCAGTTTGCGCACGCAGTTCATTTCCCTTCGCGGTAGCCAGCGCGGTCTGCCTTTCCAGCACCAGAAATACAGTCGATTGGCCCGCATCGAGTTTGCGCTTCTCACTCTCATATTGCTGCTCGGCGGTTGAGCGAGCAACCGCGGCCGCGCGCAGGCGAGCTTCAGCAGTGCTCATCGTTTGCAGCGCATTGCGGACTTCGACCTGGATCAACTGCTCAAGCTGCTGGCGCTGCGTCGCAATCTGTTTTCCGGCAACCAGCGCATGGCCCAGTTGCCCTTCGGCGGTGCGATTGTGAAGTGGCAGACTGACTGAAACTCCGACCCGGAAATTATTGAACTGATTCGAACCAAGGTTTGACAGCGATTGAAAATATCCGCCAAAGAGATCTGGCAGGATCGCTACTGTCGGCGGAGCAGGCAAAGGCTGCAGACCTGACAAGGCTGACAGGTCATTCACTCGCGCGCGCAGTTGATCATTGCTGGCCGACAGCGGGTTCGTCGTAGTCACTTGCGTGCCGGCATTGCCCGTTACTCCATAACTGCCCACGAGATCGATCTCGGGCTTTGTCTGGTCACGATAGAGTTTTTGATCCAACAAGTTGATCTCGCGCGCTAAGTCAGATTGCCGCAGCTCTTGGCGGTTTTGCATCGCTCCCGCCATCGCATCCGTAAGCGAGACGTTTGGCAGCGTGAGATCGACTTGATCAGTCGGAATCAATGCAGTGCCCCACAACTTTGATTTCTGATTCTCGGCGATCATGTTCTTCAGATTGTTCTCAGTGCGGTTCACATCTTCGAGGGCAATGAACTCGGCTTGTTCAAAATTCGCCACCTGATTTTCCGCCGCCACCACATCAATCGGCGCCAGCGATCCCTCCGCGACCATGCGGCGATTGTGCTCGAGTTGTGAGCGCGCATCCGTCAGCGAGTCGCGCTGGACTTGTAAATTGCGCAGCGCGAAAACCAAATCCCAGTAGCTGCGCTGCACGTTTGTGATCACTTCGATCGCGCGCTGGCGGAATTGCGCATCGGTCAACGAAAGATTTTTCTTTGCGACCTCGATCTGCCGTCGCGGCGAATCAAATCGCAGCCCACGCGCGAGCGGTTGCGTGTAGGTGAACGTGAGCGCGGTCGGATACTGCGGATTGAAGGTTGAGAACTGGCTGTTGCTCGTCTGTCGTATCGAAGTGAAATCGACGCGGTAATTTCCGCCGCCTTTTGGCGTCAGACCTTCCAGCCTTCCGGTCGCGGTAATGTCCGAAGTCTCAACTCGCGAGGCGCCGCTGAGGAAACTGGTCGCCGGCGAATTAATTTTTTCGAAGTAGTTTTGCGCCGTCAGTTTCGGATCGTAAGCGCCATGAACTGTCAGCAGATCGAATTCTGCGATCTTCACGTTGTCGCGCGCGATCTCAATGTCCTTATTGTTTTGCAGCGCCATCGCGATCGCCTCGCGGAGCGACATAGGCTGCTGGTCGTTCGTGTCCACGCCGACGCGCGTCAGTGAAGGCATTGGCGATTTAGTTTCCGCACGGTAATCGACAGAAACGGACGGGACCTGCAACGATTGTGGAGCGGAAACAGCCGGGGTTGGTGAAACCGCCGGAGATTGGGCCCGGGTCGAATGAGAAATCAAAAGAAGAATACCTGCCGCAATAAGAAGAATCCTGAAACTGGATCCCAACAGTGATGCTGCCGCGGTGGCCACCCGGCGTCGCGCGCGGCCGAACATTCCGCCTATCAGCGTGCCTATGCGTGACCAGATGCGACTACGACTCAGATCGTCGAAAAGAGAATAGAAAACCGGCACCGCCAACAATGTCAGCAGCAAACAAAGCGACTGACCGCCGACTACCAGCACCCCAATCGATCGGTTCGTGCCGGCGCCGGGACCGCTCGATAACGTCAACGGCATCATGCCGGCAACCAGGGCAACGGTCGTCATCAAAATTGGACGGAGACGATCGCGGTTGGCTTGAATAATGGCGTCGTGTCGCTCCATGCCATGCTTGCGCAAGCCGTTCGTGTGATCGATCTGAAGGATCGCGTTCTTCTTCACCACGCCGAACAAAAGCAACAAGCCAAGTCCCGAAAAAATATTCACCGTTTGACCTGTCACCAGTAAAGAAACAATTCCAAACGGAATCGCCAGCGGCAACGTCAGCAGGATTGTGATCGGGTGAATGAACGATTCGAACTGCGCCGCCAGGACCATGTACATGAAGACGAATGACAGGACGATCGCCAGCAGAAAATACTGGCCCGTGCGGGCAAGTTCCCGCGTGCGGCCGGCCAGGAAGGTTCGATAAGAGCTATCCATGTTTTCAGCTTTGGCAAATTCGGTCAGCTTGGACATTACCGCCGTCTGCGAACCGCCGGGTTTTGTATTCGCGACCAGCATCACTTGCCGCTGCCGGTTGTATCGATCAATCGAAGATGGGCCAACGCCTTCTTCGGTGCGCACCAGATTATCCAAACTCACCCATCCGAGTTTCTGCGAAGCGACCAGCATTCGCTTCAGACCTTCGGCGCTCGCGCGAAACTCGCCGACGGCTCGCACGCGTACGTTGTATTGATCCGTGCCGGCATTGAAGGTCGAAACTTTTTGTCCGGCAACCAGCGTGTTCAGCGCCTGCGCCACATCGCCAATGCGCACTCCCAAATCGGCAGCCCGCGCGCGATCGATCACCACCCGCACTTCAGGCTTTCCGGTGATCAAGGTGGAATCAACGTCAACTACATCGGGAAGTGTTTTCAACTTCGCCAGAAGGTTGGCAGAATATTTCGTCAGCTTGTCGAGGTCAGGCCCGCTGACCACAAAGTTAATGTCCGCATTCCGTTGCCCACCTCCGGAAATCGCCGCCACTGGATTGACGCTGGTCCGAAGTTGCGGCACTTCTTTCAAATATTTTCCGACAATTTCGGAACGTGCCCGCAGCATCAGATCCGATTGGGATACGGAACGCTCTTCGACTGGGGACATTTTGATATAAATATTCGCAAGGTTGACGATCTGTTGTTGCCCGCTACCAATAGTGACGAGCGTATCGGTCACGCCGGGCAGCTTGCGCATATCTGCCGCCATCCGCTCGCTCAGGGCTGAAGTGGTAGCAAGGGTTGATCCTTCGGGCAAGCGCACGTTGATTTCGAACTGCGCCTGATCGTCCACCGGCAGGAAGTTCTTGCCGACTAACATGAACAGCGGCACCGTACTGATGATCACCAGCAGTGACAATAAAACGATGGCCCAGCGATGGCCCATTGACCACTTGAGCATCCACGTATAAGTGCGATCGATGGGTCGGTAGAATCGCGATTGTTTCGAGCTTGCCTGATCGTACTTGTCTTTGAATTCAGCGAGTGACGTGCGAGGCTCCGTCGAGTGGGCCGCCTTTACCCGGTCGCTACCGCTCCCGGTACTGACACCGGATTTCTTTCTTTTGATCATGCGCGCCGCCAGCATCGGCGTCAGCGTGAACGACACGATCAAAGAAACCGCTATTGCGAACGAAGAGGTAAATCCAAACGAAGACATGAAGCGTCCGACGATGCCCGCCATAAAGCCGACCGGCAGAAAAACAGCCAGCAGTGACAGCGTCGTCGCTGTAACCGCCATGCCGATTTCGCGCGTGCCTTCGATGGCTGCCTGGAATGGCGGCACGCCCTTTTCTTCGATGAAGCGAAAGATGTTTTCCAGCACCACCACCGCATCGTCAATCACAATGCCGACCATCAGAGTCAACGCGAGCATCGTGATCTGGTTGAGCGTAAAACCCATCGCCGCCATCAATCCGAACGTGGCGATGATCGAAGTCGGAATCGCGATTGCCGCGATGAACGTCGCGCGGAAGTTCCAGAGAAACACGAAAACCACGATGGCCGCGAGAATGCTACCCTCGACGAGGTGCAGATTGATCGCGTGCAGGGCGGCTTTGATAAAGATCGTCTGGTCGCCAACCAACTGGGTCTTCACCCCAGGGGGCAGCGTCGGTTGAATTTCCGCGAGCCGTTCTTTCACCGCATCCGCGACGGCCACCGTGTTCTGGCCCGACTGCTTCGAAACCACGAGCGTCACCGCGGGCTGACCATTGAGTCGCGCTTCAGTGCGTTGCTCTTCGGCGCCGTCTTCGACGTAACCGATGTCGCTCAGCTTCACCGAATAAGTTCCGCGGTTGGCGACAACCAGATTATTGAATTGCGCGGGATCCGGAATGCGGCCCATCGTGCGCACGGTGAGTTCGCGTTGTCCTTCTTCGACGCGGCCGCCGGGTAATTCCATGTTCTGCAACTTCACCGCAGTCGCGACATCCGCCGCTGACACATTGAAGGCGCGCATCTTGTCGGGATCGACCCAAATCTCAATCTCGCGCTGGCGGCCGCCTACGATCTCGACGTTGCCGACACCATTGAGCGGCTCGATCAGCCGCTTGATTTGTTTGTCGGCAATGTCAGTAACTTCGCGCAGACTGCGCGGCGCCGACACCGCTATTCGCAAAACGGGAGTCGCGTCGGTGTCGAGTTTCTGCACAATCGGAACTTCGGCAGTTTCCGGCAGATCGTTGACGATTAGATCGACCTTATTGCGAACCTCTTCCGCGGCCACGTCGGCGTTTTTTTCCAGAACGAAGTTAATGAATACCTGCGAGACGCCTTCCACCGAAGTCGAGCGCAGCTCATCAATGCCGCTGATGGTGTTGACGGCGCCTTCGACTTTATCGGTGATCTCAGTCTCGATCTCCTGCGGCGATGCGCCCGGATTCACCACGGTGACCGTGATCGTCGGCAGATCGATCTTGGGAAAGAGATCCACGCCGAGCGATCGAAACGAGAACAAACCGACGACCGTGATGCTCAGGATGAGCATCGTGGCGAACACCGGCCGCCGCACACAAATTTCAGCAAGTTTTTGCATTTTGAAAACCCCGTCAGTTGTCAGTAGTTCGTAGTCAGTTGTTAATCAAATCACCGTGGTACCTGATCTACTGACTACTGACTTCTGACTTCTGACTACTGACTTCTGACACCTATTGCCTTACCGCTGCCCCATCGCTCAACTGATCCACGTTGCTGATGGCAACGATTTCATCCGCCGCCACGCCGCTTTTCAACTCCACCAGATCGCCTTCGGTTTGTCCGCTCTGCACCAGCCGCTGTTGCGCGAAACCGTTCTTGATCACGAACACGTAGGTCGCACCCGAAATCGTTCGCAGGGCCCGTTGCGGCACCAGCACCGCGGGCGCGTTGTGCGGCAGCAGAATGCGAATCGTCGCGAATTGTCCCGGCTTCAGTTCGGCATTCGGATTATCGACATCAGCTTCGACAGTCAGCGTGCGCGACGTCGCAGTCACGCTCGGCGACACGCGCGCGACCCGGCCTGAGAAATTTCGATCCGGATAAGCCGACACGCTTACCGAGACACTTTCGCCCTGGTGTATCTGAGGTATGGCCTGCTCGGGTATATCGATGCGAGCGCGCAGCGGATTCAGACTGACGATTGTCGCGACCTTCTGCTGGGGCGAAATGTATTCGCCGATGTCGGCGGGCCGATCCAAAACATAGCCGGCCATCGGCGCTGAAACTGTCGTGTAGGTCAGGTTTCGTTTCGCCAGCGATAACTGCGATTGCGCCATTTCAACGGCTGCCTGCGAATTTGCTACCGTCGCGAAATTCTGTTGCGCCTGATGAATCAAGGTCTGATATTGTTCGGCCGCTTGATCGCGCTGGGACAGCTGCTGATCAAAGGTGGCGCGCGAAATGTCTCCACTCTCAACCAGCTTCTCGTAACGCCGCAGATTCTTGTCAGCGAGATCCAACGCCGCGCGGGCAGCCCGAACTTCCGGAACATTTTCCGGCGAGAATTTCTGCCCCGGTCGCAGTCCAATCTTTGCCCGATTCTGATCGAGGGTTGCTTTCGCCTGGTCCAACTGAGCCTGGGCCTGCTGCGCCCTGTCTTTGAAGTCAGCGTCTTCGAGTCTGACCAGCATCTGACCGCGCCTGACGGAACTGCCGATGTCAACACCGACCGCGGCCACTTTGCCTGAAGTCTCCGGGGCAACATCGGTCTGTTGATTCGCGGCCAGGCTGCCCGTCGCTTCGAAATACTGCGGCAGCTGCCGCATGACCGCGGCCGTGGTGCTCACTTCGACGACCGGAGGAGTCGGACTCGCGGAAGCCGAAGCGTTGGTTTGACCGTTCGACCGCTTGCATGCCGACAAAACACCGGCGGCGACGGCCGCCAATGAAAGCACGACAACTAATTTGAGGAATTGTGAACGCGTCATTTGTTCGATCGCTTTCTGCGTTGAGTTACTTTGCGGGGACCGCCAACCTTGCGCGGTTCGACCGAGACGCCGTGCAACAGAATGTTTGTGAACTCGCGCGCGGCGGCTTGATTCGAGATCTTCAACAACTGCTGTTGGCGATCCCAAAGATTGTTGTTAAGTGAATGATGAATGATCATCCCGACGAAAGCGCGCACGACGACGAGCGGCTCGATGTTTTTCATCGCGCCTTCGCGCTGACGCTCGCGAATATAGTTCCGCAGCGTGCGATACACGCGCTTGACGAACTTCTCCCAGAACATGTGCGCCAGTTCGTGCTCTTCGAGGGCTGAATGCAACAGCAGGCGATGGAACTCCGGATCGCAATCATGTTGATTGAGCGCGTCCAACGCTAAGCCTTCAAACACCGCACTGTCGTCCCTGGCCGCCACCGCGTCGGCTACGACCTGTAACGGATCCATGGTCTCGTGAACGCAGGCTTTGTGATCGAGGATGGCGCTGTAAAGCTCTTCCTTGGTCGCAAAGTGACGGAAGACCATCGCTTCAGACACACCGGCGGCGAGCGCGATTTCTTTGGTGGTCGTGCCGCGAAAGCCGCGCTGTGAAAACAGACGCATCGCGACGCGCAGTATTTGCAGGCGCCTGTTTTCGCCCGTCATGCGCGCGCCGTTAGCGCCATTCGCCGGAACTCTTTTTTGTGGTTGCAATGAAATCTGAGACCTCTGAAGTAAGTGCTTACTTACCATCGATCCCAGCTCAAAGTCAAGACCGCCAAAGACGGTCCCTTGTCTTACTTTGCGGTTTTTCTTTGCGGCTTTGCGCCTTGGCGTGAGTTGTCTTTCTCAACAGCCTCGACGTGGTTGAGTTTTCCGCAACCAGTCGCGGGTTTCTGTCGTATAGAAACTGTTCGCGCACAAAAAGGGAGTAATCATGCATACAGTCACGGGTAACAACCAGAACGAATCCAATCAATCAATGATTCTCGGGAGTGAAACCAGAATGTCAGAATTTTCAGATACGGCAAACGAATACGGCAGAAAAATTGCGGACGCGGCATCGCGCGCAAGTGATTACATTGAAGAGAAGGCCGGAGTACTCGGCGATAAGTTCAAGGACTTGCAGGGAAAGAACTTAAATGAGATTGCCGATGAAGCAAAAGACTATGCGCGACGAAAACCGGGACAGGCAATTTTGATCTCGGCGGCCGCGGGATTGTTTCTCGGATTTCTCCTGCGAAACGGCCGGCGGTTCTTCTGAACTCAGGTAGTGTCTTAAGTTATCGTTGACGTGATGGAGTCAGTACCGTAGGGGAAGCGGTGAGTAGTGGTATGGAGTGCGGCGACTCGTCGCCGCTTTTCTTACCTCGTAAACGAAAGCGGTAACAAGTTACCGCACTCCAAAATGATGGCGCTTGTTGGAGTTGCGGCGACTCGTCGCCGCGAAGAATTGAATCAAACGTTGGCGAGTACTCAATGTCGCTCGCGCCTTTCGACATTCTCACAATCCCAGCTTATTCATCCGCGCGGTTTCGTAGTCACCATCTTCCGCCGGGTAACGCAACGACTTGGCAATCGTTCCCTTCTCTTTCGCCAGCGACCAGACGATGCTCTCGCCCGCCGGAAGTGTATTCGGTTCAGCGCGGAAGATTGGATCAGTGAAGGCTTCTTCGGCGCCGATCAGTTGCCACCCTTTGCCCTTGAACATCTCGATCAGATCGCCGAGGAACAATCCATTCAGCAGATTGAAGTGCATCAGGACGGTATGCTTCACCGGGCGGCCGGTTACCTTCGTCGCTAGCGAATCGTAATACTGCGCACGGTCCCACATGTGCTCGAGATAAAAATCGCGATACGGTTTGACGTCAGCCTTCGGATCTTTTTCCAAACGCGCGCTCAATCTCGAATCAACGATCCAATCAGAGTTATCGATCGTCACATGACCTATGCGATAGCCATGACTCTTGAGAAAGGCGCGCACGTGATCTCGTTTTGCGGCCGTGTCGCCTTCCTTCAACATTGGATAACGAAACAGCTTGCGAAAACCATTGGAGCCGATGAGAATTATCTCAGCGCGCAAGATGTCGTTTTCGTATTCCGCAGCCGTGATGTCCGAATTAAGTGAGCGGTGCGAGTAGGTGTGATTCCCGATCAAGTGTCCGGCCTGGTCCCACTTTCGCAGCAACGTCATGCCCTCCTGAGCATCAGCGTTTCGGCCTATCACAAAGAGCGCTGCTTTCACTCTGTTTGCTGCCAGGGTGTCGAGAATCGCCCGATTGCGTTCTTCGGCGGTGAGGTGTACGGCATTCCGCCAATTAAAGTCATCCATCGTGATAGCGAACTGCGGCGCCGCCGAATTCTTCGCAAATCCTTGCCGTTTTAGACCAAGCGCCACTGCCGACGCGGCGGCAATCCCGACAAAATCTCGTCGATTCATATTGAGACTCCTTAAGCTAGTAAGGTCGTAGCAGTTTTGCGACCTGAAGCGCCAGGCCTATGTACGACTGAATTTCCTGTGGTTGAAATTCGTAGCCGACGCGAAACAGAAACAGTTGATTCCCTCCGACATCGGTGCAGGTGCCGGGATAACTTTCGTAAAAAGAAAGCACGGCGTCATTAAAAGTTTGGCGAATCGCCGGCTCGTCCTGACCGCGCAGGATGTATTGCCGCGAAAACTCCGGCCGCTGTCCAAAATCGATGTCCTGATAGCCAAACGCCGAGAGGACTTTCGACATCAACCCTTCGGGCCGCAGAGAAAAATATGGCAGCGCCAGATTTGCGGGCTCGAGATATACGACTGTTTGATAATGCCTCGCAGCGCTTCTGCCAGAGCCGGTGATGTAAAAGTAATCGAACACCGCGGTCTTAATTCCACTGGCTTCGCCATACATTATGTTCCTGATTTCTTTGTTGTGCCCCTGGCCGAAGAGGGTGAAGCGATCAAGTCCGGGAATATAATTCCAGGGAGCTTTAGCACTGAACGTCCAGCCCAATTGCGCCGCTGCCGTTTTCATAATTTGCGTTCGCGCTCGCGCCTGCTTTCGCCGGTAGAGTATCAACAGGACCGCTATGGTGATGCCGATGGCAACCGGCAAAAATAGTAATGGAAAGTCCAAACTCGTGTCGCGAGTGGGCGCGAAGAACAGCAGCACGGGTGACATAAAGAAATTGATCGAGGTCATAGCTTACGGCAACAACAACTCATCTAATGATGCTAATTGCACACATCGTTGAGCGGCGCTGAAGGCGTTAAATGTAAAAGCCCGGCCCAGCGGGCCGGGTGGCAGAGGCCGAGACGAATAGAGCGCTGAAAGCGCGAAATGGAATGGCCTTTTCGAGAACGTATTCGCGGAATACTTTGAGCTTGTATCATGTATGCCGCGCTTTCAGCGCTCCGAATCAATATGGCTCCGATACCCGGGCCGTTGGCCCGGGCTATTACATTTAGCGCCTTCGGCGCTTAAGACAGAACACATCAATTGAAACGCGAGTAAGTCAAGGATTGTTGTGGCATAAATCACACCGTAACGGCTTCGCGATACTCGCCCCAAACGGTGCGTAAACGATTGCTGATCTCACCGACGGTAGCGAACGAATCGACACAGTCGAGAATTCGCGGCAGGACATTTTCAGTTCCCCGGGCCGCCTCTTCTAATCTCACTAAAGCAGATTCAGTCGCGGCCGCGTCGCGGGCGTCGCGTACCGCGCGCAGACGATCGATCTGCTCTTGTTCAATCGCCGGATCGACGCGCAGAGTTTTGACTTTTGATTCTTCGTCACTCTGAAACTGATTCACGCCGACAATGATTGCATCATTCGTCTCGATCGCCCGCTGATATTCATAAGCTGAGTTTTGAATCTCTCGCTGGATGTAGCCTGTTTCGATCGCGTGCAGCGTGCCACCCAGCGCATCAATCTTGTCGAGATAATCGACGACGCGCCGCTCAACCTCACTCGTGAGTTCTTCGATCGCGTACGAGCCGGCCAACGGATCTGCCGTATCAGCAACGCCAGATTCGAAAGCGATTACCTGCTGAGTGCGCAGAGCGATGCGCGCAGCATCTTCGGTCGGCAACGCGAGTGCTTCATCCATGGCGTTCGTGTGCAGCGACTGTGTGCCACCCAGGACCGCGGCCAGCGCCTGAATCGTCGTGCGCACGACATTGACTTCCGGTTGTTGCGCCGTCAGCGTCGAGCCTGCGGTTTGCGCGTGAAAGCGGAGCATGAGCGAGCGCGGATCTCGCGCGTGAAAACGATCGCGCATGATGCGCGCCCACAGGCGGCGGGCGGCGCGGAACTTGGCAATCTCTTCCAGCAGGTTATTGTGCGAATTAAAGAAAAAGGAGAGACGCGGCGCGAAGTCATCAATCTTGAGACCGGCTTGAAGCGCAGCTTCCACGTAAGCGATCGCATCGGCAAGCGTGAACGCCAGCTCCTGAACCGCGGTCGCGCCGGCTTCGCGAATGTGATAACCGCTGATCGATATCGTGTTCCAGTTGGGCACTTCGCGCGCGCAAAACGCGAACGTATCGGTGATCAAACGCAACGATGGCGTCGGCGGAAAGATGTATGTGCCGCGCGCAATGTACTCTTTCAAAATGTCGTTCTGGATCGTGCCGCTGACTTTGTCAAAGGTGACATTTTGTTTGCGCGCAACCGCGAGATAAAGACACAGAAGGATCGCCGCCGTCGCATTGATCGTCATCGACGTCGAAACTTCGCCGAGCGGAATTCCATCAAACAACCGCAGCATGTCTTCCAGCGAATCGATCGCCACGCCGACTCTGCCGACTTCACCGGCGGCCAAAGCATCGTCTGAGTCCAAACCAATCTGCGTCGGCAGATCGAAGGCGACGGACAATCCCGTTGTGCCCTGGGCCAGCAGATACTTGTAGCGCGCATTCGATTCTTCCGCGGTCGCATAGCCGGCGTACTGGCGCATGGTCCATAGCCGGCCGCGATACATGTTCCGCCGAATTCCGCGGGTATAAGGAAACTCGCCTGGATCACCGAGATCGCGATCGTATTCAAGCGGCTCGCTATTCGAAGGATTAAAATCGACGGGCAGTTCAATGCCTGATGAAGTGGTGAAATGCTCGCGGCGTTCGTGTTTTGTTTTAGTCGCCATAGGCCGACGCGACAGTCAGTGCGTTTCAAGAAGCATTCGGAGGCTAGCACATCGCGCCGTTCGGCGCGAAATGTTAAGAGCCCTGAGTTCACAACTGGATTGTGGACTATGCCGAAGTTATTGGGGCGCAGCCCCAAATTCACTATGGAAGCTGGACGGAAGCGCAGAGCGCGTCCGCACATCAGACGGCATAGCCGAAAACGAAGGGACGCGTGCCTCCCCACACGGCCGGGCTGCCGACACAAATTAGGGCTTGAACTCGCCGCATGAGTGTCTTAGCATCGCACCGTGGAAATGGACGAAGAGACGAAACGGCTGGCCGAAGAAGTCGGTACGGCCATCAATGAATCGGTGCAGCAGTCGGCAACTGTAGCTGCGGCGATCGAGCGCTTGCGCGAGGCTGGATTTGAGATGGAGCTAACCCTGAAGCTCGAGATCGGATTGCGGCCGCAGAGTGAAGATGATGAAGCAGAAGATGGCCACACGGCAGCAGCCGATTTCACTGACGAAGATTTGCGGATCTTGCGAGCAATGAAGATCAAGATCGAACCGGAAGAACAGTAGCGATTTTCTTCGCGCCGTTTAGGCGCGAAATGTTTATAGAACCAAGTTCCTAAAATAGATTGCCCGCGAAATCGAAATGTATTTCGATTTCGCGGGCTTGAATAGTTCAGGAGTGCGACCGGCTATAAACATTTCGTGCCTAATGGCACGAAACGGGCCACTCTAGCCGCCGGACGGTTTTGCTCACTCCGGCTTTTCCTTGCCTCCGGTCAGCTCCTGCTGCCTGAGCGCGGCCGCACCCATCAAACCGCCCATACCCATTGTTTCAACTGCGCTGCTGGGCACGATCATCAGCGCGCCTTTTTCTTTCAAGCCTTCGTACAGCATGTTCATCGCGCGCAGGTGCATAGCCGTAGGATTGTTGCGATAAGACTCTGACGCTTTGTCGAAGCGCGCAGCGATTTCGACCTCGGCCTCAGCCAGGATTACGCGCGCGGCTTTCTCACGCGAGGCTTGCGCCTCGCGCGACATCGCATCCTGCAACGCCGCGGGAATGATCACGTCGCGCATCTCGACTGACTGAACAGTCACACCCCACGGATTCGAACGTTCGTCGATCAACTTCTGCAATTCATCTTCGATGCGCTCACGACCGCGCAACAGATCGCTCAATGAAGTCCGGCCGATGATGTCGCGCAAGGCTGTCTGCGCGGCCCAACTCACGGCCTGGGGGTAGTTCTGCACTTCGAGCGCAGCTTTCTCAGGATCGTAAACAACCCAGAACAGCACCGCGTCGACGTTCACCGGGACAGTGTCGCTGGTCAAAGTTTCTTCCGCGGCGAAACCAGTCGTGACCACGCGCTGATCGATCCAGGTCGAGATGCTGTCGACGAACGGAATGATCCAGAACAAACCCGGGCCGCGCAGGCCGATGAATTTACCTAAGCGGAGCACGACCGCACGTTCCCATTGGCGCGCAATCTTTGGCGATTGGGCCAGCAGGAAGCCGAGCAGGACTCCCAAAATGGCGCCAACCGGATTCAATGTTATCAGCGTCGACAGCACGCCCAGGCCAACCGGCGCGATGAACGCGAGCGCGGCGACAAAGTTGAGCCGGGGCGCAATTGGCGCCGGCAGGTTGCTGCGATTCTGAACCAGGTTTTGCATGTTTTGCATAGGCATCAATGTATCTCCTTCTTTCTCGCTTTCGTAGCGCAAGCTGTTAGCTTGCGATGATCGCAAACTAACAGTTTGCGTTACTTCCTCCGCCTTCTTTCCAAATGTTCGATCACGTCGTCAATCGAGAAGCCGCGTTCATGCGACTGCGCAATGAAATGATCGGCTAACTCACGCAGGTCCCGGTCGCGATCGCGACGGCTCGTCGCCTCGTTTGGCCGGGCGGTGACAAAAGTGCCCACCCCGCGCCGCGTCTCAACCACGCCGCTGCGTTCCAGCTCCGCATAAACTTTCGCGACCGTGTTCGCGTTTATGCGCAAGTCCACCGCCAACTGCCGCACCGTCGGTAGTTGATCGCCGATCCCGAGCTTGCCGGTCGCAATCGCAAAGCGAATCGACCGATCGAGCTGGTGATAAAGCGGCGTTGGATGCTTGGCGTCTACTTGAAACATCGTTTCACCATTGTACTACGACAATGGGACAAGTAAAGTTTCGAGGATTCTTGCTCGGACGCTTGCAAAAATCATTACGTATTTAATAAAGACAAAAAGTCCTATCTTGTCTGCGAGCTTCAGTCGGCGTGAGTCCGAGCTGAGATCTGCGTCCGCGCAGCGGACCGCTTGAAAATAGCCCAGCGCTTCAGCGCTGGGACAATAAGCCATAGGAACAATTAGTCCGCAAAGCGGACGACTGAAAAAGGAGAACGTGATGCCCCACTCCTACGTGAGTACCTTTGTTCACTACATATTTGGCACAAAAGAGAGATTTCCATTTATTGATCAGGAATTGGAATCACGCCTTTGGCCCTACATCGGCGGGATTGCGAGAGAGAATGGGATGAAAGCCATCGCGGTCGGTGGTACGACGGATCACCTTCACACTCTTTTGTGCTTACCTTCGACAATGAGCGTCGCGAAAGCAATTCAACTAATTAAAGGCGGCTCATCTAAATGGATTCATGATCAAATACCGCGTCATCGAAAGTTCGCATGGCAAGATGGTTATGGAGCTTTCAGCGTGGGGGCATCTCAGTTGAAGACGGTTTCAAGATACATCGCGAACCAAAAGGAACATCACCGCAAACGAACTTTCGAAGAAGAGTTCTTGGAATTTCTTGATCGGTACGGTGTGCCCTACGACCGCCGGTACGTGTTTCGGTGATGTCAGACGTCCGTTTCACCAGGGCGGGTCACGTGCCCGTGAAACGGGCAAATTGATAATAGCCCAACGATTCATCGGTGGGATCGGGTTTACAAAATAGACAACAGTCCGCAAAACGGACGGCTGATACTGCATCGATCACTTCAGCCGTCCGTTTCACGGACTTTTAGTTGTGTGCGCTGCGATCCCAGCGCTGAAGCGCTGGGCTATTTTGGCGTCGTCCGCTTCGCGGACGGCATTTTGTTAACGTCAGATTCGTATGTTATCTTCTCGGTCTTTAAATCCTTCCGAATTTTCTCCCGATGTATCGGGATTCGGCATTAAAATATTGCAGGAGTCGATTGAATAGCTATGGCTACGCCTAACGGAAATGGCACGAACGGACACGTAGGAAAAGTCGTGCAGATTATTGGCCCGGTGGTTGACGTCGAGTTTAGTGAGAAGTATCTGCCGCCGATTTATCAGGCGCTACGGATCACCTCAGACGGGTTCGAAGTTCCCGATCCGATCGATGTGATTGCCGAAGTGCAGCAGCACCTCGGCGAGGGCCGCGTGCGCGCGGTTTCGATGTTGCCAACCGACGGCATGGTGCGCGGCATGAACGCCACCGACACTGGTGGACCGATCACCGTGCCGGTCGGCGAAGGCACGCTGGGCCGCGTGATGAATGTCATCGGTCAGCCGGTGGACAACCTGGGAGACATTCCGCACGAGCAGCGCTATCCGATTCATCGTCACGCGCCATCGTTTGATGAGCAGTCAACTGAACTGCAGATGTTCGAAACCGGAATCAAGGTCATCGATCTGATTCAACCGTTTCTGCGCGGCGGCAAGATTGGTTTATTCGGCGGCGCAGGCGTGGGCAAGACCGTCATCGTGATGGAGCTCATCAATAACATTGCAAAGGCGCGTTCCGGATTCTCCGTGTTCGCCGGCGTCGGTGAGCGCACCCGCGAAGGCAACGACCTGCTCCGCGAAATGGTCGAGTCGAAGGTCATCGACTTTGGCGAGTCCTTCTATCACAACATGGAAGAGACCGGCGCGTTCGACATGACCAAGGTCGACATGAAAGCGATCGAAAAATCCAAGGTCGCCTTGATCTATGGACAGATGACTGAGCCGCCGGGCGCGCGCCTGCGCGTAGCGCTCTCAGGCCTGACGGTCGCCGAGTACTTCCGCGATCAGGGTCTGGACGTGCTGCTCTTCATCGAC
>DNNE01000065.1:49853-53000 GCA_003487805.1 Blastocatellia bacterium | reverse complement strand
TTCATCGACAACATTTTCAGATTTACCCAGGCCGGTTCAGAAGTTTCGGCGCTGTTGGGCCGCATGCCTTCGGCCGTAGGTTATCAGCCGAACCTCGCGACCGAGATGGGCGAGATGCAGGAGCGCATCACCTCGACCAAGACCGGATCGATCACTTCGATCCAGGCGGTCTATGTTCCGGCAGACGATTACACGGATCCGGCGCCGGCCACGACCTTCGCGCACCTCGATGCGGTGACGGCGCTGTCGCGGCAGATCGTCGAACTCGGAATTTATCCGGCGGTCGATCCGCTCGCATCTTCGTCGCGTATTTTGGATCCGCGTATCGTCGGCGATGATCACTACAACACCACGCAGAACGTGAAACAGATTCTGCAGCGTTACAAAGACCTTCAGGACATCATCGCGATTCTCGGTCTGGACGAATTGTCGGACGAAGATAAGCTGGTCGTTTCGCGCGCGCGCAAGATCCAGCGGTTCTTCTCACAGCCGTTCCACGTCGCTTCGCAGTTCACCGGCCGCGAAGGCAAGTACGTGAAGCTCGAAGACACGATCAAGGGCTTCAAAGAGATCATTGACGGCAAGCACGACGATCTTCCCGAGCAGGCTTTCTACATGGTGGGCACGATCGAGGAAGCGGTCGAGGCGGGCAAGCAATACCAGGAATAAGAGATTGGTTCATTGGCTCATTGATTCATTTTTTCAATGAGTCAATGGATCAATGATCAAATGATTCAATAGATCGATGGCCAATCAACTTCAACTTGACGTAGTGACTCCTGAACGGCGCGTACTTTCGGAATCAGTGAATGCTGTCACTGTGCCCGGCAGCAATGGCGAGATGCAGCTTCTTCCCGGCCACGCGGCGCTAATCTCGGAACTGAAAACCGGAGTGCTCACCTACAATCAGGACGGCACAAACTTTCAGTTGCACGTCTCTGGCGGTTTCCTCGAAGTCAACGACGATCGCGTTTCGGTGCTCGCCGAAGTCGCCGAACGTCCTGAAGAGATCGACGCGGCCCGCGCCCGCCTCTCACGCGAACATACTGAAAAACAACTGGGCTCGTGGAGTGGAACGGAAGAAGATTTTGAGAAGGCGCAGGCTAAGCTCGAGCGTTCGCTGGTGAGATTGCAACTCGCTTCGGGATCCCACAAATAGTTTTTCTTTGAGTTTCGTGGTTGTTCGTGTGAATTCGTGGATTGAATCTTTTCTCAGTCGGCCAGGCATATCCACTAAATCACACCAAACTCCCGAGACCAACGCAGCCGCTCTCAAGCTCTGGCTATCGCCTCACGCATTGCTCGCACCGACTTTTCTAATCCCACAAATACCGCTTGCGAAATTATGCTGTGGCCGATATTGAATTCTTCAACTTCGGAAATCTCCGCGACTGCGCCTACGTTTCGCACCGTCAGTCCGTGACCTGCCGCCACATGTAATCCGTATTGCGCCGCCAGGGCCGCGCCTTCGCGCAGACGCCTCAGCTCCTGATTTGCGCGCACAGCTCCTTCACCGTGAATTCCGCTGGCGCCCAGCGTGGCTTCCGCATAAGCGGCGGTGCACAATTCGACTTGCTGCGCGTTTACTTCGCGCGCGGCTTCGATTTGAAACGGATCGGGATCGATGAAGAGGCTCGCCAGGACACCCATCTCACGCAGGCGACTCACCGCGGCGCGCACGATCGCGATATTCGTGCGCACATTCAGGCCGCCTTCGGTGGTTATTTCTTTTGGATTCTCCGGAACCAGGGATACCGCGTCGGGCTTAACATCGATGGCGACCTTCATCATCTCTTCGGTTGCAGCCATCTCGACATTCAGATAAGTCGTCACCGCCTGTCGCAACACAAACAGATCGGCATCCTGAATATGCCGTCGATCGCCACGCAAGTGAACAGTGATGCCATCGGCGCCGGCTTGCTCGCAGATCATCGCGGCGGCGACAAGGCTGGGCTCGGGCGCGCGGCGCGCCTGTCGCACGGTGGCGACGTGATCGATATTGACGTTAAGTCGTGCTGTCATCTTTTGCTCCAGACGAAAATTAACCACAGAGGACACGGAGAAGACGATAACGTGCAAAGAGCAAAGGGCTAAGTGCCAAGGAGCAGATTCTTCGCTGGATCGATGGTCTTCAAGGTACCAGCGAACTCTTAGCCCTTGCCCCTTTGCTCTTTGCACTTTCCTTCCTCTGTGTCCTCCGTGGTGAATATTTCTACGAGAACGACCGCGCCGCAAGACCATGCTTTGCTTCAACCATCATAGCGGTTCTGGCCGCGCTGATGGCTTCGCTGTACTCGCCGGCCGCGGCGGAGGCGCGAATGCGACGCACTTCATTGATCATTCGCAAACTGTCGCGGCTATAGTTTCCGGACGCGTCCAAAGGGCCACCCGCGCTGTGATCCCATCGCACCGCAACCTCACGTAAACGCAGTTGGGCAAAATGGGCCAGGTAGATCAATTCAACATCGAAACCAAAGCGATCGATTTGCGCGGCTTCGATCAAGGGCCGGCAAACATTCATGCGAAAAGCTTTGAAGCCACACTGAGTGTCCCAGAACGGTAAGCCTGTAGCCACCCGCACAATTAGATTAAACACGCGGCCGCCTTGCTCGCGCCGCCACGGCTGATGCACGCCGATCAAGCGACGATCGAGCGCGCGCGATCCAAACGTAAGATCACATTCATTGTTGCGAATAGGATCGATAAGCTTCGGTGTTTCAGTTATCGGCGTCGAGAGGTCTGCATCTGAGAAAAGCGCGATGTTTGCCTGCGCTGCCAGCAGTCCCAATCGCACCGCATATCCTTTGCCGCGGTTTTCTTCGTAACGAATCACCCGCGTCGCGATGGCGCCTGAATCCTGCAGGGCTGCTTCGGCGATGGCCGCAGTTTTATCAGTCGATCCGTCATCAACCACGATTAGTTCGGTTTGCTCACGCCGCTCTCTCAAATAACTCAGAATCTGCTTTAGCGAACCGCTCAGGCGCGCAGCTTCATTGAATGCGGGGACCACAATCGAGAGTTTTGGCGGCACTCTGGACATTCTCAATGAATCGCAATTCGCACACAAGCCGCGCGTGGGGCCTTGATTTGTTTTTCTTTGTGACGGAGAAAGAACAAATCCAACCGCCTTGCCCAAAAAGTCCAAGT
>DNNE01000065.1:25099-49449 GCA_003487805.1 Blastocatellia bacterium | reverse complement strand
CCGCGTTCGTCTCATGGACATTCCGGGCAAAGCCAATCCAACCACTACCGAACCTCCTCAGGCTTCAGGCGCTGCGCGCGTTGTGCTATATTTTCGTCAGACTCATCACCAGTAGTCCTGTTAATGACCAGAAAGTTCACCATCGTTGCCATCTTTGTAATCATCGCGGCCAGCGTCGCGGGCGGCGTCCGTTCGCGCTCATCCCGGCGTCGCGTGACGATAGTCAACTCAACTCAGACAACCGAAGACAAATACGAAGCAGATCGTGTCGAGGCTGATTATCGCGAGGCGATATCCACCGTCGAAGATCGATATGCCGGCGAGATCGATTACGAAAAAGCTACCCAGGCAGCAATCCAGGGAATGCTTTTCACGCTCGATCCGCATTCGGTTTATTTTCCCTCGGTTGAGTTTAAGAAACTAAAAGAAGATCAGTCATCCAGTTTCTATGGCATCGGCGTGCAGATTCTTCGCCACGACGACGGCGTCTATGTGACGTCGGTGGTTGAAGGAACGCCCGCATCGCGGGCTGGCCTGCGCGCTGGCGATCGAATTTTGGAAGTCGACGGCAAGGACGCGCGCGATTGGTCCAGCGACGAAGTTTCGAAGAATGTGCGCGGCGATCGTCTCAAGCCTGTAGAGCTAAAGGTCGAGCGTTTCGGTGAAGAGGTCGCGACCAACATTAAGATCATCCGTGATGCGGTGCCGCTACCTTCGATCCGAAATGCTTTTATGATCACGCCGGTCACTGGTTACATCGGGCTCGTCGGCGGATTTCAACACACTTCGGACGATGAACTGCGCGAGAAGATAACCCTCCTGAAGAAAGACGGAATGCGCCAACTGGTTTTGGACCTACGAAACAATCCGGGTGGGCTGCTGGATCAGGCAATCGACGTCGCGAGCGAATTCCTGCCGCGCGACAACGCAATCGTTTCGGTAAAGGGTCGAAGTGAATATCACGAGCCCGCAGTTTACAAATCCAACGGCAGCGACCCTGAGGATCTACCGCTGGTAGTCTTGATCAATCGCAACACTGCTTCTGCTTCAGAGATTGTCGCGGGCGCAATTCAGGACCACGGACGCGGCCTGGTAGTTGGCGAAACCAGTTTTGGTAAAGGTCTGGTCCAGCACGTATTTCAGCTGCCATACAACACCGGTTTGACCCTGACAACTGCGCGCTACTACACGCCGTATGGACGCTCGCTGCAACGAGATTATTCCAGCGGCTCGCTCTACGACTATTACGTGCACCACGAGCAGAACGATAATCAGCAGCCCATACAGCCTGGCCAGCCGTCGCCCAACGAACAAATACCGTCGCCGCGCGGCTCAAATTCGCCGGCGTTTCGGACTGCGGCAGGCCGCGTTTTTTACGGCGGCGGCGGTATCACTCCGGACATCGAAGCCCGGCCGCTGACCGCGACCTTTGCGCGCGGCCGCATCGTTGAAGCTGCTTTCTATTTCAATCGACAGTTGGCGGCCGGCAAGGTGGCAGGCCTTGAATCGTACCGCGTCGACAAAGTTGATTATGGGCACTCGCCTAAACCCACAGATTCCCCGATTACGGATCGAGTGCTCGACGCGTTTCGAAATTATGTGCGTAAAGAGCAGCCGCGCCTGCAAGTCGCGCAAGTTGATGCCGACCTGGATTTCGTAAAGTTGCGTCTTCGCGAAGAACTCCTGACCGCGGCGTTCGGCGCCGAAGCCGGCCAACGAGTGCTATTGGAGAGTGATCCGCAAGCGCTGCGCGCGATTAACGTGCTGCCCGACGCCAAGCGTCTCGCCGAAAGTGTTCGCAATGGCACGCCCCTCAGCTTCAACCTGAAAACGATCCGGCCATTAAGACTTCCGAGTTTTCCCGCCATGGAAGAGCCTGACGAAATTCTTATCTGATGTAGCGCAAGCTGTCAGCTTGCGGACGCAAACTAACAGTTTGCGCTACTTTCATTTGACTTTTCCCTGGCCACAAATTAGAAGTGGCCTCGCTTACCTATCTTAATTCGTGGGGTCTCGTATGAATCGCCGAAACTTTGTCCGCAATGGATTGCTCAGCAGCGTCGCCCTCGCGACCGTTCACAGTGTCGCCGACGCTTCGATTGAAAAGACCACATCAGTGAGTGCGCCGGCGGCGTTCGAACTCGATGAACTGACTGTCGATGAGTTGCAGAGCGGCATGACGTCCGGAAAATACAGCGCGCATTCGGTCACCAGGAAATATTTGGATCGCATCGATGAGATAGACAAGCACGGCCCCGCGATCAATGCGGTGATCGAGCTGAATCCTGACGCGCTCTCGATCGCCGCGGATCTCGACAAAGAGCGCAAAGCCGGTCGTGTGCGCGGACGCTTGCACGGCATTCCGGTGCTGATCAAAGACAACATCGACACGCACGATCGGATGACGACGACGGCAGGGTCCCTCGCGCTGGGCGGATCGATCCCTCTGCAGGATTCATTCGTCGCCAGAAAACTCCGCGAAGCGGGTGCGGTGATCATTGGCAAGACGAATTTGAGCGAGTGGGCCAACTTTCGTTCGAGCCACTCGACCAGCGGCTGGAGCGGGCGCGGTGGACAAACAAGAAATCCTTATGTGCTCGATCGCAATCCATGCGGCTCGAGTTCCGGAACCGGCGCCGCGGTGACCACGAATCTGGCCGCGATCGGGGTCGGCACTGAGACCGACGGCTCGGTCGTCTGCCCCTCGAACGCGAATTCGCTGGTTGGAATCAAGCCGACCGTCGGCCTCATCAGTCGCGCCGGAATAGTTCCGATCTCGCACAGCCAGGACACCGCCGGGCCAATGTGTCGCACCGTCACCGACGCCGCGATTCTACTCGGCGCGCTCTCGGGCATCGACTCGCGCGACGACGCTACGAAAGCGAGTGGCGGCAGGTTTCTCGCCGATTACACGAAGTCACTCGATCCAAATGGTTTGAAAGGCGCGCGCATCGGCGTTCATCGCAAAGGCTTCGGCTTTAACGATGCCGTCGACAAGTTGATGAACGATTGCATCGACATCATCAAACGACGCGGCGCGACGGTGATCGATCCGGCCGACATCCCCACCGCCGGAAAGTTCGACGATTCCGAACTGGAAGTGCTGCTCTATGAGTTCAAAACCGATTTGAATTCTTATCTCACTGCGCTCGGGGCCCGCGCGCCGGTCAAATCGCTGAAAGAAATCATCGACTTTAACGAACAATATCGCGATCGGGAGATGCCCTGGTTTGGGCAGGACATCATGACGAAGGCCCAGGCCAAAGGACCGCTCACCGAAAAGGCTTATCGTGATGCCCTCGCTAAGAACCAACGAATGTCGCGCAAGGAAGGCATCGATTTTGTGATGGACAAGAACAAGCTCGATGCGCTGATTGCGCCCACCGGTGGCCCAGCGTGGCCCACGGATTGGGTCAACGGCGATCATTTCACTGGAGGTTATTCAACGACATCAGCGGTGGCAGGTTATCCGCACGTGACTGTGCCGGCGGGTTACATTTCGGGATTGCCGGTGGGACTCTCGTTCTTTGGCCGCGCGTGGAGCGAACCGACGCTGATCAAGTTTGCTTACGCGTTCGAACAGGCAACAAAAGCGCGACGCACGCCTCAATTCCTAACGACGGCGAAATTAGGCTGATCGGCGCTTCCGCTGTTAAGACGGAGAAGCGGGACGGAAGTTTAGCTGGGTTACTCTCGGGTCCGGCTAATGTTCCGAGGCTACGCGTTTCAATTATTCGCCACCGCCACCTTGACCGCCCTGTTTCGGATGATTGGCGAAGCAAAATGACCGGCAGTCCATCCTGCATGCGAACTGCTCGAGAAGAGTGCCACTCTGATCACATTGCGCGCACCCCTCCAGACACCAACTTAATGAATTGTCGATCACTGGCCACGGGGCGGGATTATCCAAGGTCGAGCAGATGCATTGATTGTACAACTGCTGTGTTTGATCGAGATTGGAGTTGTAATCTGACATGCACTGATTTTGGCAGTTGGTTATGCATTGCGTATATGTGGGTGTGGGATTCACAAGACAAGTCACTTGGCACTGGTTCAGACAATCAACATTAGTCCCAGTGCTATAGGCTACTCGGCCGTCCAGATCTGCGAGACAATTGCCCCAATCATTGGTGGGTTCGCCTGGACATGGCGCGGGTAGTGGCGCAGGATCCTGCCACTGAGCATTGACGTGAACGGCGGAGCATAGTAAAGCGAATGCCATTATTAAGGAACTCAAAGCTGCATTCCTTAAACTCGTTTTCAAAGCTGTTGTCTTCATTAGCACCTCCTGAAAGTCGGGAGCTGGACAAATCGAAGCTTCGTCGGGTGTGCGAGGATTGTCGGGCGCGCGTAGGCTATATCAGCTGCCGCGCCATGTCAACATTTCTTTTCGCGTCCTGGCTGAACTCTCTTTCTCTCTCTCGAGGATTCCGGCTCGGTCGCGCGACGATGGGAACTGCTGGCATAGGAAGTTATTAGTTCACGGTAGCCAGCGCTTCACTACAGATTTATCTTCCAACTTTGCCAACAAATCCGCAGCCGTACAACTTAGCGTTGGGTGCACGAGATGCGGCGCAACCTCAACCAGAGGCTCCAGCACAAACCTCCTTACGTGTAGTCGCGGATGAGGCAGACGCAGAAACTCAGTGTCGCTTTCGTGATCCCCATACAACAATAGATCGAGATCAATCGTGCGTGGGCCATCCTTACGGTCGCGCGTGCGACCGAGGAGAAATTCGATCCGCAGCAGCCGCGCCATCACCTGCTCAGGCGCCGGTAAAGGATTGCCGACTTCAGCGACCATGTTAAGAAACGGTGGTTGCTCAATTTCACTGACCGGCTCAGTCTCATAGATTGACGAGACTCGGCAAACACACATCGCCGCCTCCATCATGCCCCGCACCGCGAGCAGGAGGTTGCCGGCGCGATCGCCCAGGTTGGAACCGAGCGCGACGTAAGCTTTGGTTGCGTGATTACGATGCGTGAACATTGAGACAACGTACTCAGTCGACGAGGTGGATGCGGCTTCGCCGCCTGATGTGCGGAAAGGCTCTGCCTTTCCGTTAGGTACCAATTATTTCTGTCGCACTTCGAGGCTAAGCCTCGAAGTGAAATAATAAAGTTCAGACCGCGACGGTAAGGCGAAGCCTTACCGCACATCGAGCGGCAGAGCCGCACAAGCAAGACCCCAGCTTCCTCAGCCGCGCTATGCTACACTGACATCGCATCCCCGTGAAGTACTAACTTGAAATTCCAGCGACGTGGTTTTTGATCGCGTCCGGGCGGGCTCGCCGGCCCCGCCATTACACAAATGGCTCGCAAACGTTTCCGCAGTACGCAACGCAACGAACCGGTCACCGACCGCTCTTTCCAGGAATACCTCTATCAGACCGCCGCGCCGCTGACGACTCGCACTGAGTTGATGCGACTGGTGCGCGGCGGCGAAGACACCTACCTCGAACTGAAAGTGAAGCTTTCGAATCCCGAGCGCATCGCCCAGGGCATCGTCGCGCTGGCGAATACCGGAGGTGGGACGATCGTTTTTGGCGTCAACGATCAAATGCGCGTCGAAGGCATCGATCACCCCGAGGAAGTTCAGGACGAGTTGGTTCGCATCTGCCGCGAAGACATTATTCCGCCGCTCATTCCCTTCATCGATCGCGTCGCTTTCGACAACGGCCGCCGCATCGTCGCGCTCGACGTACAAGGTAAGCGCCGTCCTTATCGCACGCGCGATGGCCGCTTCTTCATTCGCGTCGGCGAGAACAAACGCGAAACTTCGCCGGAAGAACTGTCCACTCTGCTGGATGATGCGCGGCCGTTGCTTTACGAAGACATACCCGTTACGCAGTCGACGATTAGCGATATTGATGAAGCCCACCTGTGGACTTTCATGCGCGCCTTCGAAGGCGCCGCGTTCGAAGAATCAACGGTGAAGGATTATCCGACGTCTGAGATCCTTGAACGCTATTTGATGTTAGGGGTCAAAAGTCAGGACGACATTGCGCCGACGGTGGCGGGCATGCTCCTTTTTGGCAAAGATGAATCGGTCACGAAGCTGCTACCCCGAACGTCGATCATCGCGACCCGCTTTGGCGGAGATAACGTGAAAGCTCCGATTATCGAGCGGGTTGAGTTGCAGGGTAATCTCGCCACACTCTACGAAGCAGCTCTGCGATTCGTGAATCGTTACTGCGATCTGTGGGACACGCGGCCGGCCCGGTCGACCAGCGAGGCGGACAATTCTCCCGTCGTAGCGCGCGCGAATTATCATCGCGCCGTTATCTGCGAAGGAGTCGCGAACGCGCTCATTCATCGCGATTTGGTGGTGCGTGACGTGACTACGCGCCTGCACATTTTCGATCGCGCCGTTGAGGTAGTGAATCCCAGGCGCAGCGCCGGCTTTGCGCCGCAGGCTTTAAAAAGTATTCGCTTTGGCGTGCAGCAACGCTTGAATCCTCGCACGGTTGCAGTCTTTGCCAGTCCCGCTTACGGCTTGCACCTTGTGAGCGGCGGCTTGCCTATGCTGCTGCGCCAGGCACGCGCTTTCTCAAATCGCTTGCCTGAGATCGTTTCTTTCAATGATGAGTTTCGCTTGCGGATTCATGGAGTTTGATTTCTCTATGTGTTCCTCCGTGTCCTCTGTGGTAAAAAGCTGATTCACGACAGAGGACACAGAGAGGAAACAGACCAATGCGCAAACGTGCTTCGCTAATTCTCACCGCCCTTCTCTTCTTTGTCCTCTCATTTGGATCCGATCTTCAACGCACCGTTGCGCAAACCAGAAAGATTCCCGCGCCTGCGGACGTGCTCGGCTTCACTCCTGGCGACGATCGGAAACTCGCGAGCTGGGCCAAAGTCGTCGAGTACTTTCGGAAACTCGCGGCCAGTAGCGACCGCGTCAAGTTTGAGGAGATTGGCAAGACGACCATGGGGGCGCCGTTTGTCTACGCGACGATCAGTGCGCCGGAGAATCTAAAACGACTCAACGATTTCAAAGAGATTCAGCGCCAGCTAGCCGACCCGCGCACACTTACTCCGGCGAACTCAAGTCTGTACAGCGCCGACCGCAAGGCGGCTGAGTTGATCGCACGCGGCAAGACCATCGTCGCGATCACCTGCGGCATTCACTCAACCGAAGTCGGGTCGTATCTCTCCAGCATGCTGATCGCCTATCGTCTCGCTTCGTCGAATGATCCCGACGTGCAGGAGATTCTGCATAACACGATCATCCTGCTGGTGCCTTCGACGAACCCCGATGGAGTCGATATCGTCAACAACTGGTATCAGAAGACTCTGGGCACGCCTTACGAAGGAACAGATCCGCCCGAGCTCTATCACAAGTACACCGGCCATGACGACAATCGCGACTGGTACGCGTTCACGCAGGTCGAGACGCAACTCGTCGTCGATAAGATTCTCAACGTCTGGCACCCGCAGATTGTCCACGACATTCATCAACAGGGTGCATTTGGCTCGCGTCTGTTTCTGCCGCCCTACATGCAACCGGTTGAGCCAAATGTGCCGAAACAGATCGTCGAGGGTTACACCGAGCTCGGCAATTATCTCGCGAAAGAAATGCGCGCCACCGGCTACAAAGGAATCACCACCGATTCGACTTACGACGCGTGGTCGCCTTCGCGCGCCTACTCGCACTATCACGGCGGCGTGCGCATCTTGCAGGAGACTGCGTCGTGCCGGCTGGCAACTCCAATCACGGTGCGCTTTGATCAACTGCGTCCGGGCGAAGGTTATGATCCGCGCAAGGAAGCGGCGAACTTTGGCCCTGTCTGGCAGGGTGGCGAGTGGCACATCGGCGACATCACCAGAACCATGACCACCGTTGCGTTCTTTCTTCTGAAGCACGCCGCGCAAAATCGCGAGCATTGGTTGCAAAGGTTTTATGAGATTGAGAAGGAGGCGGTGCGGCCGCGGAAGGATGGCGAGTTGTTTGCTTTTATCGTGCCATCGGTAAAAGGCTCGCCGGCGTATCAAGATCGCGAGACGGTTCTGAATATTTTACAACGAGGCGGCGTTGAGGTTTCTGATGCCGCTGCATTTCGCTTTGGCAGTTTGAGCTTCGCGGACGGGACCGGCGTGATCCCAATGGATCAGCCAAACGCTTCTTTTGCCAGGGCGTTGTTGGAGCCAAGAATTTATCCAGACTTAAGAGATTCAAGTGGACGCCCGATTCCGCCGTATGATGTAACTGCCCATGCGATCCCTCTCTTAATGAATGTCGATGTCGTGGCCGCGCATCAGAAGGTTTCTTATCGACGACAGCAAACAGGTTTTGGCGAAGGCCTAAGTTCCGGCTGCGACCATCCACCAACTTATGCACTCTACCGTTCGTTCGTTCCCTCGATGGATGAAGGCTGGACTCGCTGGGTTTTTCTGAAAAGACAAGAGTGGAACAAGTGCTTCCGATACGACTCGGTCACCGATCGCGAGATTAAATCCAGTTCCGTCGAAAAGTACCGCACGATCGTCATCCCCGATCAACCACGCGCCGCAACTCTCAACGGCCACCGCAAAGGAACGATGCCCGAAGAATACACCGGCGGTCTTGGCGAACAAGGCGTGAAGGCCCTGCGGGAATTTGTCGAAGCTGGCGGGACGCTTGTCTGTCTCAATCGCGCGTCGGATTTTGCTATTGAGCAATTCAAGTTGCCAGTGCGCGATGTGGTTGATGGCTTACCGCGCACGGATTTCTACGTGCCGGGATCGATCCTGCGCATTGAACTCGACACGAACGATCCAATTGCGAAAGGAATGCCGAAGGAGTCAATTGCCTGGGCTGAGAACTCGCCGGTGTTTGAAGTCGGTGGCACGGGCGTCTCGCCCGTGAACGGCGACACGGGCAGGATGCCCGTGCCACAAGTAAAAGTCATCGCCTGGTATCCGAAAGATAGTGACCCGCTGCTCTCCGGCTGGCTGCTGGGCGGCGATCGCATCAAAGGCAAAGCCGCCCTGGTCGAAGTCACGATGGGCAAAGGCCGGATCATCCTCTTCGGTTTTCGCCCTCAGTATCGCGGCCAATCGCTGGCGACTTATCCGCTATTCTTTAACGCGATCACGAGTCGCTAAATTAACCACAGATTCACACAGATAAACACTGATTTAAGACTTCCCCGGTAGTGCGGGCTTTATTATCGGTGCAAATCCGTGTTCATCTGTGGCGGTATTCGCGCTGCTCCCAGTACCTTGAACCTTTCAAATCGCTTCGGCGTATAATATGGCATCGAACGGACGAAGATACGGAAACCGTCTGGACCTTGAATGGTCAGTCTTTTCATAACCACTCTCGCAATCCTTTTTGTCCTGGGAATCGGACTTTACTTTTGGCAGAAGTCCACGCCCGATAATTCCGAACGCGTCTTACCACCAAACGCTGATTTTAATGGCCTGTTCGGCGGAGATTCGTCGAGCAACAACCAGGAACAAACACAAATGGAAATTGCCGAACGTCAACAAGAAGCGACGTCGCTGATTGATCGAGCCCGCAATGGCGACCGCGCTGCGCTCAGCGAGGCCCACAAAGTTGGCGACACTGATTTGTATGATCGAGTGCTGAACGAATTCGTTCAGGGCGTTACTTCCGATCCGGATCTGCTGTCGTTAATGTCGTTTGTTAGCCAAAACGAATTGCCGGTAAACTCCGGAGTCGCGAAAGCCGTAATTGCGTCGTGGCAAAAATTGCCAAATCGAAGTGGCACGATCAAGGCTTTGCATTTCGCTGCTTTAAGCAACAATGCCGACCTGTTTAGAGAAACAGTTGAACAAGCTCTGCAGCTCTGGCGCGAGGGAAAGCTGACGGGGATATCAGCTATCGAGATGCGCGCTTTATTTGAAGGTGAGTTTTGGATACTCTCTTCGCACTCAAGAAGGTCGGGCGCAGGGTTTATTTTGAAGCGCACCCTTGCGAACGCTCGTCGCGAACTGGAGGCGGCAGCGTCAGAAGCCCAAGCGTGAGCGAGGGCAAGTAACCAAAGAGGCCCTCCCTAACGGTCGGGCTTCTGACCCGACATAGAGGTTTACCATGAATAACATTGATCCGGTTTTACTTATTACCGTTCTGATTTTTGCTTTCGTTCTTTTGATCGTGCTGTTGGTAATTCTGCGGCGCATTTTTGTCAACGTCGGCGCGCGCGAAATCGCCATCAAGGAACGGCGTTATATGGGACGGCGCATGCCGCCTGGACGCGTAGTCGCGACCGAAGGCGAAGTCGGCATTCAGGCCGAAGTGCTGAAGCCCGGCCTGCACTTGATCAAGTTCCCGTTTGAGCGTGTGGTGCGCAAGGTGCCGCTGATCGAAATCGGCGCAGATGAATTGGGAATTGTCGAAGCAGTCGACGGCGAGCCCATGTTACCGGGCAGAATCTTCGCGCTCGATCGCGCTCAGAACGCGCATAACAATTTTCAGGATCCGATCGCTTTCATCAAGCAGGGCGGCGTCAAAGGCATTCAACTGCGTACGCTGCCGCCCGGTCTGTGGCCCATTCATCCGTACCTCTTCCGCGTTTCGGTGGCAAAGACAACGGTCATCCCGCAAGGCAAAGTCGGCATCGTGACCGCAGCCGACGGCGCGCCGCTGGATCCGGGGCGTCTGCTTGGTAAAGCAATCAAGGATCATCTCAGCTATCAGAATGCCGAGCTGTTTGTTTCCTCCGGCGGTCAGCGCGGTCCGCAGGTGGACATCCTCACGCCCGGAACATATCGCATCCTGACTCAGTCGGCGCCCCTTGAAGGCGGCACTGAAGGAAAACCCGGCCTGTTCACGATCAGGCTTTTCGACGCCACCGTGATCGACGAGAACCAGATTGGCCTGGTTGAAGCCCTGGACGGCGCGCCACTCAATCCCGGCGATTACGTCGCCGAATCGATTCCCGGTCACGATAATTTTCAGGACGGGCACGAGTTCATCGACAGCAAGGGCCAGCGTGGGCCGCAGAAAGACATCCTGCTGCCGGGCACCTATTACATCAATCCGTTGCTGTTCAAAGTAATCCTGGAAAATGCGAAAGAGGTAAAGCCGGGCGAAGTGGCAGTGATCGTTTCGAACACCGGCAAAGATCCTTCAGATGAAGTGCGGCGCGAGATGGCCGCGAAGGTCCGCGCCCGGATGGAACGCGAAGAGCAGGAACAGGCGGCGCAATCGGCCGCCCATCTGACTAAGATCGATGCGGAAGAAATCAAGACTGAATTAATGACCGGCGATCCGGCTGATCGGCGGCTGGATGAAGGCGCTCATGAAGCCTATGTCGTGCCCGAAGGTTATCGCGGCATTCAGGAGACGGTCGTTGGCCCGGGACGTTATTACGTCAATACGCTCGCCATCACTCCGATTGTGATCCCCACGACGAATCAAACCGTGGAATGGACCTCAGGCGAAGTCGTCAACACCTTCAATCCTTTTGAAGTAATTTCGAAAGATGGGTTCACGATGCAGTTGGAAGTGCGCGTCGTCTTTCGCGTCAAACCCGAAGACGCGCCGTTTATGGTGGCGAAGATCGGAGGCATCGATCGTCTGATCCAGAACGTGATGCATCCGCTGATCGACTCGATCTTCCGTAATCAAGCCTCGGAATCTTCGGCCATGGCTTACCTGCAAAATCGTCACGAAGAGCAGGAGCGCGCTGAAGCCCGCGTGCGGGCTCACTTGCTCAAGTATCACGTCGACGTCGTCAATGTTTTGATCTGTCACATTCATCTGCCCGAAGAGTTGATGAAAACGCAGACGGAAAAAATTCTAGCCGAGCAGCGCCAGAACATGTACAACGCGCAGCGCGAGGCCGAAGAGAAACGCATTCAACTCGAGCGAACAAAATCACAAGCCGACAACCAACGCGACTTGATGGCGGCAACTGTCGGCGTCGAGATCTCCGGCAAGCGCGCCGAGCAACGGAAGGCGGAGGGCGAAGGCGAAGCCCATTACATTTTGCAAACCGGCAAGGCCGAAGCCGAGAAGGTGCGTTTGATGGGTGAAGCCCAGGGTGTCGCTTATCGCGAACAAGTCAACGCGCTGGGCGGACAGGGCGTCGCGCTGATCGAGACGTTGAAAGTGATTGGCGAAAAAGGCGTGCGCATCACTCCGGACGTGATGGCTACCGGCGGCGGAGGCGATGGCGGAGGCGGCATTGGAACGCTGCTGCTGTTGAATCTATTCCGCGATCGTTTGAATTTGCCGGGCGCGAAGGGTGAGAAGCCGGGCAAATAAGCAGTTTCAAGACGGGCAACGCTGATTTGTTTGCAAGAGTCTTTGCGGGTTCGAACATGTGCTCGGTACCAGTTACCTGAGCCTCACGGGAGATCATGTTCCATTCGAATGATGTGACTCCGAAGCCATTCGCTAAAACTCTCCCTGTCTAACTCACCAGCCGCCAGGCTCAAGATCACTTCTTCTTGTTCTGTGCTATGCGCGTCGATCTCGTGTCCGTTTAAGATGAGAAAAGTCTCCATGACGGCGTGTCCGATACGCTTGTTGCCATCCACAAACGGGTGGTTCTTCACTAAAGAAAAGCAAAGTGCGGAAGCCTTTTCGACCAGCGTTGGGTACAGATCCTCTCCGCCGAAAGTCATCAAAGGTTGGGCCAGAGCCGATTCCAGCAAACCAATGTCACGCATACCCGTCGAACCGCCCGATTGTTCAATGATGCGACGATGAAGTTCGAGCGCCTCTTTGAGTGTGAGGTAACGCATCAGGCGAGTCGGCGGTAGAGTTCCTCATTTTTCTTCAAGACGTACTCAGCGGCCTGCTCAAACTTGTCGTCCGGGCCGGCAAGTAAATCTTCCAAGCTTGAACGAGCCAGGCGTTCTACCGACACCCCAAGGCGGTCAGCGATAGATTGAAGTCTGGCAAACTGCTCCGGCTGTAGATCAACGGTTATGGAACTCACCTGTCTCTCCCTTCGCTGACAAAGCATCCCTTCCCGGACATTCTAACCTGATTGTCGCTCCGAATACATGCGCCTCGATCCTGGAATTCGGCTCCTCTTGATTAGCTTTGGCGGCCAAACGGTCGCTGGCCTGACTTCGCCTTTTCAGATTACCGACAATCCTTTTCTTATTCCCGCGCGTCCGAAGTAATCTTCCGCTCGCGCCACATCTCGTTCGATCTGCGCTTTCAATTCATCAATCGAACTGAATTTCTTTTCATCGCGCAGCCGGTGCAGAAATCGCACGCGCACGGTTCGTTCATAAAGATCGTCAGACCAATGGAGGACGTGAGTCTCGATCGATGATTGAGTTTCGTCGCCGAAAGTCGGTCGCACTCCGACGTTCGTCACACTCTGTCGCCACTGGCCATCGATCAAAATTGCAGTCACATAGACGCCACGTTTTGGGATCACGCGATTCTGCGGATCGATATTCGCTGTTGGGAAACCGAGTTTTTGCCCGCGCGCGTCGCCACGAACCACCCTGCCCTGCACGCCGTACGGCCGGCCGAGCATCCGCCGCGCAAGATTTATCTGCCCTTCCAGAATCAGTTCGCGGATGCGGCTTGAGCTGACACGTTCGCCGCGAATCTGCACTTCCGGAACTTCATCAGCAATGAAATCGAGTTGACTGCTCACCTTTCTTAACAAGTCGATATGGCCTTCGCGATTATGACCAAAGGCGAAGCCGCGACCGAGATAAACCTCCTTCGCCTGCAATCGATCGACGATGACCTCGCTCAGAAACTCCTCCGCGCGAATCTGTGAAAACGCTTTGTCGAAATGAATGACGATCGTTTGCTCGATACCCAGCACGCCGAGCGCTTCAATTTTTTGATCGAATGTTTGCAGCAGTGGTGGCGCGGATTCGGGATGTAACACCGCGCGTGGATGCGGCTCGAAGGTGATCACGGTGGGCACCCCGCCGGCGGCGCGCGCGCGCTCGACAACGGTTTTCATGATGAGTTGGTGACCGATGTGCAGGCCATCAAACACGCCCAGGGTGACGACCGTTGATGGGGCGATGTCGGGGCTATCGGTTCCGTGAAAAAGCCTCATGTATTGATTCATTGATTCATTTTTTCATTGATTCAATGAATCAATGAGCTAATGAGTCAATCGGTTACTACCAATCCGTCATACGCCCACTCAACATTGTCCGGCAGCAGCTTTGAATCGCGCGCGTGCTTTATTTCATGCGTAATGTGAGTGAGAAAGGTACGCTTTGGCTTTAACTCTTCAACGTATTCGAGCGCGCGTTCCAACCAAAGATGCGTTTCATGCGGGCGAATGCGCAAACAATCGAGCACCAACACCTTCAGATCGCGCAGGCCTTCAATGGTTGACGGCGGAATCTCACTCAGATCAGTTGCGTAGGCAAAGTCGTTGAAGCGATAGGCAATTACCGGAAGGCGGCCGTGAATAACTTCAAGTGGAGTTATTTCAAGATCCGGGCCGATGCAAAACGGTGCGCCGTTGACGACCGTGTGCGGCACAATCTGGGGCAAGCCGCCGCCGAAATGCGTCGGCTCAAAGACGTATTGAAAAATTCGGCGGATGTCTTTCCAGGCGCGTTCGTTTGCGTAAAGCCCGAGGGCGCCATGACGAAAATTCAGCGGCCGAATGTCATCAAGTCCGAAAATGTGATCGGCATGACAATGGGTGATGAGCACTGCGTCGAGGTGCTTCAGTTTTATTTTTAGCGCCTGCTGCCGGAAGTCACTCGACGTATCTACGATCAAGGTTTGCCCGGCGTGCTCAATAAGGACAGAGACGCGCAGACGATTGTCGCGCGGATCATCAGACGTGCAGGTCTCGCAATCGCAAGCGATCGAAGGAACGCCTGTGGAGGTGCCGGTGCCTAAGAAAGTTAGTTTCATGACTGGAGCGCAAGCGTCCCGCTTGCCCAAAACTTAGATTCCAGCGGCGGATTGCAAGCGAGGACGCTTGCGCTCCAATCACTTTCCACCGGTGATATCGCTCGCGCTGAATTTCGCGGGAGCAGGCGTGGGCGCGCTCGTGAAAGAGACGTATTGCATTCGCAGATCCGCTAACAAACTCTCCAGCGTCTGCGCCTCCTGAGGATCGAGATTACCGCGCGTTTTCTGTTCCAACATGCCCAGCACGTCGATCCAATGCTTTGCGGTTTTTAAATCGACGGCTGACTCGCCGGTCACCGGATGCGGCATCATGCCCAGACTCGCCGCGGCATTCGACGCCAGCGACATAATCAGGCTGAGAAAGCTCGCCGGATCGTCGAGCGGATCACCCTCATGCGCAGGCGTGTGCTGCGGTTCGGGCCGAGAAGGAACCGGTCTTCGCCGCGGCTCGGCTTTAGACCCAGCCTGTGACGACATTGCTTTCGCTGCGGCGTTCTCAACCGCGGCCGCTTGGGCGGCCCGCTCAGCCTCTTCTTTTTCCTGTGGTGACAGTTCGCGCGGCGATCCGTCCGGATTGAAAGGACGACGGTCGACTACTTTGAATGTGGGTTGCTCTTCACTCATGTTTTGAAACACCAGGCGCCTGCGGTTTTCAAACCGTCCAACGCATCGGATGAATTGAAATCAGGACGAGGTCGATGTTAGCACCGGAATTTATGCAATCGCAAAGACGCGTGTCAGAACCGGGAGCGGTAGCGACCGGATCATAAACTCAACTTGAACCTGCGATCCCCTCGCTATCGCTCGGGGTTCCGACACGATCCGTTGAATGACATCGCGATTGCACTTATTCTTGACGAATCATGCCCAAAACTTTTGCTGACCTGGTTGAACTAATGGATCGTTTGCGTTCGCCCGGCGGTTGCCCCTGGGACCGTGAACAGACGTACGCCACTCTGGCGCCGATGCTTCTGGAGGAAGCTTACGAAGCCTTTGACGCGCTGGAAGAAGCACGGCTCGGCCGCCCGGATGACTTACGCGAAGAGCTGGGTGATCTGCTTTTTCAGATTACGTTCTTCGCGCGGGTCGCGAATGAGCGCGGCGAGTTCACGATCGATGATGTGATCGATCAGGTACATGCCAAGATGGTCCGTCGTCATCCGCATGTCTTTGGCGACACCACGGCGGGCGATTCGGCGGAAGTGCTGCGCAACTGGGAGGCCATTAAGGCCGAAGAAAAACGAGCGGCAGGGAAAATTTCGAACGCAGCGAACGCTTCGATACTTGATGGCGTATCAACGAAGGCTCCCGCATTAATGGAGGCCCACCAGATTTCGACCAAGGTCGCGCGGGTGGGGTTCGACTGGAAAAATGTTGAAGAGATTTTCGGGAAGCTTGACGAAGAGTTGGATGAATTACGCGCGGCCATCAACACTCACGCGGAAACAAACGACGAAGCCGATCATACGCACGTGCGTGAAGAGGTCGGCGATCTGCTTTTTGTGGTTACGAATATCGCGCGACGGCTGAACGTTGAGCCCGAAGCCGCATTGAAGTTAAGCAATCGCAAATTCCGCAAGCGATTTGGATTTATCGAGAAGAGCCTGCGCGAACAGGATCGGAAGTTTGAAGACACGACGATTGAAGATCTGGAGGTACTCTGGCAGGAAGCGAAGAAGAAGACTTAAGCCACGAAAAGGCACAAGAAGCACAAAAAGGATTGTGATGTCAGCCGCAGCTTTTTTGTGCCTTTTGTGCTTTTTTGTGGCTAACTCTTACAGCTTCACGATCACCGACTCGATCGCTTCGCGACCGGTGGTGCTAGCATCTCTTTTGAGATTCCCTTCAGCCTTAATTGCCTGTTCGGTCGACATGATGCCCGAGACTCTCATCTTGAACTCGTCAGGGTTGGTTGCGTTGTGGATTGCCTCTTCGAGCGTGATTCGCCTCGCTTGCAGCAGAGTGAAAAGAGACTGATCGAAGGTCTGCATGCCGTATTGCGATGCGCCGTTAGCAATCGCTTCGCGAATCATATAAGTCTTTTCTTCGTTGATGATGTAGTCGCGAATCAGACCGGTGGAAATCAGCACTTCGACCGCCGGCACCCGCCCGGCTCCTTTCGCCGCGCGCACGAGCCGCATCGAGATCACTGCCTTCAGGATTCCCGCCAGTTGAATGCGCACCGATTTTTGTTGATGAGAAGGAAACGATGAAACTATACGTGTGACTGTTTCGGTCGCATCAAGCGTGTGCAAGGTCGAGAGCACCAGATGTCCCGTCTCAGCCGCGGTCAACGCAGTTTCGATCGTTTCCAGATCGCGCATTTCTCCGACCAGAATCACGTCAGGATCCTGACGCAGGGCGCCGCGCAAAGCTTCAGCAAATGAGCGAGTGTCGACCTCGACCTCGCGCTGCGAGACGAAAGCCTTCTTGTCACGATGCAGGAATTCAATCGGATCCTCGATGGTGACGATATGTCCTGAGCGCGTTGAGTTGATCCGATCGATCATTGCCGCCAGGGTGGTCGACTTGCCGGAGCCGGTCGCGCCGGTAACCAGAATCAATCCTCTTCGCTCTTCGCAAATCCGCTCGATCGCCGGCGGCAGGCCCAACGCCGCCGCGTTCTTTGTCTGCTCGGGAATTACCCGCAGCACGATGCTCACGGATCCGCGCTGCTGAAAAATGTTCGCGCGAAATCTGCCGAGACCGCTAACGCTGTAAGCAATGTCGACTTCGGAAAATTCCTTCAGTTTTTGCTTTTGGCGGTTCGACATGATGGAAAACGCCATGTCGAGCGTATCGTCCGGCGATAATCGCGGCGCGTCGGCGATTAGATGCAACTCGCCGCCAATGCGCATCACCGGAAATGAACCGACCTTCAAATGCAGGTCCGAAGCAAAGTGGGCGGTGGCTGTAACCAGGAGGTCATCAATTCTTATGGGCATGGTTGACGCAGAAGTCCTTTCGATTTCTTGAAAGGTGGCACGGGCGTCACGCCCGTGAAGCCTCACGCGCAAGATGCGCGTGCTACAAAATCTTGAGAGGTTAAGGGCAAGAAACCGAGTGGTTAAAGGCAATTGGGCAGAAGGCCGGAACCAAAATCATCTTAGCGATTCGAGTGAAGACGCGTCAACGACTTTGTAGAGCAAGTTGTTAACTTGCTCGCAAATTAACAATTTGCGCTACCTGATTTTTCCAAATCCGCGCCAACTATTGCTGTTGTGCCAATTGATGTCTGCGTCGGAAACTCCGATTTCGCGCCACCAGTCGGCGAATTCATCTCCGGAAATGTAGAAGGCCGTCGGCGCAATCAAATGATCGAACACGATCGTGTGCTGCTCTCGCCAGCCAAATCGGGCGATGGCTTTCAGGTAATCGTTATAGAAAAGGTGACGCGCGATCGATGCGCCCCGCGGTGAACGGTTGAGCGGGCCATAGATAGTCTTCGTGGCGGTAAACATGATGGCCGCGGGCACCTTCGAAAGTTGTAACAGCAACCGGGGATCGATTCGCGACGTCAATCGTTCGCGCACCGGATTAACCCAACGGGTAATCCATTCGTTGTTCTCCGCGCCGTAAACCCATGCGGACATGTAACCGCCCGGTTTCACTTTTGAAGTGAGCGACTTGAAGCCGCCGCGCGGATCGGGCAAATGGTGCAGCACGCCGATCGAGAATGCGTAATCAAAGACTCGCGCGAACGGCAAGTTATAGATATCAGCCTGGACAATATGGGCGTTCGGCAATTCACGCGTCGCGGCGAACGCAGTCTCAACCGCATCGCTTAGATCGATGCCGACGACATCTCGGGCGCCAAACCCCGCGGCCAGTCGCGTATGTCTTCCCTTCCCACAACCGCCTTCGAGCACGACTTTGTCTTTGAAGAATTCTCGGGTGACCGGAGCAATCCAGGCGAGGAACTGGTTCTCGTAGCCTGTCTCGACCTGGGTGAAGTGCTGCCACTGCCAACCGAATTTCTCGGCGGTGGTGGCTTTGTCCTGCGCGACTTCATTAATCGCCGCAAAGCGCGGCACCCCACGCACAATGGGCCAGGTGTTATCACACGACTGACAGTTGAGCGCGCCTTCGATGATTTCCGCTTGCTCGCGCCCGACTACGGAGCTAATGCGAATGGTCCCGGCGCACGACGGACAAACGAGGTATTGAATTAATGTTTCTTTCAAGCTACGTAATCGAACGTTTTCTGTTCGGTGATTCTTGCGAGTGCTTAACTATCTTATAGACGAACGACTGGATTTAGAAAACAGTCTAGAGACAACACACGCCCTCTTCAGTTCCCTCTCCCTCTGGGAGAGGGTTAGGGTGAGGGGTTAGCGGGCAGTCAAGCTCACCCCAGCCCTCTCCCAAAGGGAGAGGGAGTTGATTGACATACAAATCGAGGTGACAACCAGTTCTCTCTCTTCCCCGAAAGTTTTTTCGATTACAGAACTTGAATAGAATTTAGGAGAGTGATATAAGGCGCATCCCCAATTATTTTAATAGGAGTTACCGAGCAACCAGTTTTAGCGTAGGCGATTGAGGCGGGAAAACTGGTAAGGGTTCAATCGTTATGAACAAGAAAACTATCGGCGAGGGTTCTGAGCTAGCTCCTCCGCTCATCGGAAAGTGCTCAAAATGCCAGACAGAGATTCGGGCAAGTCACCCGTATTCATGGTGCATAAAATGCAACGAGCCGCTTCCCTACCGAATTAATATGCAGCGGCGGCCAATCATTTATGGAACGAGCAGAGATTGGTTTGCCAGCTTTGGCGTCACAGAAAAGACCATGTCAAAGGCTAGCTGATTTCGGCACGTCTTATCGATCACTCGCGTGGGGTGAGCGTGACAACTCGCGCGCGCGCAGAAACTCAGACATCATTATGTCGTAACAGGATTTGCACATAGCCAGACCCAAATCCTTGCCTTCCCGGCGAATAACTTCACCGCACCAATTACACTTAACGCTTAGTGGACTTTCCGAAACTGCGAGTTCGTCTGTCTCGACTTCATCAAGCAATATCGTCATTGGATTACGACTCCCTGGGCCAGAATAGGCGTGTCAGGATTATGCCGGCGTCGTGTTAAGACCTGATTAAGAAGAGCTTAACGGGAGGTGAATTTTGCGGTGGTTCGTTTTGATAGTGGCACGCGCATCTTGCGCGTGATTCACGGGCGAGACGCCCGTGCCACTCCCAGGATCGATTCCAGCTGCTCAAGAAAATTGTTCGATTGCCACTCTTGCCAACGCGTCAACGCTTCACGATAGTGTTCCGTTCGCTCCTTAGCGAAATATTTGACCAGCCACGCGGCCCCCGCCCTCAATTGAATGATGGTTTCATCGGTTTTGTCTTTTCGCGCCGTCTGCTCTAACCGCTTACCGAGATTGTCGATCCAGACGTCGCAGTCGTGCAGTTCCCCAAGCGAGGTTTGCAACAACGCAATTTCTTTCGCTATCTCGTCCGCGCGTCGTTCCCAGCAATCTGCGAATAGCTCTACGGCATAGCGCAGACGCTTCGCGAGGATGCGCAACTCGTGAAGTTCTTTGATCTGAAAAGGAAAATACAGATGATGACTCGCTTCGCGCAGTTCCTTAATCCGCGTCTGAACTATCTCGCGAGCTATGTCACGAAACGAAATCGATTCAGCGGCTGATTTTGGCAGGGAGTTTTTTGCGGAAACTATCTTAAGAGTTTTGAGCTTCGCCTGAAATTCCTTGCGAAAGTGATCGATAACTGAAGGCTTGATCGCTATCTTGAGCTTTTCGCGAGCTTCTTTGCGACGCTTGCGGTGTTCGTCTGCGATGATCTGAATTCCCTCGGCGGCCGGCCCTTTCGCGTGGGCCCTTAATTCCTCGAGCGCGACGAGCGCGACATCTTCGTCGCGTACCGCACCCAGAGCATCAGCGATCGTCCTCAACTTCAGACGCGGTAAAGCGGCGCCGCGCAGGTAAGGCCTGAAATCGCTCATCGCACTGCGCAATCGCCGCGAGCAGACGCGCATGTCATGGACACCTTCGGGATCTTTCCAGTTAAGCGCCTTTACCCGCAGCTTGCACATCGCCTTGAGCTGGCCGCGGAGCACCAGTCGCACCATTTGCTCAGCCGGGGCCGAGCAATCAAGTCCACGTAAAGGCTCACGCTTTGCCATGATGCGCTAACTGAGATAGCTCTCGATGCAGGTGTTCAAAATTGGTTACGAAGCTTGCGACGACTAATTTGGAGTGCGGCGACTGGTCGCCGCTTTCGAAAGCGCTGACAAGTCAGCGCACTCCAAATTTGCAGCTCGCGCCATACAAGTGGAGTCTCAGCAAAACTACTACGCGCGCTTTAACGCCGCGCGGCGGCTGAATTCCAGGCGGCAATCAAAGACCTGTTCGAACAATGCTCGCTTCTGCTCAGCCGCAAAGATTTCGCGATCGCAATTCGTCGACGATGCTAATTCAATGTGGACCACGCGCCCGCTGCGGACGCATCTGATATCACTGACGCGGCTGTCGTGACGTCGATCGAGGGCGTCCGCGATGCGCAGAATGGCTGACAAAGAATTCACCGTATCCCGGTCAGCTTCATTCAACACGGCAAAATTATCGTGGCGTTCTTTGGGCTCCGGCCCGCGATGGTAGCGCGCGACATTGGCGATCACATCGCGCTCAGCTTCAGAAAAACCAGTAAGCTCTGAATTCTTGATCAGATAGAGCGAATGTTTGTGATGAGACTCGTGCGCAATGTGATAGCCGACATCGTGGAGCAGGGCTGCTGCCGATAACATCGTGCGTCGATGTCGATCAAGATTGGTCGGCAGATTGGAGCGCGACAAGTAGTCGAAAATCCGTTCAGCCAGGCGAGCAACCTGATGCGCGTGTGCTTCTTCGTATCCAAAGCGGAGGCCGACGGCTTGCACGCCGCGCAGTCGATAATCGGCAACGTCAGGACGAGGTGGCAGCGACTCCGCCTCGATCTCCTGCAAGCGATCGATCAGGACTCCTTCGCGCAGGGCCCAACCGCAAGTTTGCAAAGAATCAATTCCGAGCGCGCGCATTACTCCCTCAAGGATTTGTCCTCCGGTAACGATGATCTCTGATCGCCGGCTGCTAATACCCGGCAACATCCGCCGCTCGCTCGCATTCAGCTCAGCTGTGCGCAAGTTGAACGCAGCCAGCTTTGTCAATTCGATTTCATCTCCCGCCGGACGAGCGCCCGCCGGTTCCGTTTCGTTTTCACCTAACGCGCGCAATCGCAAGGCTGTGCCGATCGCCAGAATAGTGCCGGAAGTGCCGGTTGAATTCGCCCAGTGCTCGCCTTTGAGTTCGCGCGCGGGCCGCTCTAACGCGCCGCGTATTTCATCTTTCAAAGCCCGCAGCTCTTTCGATTTCGGCGGATCGGCGCTGATGAATTGTTCGGTAAGGCCGATTGCGCCGAGCCTGACGGACAACAAAGACGCCGGCGCTCCGTCGCGCATCAGCGAAATCTCAGTCGACCCGCCGCCGATATCGATATTGAGGATCGATTTGCCTGTGCCGGAACACGCCCGCGCCGCGGCCAGGCCTATCAGGCGCCCTTCCTCGATCGGCGACAGTATTTCAACTGCCACGCCGGCCTTGCGTTGGACGTCCTTTATGAACTGAGCTGAATTGTTCGCTTCGCGCACGGAAGCGGTAGCCACGGCCACGATCCGTTCGGCGCCACGGGCCTCGGCAATTGAGCGAAACCGCGTAATGCATTCAACTGCTCGATCGATCGCAGCCGGTGAGAGCCGGCCCTGGCGCAAAGTCTCATGGCCCAGGCCGACCATGTCTTTTTCGCGCGCCAGTACGGCAAAAGAATCGCTCGCGGCCGCCTCAACGACCACGAGCTTTATCGAATTTGAGCCTATGTCAATCGCGGCAATCTTCATGGAACACTGGGCTTTTGATCCGCCGGTTTAGGAGCAGCTGGACGATTATCCGGACTCTTTTCCTTTGAGTCAGTTTTTAAAGTTTCTTTCGCTGCAGACTCGGTCGCCAAAGGTTCAGTTTCGATTAGCCGCTTGATGGAACCTCGCAGCGTGGTGGCGACGCGTTTCACGGGTCTCGAGGCATCGACGACTTGAAAGTTGTACTCTCCCTTCATTCGGTCGAATTCCTTGAGCAACAATTTTTGATAGACGATGAAACTGTCGTAGTAATCATCGCCCAGGCCCAAATCCATTCCCGATTCCCAGTAATCAAAGCCCCGCCCGGATGCCAGCACCCGGCTCGCGAGCTCTTCCGCCGATTGAACTCGCAAATACAAAATGGCGTCCGGCACCAGCGCAATTCCATAGATCGATCGAATCCAATTCGGATCGGCGCCGCGTACGACCGCCCGCGCGATAGCTGAGTAGATGTAACGATCGGTGAGTACAATGAACCCCGCGTGCAGCGCCGGGAGAATCTGACTCTCAAGCCGATCCGCAAAGTCGGTAGCATAATAAAGTTGCATCGTCAGCCGTCCGAGGGTGTGACCGGTGCGCGCGTCCTTGATGCCTCGGCCGGCGAGCACCGATCGGGTCATGCCGGTATCCAGCACGGCATATCCGATAGATTCCAACCAGGTTCGGAGCAGCGCGACGTGGGTTGACCGCCCCACGCCATCGGTGCCTTCGATCACGATCAGTTTGCCGGGGTATGGCTCAATATCAATACTCGGCAGCGCGGTGCCATAGAACTTCATTTCCTTCATTTCGCAAGCACCGTCTTTTCCTTGAGTTTCTCTTTTAAGAAACGACTAACAATTTCGCGCATCTGCCGTTGCTGGGTGCGAATGGGCTGGGTCGCATCGACGACTGTCAGGCCAAACTCACTAACCATGTGATCGTACTCATCAAGAATCTTTCCCTGAAAGATTGTGAAGCTCTCTTCTTCATCGTTCGCCCATTCCATGTCCATCCCCGCTTCGTAATACTTCAACTGCGGCCGCGCGGCGGCGATTCGATCGATGGCCACATCCAGCGGCGCCCGAAAGAAAAAAGCTGCCGTGGGTTTGACCGCAAACTTATAGATTTCACGAACCCAGGCGCGGTCGCAGCCGCGCGCTACATCACGCGCAAATGCCGTGTAGATATATCGATCGGCAAGCACGATCGCGCCGGCTTTCAGGGGCGGAATGATGTTGCGCTCAGTGCGATCGGCGAAGTCTGTGGCGTGCAAAAGCGAGAAGGTCGCGGGCGTGAACAGACGCCGCTTCTTCGCTCGCCGGGTCGTGTCTTTGACCAACGGAGACGAGTTCCATTCCGAGAAGAAGACTGAATACCCTTCGGACTTCAGCCACTGGTACAGTAGTAAAAGTTGAGTTGACTTTCCGCTGCCGTCAATCCCCTCAACCACAAACAACCGGCCCGGGTACCGGTGATGCCCATAAGAAATCATTTGTTCCGCATTTTCGCACTGTTCATGTTACAAGCATGTAAAATCTTTCGGAGTTCCTATATATCAGAACTGCCGGGATGTCACGCGGTGATCTAAGATGAACGCGATCCGGAGAGACCTCTGCGGATTGCGGCTTTGCCGCCTGATGTG
>DNNE01000065.1:0-24784 GCA_003487805.1 Blastocatellia bacterium | reverse complement strand
GATGTGCGGAAAGGCTTTGCCTTTCCGATCGAGCTTTCTAATTTATCTGCGAGGCTGCGCCTCGCCGGAGGCACAGCCTCCTTTCAACCATGAATGTCGCGCCGGAAAGCCGAAGGCTTTCCGCACATCAGGCGGCATAGCCATGAACCTCTATGAAAACTCTTTTGCTTTTGCGACACGCCAAATCCAGCAAAGACGACACGGCCCTCCGCGATTTTGATCGTCCGCTCAACGACCGAGGCAAAGACGACACGAAGTTGATCGGCAGATTCATTCGCGAAAGTAGCATTAGTCCGGACCTGGTAATTAGCTCGCCGGCAAAGCGAGCGACAAAAACAACAGAACTGGTGTTGAAGTCGGCAGGGCTGAAAATCAACGTTGCATCTGACGAACGAATCTATGAAGCGGACGTACATCGCCTGCTGACAGTCGTCTCCCAAATTGAACCTGCCAGGAGCGTCGTGATGTTGGTTGGGCACAATCCCGGCTTCGAAGACCTGGTCGAAGCGTTAGCCGGCCGAACGACACGTCTACCGACTGCCTCGCTGGCACAAATCGATCTTACCGTCGAGGAATGGAACAAGGTTCGCGTGGGAGCAGGAAAGCTGAAATGGTTGGTGACGCCGAAGGATCTGAAAAAAACAGATTAATTAATGCGCATTTAAAGTTCACTTAACTGCTTTGTAGCATCCGTCAGGTAGAGTCCCCAATCGAAGGTAAACACTGCGACTTACCTGAACAAGGGGTTGGGGCTATGCTGGCAGCCATTCACCGGCATAGCCCCTTTTTTTTGATCAGCGTTCTCATCGCCATAAACGCAATCGGTGAAACGGGGCATTAGCCCGACCGTAAGGGAGGGCTCCAAACGCACGACTTGATGAGCCCTCCCTTACGGTCGGGCTAGTGCCCCGTTTCAGCGTCACAGACTTATCCCACGCACCTTCCCTAATGCGATCACGCATGTTGCGTGATATATTTCGCGCGCCTTTTCTTCAGCCATGATTGAACAACAAGCAGCTCCCGAGGAGCCCGTGCAGTGGGCCAAGGTCATCGATCACACTCGCTGCATTGGTTGCCACGCGTGCACGACTGCCTGCAAGTCTGAAAACGTCGTGCCCATTGGGGTGACGCGCACGTACGTCAAGCACGTTGACGTCGGTGTATTTCCCCAAGTGCGTCGCGCGCACCAGGTCACCCGCTGCAATCAATGCGCGCACGCGCCGTGCGTCACCGCGTGTCCGACGGCCGCTATGTTCAAACGTGCGGACGGCATCGTCGATTTCGATAAATCGATCTGCATCGGCTGTAAAGCATGCATGGCTGCCTGTCCTTACGACGCGATCTTCATCAATCCCGAAGATCATTCGGCTGAGAAATGTAACCTCTGCGCGCATCGCATCGATGTCGGGCTTGAGCCGGCCTGTGTAGTCGTCTGTCCAACACAGGCAATCCTGATCGGCGACATGAACGATCAGACTTCTTATGTCGCGCAGATCATCAATCGCGAAGCCGTGAATGTGCGACGGCCTGAGAAAGAGACGCTGCCAAAGCTTTTTTATAAAGGCGCGCACCAGGCGACGCTCGATCCGCTGGCCGCGCGTCGTCCGGAAGCCGGACTTTTCATGTGGAGCGAGCAACGGCAATCAAGCGAGCATGTCGTTTCGGGCAATCCGACTTTCAGCAACACGTCGGCCGCGGCCCTGTTGAGTTATGACGTCGCGCATTCGATTCCCTGGGACTGGCGCGTGAGTTTGTACACCTGGACTAAAGGAATCGCTGCGGGCGTTTATCTGGCCGCCGCATTGTTCGTACTTTTCGGATTTCTAAGAGCAGAGAGTTGGTTGTGGTTATGGGTGACGCCGGTTGTCTCAGGCACGTTTCTCGGGATCACGGGTGCGTTGTTGCTCTGGGACCTGGAACATCCGGCGCGCTTCTACATGATCTTCACTCGAGCGCAGTGGAAGAGTTGGCTGGTGAAAGGCGCGTTCATCATCGCGGGATATTCGCTGGTACTGGCTCTGCACTTTATCGCGAGCCTTCTTGGATCTAAATCGCTGCAAAGCTGGTTGATGGTCCCCGGCATTCCCTTGTCAATTCTGACTGCGATTTACACGGCTTATCTTTTTGCTCAAGCTAAGGCGCGTGATCTTTGGCAGAACCCGCTGCTGCCGCCGCACTTGCTGGTGCAGGCACTATTGCTCGGGTCGGCGGTACTCTTACCGATTGCGGCGCGCCTTGAGGGAACGCGTCTGTCGATCACATTCATCGACACTGTCCCCCCGCCAGTTGTCGCTTCGCTCTGGATACTGGCAATTACGAGCCTGCTGCACCTGCTAATGATCTGGGGCGAGGTGTCACTAACCCATCCGACCGCACACGCGCGCGTGGCAATTTGGGAGATGGTGCGTGGCCGCTACAAAAGCAATTTCTGGATCGGAATAGTGCTGTCTGCCCTGGGCGGAGCGTTGCCATGGCTGGCGGTTCTTGGCTACGTTAATGCCTCGATCGGGGTCGGCGGTGCGCCTCTGGCTTTGGTCGGCCTGATGCTGTTCGAGCACGCATACGTGCAGGCGGGACAATCCGTGCCGCTGGCATGATATGCAGCGCCAGCCGGCAACTTACGTCCGTGCACGATTGCAAATGAAGACTTACCGATCAGTATCGCGTCTTGAGCCAAGCGTCGGCCGTTTACGGCGCGCGCCCGCGTCAATCTCAAAGATGGCGCTGGCTCTGGTAATGCTGATTGGCGCCGTACTGGGTTGCGGCTCGTCAAACCCTGGTCTTGATCGAATCCTTGATGCGAGAGACAAACACGCAGCCAGCGAAGCGCTGCGTGATCATGGATCGGTCAAAGCTGAGGAAGTGCAGTACATCTACGAGGCGACCAGCAGCTCAAGCGAAAACAGACGTCGCAATGCAGCGCATCTCCTGATCACAACCGTCAAAGGCAACGCCGTCGAATTGCAGCACAAGGCGCTGCTGGAAACGAGAGACGTGGTGGTCTGGGCAATCCTCCTGGATGATCTTCTAGAGAAAGAGCCCGAGCTGGCAGGCAAACGCCCCGAGATGATCAAAGCGGCGCTCGACCAAAAGGACTCGGACACTCTGGCGGTTGGTTTGCGAGCCGGCGCCCTATCAAACTATCCCGGCGTTCGCGAACTGGCGCGCAAGTATCTGGATCACGCCGACGGCAAGGTGCGCGCCGCGGCGGTCAGCGGCCTGCTGCCCGATGACGTTCGCGAGTTGCTGCCGCGGCTGACTGACATGATCGGGAAGGAGCAGGACGAAGACACCTTTATCTTGCTGGCCAAGTCGCTGATTCGCACGAATGATCCGAACGCAACCGAAGTCGTGATCAAAGCGATCGAGCACTTGAAGGAAACTCGCGATACACTCTACCTGCACTTCTTCAACGACCTGGCATTGTTCACTCCGCCTGATCCGGTGATTACGAAGTTTATGTTCACGCTGGTGCGCGGGAAAAGTACGATTCGGGATGAGGGCTTTAGCGTCTTTAGCCGTTGGGTCTGGTCGGTCAAACGCGATCCGGATCCTGCCTTCGTTCGAATTTGTATTGAGGAGATCAACCAGGGCAACCTCAGCACCGATCCGCGCCGCCGGCCGGAAGCGAAGTCAGAGCAGAACGCGTGCGAAGAGATGCTGAGTTTTATGAATGACGGCAAGAACCCGATCGGCGACTTCGAAGGCCGCGTGCGCGGGAAAGACGCAGTGGCGTTTGCCGAGAAGTGGTTGAAAGAGCACGGTGGTTAACCCCACTTCTGTCTGAACCATGGACACCCGACGATCTAAAACGAGAGCACTTTTGAAGCGCGCGATCGCGGTGACAATTCTGCTGGGAACGGTCCTGGCGTGTGCCCAGACTACCGACAAGGAGGAATCCAAAAGCGGCCGGCTGAATTTTGTCAAAACGCTAAAATACGGAAACGTGGGAACGCATGGCAGCCAGGGTTGGTATGTCAGTGACCGCAACTTCTATGTAAATGGTAAACACTGGTCGCCGCCCGGCATTAAGGTGGCCGACATCGCCGGCTGCAAAACCAGCCCAAACACATCGGTTGAGGCTTTGAAATGCTACAGCTTTGCTGATTCGAAGGAAGCCGTCTTCGTGCTGCGAATGAAAGACGACACCCCTGAATGGATCACGGTTTCCGACGCGCCATACGGCAGCGGAGATAATCTGGGCGAATGGGTCGGTGATGGTCAGTGGCTGCTGTTTCGCGAGAATTACTTCAATGTTTCTACGTCGGAACGAAAGCCGGTTAAGGGCTTGCCCGACGATCCGGGAAAATACTTTCGCGCAGCGTCGCCGGATTTGAAAACAGTCATCTATGAGGAGTATTGCTTTACCACTCGTTTCGATTTGCCGCGGGACAATAAGCGAGATGCACTGATCGAGAAGGAGTGCCATCAATCGAACGACCATATCGCGAAAGGCATAATTGCTTTTTGGCTCATAGACACAGAGACGGGCAACATGAAACTTCTCGAACTCAAGAAGGAGACTTACCCGGCGTTGGATCGCTCAAAGACGGGAACCGAATCCGGGTTCAACGGAGCTTTTCGCCAGACGCTCGTCTGGAAAAAAGATAGTAGCGGGAAAGATCAGTTGGTATATCCAAGCTCAGGCTGATGGTGGCACACGCATCTTGCGCGTGGACTCAAGGGCGGGACGCCCGTGCCACGTTTTCAAAATTAGATACGTTCTGTGAATCGCAGCAAACTGAAAGGACCAAAGATGATGATGAACCCCCGAATAACACGCGGCGCCCTGGCGCTGTTTCTGCTAATCGCCGCAGGTCTGGCTTGCGGGAGCGGCACCACCACGAGCGAAACAGACAAAGCCAACAAACTTGTCGACGAAGGCAACGCGGCGGTGCAGGATGCGAAGAAGTTCGTCGCCGACGCTGAAGCGAAGAAAACGCAAATGATGCAGACCGACGTGAGGCGGCTGGCGGAAGCTCGCGTTACCGCCGCGGAGTCGATCGCCGCGTATGACCGGGCCGCGGAAAAATGCAAAGCAGCCGCGCAAAAATATGACGAGGCGAGCCGGCTTCAGATCAACGACAAATTCAAGGAATATCTGATGCTGAAAGTGAAGGAATACAACAAACGCGGGGAAATGATCGAGACGGCGAAGGGCACTCCGCAGGCTTTAATCGAGAGCACTAATCGATCGAGTTTCATCATTCGCGCGAATTCGAACAACAGTAAGGTCGACCAGCTCTATAAAGAGGCCGAGGACATCGGATCTCAGGCCGACAAACTGCAAAAAGACAACCCGAATATTTTTAAGTCGTGACGATTGCCGTTACAGAACCGCGAAGGGTAGTGAGCGGATGCAAGCGTCAACTCACATTTCTTCGGTTGTTGTTCTTGGTAATCCGCAGCTAGCGAATGTTGCTTCTGCCATCCGCTCGCTACTGCTCGCGGTTCTGTAACATTCGCCGTGGCAGGTAAAGCACATGGTCGCGCGAGTTGAATGGTTTAAGCGCCAGTTCTCTTTTGAACTGCCGATCGAGATGTTCGCGAACGTCGTTGAGCGCGTGCGCGGCACGCCGGCGCGCCTCGAAGAATTGACGCGTTCGTTGTCGAGCGAAGTGCTGACACGGCGCGACGGCGACAAGTGGTCGATTCAGGAACAGGCGGGACACCTACTGGATTTGGAAGGGCTTTGGATGACTCGCCTCGATGATTTTGAAGCCCGGCGCGATCAGCTCAGTCCTGCGGATCTAATGAATCGCAAGACGCACGAAGCGAATCACAACGCGAACCCGATCGAAGGCATTCTCGCCGAGTTTCGCAAACAACGATCGGAATTCGTGCGGCGTCTTGATAACTATGACGAAGAGCTTGTGCAGCGAACGGGCTTACATCCGCGGCTGAATACCAGGATCAGAGTCATCGATCACATCTTCTTCGTCGCCGAGCACGACGATCATCATCTGGCGCGGATTTCGGAGTTGAAGAGGTTGTTTGCAAGGGTACAGAACCGCGAACGGTAGTGAGCGGATCCCAGCGTCAACTTCGTGTCACGTGCCGCGGATGAGTGGCTTGACGCGATTGTTTCAGAACTCCGAGCGATAGCGAGGATGCAAGCGTCAACTTTGGTGTCTTACGGTTTGTCTCTTTGATATTCAGGATTTAGCGAAGGGCGAGTGTGGCATCCGCTCGCTATCGCTCGGTTCTGTACCCGAACTTCATCGCGAAATGGAAGGCAACTTATTTTGACCCGATCTTCCAAGAGTCTATTGCTGGCGCTAGCGCTACTCCTGGCCGGTATCCTCGGTTGCAAATCTGCTGTCTGGAAAGCCAGAGTGCTGGCCGACAAACAGGATCACCCCTCGAAGATCATTTCTGACGGCGCCTCGGTCTACTTCGTAACCGGAGGAACGATCGCCAGTCAGAATGAAGGCACCAACAACATCAATCGCATCGCCCTCCAGGACGGCAGCGTTTCAGTGCTGGTCAAAGGCGGCGAACATCTCCCCAGCCCGGCGCTCGCCGTGGACGACAAGTTTTTGTACTGGGCCGAACCGGGCCACATCTATCGAGTGCCAAAAGCCGGCGGCGAAAGCGAATTGATCGTTCGCGACGCGCCGGGGCAGCCTGATGAAATGAGCGTCGATGACGAAAACATCTACTGGCTGGTTTACGGCGGCACCGGTTCACACAATCTGCCGGTGCTGTTTGCGAAGAAGAGCGGCGGCTCGACGCAAAAACTGGCGACCGGACAGGAAGGCTACAGCGGTCTTTGCGTCGATCACGATTTTGTTTACTGGATTGCGGCCACCGGCATCAAGAAGGCGCCGAAGACCGGCGGAACAGACGCGTTCCTTTACCGCAATCCCAACAAGGGGCCAATGTCGGACATGGTCCAGGACGCCGACAATCTCTTTTATGCGCAGATGGACAACCACAATGACTGGGTCCTGATGAAGATTGCCAAGAAAGGTGGCGAGCCGGCGAAACTGGCGCCGAGTATCAGTGAAGTGATGCAGTTCGTCGCCAACGACAAATCGATTTATTATTTCGAGCGTGAGACAAGCAATACGTATCTGCTTCGCAAAATCTCAACCGGCGGTGGCGAGCCGGTGACGCTCGATCGCGGCAAAGACTCGTGGAACAAGTTTCTCGCAGTTGATAACACGCAAGTTTATTTCACGACCATCGCGAACGTTTTGGTAGTGGGAAAGTGAGTAGTTACAGAACTGCGAGCGGTAGCGAGCGGATGCAAGCGTCAACTTTCATGTCTTGCGATTCTGGCTTTGTTACTGGAGTTGGCGAGCGTTGAGTGTCGCATCCATCGCTCTCGGTTCTGTGCCGTCTTCTCGATCATAGAACGACGATGATTCCCCGGCGCCGATTTCGGAGTTTAAGAGATTGTTCTGCTAGCTGCTATGAGCAACTCACGCTTGCAGTATTTTCACGCGAGAGGTACATGCTAAACTGGTGCTGTGGAGACGATTCAATTAACAATTGATGAACCCCTAATGGCTGAGGTACGGCAGGCCACAGCTGCATTAAAGATGACGCCATCGGATTTCATGAAGATCGCTTTAGAAAGGGCCGTGCAACAGCGTGAGATCATCGAAATGGAACTACGAGACGCGAAGGCCTATGCGGATAATCCGCAGCGACCTGAAGAAATCGCGGAGTGGCGGGATGAGCAAGTGTGGACAAGCGATGAATTCGATTCAATCTAATCTATTTGCTGTTTGAGGACTAGTTTAATGCCCGCAAATTTCGACGACATCATGAAGGATGCCCTTTCACTTCCGCCGGGAGCGCGGGCTATGCTCGCTGACCAGTTGTTGGTCAGCCTGGACGCCGAGGACCAGGAGAGGATTGACGCATTATGGGCGGAAGAGGCCGAACGACGTGACAAAGAAATCGAAGACGGACTGGTAACGCCGATTCCGGGTGAAGAAGTGATGGAGAGATTACGCGCTCGATACAAGCGATGAACTACTCCTTTCATCCTCACGTTGAAAAGGAACTCGAAGACGCGGAAAATTATTACGATGGCATTCGCGAAGAGTTAGGTGATCGTTTCCGGGCTGAGATCGAGATGGCGCTTTCGCGAATACTCAAGTTTCCAAATGCGTGGCAACTGCTAACCAAGACGGTTCGACGCCGGAGATTGATCGACTTTCCTTACGGTATTGTCTACCGAGTGAAGACCGACGAGATAAGAATCTTAGCGGTGATGCACCTTCACCGCGAACCCAGTTACTGGGCGTACCGGCAGTGACGAGAACGGCAACCCTCTTCTTTGATCGACTGATTTAAGCTTTGAAGATTCAATATTTTCAGGACACTGACACACTGTATATCGAGTTCAGGCCTGGGGAAGTAGCCGAGTCGAGGGATCTGGACGAGAACACTATTTTAGATCTCGATCAGAAGGGCAACATCTGCGGCATTACCGTTGAGCACGCTAGCCAACGTGCGGACATTCCGCGATTCTTTGTATGAACAAGTCGCAGCGTGACAATAGACTCATGAGGTGTGCGATATTCTTGTTCGCTGTGGGCAGCTGCCTTGCGGCCGTTATTGTCGGTTGTCGTACTGCGTCACAAACGAGGCAATCAAGCGTCACTTCATCGCCCGTTCTGAAGACCGACAACAGCATTAGCTACAAAGGCGTCAGCTTCACATTCGATCCGTCGCTCGCATCCGAGGTGAAACCAGAAACGTTATCAGAGGTGACCGACGGCAAACCTTGCGATATCGTTCCTGAGCATCCTGCTTTCACTTTTGTTGGCTACCCGAGACCGTCATCGATGGCCGACGGCGATCCATACATCAGAGTGTTTTCGCTTAAGAAATTTCGTGATGCTGTCGGAATTGCGAGCGAGGAAAATAGAAAGAGCGTCGTCTATCCACGCGATCCCCCTAACTGGACAATGTACTTCGATGAAGAGGTTCGCGTGTTACGAGCTTTGCTTGAAAAGCACCCGAAATCTGAAGGGCTTAGACCGTTGCTAGTGAAAGTTCGTTCGCCAGAAGCTCGCCAATTCAACGATTTCCCTCAAATGCCTTTTCTCCCAATGTTGGAAGCGTCGCAGGCATTCTTCGCGCGACCTCAGTATCTTCGCTTTAAGAACGGGCGCGGAGTATTCTTCTTAACCCAATGGAATGTCAGCAACACGTCTCAGGTTACAAACAGCGGACTAGAATACGCTTTTCAGGGCCTAACTGATGACGGCGAGTTCTTGGTGTATGCGGAGTTTTCCGTCGCTGTGCCTTTCCTTCCATCGGATGATAATTCCGAAGTCGTGGCCTGGAACGAGAAGAACTATTTGCTCCCTCAAAACTCCAAAACATATCAGGCTTATCTCAGGCCGATTGTCGAGAAGTTGCAGATGATGCCGTCCGATCAATTTCGACCAAACCTTAAGATGCTTGAGCAGTTGATCACGTCAATGGAGGTCAAGCCTGAAACAAATGGGTAACACTCGTTATCCCGGACCTTCCCGCATTCACCTCTCAGCGTTTCCGCCAAAGGAGCGCTGGGATGATTGGACTGAGCTTGATTCGCAGGCCTGGCCACGTCGCAAAGAGCGGCGGTATCAGCTTGTGCCGACGACTTGTTTCAACTGCGAGTCGGCGTGCGGACTGCTGGCCTACATCGACAAAGACACAAATAAGATTCAGAAGTTCGAAGGCAATCCGGAGAATCCGGGATCGCGCGGACGAAATTGTGCGAAGGGCCCTGCCACCCTTAATCAAATCACGGATCCCGATCGAATTCTTTATCCACTGAAGCGAAGCGGCAAACGCGGCGCCGGAAATTGGGAACGCGTGAGTTGGGATGAAGTGCTCGACGATCTCGCGTCTCGTATCCGCAAAGCGATCGTCGAAGATCGTCGCGACGAGATCATGTATCACGTCGGGCGTCCGGGCGAAGATGGATTCACGGAAAGAATTCTCGCGGCCTGGGGCGTTGACGGGCACAACTCGCACACAAACATTTGTTCGTCGGGCGCGCGCGAAGGCTATCAACTTTGGATGGGCCTGGATCGCCCGAGCCCCGATCACGCGAATGCGAAAGTGATTCTGCTAATCAGCGCGCACCTGGAATCGGGCCATTACTTCAACCCACACGCACAAAGGGTCATGGATGGTAAAGCGAGCGGCGCGAAACTGATCGTCTTTGATACTCGGCTTTCAAACACTGCGACTCATGCTGACGTTTTCATCGCGCCATATCCCGGATCAGAGGCTGCGATTCTTTTATCAATTGCGAATTATCTTATTCAGAACAATCTTTACAATCGCGAATTTGTCAGACGGTGGTGGAATTGGGAAGAATATTTAGAGCAGAGATCAGAGGTCAGAGCTCAGAAGTCAGAGCTGCGTAGTGAGGTCAGTATCCCGACAGGTCGGGATAGCGACCGGGTAACCTTCGAAGACTTCGAACGCGCCCTAAAAAAACTCTACTCAGAATACACCTTCAATTTCGCTACGAAAGAATCCGGCGTCGATGCGAAAACGATCGAAGAGATCGCCAAAATCGTGGCGACGGCGGGAACCAGATTTAGCAGTCACAACTGGCGCAGTGTGACCTCAGGTGTAAGTCACGGCTGGTCAGCCGCGCGAGCGCTCTTCATGTTGAATGCGTTACTCGGCGCGGTCGCGACTGAAGGCGGGGTGTTCCCAAATGCGTGGAACAAGTTTGTGCCAAAGCCGATTCACACACCGCCGCATCCGAAGATGTGGAACGAGAAAACCTGGCCGCGCGAGTTCCCTCTCTCGATGCACGAGATGTCTTTTCTGCTGCCACACCTTTTGAAGGAAGGCCGTGGTCGCCTCGATACTTACTTCACACGCGTTTACAACCCGGTATGGACCAACCCGGATGGCTTCTCGTGGATTGAAGCACTCACGGATGAAAACCTGATCGGGTGCCATGCCGCATTGACCCCGGTGTGGAGCGAAACCGCGTACTTTGCCGATTACATTTTGCCGATGGGCCTGGGGCCAGAGCGGCACGACATTCATTCCTACGAAACACACGACGCACAATGGCTCGGCTTCCGCCAGCCAGTGATGCGCGCGGCGCGGCAGCGAAACGGTGATGATGTTAACGACACGCGCGAGGTAAATCCCGGCGAGGTTTGGGAAGAAAACGAATTCTGGATGGAGCTGACGTGGCGCATCGATCGCGACGGAAGCTTAGGCATTCGACAGTTCGTTGAATCGAAGAAGAATCCAGGCACGCGATTGGGCGTCGACGAATACTACGGCTGGATCTTTGAAAACTCAGTTCCGGGATTGCCTGAGAAGGCAGCGGAAGAAAACCTGACGCCGCTGGAATTCATGCGACGTTACGGGTCCTTTGAAATAAACAAAAAGGTCGGCGCGATCTATGAAGAGAATGTGCCGCGTGAAGAACTCGAAGACATCCGCGAAGATCATTTCCGTCGCGTCTTCACGCGCGCAGCGAAGCCTGCATCTGCGAACGTGGTTCCGATTCCGAGTCCCGATGGTGACGCAGACGGGCGTCGTTTAGTCGGCGTGAAAGTCGACGGCGAGATTAAGCGTGGCTTCCCCACGCCCAGCGGCAAACTCGAGTTCTTTTCCCAGACGCTCGCTGACTGGGGCTGGCCGGAATGCGCAATTCCAACTTACATCGCCAGCCATGTTCATCCCGAAAATCTTGAAGCCGATCAAACGATCCTGATTTCGACTTTCCGTCTGCCGATCCAGATTCACACCCGCAGCGCGAACGCAAAATGGTTGAATGAAATCGCGCACACGAATCCGCTGTGGCTGCACACGAGTCATGCGGCGAAACTCGGGGTGCGCACCGGCGATCTCGTGCGTGTCGAAACTGAAATTGGATACTTCGTCGTGCGCGCCTGGGTGACTGAGGGCATCAAGCCGGGCATAGTCGCGTGCAGTCATCACATGGGCCGTTGGAAAGTTCATGAGGAGGGCCAGAAGCAATTGATGGCCACCGTGCGACTAGATCATGATGGCGACAAATGGGGTCTGAAAAGGGAACGTGGCGCCGGTGCTTACGAATCAACAGACAAAGACACCCTGAGAATCTGGTGGAACGATGTGGGCGTGCATCAGAATCTAACCTTCCCGGTGCATCCCGATCCGATTTCCGGAATGCATTGCTGGCACCAGGCCGTGCGCGTCCGCAAAGCGGATCCGACCGATACGTACGGCGACATTCACGTTGATACGGCAAAGTCGCACGAGGTCTATAAAAAGTGGCTGGCACAGACTCGACCAGCCGACAAATATTCGCCAAACGGCGAGCGCCGGCCCTACTGGATGCTGCGGCCTTTGAAACCAGCGCGCGAATTTTATAAATTGCCGAACGGCGAAACCACAGGCTAACTCTGACCTCTCCCTCCGAACCCAACGAGGCAACCCACGTTCGCTTATCTGCCCCTAAGATTTATTCTCAGGAACTATCGGTATCGGCTCGGTGTCATTAGCTCATCGGGGCCGTTCCGATCAAAAGGTAACCGCTGCGAACAGTAAAGGAGCTGATCATGCGCCTACTCAGTGCTCTCCTCTCCCTCGGGCTATTTCTTGCGCCAGTTATCACCGGCCAGGTCACGTCTGCGTCTCTTCAGCCGGGCAAAGCTATCGAAAGAACACTGCCCGCCGGACAGACACACAGCTACACAATCACTCTGGAAAAAGATCAATTCATCCAGCTCGCGGTCGAGCAGCGCGGCGTCGATGTCGTCATCCGCGTATTCCTACCCGACGGCCAGTTGTTACGTCAGTTCGACAGCCCGACTGGAACTGAGGGCACCGAATACGCGGAAATCATCTCTGACACTCCCGGTCCTTATCGCATTGAAGTCGCGAGACTGAACGATGCTGAGGCGTCAGGCAAGTATGAAATCAAGATCGTCGATTTGCGAAAGGCCACCGACGAAGAGTTGCGATTCCGAAAAAACGAGGGCACGCGAAAGGCAAAAGGACTCGCGTTATTAATCGAAACCTCTCGAGACCTGGACCAGCTTCACGCTCCTGAGACGAGCGTAACAATGCGCATTAGAGCGGCGGAGTTGTTGTGGCCGACGGATGAGAAGAAAGCTTCAGCCCTGATGGCGAAAGCGATTGAAACCATCACGCAGATCATCCTCGACAATACCGATCGCGAACAGGACTTTGAAGATTATCAATTGATGATGAAGTTGCGGCAACAGGTGATTAGCGCATTGGCCCCTCATGATCCTGAAGCCGCGCTAAAGTTCTTCCAGGCTACACGTATGCCAAATGACGTCATGAACGAGTCAGTGGCGAACAATCAGGAGCTACAGCTCGAAGCCTCCCTGATAAATCAAGTCGCGACTGCTGATCCAAAACGCGCCTTCGAGTTGGCTGAGGACCTGCTTAAACGCAGCTCTTCAACGTTGCTGATCCAGACACTGACTAGTTTGGCTTCCAAAGATCGCGAGCTAGCAATGCATCTGGCCCATGATATGGCCAGGAAGATCCAAGCTGAGGATTTTAAGAAAACTCCAGAGACTGCGTATCTTTCCACCAGTCTCTTTCAAATCGTGAGAAACGTCACCATCCCCAGGCAAGACGGCGACAGTACGCAACCTGGCCGTTTGCTTTCAGACGAAGAACTTCGCGATTTGTTTCTAAAGATCATTTCGGAGCTTTTGTCTTATTCATCATCAGAGCAAAACGTTTATGCGCCAGAGTACGCTGTGGCCCGCAATCTGGCCGCGTTTGTCGCGCAGATGGACAATGAGGTCAAAGCCTATGCTGCCGATCGCAGCGATGCAATTAGTAAAAAGGTCATCGAGTTGGGTGGATCAGCCACTAAACCAGCTGCGGAATGGCAGCGATATCAAATAGCCATCACCAAAGAGCCGGTCGACACTGCGTTGGAGTCGGTGGAACTGGCGCCTTCGCCGATGCGAAATTCTCTTTATCAGCAGATTGTGAACAGGGTCGCGGCAACTGGGGATGTTTCACGCGCGCAACAAATAGTCTCTAACCGGATTACTAACGCATCCCAACGGAAACAGATGCTACACGCTCTACAGGAACAGGCGGTGACCTCGGCCGCAGAAAAAGGGAAATTCGATGAGGCATTGCAACTGCTGAGTAAGTTTCGGCCGTCGGAACGCAATGCATTGGTCAATCAAATTGTCGATCATATTGGCCCCGGCGTGAAGAAATCACAGGCGGTGCAATATCTTGAACAGGCGAGAAACCTGGTCACGACCTCTGGGCGAGCGGAAGACAAAGAACAAATGCAGACACTGTTGGCAATTGCTCGCGCATTCGCGCGACATGACACCAACCGATCATTCCAAATTGTCGAACCGCTGATCGACCAATTTAACGAGATTTGCACCGCGGCCGTCACCATGAATGGTTTCGGCCAGCAATATTATAGGAACGGCGAAATGAACACTTCTAATGAGAATTCGGTCGCCGAAATCGCCAATCAGATTTCAGATACCTTAGGCACGTTGGCGATGTATGATTTCGATCGTGCGAAAAGAGACGCGCAGGGAATCAGCCGCCTGGATGAACGGCTGCGCACCTTTCTCATGATTGCGGAGCACACGTTGGAAATACCGCTCGATTCAGACGAGTCTGAGGTCGAACCAACTAGCTAGACGACATTTGGAACATTATTTGATGTTCCACAAGCTTTAGCCGGTCGGGGCTCAGCATTGAATCCTCGCGAATGAGCCCATTCCTCACCCTCGGGCTAGTTCCCCGCTCGGTAGCAGCACAACCTTCGACGCCACTAACTTTTTGGTAGTGGGGTAAGTTTGTGCATATCACCGTCGCTTGTGCAGGATAGCACCAAGACAGATCAGGCAAGGGATCAGCAAGATTAAGAACCAACGGGCCACGGTTGGCGGGAGTATTACTATCCAAAAAACCAACGGCACGACCAAAGTAAAAAGAACCGCTTCAACGAAGTGGCTTTTCCAAAAGCGCCGTCCGTCCTGTAAGAGAATGCCTACAAAGAATCCGAACAATCCAACATAGATGATTATGCGGGCGATTAGACGACCCATGCTCGGCTTATATCATCGATTCAGTGTCCGCGCCACATCTTGACGCCTTCGACAACGTCTAGCAGGATGGTTATTACGGCTAACCACCACGTTGCGATTTTCAAGGCTCTCGTTGCTGATGTTAATCCCGCGTGAGCTGTGGCCGTTTCCTTTGCCGTTATGACATCGAAGTGAAGCCTTGAACTGATTGAAGAGGCGTACTCCATGTTCAAACGCGTTCGATCCCGCAACACCACCTCCGGCATACGCCAGCGCCTCGTCCATTAACGCAAGCAACTGCGTCGGGTCATCAGGGATCGGGTTGGGTGCAATCGGACTGCCAACATAGTCTCGTTCCATGAAGCGACGTTGCATTGTGAACTCCTCTAGTTGTCCATCATTGCCCATTCGACGGAACGAGCGGATGTACTCCGGCTATGGAAAGCGGTATTACTAATCACGTTTGGAGTTTACAGGACTTGCTTGTCGCGTGAGAATAATCCAATGACGATACTTACAAACGACTCCGGCGAAAAGGCGATTCAGTGCGACGTGTTCGAGGAAACCGTTCGCCTTAAACCTCACCACCTGATTACGCTCACACGCCAAGACGGTACGGCCAAGTATTACGTGATCGGTGAAGCTGTCCAGCGCGACGCTGATTGGATTGTGCCGCTACAGGTCGTTGCGGAAGCTGACGAGGCTGAGGCGCGACGGACAGGCACTATCGCGCACTTTGTTGAAGGGAAAGATGGCGGGTTGGCATGACAAATTCGAGATTCAAATTCGCGGCCCACCAAACCATATGCACAAACTTACCCCACTACCCACTTTTTAATTGCCTTGCGGCGCGCCTTGTTTTGCGAGAGAATTCCGCCGATTCAATTCCCTCCACTGAATGGGGCCATGTTCTTCAAACAATTCTATCTCGGCTGTCTGGCTCATGCTTCTTACCTGATCGGTTCCGATGGCGAAGCCGCGGTCGTCGATCCGCAGCGCGATGTCGATCAATACATCGACGAAGTGCGGACGCAAAATCTTAAGATCAAGTACATCATCGAGACGCATCTGCATGCGGATTTCATCAGCGGCCATCGCGAACTAACTGCTCGCACCGGCGCCGAGATCGTCTTTGGCGAAAAGGCGGGCGCCGCGTTTGCGCATCGCGCAGTCAAAGAAGGCGACGAACTGAACATTGGTCACGTGAAGTTGCGCATCATGGAAACGCCCGGTCATACGCCCGAAAGTATTTGCCTTTTAGTTGTCGACACCGAAGTTTCCGACGATCCACAAAAAGTTCTGACTGGCGACACGTTATTCATCGGCGACGTCGGGCGGCCCGATCTCGCCGGCGGCAAGGGCTACACGCCACAGGAAATGGCCGGGATGATGTACGACAGTCTGCACGGGAAGCTCCTGAAGTTGAACGACACTGTGGAAGTCTATCCGGCGCACGGCGCGGGCTCGATGTGCGGGAAGAACCTTTCCACGGAAACGTCTTCAACACTCGGACAACAGCGCCAATTCAACTACGCGTTGCAACCGATGACGAAAAGTCAGTTCGTCAAAATGATGACGACCGATCTGCCGGAAGCTCCTGCTTACTTCGCGAAGGATGCCGAGATCAACCGCGCGGGAGCCGCGGCAATGGATCAACTCCCGCAGCCGAAGGCCCTGACGCCCGCCGAAGTATTCAAGCGCGCGCAGGGCGGCGCAATCATTCTGGATGTGCGATCGGCTGCTGAGTTTGGCGCCGGCCACGTTCCCGGCTCCCTAAACATTGGCCTCGGCGGGCAATTCGCGTCGTGGGCCGGCTCATTGATTCCGCTCAGCTCAGCGATTGTGATCGTGGCTGAATCTGAAGAGAAAGTCGGCGAAGCCCAACTCAGGCTGGCGCGCGTCGGACTGGAAAATGTCGATGGTTTTCTGGCCGGCGGAATTTTCTCGTGGGACCGAAAGGGATTTGAAGTCGCCGCGGTCCCACAAATCTCAGTCTCGGAACTAAAGAATTTGATCAAGACACAAGCAGATCTGCAAGTGATCGATGTGCGACGGCCACCCGAATATCAAAGCGGACATGCGCCGGGGGCGATCACTGCGCCGCTGGCAAAGTTGCGCGAGGTTCTGCCGAACCTCCAACTGGATTTGGCCAAACCGACTGCGGTCATCTGTGCCGGTGGTTATCGTTCGAGCGCAGCTACGAGTATCTTGCAGCAGAAGGGCTTCGCAAACCTTTTGAATGTGACCGGCGGCACAACCGCGTGGATTAACGCGGGGTATGAAGTTGAAGTGGCCGCGACCACCTAATCGCAATTCACCACAGAGCACACAGAGAAAACAAATTGCCGGCGGTTGAGTTTGTCTTCTCTGTGTCCTCTGTGGTTAATCCTTTCCATCGAAAAAGGAAAAACCGAAATGACTACCACTCGATTCCCCCGCCGCAACTTTCTATCCCTGGCCGGAAAGTCGCTCGGCCTCGCTACTATTTCGTCATCGACAATTGCGGGTCTCTTGAAAGAAATTCAGGCTGCAACGCGATCGGTTGCCCATCTCACGCCGCAGCAGGCTGCGATGGATGAAGACTACTGGTCAACCATCCAGAATGCTTTCACCGTCACGCGCGGCATCATCAATCTCAACAACGGCGGCGTGTCGCCCAGCCCGCGCCTCGTGACTGAAGCGCTGGTGCGCTACATCTGGCAGCAGGAGGACGCGACCGCGTACACGATGTGGCAAATCCTCGAGCCGCAGTCGGAAACGATTCGTACCGGCCTGGCCGAACTGTTCGGCTGCGATCGAGAAGAAATTGCAATCACGCGCAACGCCTCGGAATCGCTCGAGACGCTTTTGCTCGGGATGGATCTGAAGTCCGGCGATGAAGTTCTGACGACCACTCAGGACTATGGGCGGATGCTAACGACGATCCGCCAACGTGAACAACGCGAAGGCATCAAACTCAACTTGATAAGAATTCCGATTCCGCCTAAGAATATTGAGGAAATCACCGCGGCATTTGAACATGCGATCACCCCGCGGACTCGTCTTATTCAAATCGCCCATCAAATTAACATCACCGGACAAATCACGCCGGTGAAAGCCGTCTGCCAGATGGCGCGGCGGCACGGAGTGGAAACGATCGTCGACGGCGCTCATTCATTCGCGCAGTTCTATTTCAAACAGGCCGACCTGGATTGTGATTACTTCGGCACCTCGCTCCACAAATGGCTTTACTCACCAAAAGGCACTGGGCTGCTTTTCATCAAGCGCGACAAGATTGCGAAAGTCTGGCCGCTGTTTGCTGCCGAAGAAAAACAGAAGGGCGACATAAGAAAGTTCGAAGAGATCGGCACGCATTCGGCGGCGCCCAAGCTGGCGATCGGTGAATCGCTTTTGTTTCATAACGGCATCGGGGGCAAACGCAAGGAAGCGCGGCTGCGCTATCTCTCGCGCTATTGGATGGACAAACTTAAAGACGTGCCGAAAGTTCGCTTCAACACTTCCTTCGATCCGAACCAGATGTGCGCGATTGCGAACGTGCAGATCGAAGGACTCGATCAGGGAAAGATCGGCAGCTATCTTTTCAGCAAGCATCACATCTTTACGACACCGATTGTCCATGAAGAGTTTACGGGCATCCGCATCACGCCAAATCTTTATACAACGCTCTGGGAGTTGGATCGCTTCTGTGACGTTCTGGCAGATGTCGCTCGCAAAGGCATCCCCGCCTAAGTGTAAGCATGCCGCCGCGCTGGACACACATCACGATCAACTGCAGCGACATTAACGCTTCAGTCGAGTTCTATACTTCGCTTTGCGGTTTGACGATCGTGCGCGATCGCAGAATCGAGGGACGGCACAACGTCTGGCTGGGGCCGGCAACAAAACGCGATGAAGATCCAGTCTTCGTTTTGGTAATCGTGCAAGACGAAGTCAAAGCGCGTCTCGATCACTTCGGTTTCCAATGCGATTCGCGTGCAGAAGTTGATCGGATCGCTGCCATCGCGCGTCAGCAAAACATTCTGGTTGAACCGCCGGTTGATGTAGGTGGCGTGGTCGGCTACTTCACGATGGTGCGCGATCCCGACGGTCACATGGTTGAGTTCACTTTCGGCCAGCCGTTGAAGGGGTTGTAAGCGAGTTCTAGCGATGTCCGAAACCAATCCCCAGATCATCGTTATTGCTGGCCCGAATGGCGCAGGTAAGACTTCTCTTGCTCCCTTTCTACTTCAAGACCGATACGGCGAATTTCCCTTCGTAAATGCAGACGCAATCGCGTCTGGTCTTTCAGCCTTTGAACCGGAAAGCGTGGCAATTGAGGCTGGACGTTTAATGCTCAACCGCCTACACGAACTCTCCGAACGTCGAGAGAGCTTCGCCTTCGAGAGCACGTTAGCCGCGCGCTCGTACGCACCCTGGCTTAGCCGGCGCGGCAACAAGGCTACGAGGCACACCTACTCTTCGTGTGGCTCCGAAGTGTCGATCTCGCGATTGAGCGGGTAGCTGAGCGCGTTCGACGTGGTGGCCATCACATTCCTTCACCGGAACTTCGAAGACGATACAAGCGCGGAATCATCAACCTTTTCGATTTGTATATGCCTCTCGCCGATGCTTGGGCGGTCTATGACAATTCTGATCAGGATCAAGCAGCCTTGATTGCAACCGGAGTGAGTAATGATCGACCGGAAGTTTCCCGGCCCGATCTATGGCAAATGCTACTTGAGTCTCGCGAACAAAAGTGACAGACTAACTACTGAAAAACCCGTATGAGAAAGACCACTCGCAAAACCAACGGAAAATCTTCCAATGGAAGTAAGCGGCCGCATCAGAGCAAAACTCCGCGCAAATTCGACCTGGTCAAGCAAGCGAACGAAATCGAACATCTGCTTCAGCGAGCCGCAAGACATGAGCTCTCTATTCATAAGCGACTTGGAAATCCCGTGGCCGCGTGGCGAAACGGAAAGGTAGTAATAATTCCTCCTGAAGAAATTATTATTTCAACGGAAGGATGACAGCCTTCTCAAGTTTCGTGGCCTCTTCTTCAAAATCACGCGAACGACTTAGCGAACCTTTCCACGCCGGCTATGTCGCGCTCATCGGCCGGCCCAACGCCGGCAAATCAACTCTGCTGAATCGGCTGGTCGGCGAAAAGATCGCCGCTGTCTCAAACAAGCCGCAAACGACCCGCTTCAAAATCCTGGGAATAGTCACCAAGCCCGAAGGCCAGATTGTTTTGGTTGACACGCCCGGAGTGCACAAGCCCGGCTATGAACTAAACCGTCGCATGATGGTCGCTGTGCACGAGGCTTTGCTCAGTGTTGACCTGGTTTGCCTGATTCGCGACGCGTCCGCCGCCACCGGCAATGGCGATCGCTTCGTACTCGATCTGGTCAAGCAATCCGCCCAGCCGTCGCTGCTGTTGCTCAACAAAAGCGACAAGCTGAAAGACAAATCAAAGCTGCTGCCTTTGATCGAGTGGTACAGATCCGAACATGAATGGAAATCCATCATTCCAATTTCGGCCTTGAAGGGCGACCAGATCGACCAGCTGCTGCAAGAGATGCTTGACCACTTGCCGGAGAACGAAGCGTTGTTCGGCGAAGATGAATTAACAGATCAGCCGATCCGTGCCCTGGCGGCCGAAATTGTCCGCGAAAAGATTCTCGAAACAACCGGTGAAGAAATTCCCTACGTGACGGCCGTGGTGACCGAGCAATGGGAAGAAGTGCGCGAAGATTTCACGCGCATTCATTGCGTGATTTTTGTCGAGCGCGAATCACAAAAGAAAATCGTAATTGGTCACGGAGCGCAGCGTTTGAAGCAGATCGGCATGCGCGCACGGCGCGAGATTGAAAAGCTTCTGGGCCACCGGTCTCACCTGCAACTGTTCGTAAAGGTCGAAGCCGACTGGCGCGAACGCGATCATCTGCTTAATGAAATGGGAATCAAGTGACGGCCGCGCATGCAAAGAGCTGGACCGCGCTTGATGTGATCGCCACCAGCCTGTCCCGCGAAGCGATCGAGTATGGCTTGATGGAGGCGGGGGCCCTGGGCACCGAAACCTCGGCCGCTCCCGATGATTGCTTCAATGTCCGTGGCTATTTCGATATCCCACCTGATATCGAGTTAGTCCGTGCGGAATTGATCCAGGCTTTGATGATTCATGGACACTTCACGTCTGCCACGCTGAATCTGAAAACATCGGAATTTGCTGACCGCGATTGGCTGGCGGAGTGGAAGAAAAGCTGGCGGCCGGTCGAAGTTGGCCGATTCATCATCGCGCCGCCATGGATTGATTCAGTGGCACTCGCATCATCCGGCGGATCCGGTGCACCACCGATTATTATTCGCATCAATCCCGGCATGGCTTTCGGCACCGGCACGCACGAGACGACACGACTCTGCTTGAAAGCGATTGAAAAACATTTTCTGGGCGGGAGCTTTCTGGACGTAGGCACCGGGACCGGGATTCTGGCAATTGCGGCGGCGAAAATGTTTCCCGATGCGCGTATTGAAGCGTGCGACATCGATGCGGAAGCAATCGAAATTGCGAAAGACAACGCGCGGTTGAATGAGGTCGCTGATCGAATCTATTTCCGCGTCGGCAGCGTAAATGATGAAACGGAGTCGGCTGATCTTGTTTGCGCAAACCTGACGGCGCCCGTGATTGTTGAATTACTGCCGCTACTGCTGGGCGCGACCTGTGGACGGCTGGTGCTCTCGGGAATTCTCGATTCGCAGGTGGAAATGGTTAAGTCACGCCTGCTCGAGTTGGCCGTCGTCGATTTTGAAATTGATCAAGATGGAGAATGGGCAGCGCTGGTAATTTGAAGACCGCTTCGCGCCTTTGCGGTACTTTGCGCCTTTGCGTGAAACCATCTCTCGCCAAGGCGCCAAGACGCAAAGAAAACCGCAAAGAAACCGATGACTCGTCGCAGATTCTATGCACCTCCGCAAGCATTCGCGTCCGACGCCAAATCTGTCACGTTGAGCGCGGAAGAAACGCGACACCTGCGTGACGTGTTGCGCCTGAAAAGCGGTGATGAAGTTTATGTTTTCGACGGCGCCGGCCGAGAGATGCGCGGCCAGGTCCAAAGCATCACGCGCGACTCAACTGAAGTTTCCGTCGGCGACGAAGTCGAACCGGCGCGACCCGAATCCCCACTCAATCTGACTCTGGCGGTGGCCTTACTGAAGGGTGAAAAGTTTGACCTGGTCGTGCAGAAGATGACGGAACTGGGCGTTGTTCGCGTCATCCCTGTAATCAATGCCCGTGCTGATGTCAAAATTCGCAGCGACGACGACGCTGAACGCAAGCTGATCCGATGGCGGCGAATTATCCTGGAAGCTTCAAAACAGTGTGGGCGCGCCCGCTTGATGGACATTGAAAATCCGACCGCGGTCCATGATTTTGTTGAGCGGCCAGGAGGCAATGAACTGCGTTTGATGTTTTCTGAGCGAGGCGGCACATCGCTCGCAGCCGCCGGTGAAACGAACCAGAGAAGCGATAGCGTCACGGCGCTGGTTGGATCCGAAGGTGGTTGGACTAACGAAGAGATCGATCAAGTCCGCAACGCGGGTTGGAAGATTGTTACCCTCGGCGGCCGTATTCTGCGCGCTGAGACGGCGGCGATTGCCATCAGTGCTCTTCTTCAACACCGCTTTGGGGATCTCAACTAGTGATGGAGTCAGTACCGGGAGCGATAGCGACCGGGTTAGACTGGAGCGCAACCGTCCCCGGTTGCTGCGTTGTATCTGCGACGAGTAATTGCAAGCGAGGACGCTTGCGCTCCAGTCGCTATCGCTCCAGGTACTGACCTCATTGCGCCACCATGGCGATGCGGCTGCCGTTGCTACTCACGGCGAGGCGAGTGATTCGTTTGATGCCTGCTTTCGAAAAATCCGCGACCTCTTCCCACTTGCCGCCAGTCAAAGGGACAACCGCAAACAGCTTCGAATCCTTCGCCATCAACAATTTCCCGTTCGGCAGCCAGGCATAATCTTCCACCCCGGGAAGGGTCGCGATCAATGACGCGATGGTGTGAGCGTGCAGGTCGAACGCTTTGATCTCCCAGTTCCCCTCGGCAATCTTGTGCACGAAACTAAACTTGTTCTGATTTGGAACTTTGCGCAGTACCCGACCTGGATTGTCCACCAGGAATTCTGATTTTTGAGTGCGCGTGTCGTAGATCTCAAGGAAGTTCGGTTTGCCTGTACCACCCAAAACAAAAAGTGCGAGCGCGTGATCGTCGATCCAGAGGTGATATCCAACCGGCTTGATGTTTTCCAGGATCAACGACGGTGCTCCTCCGTCTAACGGAAACTTCCAGAGTCTTTGTGTCTTGCCGTCAGCCTCAACACGCACCACCGAAATATTTTTTCGATCCGGCATCAGCGTCGGTGAATATTCACTCTCGGGCGTGTTCGTGACCTGCGTCGTCGCACCCGTTTGAATGTCATAACGATAGATGTCTGCCTGCTTATTTCTGATTGAGGTGTAGAGAATGCCGTGACCATCGGGCATGAAGAAGGGCTGATTGTTGTAGCCGGCAAAGTCAGTAATCTTCTTTGGTTCGCCGAATTTCAATTCATCCGTTCTCTCCTTCCGGTCAAGTTTTGTCTTCACCTCAACGATAAAGATGTCGCTTGCAGGTGGAGCTGCGGCGGGGGTTGGCGATGGAGTCTGCGCCCTGAACGTTAGTGAAGCGACGATGATCACCGGCAGAACATAAACTGCCTTAATGCGGTGGCTGGTTAATTTCATATGTCGGATGTCCGTATAACACGCCGCCAATCTCGCTATCAAGGGAATAATACGTCTGACAATGGCCTCGCCTTGCGCGCGCCCCTCTCTCTGTGTGATTATGGTTTCAATGAATGTCATCATTAATAAAGCCAAATATCTGAGGAGTAAATAAAGAGTGAAAGCGGAGTTAGCGCAGTTAATAGCTTTGCAAAATGCAGATTCGAATATAAGAACGCTACAAGCCGAAATAGAAAGCATTCCACAAAGGCGCGTCGAGATCGAAAAAGAGTTCGATCAGCGCGCCTTTGAAATTCGCGCACTTGAAGAAAACCGCGACACGGCTTTCCAGGAACGAGCCCGGGTGGAAGCAGAGATTTTCGAGCAGAAGCAACGAGCCGAACGTGCCGATCGAAACCTGATGGCCGCGAAGAAGCCGGACGAATATACCGCCGCTATTCGCGAAGCCGACGCCGCGCGAAAACAGATCTCGGCATTCGAAACGCAAGTGCTCGAGCAGATGGAAGTATTTGAAACTGCCGAAAAAGAATTGGCCGAACGCGCGCCGGAAGTTGAAAAGCTGCGCGGCGAAATGGAAGCAAGCTTTAAAGCGTTCGACGAGCAGGCGAAGGTGCAGCAACAGCAACTCGAAGTTGCCCGCGCCGAACACGAACGGTTGTTGAGAGAATTGCCGAAAACAACCAGCGCACTTTACAAGCGCATTAGTTCTCGAATTCGCGACGGCGTCGCCCTGGCCGAAGCCCGCAACGGCGCCTGCATGGCCTGCTACATGTCACTGCGGCCGCAGATAATGTCGGAGGTGCGCCGCGGCGCAGAGATCATCACCTGCGATAACTGCAATCGAATTCTCTATTACGCGCCCGATAAGAAGGCTGCGCAGCCGGCTGGTGTGTAGTTTCCCGTCATCGCTCCGTTAGGAGCGAGATGTTTATAGAACCATCACGCTAAAAGATGATTGAGCTCCGAAGGAGCGCGATGTTCGCATTGAACATTG
>DNNE01000048.1 GCA_003487805.1 Blastocatellia bacterium | reverse complement strand
CAAGTTAACAACTTGCGCTACTCGCGCTACTCCTCTACGAGTTGTCCGTAGCTCTCCGGCCGGCGATCGCGGAAGAACTGCCAGGTGTTACGAACTTCGCGAATCATGTCGAGATCAAGATCGGCAACGACGATTGCGTCCTCGTCGCGCGGCGCCTGGGCAATGATCTGACCGCGCGGATCGCAGAAGTAGCTTTGACCGTAGAATTCGCCGATGTCCCAGGGCATTTCGTGGCCGACCCGGTTGATCGCGCCGACGAAATAACCATTCGCGACGGCGTGGGCCGGTTGCTCCAGCTTCCAGAGATATTCTGAAAGTCCCGCCACAGTTGCCGATGGATTGAAAACGATTTCGGCGCCGTTCAATCCTAAAGCGCGCGCGCCTTCGGGAAAATGCCGGTCATAACAAATGTAGACGCCGATCCGCGCGTACGCCGTGTCGAACGCGGGAAAGCCGAGATTGCCCGGCTTGAAATAAAATTTTTCCCAGAAACCGGGATTGACGTGCGGAATGTGATGCTTCCGATACTTGCCGAGGTAAGTTCCATCCGCATCGATCACGGCCGCAGTGTTGTAGTAAATGCCGGTTATTTCTTCTTCGTAAATCGGAACGACGATCACCATGTTGTGTTTCTTCGCCGTCTCCTGCATCAGTTTGGTGGTTGGGCCATCGGGAATTTTCTCGACCGCTTCATACCAACGCACCTGCTGCTCGGCGCAAAAGTAGGGCGTCGTAAAAACTTCCTGCATGCAGAGAATTTGCACGCCCTGCTTCGCCGCATCCTCGATCATTCCGAGATGCTTTTCGATATTAGCTCGTTTGATCTCATCGATCGGTGCGTCGGTTGGACCGGCGTGCTTCGCTTGAATCAATCCACATTTAACTGTTCGTGCCATAGTTACTCCGAAGTTTCAGGTTTCAGATTTAAGGGTGCAGGTTTCGGCGCCGCGATTTTCATCAGGATCAAATAGACGAGACCGGCGACTCCGAACCCGACGAACCATGCGTAGCTGTAAAGTTTGTCGAATAACCAAATCGACATCCCGAGCTTGTGCGAAATCGGCCCACTCCAGGCCAGCGCACAGCCCAAGAGAGTAGCAGCGACGGCGCGCACGTTCCAACCGCCGAGATATTTGTAGTCGCCGCGGGTGCGATAGAGATCGCCCAACTCCAAATTCTTTCGTCGCACCAACCAGTAGTCCGCGATCAGCACGCCGGCGATCGATCCCAGGCCGCCCGAATAGCCAACCAGCCAATCAAAAATATAGCCGGTCGGATCCGCCAGCAGCCGCCACGGCATCATCGCGATTCCCACCAGCCCGGTGATCAGTCCGCCGGTGCGAAACGAAATCAGTTTCGGGAAGGCGTTCGCAAAATCATTTGCCGGAGAGACTACGTTGGCGGCGATATTCACCGCGAGCGTCGCGACGACGACGGTGAACATCGAGATGGCGACAACCACGACCTGGTGGAACTGGCCGACCAATTTCATCGGATCCCACAGATCGCCCGGCGGCATTTGCGGATAAATGATCACCGCCGCGGAAGTAATCATCACGCCCATCGCCGCGAACACCGTCATTGTCGTTGGCAGGGCAACGATCTGTCCGACGGCTTGCTCGCGCTGGCTATGACCAAAGCGCGTGAAGTCCGGCATGTTGAGACTCAGCGTTGCCCAGAATCCAATCATGCCGGTCAAAGAAATGATGAAGGTGGGCCAGAACTCGCCGAGGCTGTGAAACTTGCTTTGCTGCGAGAGCAAATAACCGAGGCCGTGTGCTTTCCAGATGGCCCAGCCCAGCAACAGCGCGGTCATCACCAGCACGAATGGCGCTGCCCAGTTCTCTACTTTTCTGAGCAGGTCCATACCGCGATAGATGATGAAAATATTCAATCCCCAGAACAGTAGAAAGGAAAGCCACTCGGTCGGCGGATGTCCGCCGATTGGCCCACCCAGTAGGGTGTTCCACTTCGGAATGATCGCGGCGAACAGAGTGTTGAGTGCCTCACCGCCGATCCACGCCTGTATGCCGAACCAGCCACATGCGACGATTGCGCGCATCAACGCCGGCAGGTTCGATCCATAAGTTCCATAAGCCGCGCGCGCAAACACAGGGAAGGGAATTCCGTATTTTGTTCCGGGATGCGAATTGAGCAGAATCGGAACCAGAACAATCGTGTTGCCCAGCAGAATCGTGATCAGCGCCTGCCACCAGTTCATGCCCGCACTGATCAATCCCGACGAAAGCATGTAGGTCGGAATGCAATGCGCCATGCTGATCCAAAGCGCCGCGTAGTTGTAGGTGGTCCAGTTGCGCTCGTCGACCTTGACCGGTGCGAGATCACGATTGAAGAGGGGACTGCCGCTGATCTCAACGAACGCATCGGGCTTTAGTTCGACACGGCCGTCGGGATACTGAATTGTTTCGTTTGGGTTCGCCAAGTCTAGTTCATGAGTCGGAAACTCACAGTCACCTGCGCGGAAACGGAGATAGTCCCCGGCGCGATCGCGTTCTCGGAATCAGAAGCGCCTCCAACAAAAGTATCGATCCTGTTCTGCGAAACGTTTGCAGGCGAATACGGGACCACGCCACTTTCAGCTATTGAGTAAGCCGGTCCAATCGATTGTCCGATCTGACTCGCAAGTAACCTGGCCTTCTCCTGCGCGGCTTTGATGGCCATAGCCCGCGCCTGATCCTTATGCTGCCGGATCTTTGAGTCGCGAAATTCGACGTTACTAAGACGGGTCACGCCGGCTTTGAGCACATCAGAAAGCAACGAATCAAATCGCGAAATGTCGCGCAGCGTTACCGCAATCGTCTTCGAGACTTGATATCCGACAAACTCTCTTTTGACGGTTGGTCGTTGGCCATACTCAAGATCGTCTGTGTTGTATTTCGGCTGGACGCTGATGTAACTGGTCTGAACGTCTTCGGGTTTGATGTTGTTTGCTTTGGCGATTGAAAGGACCTGTCTCACAGCATCATCGGTTCGCTGCTTCGCGGCCATCATGTCCTTGTTAACCGACTCGACACCGAGCGTGAAGACGACCTCATCAGGTTGCACGCGGACTTCGGCCTGGCCTGAAACAGTTATGAGCGGAGGAGTCGGCGAATTCTGTCCGTAAGCGGCCAGCGCCAACGCAAACATCACAACAAAAATGCCGACTGTTTTCCGCATGGTTCTGTCTCCGTTATTGATCAGGCTGCTGGGAGCGACCATAACCCAAATAAGGCGGCAAATTCTTTTCGCACCACTCCCGATACTCTTTCATTGAATCGAAAGACCGCCATGCCGCATCGTCTAACACCGGCTTGTAGGTGTAATTGAAACCGTAGCGCATGCGGTCCGCGACAGTTCGCGTGAGATTGTGCTCACATTGCTTTCGAAAGTCTTCTAGTTCGTCGCTGTTCATAGATTCGGTCGCACATTCTCACTTCGTCTGCGATTCATCAATAAACTTCCGCACGTCGCCGCGCAGTTTGCCGAGCTGTTTCTCGTCGATGTACATCATGTGACCGGCCTCGTAATAACTCGTCGAAAAGTTTTTCAGCAAACCGGGATCGAGACTGATGTGATGCATTGTGTACTGCACCGCGAAGTAAGGCGTGGCCATGTCGTAGTATCCCATTGCCACGAAAATCTTCAGATAGGGATTCTGGGCCATTGCCGTTCGCAGCGCCACGCTGGTATCGACATAGCCGTTGTTGGTTCCCCAGTTCCATGGACCAATGCCGCCGCCGAGAATGTAGTATTCCGAGTCGCTCTTGAAATTTAATTCCTGGCGGATGTAATTGTTGAAGGTCGAAGTGTACGGCGGACGAATCGCCGCCTCGCTCGCATCGAAATCCGGGCCCGCAGTCACGTAACTCGAGTCGTAACCCTTGAAGCGCGCATCGAGACGTCCGATGGATCGCTTTTCATCGCGCAGCAATTCTTTGCGGAAGAAGTTTAGCGAGACGCGCAGGTTTGCGTTGTCGATGAACTTCGGATCGATGCCAGTGAAGCGCGCGAGTTTGTTGATAGTTTCCTGTCGTTCCGGCCCGCTCAGCCGATCGCCCTTCTCAAGCGCGAGCGTGTAATCATTGGCGGCCCATTCCTCGGCCTCAGCAACAACTTTCTGAACGGACTTGGCTTGCATGTCGCGCGGCAGCTTCTTGTGATACCAGGCCGTGGCCGCGTATGAGGGCAGATACATCACGTACGGAAGATCGTTGCCCGAGGCAAAGTCTGTCGTCTCGAAATTCATGATCGTCGAGATCAGCACGATGCCGTTGAAAGCAATGCCCCGTCCAATCAGGTAGCCCGACAACGCGGAGGCGCGCGTCGTGCCATAGCTCTCACCCGCTAAGAACAATGGCGAGGTCCAGCGCTCAGATCGCGTCAGGTACATGCGAATGAATTCACCGACGGATTCGATGTCGCCCTGCAAGCTAAAGAATCTCGACGCGACTTCGGGCCGCACGGCGCGGCTGTAACCGGTGCCAACCGGATCGATAAAAACCAGATCGCTCTGATCCAGCCACGTGTATTCATTGTCGACCAAATGGTAAGGAGGCGCGGGCATAGTGCCGTCGGGGTTCATGGGCACGCGCCTTGGCCCAAGCGCCCCCATATGCAGCCAGACCGAGGCCGAGCCAGGTCCACCATTGAAAGAAAATGTCAGTGGCCGCTTTTGACGATCGCTGACACCGTCAAGCGTGTACGCCATGAAAAAGATTCGCGCTTCAGTTTCGCCGTCGCGATTCTTGAGCGGCATCATGCCGACGGTGGCCGTGTACTTGAGTGTCTTTCCGCCAACAGTAATCTCGTGATGAGTGATGACGGGAGTCTCTTCCGGAACCGGCGAAGGCCTTTCCTGCGGCGGGCGCTGTCCCGTTCCCGTCTGCGAGCCGGGTTGCGTTTGTGTCGTCGTGGTGATGGTTGGTTGCTGGCCGGGAGTTTGTGGACCTCCCGGGCGTCGTCCCTGTCCGTCAGGCGCTTGTCCGAATAAAGCCAGAGAGAGCAGAAGGGCTGCGAGCATGATCTATTAACCTTTCACACGGGTCTTTGAAGGCAACAGCAAGGCGGCCATAGTATTCGAAACTGATCGATGCGACAAGCGATTTGTAAGCAGGAACGTGGACATCCCTGTCCGCCATGAGCACCGAGCGCGAACTATCAGATTCAGTATGCAGCCCATGCGGCTTGGCCGCCGCACATTGCAGAAAGCCTTCGGCTTTCCGTTGCTGGTGATTTATGGAAATGCGGCGAGGCTAAGCCTCGCCGCGATGTTTAGGTAAGGTGCTTGCCGGTAAGGCAAAGCCTTACCGCAGTGTGCTGCGGCCGAGCCGCATCCCAGCTACTTTGGAATTGGAATCCATCTGGGCCGGCCGGCTCTTACTCGACGGTAGGTTCCGCTGGCCATCACGTTGTGACCAAAGCCGCAGTCGGCGTCCAGACCTTCCTGCTCAACAATCATCTTGTTGCGCAGAAACGTCATGGTGATCTTGCACTTGGTTGTGTCGCCCGGAATGAACGTCGCGACGTTGCCATTGATCGTAGCTTCTCCGATCGCTTCACCGATGTTTGGATAGCCACCGCGGGTCATCCATTCACCGTTGAACTGGACCTTCAGCTTGTTATGGCCCAATGCGAGAACTCGAAAGTCATTGCGGTCATATTTATAGACGCCGTTGATTTGGGCGGGGGTGACGGCGCGTTGTGACGGAGTTGTAGTTGGTCTTTGCGCAGCGGCGAGCGCACCGAACGACAGCATGACTATGACGAGTCTGCGAAATCGATTCATTGTTCTGTTAAGCATTGTCCGAGAAATGTGTTGCCGTCAGGCTCCTGGCGATCGGCGTCCACTCAGCTACTTTCATTCACACCTCGCTTAAGCGAAGTGGTGCCGGGTCGGACGAAGACGAAGAAACCGTTTCAATGGTAACTACATATCTGACTCACCTGATCATGCTTAATTACCTACTGCGCCGAAGGCGCCAGATG
>DNNE01000046.1:43454-68158 GCA_003487805.1 Blastocatellia bacterium | reverse complement strand
AGGCTGGAAGAAGACTTTCCCCGGCTCGCCTGGTTGCTTCAGGCTCAGAAGACGGCGCGGACCCAATTGATGGTGAACTAAAAAGGAAGAAACACACTTGCTTAATCAACAGTCTAAAAATACGAACCGGGTACTCATCGCCGATGATGATCCCGTTATCCTTGACGTCGTTCAAACGCTGGTTGAAAGAGAAGGCTACGAGGCCGTAACCGCTCAGAATGGGCGCGAAGCGTACCGAATTCTTCACCAGGACTCGGACTTCCGAGCCGTTATTTTCGACATGGTCATGCCGCATCTGGAAGGGTCGGACCTGCTTCATCAAATGCAGACGGAGAAGCGTCTGAGCCGCATCCCGGTGATCATCATGAGCTCTTCAGATGACTTGCAGATGTTGTCGAAAGGCATTGGGGCCGGCGTGGTGGCATTTGTCCCTAAGCCGTTCACTCCGGATCAGATGCGCAACGTGCTTCGATTAGTAACTCTGGGCGACAGCGAATCTTCTAAGATTTCGCGGACGCGGATTAACACAATGGCCACCGGCAAGCCGATTGCGAGAACCATCAAAGTACTACTGGTTGAAGACAATCCCGGCGAGGCCATCGTAGTCGAGTCTGTGCTCTTGAAGGCGGCAGCCAAGATTCCACAGCTCTCGAGTGTCGCGATTTCGCGGGCGGAGCTGCTTTCCGGAGGTGTTGAGCAGATCTTGGCCGGTAACGTAGACATAGTCTTCCTGGATCTGTGTCTGCCAGACTCTGAAGGGCTGGACACTCTTAAGAGGGTCCTGGAAGTAGACCCGGGAGTGCCTGTTGTGGTTCTGACGGGATTAGATGATCGCGATTATGCAAGCCAGGCCATGAAGTTAGGCGCGCAGGATTATCTCGTGAAAGGCCAGGTTGACGAGCCCAACATGATTCGTGCATTTCGCTATGCGTTCGAAGTCAGACAAGAAAGTCCGCGCTTTTGACTTTGGGCTTATCACTGAATGCAGAGACCTTACCAAATGAACTTATATCGGATCCTACATCTCGAGGATAATCCCGTCGATGCCATGGTCATTCAAAGTCATTTAGCTTCGAGTGGACTAAACTTAGAAATATCGCAGGTTGAAACTGAGCTTGACTACATCTCCGCCCTCGAAGGTGAAGGCTTTGCACTGATCCTGGCCGATTTCACCCTGCCGTTGTTTGATGGTTTCAAAGCTCTGCGAATGGCGCGAGAAAAATGCCGGGATACTCCTTTCATTGTTATTTCAGGAACAATCGGAGATGACCTGGCGGTCGAAACGCTGAGGCAGGGCGCTACTGACTACGTATTAAAAAACTGTCTGGGGCGTTTAGTTCCCGTAGTCACGCGTGCCCTTAAGGAATCTGAAGAACGTGCTGCCAGGCAACGGGCAAAGAAAGCGTTGCGCGACGCGGAAGAGCAAATGCGCTTTACCGTCGAGCGGATACCCGCCCTGCTTTGGACCACCGATCGCGAACTGAGACTTACCTCGATTCGAGGCGCAGGATTGTTTTCTGCAGGGTGGCAAGCCGACATGATCGGCAAAAGTCTAGTCAAGACTGCTGCTGGGCAAGAAGACTTCACTCCGGTCGAAGAGCACTTGGCGGCGCTCGCCGGAAACAAGGTGGCTTACGATGTGACCTTCAATGGGCAGGACTATCAGGCTCACGTCGCACCTTTAACAAGTGTCGACGGTGAGATCATCGGCTGCATTGGCCTGGCAGTGGATGTGACCGAACGGAAAGCGCTGGAAATGCAGATGCGGCACGCACAGAAAATGGAAGCCGTGGGACGACTAGCGGGAGGCATTGCCCACGATTTTAACAACCTGTTGACCGTCATTGCCGGTTACTGCGATATCACACTATTGAAATTGGATCCGAACGATCCCTTGCGGAACAATATCGATGAGGTTAACAAGGCATGTGATCGCGCGGCCGGACTCACTCGCCACCTTTTGGCCTTCAGCCGCAAGCAGGTGCTCAGACCGAAAGTCCTAAATCTGAATACCATCCTCTCGGAAATGAAAAGGATGATGCCTCCTCTCATTGGAGAAGACATCCAGTTGGTTATCGAGTTGTGTCCGGACCTCGGGAGAGTGAAGGCCGATGCCGGACAGATCGAACAGATCCTCGCTAATCTAGCCGTTAATGCCAGAGATGCAATGCCTTCAGGTGGCGAGCTCTCCATGAAGACCAGCAATATAGTCCTGGACCATGAAATCGCCAGCAGATTTGAGTCGGGGCAGGCCGGTCCCTACGTGCTCTTAACAGTAAGTGACACCGGACACGGCATGAATCCCGAAACGTTGAGTCAGGTCTTCGAGCCTTTCTTCACCACGAAAGAGGTTGGTAAGGGCACCGGGCTAGGCCTCTCTACCGTCCACGGTATCGTTAAGCAGAGCGGAGGCTATGTTTCCGTCGACAGCGAAGTGGGACGTGGCACAACATTCAAAATCTATTTGCCTCAAGTGGACGAAGAAGTCGTTGAGGTGGACACGCGGGCGTCGCCGACTGCCTTGTTAACGGGGAAGGAAACGGTGCTGCTCGTCGAAGACGACAACCAGGTTCGCAGCATCGCGGCCACGGCTTTGGAGATGAGCGGATACGACGTGCTGGTGGCAGCCAACGGTGATGAGGCACTTCTTCTCTGTGAAAGATCAAATAGGAAGATCGAATTACTCTTGACCGATGTCGTAATGCCCCGGATGAGCGGGCAGGAGCTATCTACCCGACTATTAAAAATGCGACCCGCTATGGGGGTGCTGTACATGTCCGGCTATTCGGAGAACGCGATTATTCACCATGGAGTAATGGAGAAGGGAACGGAGTTTATTGAGAAACCCTTTTCCCTTGAGGCACTCACCAGAAAAATACGCCAAGTCCTCGACAAGGCGACCGCCTCCGACGCACAAGATTCCGCGCCAAGCCTCAGAATGCCTGCCGCCCTCATATAAGAGCCGCGCAGTTTCCCGCTATCCCCGGGCTCGTAGCCGGCGTATTAACAATCAACCGCATCATTGGCCGCGAGGGTGAAGTCCTCCAAAAGACAGAATGCGAAGCTTAGGGTTGATCAGGTGCACGTCCTTTCCGGCGAGGGGAGAAGGGGGGCCACTGGTGCCGGGCCTCCTCCCGTCGGATTAAGTAAATCTCCTTACACGATGACTCGGCAACCTGTTGAAAACGCTGTAGCCATCTCATGTTTGTAAGCAGATTCCACGGAACGAGATTTTAAGTAAAACCAATTACGGAGCGTGCTTGTTCAGTAAAAGTGTTTACCATAAGGTCGATCCCTGACTCTCGTCGGAGCCTCTTCTACAGGTATAGTATTGAGTTCGTTAACTTTCAATGCGGAGGTCTTCGTCGCGGCGCCACATGCGGTCGCGATGGTGTTCGATCTGTTCTGGGAGAGGTGGTGTAGTGGTCATTGGGTTAAGGGTGGCGGGTCACCAAAAGGGAACGTCTGGTTGATAGCGCGCTCGAGAGTGGCACGCCTGATCCCGTTCTCGGGTTTTCGGGTTTCACGGCCGTTGCCGTGGCCGCCGCGCTGTTCCTTTCCAAATCCTGGCGCCGTTAGCTGTCACCGCCTCCAATGACAAGTCAACATCCAATAACTCACGGCAGGAGACCGCCGCTTCGTACCATCAGCCTGACCAGATTTGTGCGAGGTCAAAGTACAAATGAAAAGCCTCCAGTCAACAGACGCAGATGAAAAGACCATAAGAAAAATAGCTCAAATTGTATCGAACCGACCCCTTTCGGAAGCTATCTATAGGTCGGTCAATACAGGTCTTAGATCCAGGTCTGCCCATATTGCCGGTGAGAAAACGGTTTGGGATGTATTCAAGCATTCGCTGGAGGAAGCTATCCGCGACATTAAGGCACATCCCCGCGGTAAGTTGTTTAGGCGGTTAATCGAATACGGTGTGCCCTATCCCGACGATCCAGAAGTGCTAATTAGCGATGAAAGGGAACGACTCTCCGACCCGGAATGTGGGTCATGTGTTGAGTTCATTTATTCGCACATGATAAGTCGCTTCAAAGGCGAATTAGCTGAGCTGCTCGCGTTGGAACCATGCCTGAGATTGCTTGAAAAACTTAAACGAAATGGTCAGGTCTCGACGGCTACACAACTCTATTGGGGTGACCTGATCAAAGAGCCTTGTGAGGTCAGCTCGGGACCCGCCGCGAATCCAACATGGGGTCGGTTCAGAAAAGGAGCGGACGGGTTACTCGTAGAAAAGAAAGATGGTGTGATCAAGATTGAGGGAGTGGTCGAAGTCAAATCTATGGCTCGAAGCAGGAAGAAGCTGCTCACCCAAATTGACAGACATATTGCTCGCCTTCATGGCGGGATAGAATTAGAGAGACGACGCTTTCCTGCCGATAATGTCGAATTCTCGCGTGAGATTCGTATCGCTGTAATACCCTCAAGCTGGAAACTTACTAGGGAATGGCGCAAAGTGAAAAACAAGCGCGGTTGGAGCATGAAATTCCCAAAGGCGTCTGAACCTTTAACTCCTACACATACGGAAGAATTGGACGTTAACTTCTGGAAAATCACCTTGGCGTGGTCTCAAGAAGCGCTTCACCAGGCGGCCTATCAAATGACCTTTTGGTATATGGCGCAAGTTGGGAAGCATATATTTAAGAAGAAGCAGAACCTCCCGAGTTCCTGGACTTATATGACCTCCGCAGAGGCCGGTCAAAACGCGAGCAAGGAGACCCTTTTTTATATTCCCATGAGGTATATTTCCTGGCGTCAGCGGCGTAAGGCAGTCACTCTTTATAACGTCTATGGGTATGGGTACCCGATCGGTGTTGATGCGCCGGAAATATTAACGAGGAGAAAGGGGAGTAAGTGGCGAAATGAGATCCTTTGGCCTGAAGATGTTCTTGGTGAAGAATGAGCAATCCCGGAAATAGGGTTGGGGTCGCGCCTGCGATTTGCGATTCTCTGTCACTCGCCACCGTTATATTGTTTAATGATCTCGGAGCCGCCGGTCTCTAGAATCGTAAAATCGCGAGCCTCCCGGTTTTGGTTTCGCGACGGAAGTTTATCAGTCGGACGAAAACACCTTCTTCAAGCGAGAATACCAACTCTCAGGTTGCTTTGGCCTTGTCGGAACACGAAAGGACGAAAGAGCTTCGAATGAAGGTTTAGCGTCTTGCTTGTTGAGCAAAGCACGATACGGAATGGACTTTGAAAGCAAATCGTTGGGCATTGCGGATTTCGGCTTCAGTGATTGCTCATCCTGGATCTTGGGCTTCGCGTCTGCTGCGAGCGCAAGCGCCGCAGAACTGCTCAGCGCAAAACTTGTTATGAAGTTGCTCTGACGTTCGGCGTCGGCTTTAGCCAGCGCGGCTTTGTTGCGCTCATTCTCGGCGGCTAAGGAAGCATTCTTAGCGGCCAAATCTACATTGTCAGCCTTAATCCGCTCATCTTGTTTTGTTACCCGCGCGTGCTCGGATTCGAGTAATTTTGTTCGAGCTTCCAAGTCGTGTTGCATGTTGTCCAACTTAACAAAGGATGCGTGGATATCGCCCGTTAAGTATGAGATAGAGCCCGTTAAAAGCAGAACAACTAAAGTTCCGATGGAGACAAATAGGGGAATTCGTCTCCACCTCTTTCCCTCTAGCTCGGCATTTTCCAAGGCTAGTTTCTTCATTTCGAGGGCCAGCTTATCAAGTTGTCTTTTCTTGATCTGAAGATCCAGATCATTCAGACCGTCGTGACCATTGGAATCTTGCTTACTCTTGGCCATTGAAAAATCTCCTCCTTGGGTGAAGAACGCAACTATTATTCACCTAACAAGCATTACTCGCAACCTAAAGCGTCAGGAGCCAATGAACGAACAGAGACTGGGGTCAGACTTCCCATTTGCAATTCTCTGTCACTCGTCACCGTTGTATTTGTTTGAATGACCTCGGAGCCGCAGCTACTGATCGAGAATCGCAGAATCTCACGCCTGATGCCGCCTCGCGTTCCCTTTTGTGATTTATGATCTATTATTGATGGCTGTTAAATAGTTTCCTCAAGCAGGTTACACATAATGGCATTTGCCTTACAAAACCTAGTAAGCGGGAGCGGATGCAAATGAACAGTTGGAATACTCTCAAGAACGGTGAACGTGAAGAACTTGGTCTTCTTCAAATTGACATTGTGGGTCACAGTAAACTGCAGGATACCGACCGCATCCTTAAAGAAGCTAAAGGTACTTTTAAGCAGTTAACAGAGGGCATTGTTACGACTCGCGGTGGCCGCCTCTTCAATTGGGGTGGGGACGGCGGATCTTTTATGTTTCAAGTCAAAACAGGTGAAGGATTCAACTCGATGTGTTTTTCAGCTCTACAGATGTTGAATTCGTTACCTGCTATCAACGAGGAAATTGCAATCCTTACACGGCTTACTAATATCCTTTCGGTCCGGATTTCATGCGATTCCGGTATGGCTGTATATGACAATGATCCCGCTTTGATTTCAGGGGACTTCGTCAATAAATTCCTAAAGAACGAGCGAAATCTGAGTCTCAAAGATACTGTTTCGGTGACCGACCGAGTGTGGCGACAACTGCATGGAGAGTTAAAGGAAAAATTTCGTCCTTTCAAGTTTTCTAAAGAAGTAGAAAGCATGATTTACAACTACGGTGGCAAAGAAAGGCAGCTCGATGTTTTGAATTCCCTTAGTAACATAGACAAGGACGAGAAGCCGCCGGATCGTCCGGAATTTGTGGAAATCGTAGCCTTCAAAGGTGACACGCTCGCGAGCTTATCTAAATATGCTTATGCTGATGTGGTTGTTAAGAACCACGAGAATGTGGGCGGACTGAATCTTTTGACTTCAAAAAATGCTCAGCGGTGTCTTGAGCACACTCAACACGGAACTCAGCAAATTGATGAAGAAGATTCTGGGTCACCCAGACGTTCTATGCGAGCCGGCGGTCCATCGTACTATGAGCCAGAACCATCCGAAGAATTCCAGGGAGGAGAGTCCCTGCGTTTCTATAACTGTGTTGCACTTGGCTACGCACCAATCATAGGTGAGGGCACGCTATTAGATCATGTTCTAGCCGGTAATCTCCTGATAAATCGAGTGGTTGGCGGAGTATCGGAACCAACCACAAAACTACGGACCTTTGAAATGGTGGAGGGTAGATATCGTGAAGTTGAAACCGAGCAGGAGACCAAACGTGAGGGCAAAGTAACAGAGGACGACGAGGAAGCGCATTAATTTCTTTCGGACATTGAGGTGAATATGCCGTACTGGGTCGAAATAGAAGTTAATAATCCTACAAGCAAGCCACATGTGTTTACTATTCCTAAGGGACGCATGATCTCGCCCAAGGATATTAATTCCAAAGTACAGAATCTTGTTGTAACAAATGACCGTACCGTGACCGTACCAGCAAACGGCAAAATAGTAGTAACAGTGCCTACCGAGTGCACGGACCGTCATTATCCCCCTCCTACTAACACCACCATGGAGATAACAACATTTGGACAGAAAGTCAGGTCTGCTAACGTATTTCCCGGTCGATCAATGTGAGTTTGCTAACTCCTCGATGTAGTCAAAGGGGCAGCAGAGGCTAACCCCATGTCCTCGACCACAATCGTCGTTGGTATGCCGGTTTGCGTGTGCTTCTTCGTATACGGGCATTTGCATGGCCGTCAAGCCCCAGCCTGAGGATTATTTTCTAACTGTTCTGGTGATGCGCCAAAGGCATAAATATCAACACCCCCATAGAATAGTAGACGGTAAAGCACTTCGTGTTCTTCTTGTCCTCGATATACCCCATACCTAAACACCTCTGGCTGATTTGTGTCTCGTTCGGCGGCGGGAACGTTTCTGAGCATGGCTCTCAACTGTGGATTATGCCTATCAACCAAACCTCTGAATCCTTGATTTTCTGAAATCATCGTCGCGTTATAAACAAGCCAGTGGTGCGGGAACTTTCCGCCAAACTCATGGAAATAAAGGGCGTTCGCTATCGCTCTTATTATCCGCTTGAATCGCGTGAGGTTTACTTGATAGGCGAATGTTTCCTCTCCGTTGACTACTACTAACCTATACCGCGCAAAGGTTCGACGAAACAAAGCTGGACTCCGTTCAAAAGACCGTCGGGCCGTCTCGAACATTGCCAATCCTACTTCGTTAACGTGAAGGTCAGAGCAAATAAGGTTTCTGACGTGTTCAACATCTAGAGAGTTTCGGTTGTTGTGCCTCGGGCATGAAGGAACCGTTATTAGATTCGCTCTGCGACCGGGCGGGAAAAACGCGAACGGCGGTGAGTGCTCTCGCGTCGTGGCGGCGCGGGTGCACATGTAGCACGTCTGCTGTTGTCTTGCTGCCATCTAAGCTTCGTCTAAATCCGACTCGTTAAGTTCGGGGTACATTTTCAATAATCGAGCTTTACTGATTCTGGTCTTCCTTACGCCATAGGTGGTGGGGTCAGCTCCTTGGTGTATTTGCCTAAGGTCGTTCATTTCGTCTTTTGGTATTTGATTAGCCGCATCTATCTCCTTGAATTTTTCTCGCAGCATCTCTTCAAGAGTCATTACCTTCTGTTCATCTGACGGGAGACTGGAATCGAATACCTTCATTTTGAACAGTTCCCTCGGAAGTGGTTTTGAGATCTTGTTTCGGAACTTTTTCCACAATCGATATACCAATGATGACTCGTCTTCGGGCGGGGCATTGCCTCTTCCGTTCTTCTGCTCAATCTTCTCTTCGCGGGTGAGTGCATCCCAGTCTTCGGAAAGTTTTCTCAAATCCGTCTTTAACTCGTCACCTTCAACGAAGCTTTGGTCGGGCCTTAGAAGGAACGGCACAAGTCGTTTGTGCTTCCTATCCTTAGACGCGAAGATTTCACAGCGCGGAAGGTAGTAGCAATACTCCAAATCTTTCCTGTCGTTCTTGTCTGGCAGAAACAATCCTGGGTTCGTAAGACCGAGAGTCCAAAGGAAATCGGCTTTGATGCAGAAGAAAGCATATGGCGCGAAGTCCTGAATCATCGGGCAACCGGCTTTGAACCATCTCTTAATAATCTTGGCTTGCGTTTCAATCGGTATGTCGTGTTGCCTAGAAACCAAATTGAGTAACTGTCCCTGAAGCTGCCTCTCCCGCAAGAGAGCGTTTACTTTTTCAGCTAAGTCTTTGTCAGTGCGCGGAGGAATAAACTGCAACCCGGCTTCAGCAAATTTCTTCAGGTGCATCTTAGGGCTAAGGGGCCGGCCAGATTGTTTTCTCCAATCGTGCGCCCAACGTTTCTCTTGAGGGGTAAAGTTCTTCCTCTCCCACCTGGCTATTGTTTCGTCTTCAAACTGGGTATCGATTTTCATTCCGAGACCGAGTTCAGACTTAATGGCGCTTTCTCCGGCTGGCAAATACCTTCCGTCCATCGGGATTTCAAATCCCAATAGAGAGTTTATTAACAAGGGCTGGTAGTTGGGCGTGAGGCCGCGAGTGCCACTAATTCGATAACTATGCCCGGCTATCCGATTCGCAACAGCTGGTTCTTCAGCTTCTTTGGTTGGGTCCGCAAGGATTTCATTAGCCAGAATCGACGGAATAATTTGAAAGAAATACCTATCAAGGGAATCAATTTCTAAATTGTTTAGCCCAAAGACAACTGACTTATCCAAAATAATTCTTAGCTGGTTCATAACGCCTCATCGACGCTAAGTATACCTATTAATTCGAATCGGTGAATCCGAGACAGGCCTGCGATTCTGCGATCCCTCGGCCAGCATTTGCATTCATCGACCACAAAGATCAATCAAACATGATGATTGGTTCGGAACAGTGATTATTGAAAATCGCAGAATCGAAGGCCTGATCCCGGCGTTCTTTTTCTTTTAGTTCTCAACCAAGCGTGTGTTAGATGTAGACTTGAGGATAGACGCTAGTTAGTATTGACTCGTCAGTTTGAAATCACTCACCTGAGGGGGGCAATGCGAATCTGCAAACTCCATCTGACGAATTTTCGGGGAATTGAGCGCGGTAGTATTGTTTTTCCAAAACACAGTGTTCTTCTCGGATCGAACAACGCCGGAAAATCTGCTGTGGCCGAAGCCCTCGCCCTGCTTTTTAGCAGAGATCGTATGTATCAACCGCTCTCTGATTGGGATTTCTATGGCGGCGATCCAAAGCCTGAATCACGCTTCACAATTACAGCAACCTTGTCCGACTTTGGAGACGGCACTAACGACAACCCTGTTTCGTTTCCCGAGTGGTTCGCCGGGAACGGAGCGACGCCCGTCTGGTGGAGTGAGGTAACTGAAAATGTAGTCGAAGCCGCAGACCGTCCCCCTCAAACCAAACTAGCTGCCCAAGTTTCTTTAGCCGCTCGATATGATGACGAAGCGTGCGAGTTCGAACTGAAGCGATTCTTTTACGATGGCGAATGTGATCCGTTCGATGACGACTGCCGAGTCATACCGAATGATCTGCTGCGGGACGTGGGTGTGTTTCTTTTGCCAAGCGCACGCGAGTGGGACAAGCTTTTATCGTTTGGATCCTCAACCTTCATTAAGGTGCTCAAAGAATATGAAGCCGTTCCGGGCCTAGCCATAGACACTCTCAAGCACGATCTTCGCTCCAGAGTCACAAAGGTTGAGGAGGCGGAACCATTCGCTACCATTCTGAAAGATGCTGAGAGCGAACTGGGATCATTCTTCTTCAAGGAAAGTGAGTTTCACTTAGCGTATCGGCCCACCGGGCTGGACGCCACATCGGTATTGCGAAGCCTAGTCGCATTCTTGGCAAGAGATGCACAGGATACTGATTTTCTCCTTCCCGTGGCACGCCAAGGATCGGGCGTGATCTCATTGCAGACACTCCTTCTGCTGTTGGCTTTTGGCAGGAAGCGTTTGGAGAGGGCGAAGAACTTTATCTTGATTGCAGAGGAGCCAGAACTACATCTCCATCCAGCGCTTCATAGGAAGTTAGCGAGCAGAATTCAATCTGCAGCGGTCCAATCGATTGTCACAACACACTCACCGAACATAGCGTCAGGTTATCAGCCAAATCAGGTTATCTTCGTACGTAATCAGGTGGGCAAACTCTCCTCCAAACGTGTAAGAAGAGAGGCAATTCGAGAGATAGGGAAAAACCGTGTGGAGAATCTATACCTGAAGTTCCGGCAGGAGTTTTATGAAGCGCTAATGGGTCCCCTGATACTGGTACCCGAGGGCATATTTGATTACCATTGGCTGAGGCTCTGGCAACGGGTTGCTGAATCGTCCGACACTGCGATCACAAAATTCAGGTTAACACCCTTGTGCTTGATACCGACTAGCGATTCGGCGGTTGCGGAGACGTTTCTTGAGATATCTCAGTTCCGACCGGATGCCGTTCCGTTTCTCGATGGGGACCGTGCCGGTAACGACAAAATCAAAACAATACTGTCTAGCTCCTCACCTTCTCGCATAGTTCAACTTGGCGCAGACGCCGGAGCGGAATATCTCTCCTCTTGGATCCTCGAACCATCCCTGGGCGATCCAAGCAGCGCCTTGGTCACCCTTTTGCCGGACACTAACGAACGCAGTTTGAGGTCTCTCCAACGGGCGCTTTCAAGGAGCCAGGAAAAAAAAGATTTGGAGCTTCATGAGAACTTGGCATGGGAGTGCGCCAACAATGAAAACTGTGTTTTGCGCGCAGCAGAATTCCTATACGATCTGAGCCTCATTGCGCGGGGCGAAGCGCCCACCAACACAGCGTGGACAATCGAGAACGCAACGACCGGCACGAGCATTTTTAGGGCAGGTCATATAAAGAGAGTCTGACGAGTGCTACAACCAGCCTTTTTCCTCGGTCACGCGGGAACCGGTAAGACCAAAGAATTGATGGGGGCCACCCGCGAAAGCACCGGAAAACTATTGCTCGACAAGCAACAGCGCGTTCTAGCATTGTCCGTTATGCACGGTGCAATACGAAGGTTGGAAGAGAAGATGCGAGAGGACTGCCGCGAAGTTCCGACTGTTATTAGAACGATTGACTCGTTTGCATTAACGGTGGTGAATAGATGGCGCGGAGCGATGGGGCATAGCCGCCCGATTGTGCCAACTTCTGAAGACAGTTCCTTCGAAGGTCCGTTCCAGTCCCATCTAACTTTTACTCGTATCTGCGAAGAAGCCGCAATACTGATCGCCAGTTCAACCGTTGGTCAATTAATAGGATTCAGTTATCCGATAGTCGTGATCGATGAATTCCAGGACTGTCATGGCGCAAAGCTTGATCTGGTCAAACAACTCGCCAAGCATTGCCAGTTATTTGCCGCGGCTGACGATTTCCAACTCCTCGAAGATGGGGTCGAAGGTTGCCCTTCGGTCAACTGGATCCGAGAAGCTCATGAATTGGGTGCGAGGGTCGTCACGCTTACAAAGCCTCACCGATGCTCGATTGCCGCGATCGTGAAGGCATCCGTAGCGCTCAGGACCAATACTCGCTCGCTTCAGACGACGATATCCGTCTACTGTTGCCCAGTAATTGTGATGGCGGCTACGAAGCTGACGTTCCATCGGCCTGGTGGTGACTTCGCTCTAATATCTCCGACGCACAGAGATATAACGAACATTCTTCGGGCTCATGACGATTGGCTTAGAAGAAAAGGAAGGGTTCCGGTTTATTGGCGTCGCGAAGCGTCAAAACAAGAAGAGACTACAGGGCTGATGAAAGAGATGGCCTTAAACCGGGCCAGGAAGGTTTGGCGTGTACCGAATGCTCCGCTTAGCCCTACTGCGCTGCGGGCTGCTCATTTCATAGTTAAAGCAAGCAAACTTAGAGGACTGTCTGAGATACCAATGTCGTTTGCGGTTTCATTGGCGCAAAGATTCATGAGCACTCGCGCGTTATGGCATCATCGTGCTGTAAAACGAATGGCACTCACGGTTCACGGGGCAAAGAACCGGGAGTTCGACAATGTGGTTATCTTTTGGTCTCCTCATAGCGTAAAGGGCTGGTCCGAAGAGATGCGTCGAAGACTGCTGTACAACGCAGTGACACGAGCCAAGAGAACCTGCGTCGTTCTTTATCTTGGGGACGAGCAGAGTTGCCTCGACGATCCAGTGGTAGGCTTGCTGGGTTCTGCCGAACCGGCCTTTGGCCCCCCGAAAAGGAGCAAGCGTGCAACCTAGATTAGAGATCTGGGTGAGATCTGGGATTCTGCGATCTTGCTTGACCCTAAGCGGCGACAAGATTTCCTCGGCCAGCGCTTGTATTCATCAACCGCAGAGATCAATGACACGTCATGCCGAGGAGTTCGGAATCTTGATTATTAAAATCGCAGAATCGCAGGCCTGCCCCCCGATTTTCTATCCCGAAATCTCGCGAAATGTGGCAGATTCAAGAAGTCGCTAATGCTAGAGGATACACCGAATGGCAGATGACGAAATCCCCTCCGAACTCATCAAGCTGGCAATATTACGGCTGCTTAAGAGCAAGAGCCAAGGCGAGTACAAGTGGAACTTGTTGTCCGGTCTTGCACGCGGGCAAAGCTCGGTTGAGATCTCCTTAGGAATTACGTTCGATCCGCCAACGAGATACCGCGCAAGTGTCTGCTTTGATGAACTGAGAAGGGATGGCTACGTCGTTCCGTTTGATAATTTGAACACTAATCCTGACGATTGGGTGAAAATTACTGAAAAGGGCTCGAAGGCGCTAGAGGAGGGGGTCGTTGATTCTCAATCACACGTCGAATCTTCAGGTGTCAGCCATTTTGGCATCCCAAACCTGAAAATGTTCAAGTCGGAAGTTTCTGTCCTGAATGACCAAGACTTAGTGTCGTGCTTGTTTATGGATTTGGACAACTTTAAGTCGGTCAACGATCAGCACGACCATTCTGTCGGTGATCAAGTGATTCGAGAAGCAATTAGGATCACAGAGTTGGCGGTTAGAAGGAAGGGCAAACTGTTTCATAGGTCGGGAGATGAAATAGTTATTCTTCTTCACAATTTTAGCCCTGAGGAAGCTTGTGCCGTTGCCGAAAGGATCAGACGTACTATTGAGAAGCATGATTTTCCAGTTATCGGGAAAGGTTTTGTAACGGCCACGCTCGGGGTATCAACTTGTCCAACGTTTTGCAAGTTGGAGGAGTTGGAGGTGTCTGCTGACAAAGCGGCAATGGCGGCTAAAACGAAAGGAAAGAATCAGGTTGTTCACTGGGGTGTAAAGGATCTCGCAGGAGAGAGTGGCGTCACCAGTTATCACGATTACGCGGTTACACCAGAAGAATGTGTAGAGGTCTTAGATGCGTACATAACAGGTAGCTATGCAGTTGGCCTATCTTTTGAAGAAATTCTAAGGCGCGTAAGCATAAGCCCTGACAGATTACGAATGGTAGTGGATACGCTCATTGATAGAAACGCTCTAGAAAGGATTTGCGACTTTACCGACCTTGATGAGGAGCCACTATTTGAAAGAACCCTCCAAACAGATCATGACGACGATTAAAACGCAACTTAGATACTGAATCGGGTCCGCTATCGAGTTGGCTTCGCTTTCGAATCGACGTCGGTGCCCACGCTAACATAAACGCACGCATCAGCCATCCGGCAGAGAGTGAGACTGCTTCCCTGAAAAACGCTCACGCAGCAGCGGGTACCGCGGCAGGTCGTCAACGTGGGGCCAACGAACTCCTCACCGGTGAAATCCCGGAAGGGCGATCATTGGAGGGACAGATTTAGTCTCAGAATTCCTTATTCGAGCGGCCGTAAACGAAGACCAAATGACCAACGACGACGAGACACCGCTCCCCGACCAAGAAGACCCCAATTCAGATATTTACGACTAGGCTACCTCTTTAGCAGAACGGTTGAGACAACAACCATATCCACTATCAAGTGAAGCAACACGAAAAGACTTATTACCGCTGGCTTGCACTTAGACAGTAGCTTCTCGCTTCTATCTACACACAATTCGGCGGCGTCAAAGAAAGCAATGATTCGTGGAAAGGAATTCGCCTGAAGAGACGACTTGGTTGAAATGTTTGACAAGACATACCCCTAACCTCAATGAATCCTGGGTATGTCTGGCCTGACTCCGTTTGTGGGCTTAGGGCCCTAGGACCTCGTGATATTCCGACGAGTTAGGAGGTCTTTAACCTTCCATGCCTAACGCAACAATATTGGATTCACCGCATTAAGTTGTACCAAGAAACCATTCCGGGGTACGTCCATCGTGTAGGTCCCTTTTGTCTCTGGGACTAGGTCGCTCCGTCCTGTATTTCTCAGCCAGCCCAAGCCTAAGACTGAAGTATTGGAAAGTCAACCTTTTTTCCGTCAGTTTAAGCTGGGCGCGGCGTCTGGTGCTTAATGCGCTGGTGGGCTGGTGGTGGGCCGATCCTGTAGCGGCTCTCATCATGGTGCCCATAATCGTCAAAGAAGGGTGGAACCGCCGCGCAAATACTTTGCACAAGATCCGATTGATTGCTGTAGGAACTAGGAAGGTATGAAATCGAAAAGGCCGGGCCCTCCCACAAGCCTGGCCTTTCCTCACAGCTTTAGGGGCTGTGTGATTGGGCGGAGACGTTCAGCCTCTGTACTTGTGTCCTCACCCCACAAGCGACGCCCAGATTGTCAGTATTCTAGCCAAAACTATCAGGCTGTCAATAGTCCTTGGGTTGGTAGGCTGAGTGCCACTCGACGATCTGCCAGACTCCGTTGCTTCGCTTATAGAGAATCCAGTTGTGATAATCGCGCTCCTTATTATTCATAAGACTCTTGTAGTGAACTAACACGTCTGCTCGATAGAGTTCTGCGTAGTAGTCCATGGTTTGAATCTTAAGATCTCTGATTTCGAAAGAGGCCACGTCTGTTTGCGGCCGTAGCCGCGAGATGTAGAGAGCGCGGGTTGGAAAATTGGGACCTAAGAGTCGATCGAAGACAGCTTTGTTGCCGCGAATATAGGCTTCGATGACCTGATGGGTAACGCCGAATAGTTCATCGTGAAGTTGAGCGATCCTAGCATCCTGTTCCTTTTTGTAGACCTCTGGTTGCTCGACTGGTTTACGCGCTTCTGCGGCGTGGCGCCCTTGGGGGTGTCGGCCAAGATACCAGTCATATCGCTTCTTTTCCGGGCCTTCGCGCATTGCATAGTACCAATCTAGGTCATCGACTGCCATGGCGGCTTGTTCCGGCGTCAATGTTGGATTCGAATCCGCCGGCGCACCGGGAATCAATGATGCCAGCCGATCGATGTGTACGCGGCGCTTCGGCATCATTTCCTGGTAAACGGTGAATTTCGAGATCTCGTTATCCCGGTAGGGAAGGTTGTATTTGTGAGCGATTGGATAAATGTCCGACACACGGACAACACGAAGGATGAAGTAGCCGCGGCTTTCAAAGACTCGATGGAGAGTCTCGAGATCGTTGAAAACCCCTATCGCTGCTGTGACCTCGCGTATTAGGACAGGATCTTTAAGCCAGATCAGAGCTTCGCTGACGGCTGTCTGTGCTTCAGCCAGTCGTAATGGATATTCGTCGTCGCACCGAAAGAACAGCGAGTCGTTTTCATATTTGGGATCGTCGCCTACGCCCACTTGATAAGGGTCGTTCCAACAGTCACGCATGGCTCGTAAGCGAGCCAGCACTTCGAAGGATGCTTCAACCTTAGACTTATTCGTCGCGGCCGGCCGTTTCGCAGCGGGTATGGTGCTGCGCCCATACTTAGTGTCAGATTGGGCCGAACAAAAAGACGCAGCAGTTACGGCGCTAATACTAAAGAGACAGATTGCAAAGGCCAGGTGCTTAATACGAGTCAGCATGGGGTACCCCTTACTTATTCCGCTGAAGAAAACAGAGTGTGGTAGTCAGGGCCTTGGCTGCTGATCGGAATCTTGGTGACGAGGACAACTATTCTCTGATATGTTTTGTGTCGCTCGATCCTTGAAATTATCCGAGACACTATGGGCCAAGAGGCTTCTCAACCCTAACTATGAGAGCCGCTGGGGAGCTACGAATCCTGCTACTCCCCGCGAGCGAATCGTTCGAGAGCATTGTAGGGACAAATAGCCCACATTGCAAGAGAAGTTGTAGGAACGAAGCTTCATCAGGAGGGACATCCTGATGGGCAGAGGGTCGCGCGACAAGCCAACCAAGCTGGGCAAGAAACTGGCTCAGATTCGAACTTATCTTGGCGTTTCCCAGGATGGATTGGTGACAGCTTTGGGGTTGTCTTCGAAATTGACCCGAAACGACATCTCGAAGTATGAGCGCGGAATTCGAGAGCCCGCATTAAATGTGTTGTTGAAATACGCCAGAGCAACGAAAATCAACGTCGAGGCGTTGATTGACGACGAGTTAGAGCTACCTCGAACAGTCAGTCACTCACAAACGCGACGCGGGAACAAGCGTTCGCGCTAGGAAGGCGCCGCACATCGAGCCGCTTGGTCATTTCTTGAGTCTTCAATTTGAGCTTCAGCAAAGAACGCGGTGGAGGGTTCGTTACAGATGCCAAACGAACCGTCGAAAATCGTGAGCTATTCAGACTTGCCAACCCCCGGCAGGAACGAATCTATAAGCGCCTGGTGCTCGTCGACTCTGGTCCCGCGGACTTTTTCTGCGCCGCTTCTTCAGTGTGCTTGTTCCGTTATGAGCACCTCGACTGACTCAAAACCACACTTAACGCCGCAGGGTACATCGATTATCTTTTCCACTGAAAGAGTTTTTTATGCGGTCCCCTAGACACCATTTCGACCTCGCCCTTTTCAACCAGCCGCTTCAAAATTACATGAACTTTTATTAACGGTTTACCATCCGACAGATTTATTCCTTCTCTTCTCAGAGCGTCCCGAATCTGCGGCGGACTCAGCCATTTGGAGCGTCTTAAGATGCTCCGTATCGAATTCGTCAACCCTTCCGTTCGACCCCGGTTGCGCTCTTCGGCAACGCTTAGGTCATTATCACCAACGGCCAGAACATTCGCCACAGCTTCCACTATCTGTTGATCGACCTCTTTTGTCTTCTTGACGATCCACTCCCTCTCAGCCAGCAACCGTTTCAGCTCCACTCTTGAGTCGCGTAACAACGCTTCCCGCGAGGGCTTTTTCTTTGAACTTTTAGTACCCATCGCTCAAAAACTCCAGCTAACCACTTCGTATAACTCATGTATAACTTGTGTATAACTGATGTTTAACTACGCGCGAAAGTTCCTTGTCCAAGGCAAGGGGGATAAACTCGCCGGCTCCAGCTAACTTCAATTGTGAAACGGACTTACCATAATCAGCTAGTCGAGGACTAACTGTTTGAAAAACACCCAATAATACCCGATGCTGGATTTTCAACAAGCCAATTTCAACCGCTTGACGAATATCAAACAACGGTCGTAAACTGTGTTGGGAGGTGTTTATCACACATGGATGCAAATTATACGGCGATGCTTAGGCTATACGAGACGCTCGTGTTGGAGGATGTCGACATGGACCGTCAATACGCCGCCTTGGCGATCGCGAAAAAGAAGAACAAGCAAAAAACAGAAGGCGCCAAACTATTTCTGCAAACGGCGGAAGACCCCGAGGTGAGAACTGAGTATCAACGAATTGGCCAGCTCAGGAAAAGCTCGGCTACCAATCAAGCCTCCGGAAAACTCGAGCCCAGCAAGACCGACATCCTGGTAAGAGTGCTTCAAGAACACGCGGAGCGAGGGCTGACCCTAGACGAAATCATGGAGCTTCTCGAACCCTACGGACTTAATGTGGACCGTAATGTGGTTTGCACAATGCTGAATAGATTGAAGACAAAAAGGCGACTGGTGGGAAAAGAAGGGAAGAGGTACTTTCTCACCGAACTCGGCAAAAGTATGAAACTCGACAACACTAGGTCGGAATAAAAAAAGAGGCTCCGATCGGAATCGGAGCCCCAGTCCATTCTCGCTTTCGTGACGTTGGCTCGACACCTGATCACGAGAGCTGCACGAACTATGTTCATTTTAAGAACAAGGTTAGCCCAAGTCAACGGGAACTCTTTCGATTCTCACCAGCTGCGAAAGCCTGGGCGGACAACCAAAACGAGCGCTTGCAATTCGGCGCTCATCCCAACCCTTCGTGTAACTAAGCTCAAACTGAGTACCCGGGATAGCTTGAACTGCCGCGATCGGCGCGCGCTAGCGTTCTCATCGTCAAACAGTTCAAGTTACACGCATCGGTGTGTCCTTTGAATCGATCAGGAGTAGCTATGACGTCAGACATGAATGGAAGCAATAACGACAAGGAGCCGCGACATTCCAAACCTGTTTGGAAAACGCCAGCCGGCCGGTACGGAAACAATCGGTGGTTTGTCTTCAGTCCCACGCTGAAACGAATAGTAGTCCTGGCAAGCGACTTGGAATATGACGAATCGGTCCTCATCGAAGCAAACAGAAACATGAAGTACTTCTGCGAGCAGCCCCGACGAGTGCAGGTCGATCTTCCTTCAGGGTTAGTAACCACTGTTTTCGATTTTTGGATCCAATGGAAAGACGGAAAGGAAGAGTACCGCGAGGTAAAGTATCGTCGCGACCTACTAAAAACGAACACGAAATCCAGAGCCCACCGGCAAGTCGAGGCACAGCAGACGTGGTGTGAGCTGCACGCATTCTCCTACGTTCTGGAAACTGAAGACGAAATCCGCTCGAATCCAATGTATCTGGACAATTGGAAGATTATTCTTCACCACCTTGCAATGACCGCGGATGTCGACCTCAATCCGCTTGTGCGAAAAGTCATCAAACTCATTCTGACAGCTGGGCAACTGACCATTGCTGAGGTTGAAAGGCTCTGCCCTGGAGTCGATAGAGTACTGGTGAAGGCTGCGATTTTCTTGGCCCTTCATGGCGGACGCCTGCGGGCGCCCCTCGAGACTAAAAAGCTCGGGCCCTCGCTGCTGCTGGAGGTCGGTGATCAATGAGCGTGGATTGTCGCTTCGACCGTCACTCTTTGGATCCAACGCAGGCCGATATGTCCACTTGGCCAACGGTCAATACAAGTCTTCTGACTGATAAGGAACGTCTTCGGTTCCAGAAGCTGGAAAAAGTCTTAGAAGAATATCTCGCCGGTAGGAAGGTCAAAGATATTTGCAAGAGACATAAGATTTCACGTGTGGAGATTATCCGTGTGTTAAAGCGGTGTCTTGCCACACACCCCGATGGCCAAGTCTGGGGACTCCGAGCCCTAATCTCACACATACATCAAAACGGGTATCAGCGAACGAGTCCCGTCCGTGCGACCGGAAAATGTAAGGGCGGGAGGGCTGGGGCCCTGACTCAACTATTTGAAATGTATCCCACACTTCTTGAACTAGTGAGCACGCTATTCTTGAAAAAACGCAAAGACGGAATTGTTCATGAATCCAAAATTCCCTTGAAATCAATTCATAAGCGCTTGCTGAAGGCCTGCCGCGATCTTGGTCTCACAGCCAGGGATTATCCTCTTTCTCAGCGATACCAGGGCCGCACTGCTCTTTGGAATTTTCTTCGCGAACTTGAAAACACTAGAACAAACGAAACCGCGGCGGCGCGTTATAGCGATGATGCCGCTAGAAAGCTCAGAGAGGACGACCGCCTCCCATCGGAGCCCCACATTCTACGCCCTTACCAAGCCGTCGAATTCGACGGCCATCGGATGGATCTTCACGCTACCGTTCATATTCCATCGCCGCTTGGCGACTTTGTCACAATTGTCATCGATCGATTTTGGATATTGGCAATCATAGAGGTCCTAACGCGGACAATCCTGGGGCATTACGTCACTCTGAATAGGGAATACACCCAAGATGACGTTCTATGTTGTGTTAGAAATGCCATTACTCCTTGGGTACCGAAGACTCTCACCATCCCAGGCCTCCGCTATCCGGAAACCGGTGGTTTTCCCACGGCCGTTTTTCCCGATCTCAAGTGGGCATTATGGGACGAATTCAAATTTGACAATGCAAAGGCACACTTGTCCGCAAAAACCATAAAGAGGCTCTGTTCAACCGTTGGTTGCGCTCCGAAGGCTGGCCCTGTTGGGGACCCCAACGAACGTGCCTTGATTGAGCGGTTTTTTCTGACTCTTGAAGAAAATGGATTCCATCGCCTGCCATCCACCACAGGATCTAACCCGAAAGACCCCAGGCGTAAGAATTCAGAGAAGGCCGCGTTACGATTTGATATCTCCGTAGGGCATATCGAGGAACTCGCCAGCGTAATAGTCGCCCAATACAATTGCGACCCCCATCTCGGGATCGGCGGACACTCTCCGTTAGAGTACTTGGGATTTCTAATTCAAGATCAAGAAACGAAAGACAATATTAGGAGATTACCCGAAGCGAAACGGAACAACCTCCGTCTTCTTAACCACGAAACCACGCGAGTTGTTAGGGGCAACATTAGAGACGGTAAAAGACCTTACCTAGAATTCGCAGGCGTCCGTTATAACAGTTCTCTGCTAGCCCACAGTCCTCAGCTAATCGGCAAGCGACTTAGCATTAGTGTTGATCCGGAAGACCCGCGCTCGCTGACGGCGTTTCTTCCAAACGGTGCGGAGTTAGGAATCCTGACCGGACATGGCGCATGGGGACGGACCCCTCATACCCTGACAATGCGCCGGGCCATGGGTGAACTTCGCCGCAAGAAACTGATTCACTACACGCAAACCGACGATCCAATCCATATCTATCTGGATTTCTTGGCAACACAAGCTCAGACGAGTAAATCAGCAGCTCGCCAATACGCAGCGATCGAGCGAGCTGTGCATAAAACTCAATCCGCCGTGCCAGAACGCCGTAATGCTCGCGATCCCATAGCACAGGAACCGGAATCGGACGACACGGAACAACAATCGCCGCCTTTAAAGAAAGGCTTCACGTTCTAAGACGACGCACATGAGTTCAACTGCCACTCCTTCTCAGTTAATTCGCCCTGCCGTAGCTCGAGGCTCCCATCCAGTCGAGACGACGCGATATGTGATACCTACTCCTCCAATTCAGTCATTAAGTCTGACCGTCACGCACTGGATCCACAACCGGGTTCCCGGCGCTGTGATTTACAACAGACCTCGCACCGGCAAAACACGCGCTATTCGCTTTTTGAACCAATTGTTGCCAGAGATCTTCGGCCCTCAGCTTCAGATCATAAACATGTTATGCCGCGAATACAGGATAGCTTCAGAGGGCACATTCTTTGAAGATCTCCTGCGCGCCTCGGGGCACACAATGTGGTCCTCCGGAAAGACGAGCGCGAAGCGCCATCGGCTAAATCAATATCTGATCGAAAAGGTCGAGCGGTCGAATCAAAATCGCCTGGTGTTTTTTCTCGATGAAGCCCAAAAGCTCCACGAGCCCCAATACAACTGGCTTATCGATGTTTATAACGAGTTGGACCAGCGTGATGTGGCACCAATAATTCTATTGGTGGGTCAAGACGAACTGCTCAATCAGTGTAATGCCTTTCAGCAAACGCAAAAGACACAGATTCTCGGACGCTTCATGGTTCATCAGTTTCACTTCCGTGGCCTAAAGAATCTCACGGACATCAAATCCTGCCTCGCGGCTTACGACGAGGTCGAGTTTCCCAGTGAGAGCGGTTGGTCATTCACCTCATATTTCTTTCCTAATGCTCACCAACTCGGTTTTCGACTGAAGGACGCCGCCAGCGATGTTTGGCAAGCATTCAAGGAAACGAAAGAGAACTATTGTTTGCCTGGAACGCTGGAGATTCCGATGCAGTACTTCTGCACGGCTGTCGAGACCATGCTGAAGAACCACACCAGCTTCGAGGTGAAGCCAAATCTTTCAATGAGAATGTGGAAGGACTGCGTTGAGAAGTCAGGATATGTCGCTGCCAACCGATATTCGCAGACGGAAGACGACAATGAACGACAGTGACACACCAAATACTGGCATCTGCTGGCGCAACGGGTGGTTTGCCGCGTACGAATCTCTATGGTCGCTGCTGCGGAAGTTCGCATTCTTGAACGCGGCAAGCTTGAAAGAGATACGTGAGAATCTCTGCCAAGCCAACGCCAAAGTGTGGTCCTCAGCACAATGGAAGTGTGCGAGACGGTCAGACCTCCGAACGTTCGGAGGCATCGACCCTCTCTTACTCTCACGGATTCTCAATGTGGATCACGACCGGCTTCGGCAGGGGACTCTAATACCGTTCTTGAGGGAAGGAGAGCACGAAATTCTGACCAGTCACTACCTCAGATTCTGCCCGTCGTGTATCAAGTTAAATTTCCACGCATCTATTTATCAGACATGGCTCCTTAGGAAATGCCCAATTCACGATGAACCACTCACCTTGCGCTGTGACTACTGCCAAACGAAGGACCTTCCCTACACGATCGAGTCAGTGCCTTTCGCTCCACAACTCGGGTGCCGCAATTGCACCGGGCACGAAAATCTAGTTGGCCATCCCAATGCAAACGCTGACGGAACATTCAGTCGGGGAATAGATCGATTGAAAGACGCTGCGGAGATTCTGTTACGTAGAGCTGAAATGAAGGTAATCAATTACCCGATAACTGCTTGGATCCACGATCGAGCCTCGACTCCCTGGAAGTCGCGGCGTCTTTCTCAGTTCTCTAACTACTGGACGGATATCACTCAAGAGGGTCAAGCCAAAACCTTATCCTCGCCATCAATCAAAGAACATGCATGCATCCAACATGAAGACCGCGAGCGCACTGCGACAAAGGGAAATCTCGCGTCTAGGATGCATTCGGAACATTGCGGACGACCAGTCGTTGACGATCTCCATAGAGAATTATTCAGCACTTACAAGTCGATATGCCGGCAACTAAGACACTCATTAAGACCTCACTTGGACTGCATTGAAACCGTAGCCAGCCTCGCACGATCGCACTCTGGAGTATTCCTGAATAGCGGAACGATCTGTGCGTACGCGAACATGTTCCTTCTATGGAGAATGTACTGGGAAAATGTTGACCAGCCCTACAAGCTCCTTTCGTCGTATCGTAGGCGCAACCGGATGTTTGCTCCCGAATTACGACTCCCCCTAACTCCGCCTGAGTTCAAAATACCGCGACAATTCATGGTTCGGATATTCGTAGGCGAGTGTTTAGGCGTGCTCGACGAATGCCGGTTGCTCACTACCGGTCTTCACAGAAAAGGATTCTATTCTTTCAACCTTGGTCACTTGAAGTGGACGCGACAGCCATATTGGATCATTGAAAATCCAAGCCACAACATTTTTTCACTCCATACTTGGAAGCCGCGAGCTCCCGGCGCGTTGGGGTTGCTTTTCAAGTCACCGGAAATGATGGCCGATACCGCATTAAAGAAGTGTGACCTTTCTGGCATCGATCTCGTCCGTGAAGTGACAACTGGCCGCGGAAAGCCAATTCGCACCGGCCATCGACGTCCGCATCGAGGCGGAATTCCAAATCGAACCGCTTCACTGACCAAATCGCCTCCGAAAGGAAATTGTGAACATGTCCCGTCTCAACTGCGGGACGCAATCGTTGGAGGAGCAAACAATGCAGCTGTCTAACATGAAACAGACGAAGACACTCGCCATGACATCAGAAGCAACATTATGTGGATCAAACCCGAGCATGCGCCATCTCGATGAGGACATAACGCGTGCAGCGCGTTCAAATCATCCAGTATTAATCACCGGTGAGTCTGGAACTGGCAAAACAACTGTCGCCCAAATCATTCACCATCGCAGCCCGCGCGCAACCGCTTGCTTTGTCGACGTTAATTGCGCCGCCCTGCCAGATGCCCTGATTT
>DNNE01000046.1:37887-43159 GCA_003487805.1 Blastocatellia bacterium | reverse complement strand
CCCTGCCAGATGCCCTGATTGAAAGCGAACTATTCGGTTTTGAGAAAGGCGCTTTTACGGGAGCGGCCGGTCGGAAGAAAGGTCTCTTCGAAGTCGCGGAGAACGGCACCCTCTTTCTCGACGAAATCGGTGAACTTAAACATGAACTCCAAGCCAAACTTCTCAAGGCAATCGACCAGCAGAGAATACGACGGCTTGGAGGCACCAAAGACATTCACTGCAACGTCCGCCTCCTCGCAGCTTCGTCACGCAACCTTCAGCGAATGGTAAGAGTAGGTACCTTTCGTGACGACCTTTATTACCGCATTGCCGTACTGGAACTTGACATCCCACCGTTACGCGAACGACCAGATGACATTCGGGAACTCGTCTGCCGGCAGCTAGTCGCCGAGCACGCCAGAGCGGGAGGGACCGCACCGTTGCAAATAGAGGAACGCGCTCTCAGCGAACTTTCGTCTTACAACTGGCCAGGGAACATACGACAGTTACAAAACGTCGTCGCGCGGCTCGCTTGCGATGTTAGCTCTCAGACGATCAGCGCCGCTCATGTTCGCGGCGAGCTAACTCGCTTTAAAAACCTGGACGCTGACACGATCATTCTTCCCGATTCCTGTAGCACCCTTCTTGCCGGCGAGGGCCTCGAGGAGTTTTCCTGTCGCGTCCGCAGCAGCCTAATAGAATCAGTCAAGAATCGTATGGACGGGCACATGACCCAGGCTGCGCGGCGCCTAAAATTTGATCGTTCAGCACTTCACAAAATGATCAATAGAATGAACACACCAGCTAAAGAAGAAGTCGACTACGGAAATGCACCCGCTTCGGAGGACGTCTAATAGTCAGCGAACGACACCTTGAACAAATTATCTGTGCACTTGGCCGGCTGGCGCATTACACACCCATGTCGCAACCGACTCGAATTCCGGCGCAATTATCAAAGCTCAAAGAAAAACAAGCCCGCGATCACCTACTATCCGCGGGGCGCATGCCAAACACATGAGCGCTTCGGAGAAGGGAAGCAAAAGACAAATGAAAGTAGCGTTACATTTCAGCCTGAAGCGCGAGAGTCTCGACTACATCGACGGCTATGAGATAGGGAACGTCGTGCTTCGCGCGATGATCTCTCACGGTAACTTTGAGACAGCAATCCGAACCGGGGATCTGTTATTGCAGCGACATGCAATGGAGTGCAGAGGTGACCTACTACAGCGAACTTGGACCTACTCTGAGTCAAAATATCTCGCGACATCGGCTGCTTGGGTTCTCTCATCAGGGGGATTATGGGGCTGCTTTCTCCCTCTCAACGCGATCAAATGCCTGACTCGAAACGTCTTTGTCATATGCCTCGAGAACATCAGCCTGGAGTGCGCTAAGCGTCTATCTCTCGAGTTTGGATTTCTACCGTATTTTCTGGGGGCCTTAGAAGTCGATGACAAGATTCCGCTCCATGCACTCCTCTATTCTAATTGCTTGATACCTTGGTTGCGTGTGGCCGGGAAATCGATTTACCTGTTCAAAGACTACTTCGACGACGAAGAATCGTTAGACAGCTTGGAGAGCTTCACTTCACTCGGAGCCGTTCATGTTGAATATGAAACGCCTTGAGGCTTCCCTTGTGGCTCGCGCGTGATTGATACTCGATCTGCTTCGACACCCAGAGTGACTGCTTAGATCGCTCTCTATAATGCTCTGGCATCCTAGGTGCAGCGACAGCTCTCGACGACCCACCCGAACAAGACTTATATCCCCCCTTTCGAGCGAAATCGCTCTAGGTTAGACAAGAACGGGCCATCGGCCTCGACCTTCTTGAGGGCGAAGTTGAGCTTCCACAACCGTACCGAAGCACTTGGAAATATTTGGGATTCACCATTCTGACGAATAGGGGATACCATGACAGAACCCTGGGCGATCAGTGGGCAGCCAATCATTTACTGTCGGAATCCGCAACTCAACAGTAAAAGAAAATCGATTAATACTGTTGACAGTAAAATCGCGACAGTATATATTGCGTACCCCTCTGGATGAGGTTGCCCATGATTATTTGCTTCGATTGTTCCGGTAAAACAAACGCGATGATGGACGAGCTGCTAGCCCGAGGCCGGTATGCGAGTGTTTCTGAGTTGATCTCTATTGCTATAGCAAATCAGGTTGTGTTGGAAACGCAGGTTAGCGATGGTGAGTCGTTAACGATTGGGGAGCGGGAAAGTGTCAAGCAAAAGGTTAGCGCCGCAAATGGCAAACCATCATCAAAGCCCACTAAGAAGCGACGGACTGTGCGAGAGGACCCCGATGGTTCTGGACAATCCCACAGGCGAGTCGAGCAGAAATCCGTACTGTTTTTGTTGGACGGGCTCGACACACTGAACCGACTGAGCGGAAGTTTGCCGGACGACTACTGGACTCCAGGTATGGAGGTACCGCTTGACCGATGGGTATTCGGTCAGCACAACAAGCTATTACCGGTGAAAGCAAGTTGTCGGGGGTTGGCACATTTGTTAAAGGACGATCCGAAGGGAATTTTCTACGACGACGCTGCTAATCGAATTTCGGGTGACGCTATTATCCTAGGGGACCTACTTCTTGAATGCGACGGCAAACACAAAATCGATCGAGATAAGGCGTTGTCGACGGCATTTCCCAACTCCATCGACAAATCGGGGAAGGCTCGCAGTCGTTATGCTAACCAATTTGTGGCTAGCGTTAACAAGCAGGGACAAGTATCGGGAGCATTGATCGACTTCAAGCTAATCAATTACAAACCTGGCAAAAGGCCGCGGTTGATACTGACCGAGTCCGGTTGGGAGTTCGCGTTAATGCGGAACCCGATTCTTGACGAGCATTGCGGGCCACATTCAATAAAGTTTTCCGAAGAGGAAGTGAAGTTCTTTCTCAATCACATCGCTGCTAATGTGCGAGCCGAGGACTTCGCATATCGCGCGATTCTCCAAGCTATCGTCGGTGGCGCAAACACGCCAGATCTATTGGACACAATGCTGCGACAGTCAGTACCTGACGAAAGGACTCAACGTGTAACGTTATCATTCCTTTCGTCCCAGAGATCTGGCGCAGTCTCGCGAATGTCAGACTTGGGTTTGGTTGAACGCGTTCGCGAAGGCGTACGCGTGACATATCTCCCAACGGATTTAGGGCGCGACTTCATCAATAGAGAACGCCCGCAGGAGTAGGCAATGAAAACTGAGAAACAAATCAAAGAGTTGTGCTTCGCATTGATGAAGGCGGACAGTGAGGCAGAAATAATCTCACTCTTAGAGTCGTTTGGTATGTGGGAAGATCAGGCATACTGGCGTTTTTATAGCGACTATGAGAATAACTATAACAGTATTGGAAATCAGCAGAGCCGCCCAGACGCAGCACTAGTCGAGAAGTTGGTGAATGCTGTGGATGCCAGGTTAATGAATGAGTGTTTGTCCCGCGGAATCGATCCGGCATCGCCTGACGCTCCCCAGTCCATTCGAGAGGCCGTCGCGCGCTTTTTTGACGACGCTAACGACGCGACTCGTCCAACAGCCGGACTCATTACTGAGTGGGGAAATCCGAAGCGAACTGAGATAGCGAAAGGTGCGACCTTGTCGGCAACTGGATTTACGCCGAAGGAAGGAAATCCTTGTTTCACAATCGCGGACCAAGGCGAGGGCCAGACGCCGGAGAACATGCCTCACACGTTCTTGTCGTTAACAGGCAACAATAAGCTTCGGATACCGTTCGTCCAAGGCAAATTCAACATGGGTGGTACTGGCATTCTAAAGTTCTGCGGCCGGCACAACTTTCAATTAATTCTAACTCGAAGAAACCCCGCGATTCTAAAGAACCAAGTTTCACACCCATCGGATTCGCAGTGGGGATTTACGATCGTTCGTAGAGAAAATCCGGATTCAGCAGATGGGCGCAAAAGTTCTCGTTACAGCTATCTCGCGCCTGGGGGCGCTGACAGCAATCCCGGTCGTGGCGGCGTTCTACGCTTTTCTGCGGAGTCGATGCCGATCTTTCCCGAGGGTCAGAATCCTTACGCGAGACTCTCCGAGTGGGGAACGCTGATTAAACTGTACGAATACGCTGCGACTGGTTTCAAATCCAACATTATCTTTTCTGGTGGCGGATTGTTGAGTCGCATGGATCTTTTGCTCCCGGATATGGCTTTGCCTGTGAGGTTGCATGAATGCCGAAAGCCTTATAAGGGCCACGAGGGAAGTTTCGAAACATCATTGATTGGGCTTGGCGTCAGACTCGCAGACAACAAAGGTGAGAATCTGGAAGATGGCTTTCCGTCGTCATGTCCAATAAGTGCGGCCGGAGAACAAATGACCGCTACGATTTACGCCTTTAAGAAAGGGAAAGCCGATACCTATCGAAAGAGCGAAGGAATCATTTTTACACAGAACGGCCAAACACATGGATATTTGACGCAGGATTTTTTTCGTCGAAAGACGGTGGGGTTAAGTTACCTGATGGAATCTATTCTTGTCGTTGTCGACTGTAGCAAATTCTCCGGTCGAGCGCGCGAAGACTTATTTATGAACAGTCGCGACAGGTTGAGTCATGGGGATTTGCGCGTCGCGATCGAAACCGCTCTGGAGGATATGTTAAGACACCACGAGAGTCTGCGAGCTTTGCGCGAACGCCGAAGGCGAGAGGAGATCGACACAAAGCTTGATGATTCAAAACCGCTCGAGGATGTATTGCGAACGCTGCTCAAGCAATCGCCGATGCTTTCTGCATTATTTCTGAAAGGCGACCGGCTTTCGAATCCGTTTAAGACTTCGAAAGGGAAGGGAGGCGCCGACAAGCCATTTAATGGTGAACGGTATCCGACATTTTTTAACTTTCGAGGCAAAGACTACGGGCAGGAGTTGGCGCGAGATTGCCACATCAACTCGAGATGTCGCGTGCTGTTTGAGACAGACGCAAACAATGATTATTTCAGTCGAGATATTGATCCTGGCGACTTCGAGCTCTACCGCGTAACGCAAGGGCAACGCTATCCAGTCGCCGATTATGTCGGTCCGAATCTTCAAAACGGATCCGCAAGTCTCAGTCTTCAGTTGCCGAGTAATTGCGTTGAGCACGATGCACTCAGCTATGTAGGCGTTGTTACGGATCGCACGCGAGTTGAACCGTTTGAAAATCGATTTACCATCCACGTAAAAGGTATGGCAAATAACCGAAACGGTGGCGGTGGTACGAAGTCTCGCGAGAAAAGCAATAACAGTGATGGCGACGATGACATAGCTCCGCCGACCGGGATAGCTCTACCGAT
>DNNE01000046.1:4339-37591 GCA_003487805.1 Blastocatellia bacterium | reverse complement strand
GGGATAGCTCTACCGAACATCACTCGTGTATTCAGCAATGATTGGGAAAACCACACTCCGCATTTTGATAAGTTTACAGCGCTACGGATAAAACACGCTGGCACTGCCTCTGCCGACGGTGAGAATAACAGCAATGGCAATAGCCCTGAAGAACGTGATGTTTATGATTTCTACATCAACATGGATAACGTTTACTTAGGTACGGAGTTGAAGGCCACGAAAAAGGATGCAGACGTTATTCGCGCGCGCTTCATTTACGGAATGGTTCTTCTAGGGCTTGCACTGTTACAGGAAGATCGTCAGTCAAAGACCAAAGAGGTAACGAGCGAAGAGGGGAGCGATGGGAAGAGAGAAGAAGCTTCGGGGCCGAACATCGAGGACAAGGTTGATCAGTTTTGCCGCGCCGCTTCAGCCGTGTTGTTGCCCTTAATTGACTCCTTGGGCGATTTGGAAGTTCAAGAAGCCGTGGCGATGACCGCTTCCGGAGAAGCAACCTAGCGCAAGAGTTTGTGGAAGAGAACTACCTCCCGGGCCGTCGACTGAGCTGTGTGCTGATATGCGGCAAACCATTTCCTGTTCGGCACGTTTCGCCATAACCTTCCGTCACGAGAGTTAGCTAAGTCCGAGAATTTTATCTCCGTGAGGCCTGCTTGTTCCAACGTCTTCAAGTATTTTGGCAACTGCCACGATGGATTTGAGAACCCTACCATCTGAACTACCCAACTATCATCATTAGCTACCTTAGCCAACGAAGTGAACGCTTGTTTGATTTCGGCGAAATATCGCCGTAGCTTCTGCTGCTTCCGATCGCCAAGTGTGTAGTAAGCCATTCCGCTGCCGTCTAAGCTATTGGCTATCCAGAATGGAGCTGGAGTTTCCCTTCGGCCCTGGACCTTCCACCGATGGTACAGCACGTATACCCCGGGGTAAGGCGGTGATAGAAGGATTAACCGAGGGGCGCCTTGGGCCGCGATAGTGACGTCCTTTTCAACGCCTATGACGGATCGGTGAATGCAAAGCGTGTCAACCTGTTGAGCTACTCGAGCATACTCTCGGGCGCCGGCGATCATTTCTGTAAAGATGGATTGAAGCTTAACCCGGAATTCCCTAGAGGTTGGGATGGTCGTGCGGCAGTCAAGCGCCCATTGGCCACAATTCAGTAGGGCACATCGAGCAAACTCCTGTTGCGCCATTGTCTCTAATTCGTTGATCCTCGATAACGCGAGTTCGAGCGATTTGCGGATCCGCCAAGTTTCAAACGTATTAATGTTGCGCTGATATCCTTCACTAATCCATTTTCGTGCGCGAGACGCTGTATGATGTAAGTTCAACGTCTCGCTTAACGAATTGCCCCATTTAGCTATCCTTTCGAGATCGCAATCGGAAAGGGAAGTAGTCTTCACTCTGCCAACAAACGCGGCGAGCTCGCTTACATCAGTTCCGATGGATTTTCGGCCAAGGACGCGGGCCTCTACAAGGCTCGTCGCGCCGCCCATGAAGCCGTCGAAAACTAGATCGCCGGCATCTGTAAATAATTCTATAGCTGTCCGAGCAAAAGCAGGTGAGAACCTGGCCGGGTAGCGGTAGAAGGTGTGCGTCAGGCCTGAGACTGGTTCACGGTCGCTTACGGCGGACAAGAAGCGCTCAGCTGTAACACCCTTGAGTCCCGCATCTGCAGTTGTCATTTGGATAGTCATACTCTCGCCTCCAGATTTACCACTAACCGCCGTTACGTACCGCTTCGGGATTTCTTTGGCTTGCTTCGCTTTTTCTCTGAATAGCTCAACAACTCTCCTGGACGCGTTCCTAGAACCTGACACAAACGTGCCAAGGTGGGTAAGCTGACACGCGTCGACTGCTCGTGCCAAAGGCGATAACAAATCGCGTAATTTAGGCCCGTTTTTCGCGCTAGCGCGAACGGGGTTGGAATCCCCATTTCCTTAGACACCTCGCTAACCGTGATTCGAACTTGAGCCATTTACTGTTACATCGTAGCATATGCATAAATTGATATCAACTATATTTATATCAAGATAATTAATACAACTAACACTGGATATCCAACGACACCTTAACGGTTGACTGCCGCCGCGACTTACGGGAGAGCTACAGTGAGATCGTGTGGCGAAAACACATCTACTGGTGGAGGTTGTGGTTGGGATGCTGGACGAAGGGCTAGATGCTTTGGCTGCCCGATGGGATCGCAACTCCCGAAGACACCGGGGTCTTGGAACCCACGAACGCTGATGCGGTCCAAGGTACGGTGCCCCCGTGCCTAGTTACGAATGCGTTGGCCTTATTGAGAATTGTTCGTGGACACCAGGAGTGAAGGACGGGCAACCAGTACAGGATCGCACACAAAGACGCTTTACAACAGATTGTCCGACTAGGCCCTCGCAGGCCAGGAGTTCGCATGACTAATACCTGAGTGGCGGTCGAGCCCAACCCACGGGCCTTCCATCCTGATCAAGTAAAACACATTACCTACCTTGCGAATTGATAGGGAAGCAGTTTCACTTGACGGTTGTTATTACTTTTACCTGACCCGAGGCCTCCGGTCTTCTCAACCCTTACCAGCATAAACCAGCTGCGTCTGATAATATATATTATGTAGCGGGGGGCTTTGCCTCAGAAATGGCATTATGGAGCGATTTATGAGGCATCCGGCGTTTCTGCCTCAAAAGTGGTATCGGATGTAGACTGAAGCGGGTTTGCGAGGGGCGGCAGCGGGTCAATCGGATACAGCGTTTCGAACAGCCAACCTTGCTCGTAATCATCAAGCCAATCAAACACATCCCGTCCCAGAGCTCGTCAATTTCAGACGGAGCCGGTACGGCCTCGAGGATACGCTTCCACCACACCACCGCACCTTGGTATTGGTAACGAATATCACCATGCCTGGTCGCGAGCATGACCTGACCTTATTTTACGAGAAGGTCTTGATCAAACTTTCGGCGCAAGGGCTGCTCTTGATAGTCCTCGGCTTGGTACCAAACGCCCGCGACCCTATAGCCGGACGAAACATCACCCACCAAAACCAAACGATGGTATAAAGTGCCGGTCTCGTAAGTTCCAACATAGAACAATTCCATCGTACTTCCCGGAGTCATTAAATATGAGTCCGCCCTTAACGTTTTCAGACTTCCACATCGCTGTTTTATTCCTGCCACTATTTCCCTCAGATCGTCTGCCGTAACTGATTGTCGAAGTTGAACGTCAGCGAGGCTCAGAGCTTTAGGATAATTCTCCTCCAAGTAAAGGGCTTTCAAGAAGCCATTGGTATCAGATACCGCTTTGACCGGATCGTGCGTTACGGTCTGAACATTACAACCGAAAGGAAGCAAGATTAGAAAGGCCAGTAATAGACTCTGCGCAGCTTTTTTCACTTCAAAATCGGATCAAATCAATCGATGAGATGCTCAGGAAAAAATCATGTCGTCGGTGGGTTCGGCGTCGACGCTGCTTGTGATTCTTGCTTTAGTCGTCGGAAGTAAAGCAGCGACGGCAGTAGGAACAATAGAGCTATGATGAGATCTATTATCCCGTCCCCCCAAGTATCAAGGAAAGTGTTTCTTATGCATCTTCTTGAAACAGAAAGAACGCACAAGACACTCATTCTCGTGCCGATAGAATAAACGTTGTCTTCACTAGACGTATCAACGCTTATTCTATCGCCCCTGTTTGGTATTTCAACGACTGGAACATACGCAAGGACCGAACCTCTGCCTGCCGCAACGTATTCGTGACGAACTTCTATTATGACTGCCTCAACTGCAGTTGCACCATGAAAGAAGTACATCTCAGTCGCGAGCACGTAAAGTGAAATGCAGAGGACAATCAAACCAACAAAGAAGCAAGCAACCATACCCGTTCTCTTATGTTGGCTAAAAAAGGCAGGCGTCGAACTCCAGTCTTTATATCTCATCGCTTTTCCGGGAAACTAGCAGATCCTCTTGCAAGGGATCAATAAGGGCAACGTCCGACCGGATGCCAATATAACCCCTTGCTATTCGCAGGATTATCGGGATGGTGCGCCCAATTATCTTTGGTAGTTCCCTGCATTGGTATTGGTCCTGCGACCACCTGGACTCCAACCCCGGCTTGTGGACTTCCGCCGCCGACTTCTCGTGAGAAGCCCTTTCGGAGATTAAACGGATTGATTGACTCGGATACCGCCAACCCGTTTGCCACGGTTCCACTAAGGAAGACTCCTGTCTCAACCGGTCCCGTACCTTCAGTTCGCGCGTAACTTACAGGAGGCCATAATCCTACACCTAGACCGAAACTTACAAAGAGTTGGTTGTCTGTGTCTACGATTACCCCAGCCGATATGGGACCGCCGCCCAACGTCGTATTGCAGTATTGCACTTGTCTTGTGGGAGGAGGTTTCTGCCGTGTCGGTACTAATGGATTGCCGCCAACTCCGCCTGGATCGCTCGGTTGCGTTGAGATCACCGGAAGCACCAGAAATATATTCCAATTGTTCGGCAAATCGTCCCAGCGAAATGGATTTGGATCAGCCGGAACTGTAACGACTCCGCTCGGCCCGGCGTGGCACTTTCCATCATTGCCAATCACGCCGCCGGGGCAAAGATCACCGGGCTTTGGCGTCCCGTCCAAACCAAAGCGATCAATAAGATTTACTGGATCATTTCCAGTGTAGTTGTATCCATTGAAAGTCTGTGGTGCGCCAAGATGCCCACCAAGCGGATCAGGACTCGTCCAACGTCCACTTAGATTTTCGTACTTCCTAAACCAGGTATGATCCAGACCACTCGTCGCATCACGCTCAGTCATCCCATACTTCCAACGATTGGCGTCGCTGGCGTTGTAGCCTTGCGGTAAGCTGCGCGGGCCAATGCCTGAGCCGATCTCTTCGCCAAACGGCAAATAATCATGCCGCGAAACTATTGCACTTGAACTACTGTTGTTGTTCATCACCGCGCGCGTCGAACCTTGTACATCCGACAGCACGTAACGAAGACTGTTGCTTGAGCCGGCGATGCCCAGTGCTGCAACGTTAGCGACGAATTCATCACACCCGGCGAATGACGAAATCTGATTTGACCTCGTGTCGCCGTGATTGTTCAGTTGATCGAGCCAGTAGGCATATCCACTATCATCCGGCGCGCGTTGTAAGAAACCCGTGTACAGGTCAGAGACAAACTGCGCGGGGCTCGTGGTCAGCCCCGCATACTCTGATGAATTGAACAGTGTAGAGCCCAGACCCTGCGCCGCTGACAGCAATGCGGCCCCACCTTGTGCCTGTGCCGCGGCCAACCCACTTACTCCGCTCGATAACTCTCCCGAGCTCGGCGCGCGATGCAGCACACCCTGGTAAAAGTCGGTAACGAATTGAGTGATCGATTTGGAATTCGAACTGCTGCTTGTCGCGTGCTGTCTCAGTTCGGTGATGTGCGCCTTCTTGATGATCGTCCCGCCCGATCCCGTGGCTAATGTCGGATCGGTGTAAGTGCCGTCATAAAGACCCAGGGCCGAGAGCGCCGCGTGCAAAGCGCTCCGCAAGTCGCTCACGTCGGTCGCATGAATCACATCACCGGTGGCCGGATTCGGCACGCTTATCGTGGATAAACCTGCCAGAGTACGGACCGCATTGACTGCCGCGCGCAATTCAGTGATGTGCTGGTGTTTTATCGTCGTGCCATTCCCTGGGTTCTCCGTCTCGGTATAGATCGTCGGATCGGTCGCGAAGCTCACAGTTGTTCCCAGCGCCACGTTGCTGTAGTTGGAAACGCAGGCTCCTGAGCTGTCCGCCGCGCATACTTTGTAGAGATAAGCCGTGCCGCTGCTCGCGCCACTGTCGGTGAGGCTGGTCGAAGATGAAGATGTAGTGCCGAGCAGAGCGTAAGAACCACCTGCGCCCTTGCGTTCCACGCGGTAGTAGCTCGCGCCAGACGCTGCCGTCCAACTAACTGCAATGCTGGTGCTCGATGCTGTCGAGGTAGCCAATCCGGAAGGCGCGGCAGCCAGCGGCGTTTCATCCGTAGCCAACAACTGCCCGCCACGATAGATGTTCTCTCTCTCTAAGGTCGCGCCGCCTGTGCCGAGATAATCCGCGACATTCTGTCCAAACACGTCATAGACCATTGTGCGAGTCACGCTGCCAGCCGAAGTCTGCACTCTCTGTCCGGCGCAGTCGTAAACCGAAGTTTGCAGACTCGTGTTGTCGAGCGCCTTCACTTCATTCTGCCGGCCGTTGGCATCGTAGAGGTATTTCAGACTGCGAAACTTGGTATCCGTCGTGATATTTCCCGCCTCGTCGTAGGTCGTTGGCGTCGAGCCAGTCGCGATGAAGCGATTCGTAGAAGCAACGATCTCGGATGAAGAGACGGTCTGTAAACCAAGCGTCGTGTTCGCGGTCTGAAACCGGTTGCCGTAGCGATCGTAGGTGTAGCTCTGCGAGTAGTTCGAGGTGGTCATCGCGCTGCCCTGATGCTCGGTCATATTCGACAGCCTGCCCAGCTCGTCATAACTGAAGCCCTGGTTCCATTGCGTGGTCGTCCCAATCGTGCCGGTCACCTTCCCAATCTGTCCGTTGTTCTTGCTGGTGTCGACGCTGCCTGAGCTGGTATTGAATTCACCGTAGCCATAATCGTATTGCTGCAAGACTGTGCTGCCTAAACTCAGCTTCACTTGGCTCGCCTGTAAGCGCCGGTTGTAGGACAGTTCATGCACGGCTGTGTTGCCAAACGTCTCGGAAGTCAATCCGCCATGCGCGCTGTAATTGAACGAACCCACGAATGTAGTCGTGCCGTCGCCGACACTCGAAAGTCTGCCGCCGTCGTCGTAAGCATAAGTCATGGCCCGGCCTGACGGATAAGTCTCGCCGGTCAGCAGTCCGGCAGAGTTATAAGCATAGCTCAGTTTGTATTTTGCAGGGCTGGAGCCAGTAATCTGGAACTGTTTCGTTACGCGGCCCGCAACGTCATAGTCAAAATAGTTTCCGGTGGCGCCGCTGCCGTAGGTCATAGCGACCAGTCGACCTTTTGACAGCGTAGTTGAAAACGAGTCGGGAGATGATGAACTGGGCGCGCCCGATGGCAGACCCGTCGCGTCGTCGTAGTAATAATGCGCCGTGGCTGTGGAATCGGAATAGCTGATTTGCGTGGCGCGATTCAGATCGTCGTAAGAAAGAGTCGTGTGCACGCCGCGGGCATCGTAGGCATCGGTCACCAGGCCGCTCGAATTGTAGAGAATCTTACGCGTCCAGTGGCCGCCCGTATTCCACGAGTCGCTCAGGTCATAACTGCTGTTCGTTTGCTGCTCGGATTGGTTTTCGCGAATCAGACGCGAAAGCGAGTCGTACTTGAAATACCTGTGCTGTGCGTCCTGATGGATGTGCACTAGATTATCGAGCAGATCGTATTCGTAACTGGTCGATTGGTTCGGTGAACTCTGCGAGCCCAATCCTGAAGTTGTCGGCTCGTCCAGACGAATGACACGGCCCATCGCGTCGACTTCTTGTCGCCGAGTCTTGCTGGCTTGATCGGTGACGGTGGTAAAGACGCCGTCAAATTCAGTGGTGACGGAAGTCATCAACGTGTTGTCATTATCGCCGCGCGGCATGTCCACCTGTATCACTCTGCCCAAGTGATCGAAAGTGCTGGTAGTCCAGAAACTATTTGTGGGCACCGCGTCAGTCCGATCGCTCGTGTAGTAGGGATTGTTGGCGCGATAGGCGCGGCCCATCGCGTCGTACTCCACGTCCCGCGTGATGTAACCGTTGGTTGAAGTGTAGTTACCGAAGCTACGCACCACCGCGCCGCGCCCGTCAAAGAAGCGATAGCCGCTAACGTTGCGCGACGAATCGAGTTTGGTAACCGCGATTACGTAAGCATAGACACCGAGTCCGTCAGAGTAACCGTAGGTCGTCTGACCACCGCCGGGATAATCGGCCTCACTCAACCGCAGCGAACCAAGGTTGTAGTAATACTGCGTCAGTTGCGAGTTCTCATCAGTCGAAGTCGCGGGCAGACCCGTGTCGTTATCAAACGTGGCGCTGGTCGTGAGATGAAGGCCGCTGGGATTGCCGCTGGTGACAGAAATGGGATAGGCATAGTCACCGCTGGTTCCTGCCCCTGAATAGGTAAATGATTTCAATTGGCAGCAATCGACCTGTGCCGTCATCACATTTCCGGCGATGTCGTAAGTGCTCGAATGAGTGATCGAGCCGGAAGGGGTGTTCGCATCAGTGTAGGTCGTAACGCTGGTTACATTGCCTCGATAGTCCGTTGATGAGACGAAACCCGATCCGAACGGATCGAACGCCGGATCGTGCGTGATGATGTCATCGCGATGCGTCATATCCACGTGCGATGAGCCGTATGCGTCGTAAGCATAAACAGCGCGCGCCAGGACCGTCGTCGAACCGCCCGGCATGATCTTGACACTCTCTGGTCGGTGATGTAAGTAGTCTCGGTCTTTCGCAACTCGGTCGAGGAAACGGTTCCGTCTGTGGTGAAATCGCGTTCGCTTACTAGCGAAACATTGTTGTAATCGGTATAGCTTAGAACCGTTGCCTTCGTTAGACTCGCCGGTACATCAGTGGTTCTGATCTGATAAACGCGTGGATTTAGGTTACTCGAATCCTGCTGCCAATCCAGGTGCGTATGGGCCAAAATGATAGGCGTCGAGGTGTACTGCACATATGTGTCACTGATTAACCCATCGTCCCAAAAACCGGAGTGATCGATCGCATGAGTTTCAGTGATTGTGCCGTCGGGCGCGGTGACAGTTGAAATCTTTTCGTCGGTGCCAGTGCTATTCGCGAATGTGTAATAAGGAGCGCTCCCGCCTGAGGTTCGCCCCGCCCATTCATCCGTGCGGGTCGTGTAAGCCGGCACATCGGTCAGGCTGCCGCTCGTGGTCGGATAGTTATACGTAGTCTGTGCTGCCGAGGAGGTGCCCTCGCTCGTAACTGAACCCGCGCTGCTGGTCGAATCTGAACTGACGGTCATTCCACGCAAATGCGTCGTCTGATAAATCATCCCGTAAGACGAGTAATCGAATTTGTAACCGGTATAGATCGGACTCGATCCGTCAGAACTGGTCGGCAAGTAAACATACTTCAGCGTGTGAAGTGTGGACGGCGCACCGCTGACGTTCACGGAGGAATCGAATAAACCTGAACTCGGGATAGTAACGTCCTCATAATAAAAGCGCATCACCTGAAGCGGATCGTGGCCGGTCAGTCCCGGCATAGTGATCGTAACGAGATCACCATTCGACGCATCATAGTAAAAGCAAATGTGGCGATTTAACGTGTCATCGATCTGAAGGATTTGCGGACCCGCGCCGCTCGTGCCGTTGTAAGCGATAGTAATGTAGTTCCCGTTGCGGTCAGTAATCTTTGTTGGATACAGACGCCAATAGCCGCCGCTTGCGCCGTATGTCACCACGGTTCCATCCGGATAATAAAGGGTTCCGGATGAGGTGCCGCCGCCGTTGTAATGGATGAACGTGCCGTCGGTGCTGTCGTAGTTGTCGGTGCTGGTCCATGTCAACGCGTGGCGAGTTCCATCGGGATCAGTAAGTGTGAATGAATCACCCTGATCTTCAATCTGTCCAAAGCTCAATCTAAAACCGGGAGCAGGCCAGCCGGAATCAACGTCGTAAGTCAGCCACGTCGAGCTATTACTTGGATCGACGGACTTGTTCCACAATTGGCTGTTGTAAACGAGTGAGAGCGAAACACCCACGCCACGACCTGACATGCCGACGACCGGAAGCGCAAAGCTGAAGTTTTGATTTCCCGTCTCCGTGCCGCCTGTTGAAACCGGCGGCGTTAAAGCCCCTGGCTTCTTTTTTCCCGGCGGAGAGCCAATTATGTTGACAGGATTGTAGAGCGAGATTGTCTCATCGTCCGGCAGAGGATCGATCTCTATGTCCTGCAACGGGGATGTGAAGCTGTTGCGAGCGTGATGACGCTCCGATGCGCTGCGGGCCGAAGAAATGATTGAACTCCGGTTACTGGAATCGTAGTTGCCGCCGGACTTGTGCCTGGTGGACTTTGGTTTCGTGGGACCAAACTTTCCGCTCGTGGCTTCCACCACCGTTATGACTTTCGTCTGGGTTATCTGTCCGGCGGTTGCCGTGATGGTTGCCTGTCCTGGCTTACCCCCAGTTGCCTCACCCGTCTTCGAGATTGTGAGAACTTCGCGATCACTCGACATCAGCCCGCATGCGAGTCCCTGCACGGCAGCACCATCTCTATCCAGCGGCAAAGCTAAAATCAGGATCGACTTCCCGGATTCGAGCGTTATGTCATCCTTCGGACTCACCCGAATTGATGCTACCCGCGCTTCGCGTTGGGATTTAATGGGCGGTGGTTGCGGCTTGGTTCCTGTCGCAATTGGAAGGTCCTGCTGCGTGCCGCCTTTACGCTTCGGCGACTTTTTCCTGAGCTTCATGAGCCAGCCATTTGAAATGCTGCTCAAGTCATCAATTAGAGGCGCCGACCGCACCGTGGCTTCGCGTGCGAGTGAAGCGGTAACAGCAGCCGGTACCGACGCGCAGGCAATGGTCAGTATTAGCAAAACAGCTGTTAGCAGCCGAAGAAGGGTTCTTCGTTGTCTGGTAGCAAAGGCTTGAGAGTGTCGAGTCATGCGAACTCCTGTCGCTCACATAAAGCTGCGCTATTGCAGACTCAGTAAAACCAAAATTTCACCCTTACCTTTTTCCAAAGGCTCAAGCGCTTTGCCGATCAGCGTGCCAGGCCGATGAAGTTGAACGCTGCCGAGATTCACGGGCTCACTTTTCATCGCGACGCCGGGAATATCACTCGTGACGAGCAGATCGCCGATGTGAATCGCTCCTTTGCTCGCATCAACTTTGACTTTCACTCTCCCCGTGGTTGCGACTAGAACTTTCGTATCGCTTTTCTCACGAAGTGCGATCCCCGGTTGTGCACTGACAACACCGGCAACGCGAGTGTCGTAGCTCGTGGTCGATGAAGTAACTTGATTTGATTTGGTTGAATCGAGGACTACTACGGTGCCCGCTGAGAGCTGTTCAGATGAAGGAACCCATTCGGCCACGTCCTGATACTTGGCAACGATATTGTTGGCGGTGATGGTGCTGTTTGAATTGATGGTGCCGTTGACATTGAGCTTGTAGCCCGCCGGATCGGTCGTACCGATGCCGACGTTGCCATCTGATAGAATCCTTATCCGTTCGGCACTACCGGCAGAGAATGTAAGTGCTGACCCTTGGGCAGAGACATCAGCCAGGCCCGAAGAGTGCCGAATGTCTAATGTTGAATTCGCGGCGTCTGAAAACGATGCCGACGTGTTAACGCCAGATATACTCACGAAAGTTCTGACTGCAAAAGCGCCAAAGGTACTCGGACTTGTCGTTCCAATACCAACACTACCGGAAGTATCAATAGCCAAAGGCGTCAACGCACTGTTTGAGTCTGATTTACTAATAACAAAATCAATCTTTCCACGAATAGCGGCACCTATTGGACCGAGTGAAATGAAACGCCCGCCGTCATTGAATTGGTCCATGATGAAATCACCAGCTTTGGAAGCTGCCGCAGAACCTGTTGTGTGGATGCCTCCAACGACTTCAAACTTGTCTACGGGACTCGTCGTGCCGATCCCAACGTTGCCGGCGTTGTAATATATGTTCGTATTGGGGCTGGGGCTGGGACTCGGGTTCCATTGAGCGTTTGCGGATTGAACACTGACAAATAGCATTGTCAGCGCAAAGCCGATTGCCGGCATTGTCCGGATTCTTCGGTCGCGTCGATCCAATTCTGTTTTCATTGATTACCTCTATGGTTTGTTCTGACAACGGAATTAACGACAAGTCTCTCGCACCGAACCCCGCGAGTCTGCCGCAAAACTCATTTGTCCGCTGGGTCGTAAACACCGGCTGGTGACTGGACCACCCCGGCTGGTTTAGTTAAAGACTAATTGGCGAGTATGCGGTTAACAGCAGGGGCTCGTGGGTTAGTCCTAAGTACTTTCTTTCACGACTCGGCGGCTGTTTAGCCTCTTTGCGAAGTGATCCTCTGGCCGTGTGGGTAAGGCTTGTTGATTCTCACCAAATCGTGGGATTCCTGATTTCGCGGACAGCTAAACACGCTCAACGTGCTCGGTCTGTGCGTTTGCACACATACGTCGGCAATGCGCAATCTGTCTCAGCGTCGAAACTGACCGAATTCGCCGGATGCTGGAATTGTGCCGCGCCTATTGATGTCTAAGAGTTGCGACTAGCGGAGGTGGTGGGCTCATAAGGAACTTAAGGCCGTTTTCCGGCCTTTTGGCGGCGTCCTTGCTTGACACTCCGTAAAAGTCACTGCTATCGTACGCGGTCTTCTAGTTTCAGATTCATCTACCTTAAAGCACTGAATCGTCGTATTGGAGGAGTTGCATTGAATAATAATCATCGTGGAGTTCTGTTCACGTCGGAGTCTGTGACCGAGGGTCACCCCGACAAGATTGCAGATCAAATTTCGGACGCCGTATTAGACGCTACGCTTAAGCAGGATCCGACGTCCCGCGTGGCGTGCGAGACTTTGTTGACGACCGGCATGGTCATCGTGGCCGGCGAAATTACTACTAAGGCGACCGTCGACTACGCCGACGTCGCGCGCGAAACGATTCGCGAGATTGGTTACGACCGGGCCAAGTATGGTTTTGACTGCGACACGTGCGCAGTCCTCTCCGCAATTCATGCTCAGTCACCCGACATCGCCATGGGAGTTGATCCGGGCGGCGCCGGCGACCAGGGTTTGATGTTTGGCTTTGCGTGTAACGAGACCCCGGAGCTGATGCCTTTGCCGATTCAGTTGGCGCATCAGCTGGCCTTGAGACTTTCCGAAGTTCGAAAGTCAGGTCAGCTCCCTTATCTGCGTCCTGATGGTAAGACGCAAGTCACTATCGAGTATCGCGATGGCCGTCCATTTCGCGTCGACGCGGTGGTCGTCTCGTCGCAGCACGCGCCTGAAGTAACTAACGAACAGCTGCGCTCAGAGATTCGCGAACACGTTATCAGACACACCGTGCCGGGCGATTTGATGGACGACAACACCAAGTATCACATCAATCCCACCGGACGCTTTGTGACCGGTGGTCCGCAGGGCGACTCAGGATTGACTGGCCGCAAGATCATTGTCGACACCTATGGCGGTTATGCGCCCCACGGCGGCGGCGCGTTCTCAGGCAAAGATCCGACAAAGGTCGATCGCTCGGCCGCGTACATGGCTCGCTACATTGCCAAGAATATTGTCTCTGCCGGCCTGGCCGACAAGTGCGAAGTGCAACTGGCGTATGCGATTGGGGTGGCTGAGCCGGTTTCAGTCTATGTGGACACCAGAGGCACGAGCCGAATCAGCGAGCCGGATCTTTCCGATCTCGTCCGCAAATATTTCCCGCTCACGCCCAAAGAAATTATTGAAGAGCTGAATTTACGCCGCCCGATTTACAAAGCGACTGCATCTTACGGTCACTTCGGTCGCACCGGCGACGGATTCACCTGGGAACTTACCGACAAGGCGGAAGCGTTGCGGACCGCCGCCGGGGTGTAAAGCGAGTTCGGAGTCCCGCCTGGGCGGAATCTTCCGAAAAAAGGAGGCCGCCTAAAGGCGGAACTCCAAACTTCATTTCACAGAAGGAAAATTCTAACTAATGAGTACAGCAATGCCTGCTATTGAACACGACATAAAAGATGTTTCGCTTGCGCCGCAGGGTAAGAAGCGAATTGATTGGGCCGAGCGCGAAATGCCGGTCCTCCGTTTGATACGTGAAAGATTCGGCAACGAGCAACCATTGAAGGGTGTGCGGCTGGTTGCTTGCGCGCACATCACAACTGAGACGGCGAACCTCGCCCGCGCCTTACAAGCCGGCGGCGCCGAGTCTCTTCTGATCGCCTCCAATCCCCTTTCCACTCAGGACGACGTGGCCGCTTCTTTAGTTGTCGATTGCGGGATTCCGGTGTTCGCGATGAAGGGTGAAACGACGGACACTTATCGCCGGCACGTGCAGACCGCTCTGGAGTTTGAACCAGCAATTATCATCGACGACGGCTCAGACGTGGTCGCCACGATGATTAAGGAAAGACCCGAACTTGCCAAAAAGATTGTCGGCACGACCGAAGAGACGACGACGGGAATCGTTCGCTTGCAAGCGATGGAAACCGCCGGCGTACTGACGTTTCCTTCGATTGCCGTGAACAACGCCCAGACGAAACACTTCTTTGACAACCGCTACGGCACGGGCCAATCGACGCTCGATGGGATCATTCGCGCGACGAATATTCTGTTAGCCGGACGCAACCTGGTGGTGGTTGGTTATGGCTGGTGCGGCAAGGGTGTTGCGATGCGCGCGCGCGGCATGGGCTCCAATGTTGTCATCACCGAAGTCGATCCAATCAAAGCCGTCGAAGCGGTGATGGATGGATTCAGAGTCATGCCGATTTCCGCAGCGGCTGCGATTGGCGACATCTTCGTTACGGTCACCGGAAATCGTCACGTGATCGATCGCGAGCATTTTGCCAAGATGAAAGACGGCGCGATCGTCTGTAACAGCGGCCACTTCGATCTTGAATTGAATCTGGTCGCTTTGCGCGAACTCTCCGGAGAGCCGACGCAGGTTCGCCCGTTCGTCGAAGAATACAAATTGAAGAACGGCAACCGCGTTATGGTTCTTGGCGAAGGCCGCTTGATTAATCTGGCCGCTGCCGAAGGCCATCCCGCCAGCGTGATGGATATGAGTTTTGCTAATCAGGCACTGTCGGTTGAATTCCTGGTTAAGAACAAAGGCACGCTTGGACCGGGTGTTCATCTCCTGCCCGTAGAGGTCGATCAGGAAATCGCGAGTTTGAAACTGCGGGCGTTGGGGCTGTCGATCGACACGCTCACCTCCGAACAGCTCGAGTACATGTCGAGCTGGGAGACGGGAACTTAGTAGGTAGCGCAAACTGTCAGTTTGCGGCGCAAGCTAACAGCTTGCGTTACATTCACGCCGCGGAGACTTCCCTTCTCCGCGGCTTTTTCGTTTGATCCAACTGACCACTCTTACTCACGTCATCTCGGTAGCGGCTTTTTCCTTCACCGCTTTGGTCGCATCCGCCGGCGAAATCTCGTTGCCTTGCGCGGTCATTTCCTGCGCCTGAGCCGAACCCGCCACAAACAAAAACGTCGAGAGACGGAATGCAATCTACAAGAATCGATTTCGAGTGCTCATCAAAGGTTCGCGCTATCTAGCAGTTGTAGCTTTGGAGGCGTCTTAGATCAGATGCATCCTGGGAGTTTGCCGCTTCCCATGATTGCTGCCAGGCAAAGGCAGAACTTCACGCACGCCTCAGCAATCCCTGAGAGGTCATTGGGGGATGTAGACGTGACCGCCACTATCTAGAACCGATACTACTTTGCGGCTTTTGAGATCGCTTTTCTGGCCACGCTCTGGATCCCTTCGCGCGCCCCGCGGTCAGAAACTGCTTTGGCCATCTCGTGGATCGCCGAATAAATCGCAATTTGGTGCAGCGGATTATTTGGATCCACCATCTCTTCCCAATTTGCGAACATGTGGGAAAACCAATTCTGAAAGTAACTGGAAGCTAGTCTCTTAGTCGCCATAACATTACCCCTTTACCCTGACCGTGGTTGTGAAAGCTCATCGATAACTACGCCTTGAGAGGGCGGGCTGTCAAGCAACAATCATCTCAAGCTCTGCTTAATTCTTTAGTGCAATATTATCGGAGTGATTACGTGATGAGATGAATGACGAAGATTCGCGACCTCTGCCTGGATCACCGTATGAACGAAGAGCTTCGCGGTGACTTTATTTTCGCTCGCTATAGATCGGATCAAACGCGCGGGTGGTGTGTTCGGTGACGCTACTGATAGGTTCCATCGGCTGACGAGATTGTGCCTCAAGCTCTTTCGTTGAAGCTCGATCATTCTGAAAAGTGTTGCGCGGCTCACTATCGCGATGCTTGAGGGGGCGAAACAGCAGGCGAATGAAAATGCCTTCGAGCATAAGCATTATTAGAAAGCTCAACGTTGTGAAGGCGACCAGTGCTCCGTACTCGAAATGGATCACAGTTTTCATTACGCCCATAAAAATCGTGATGGCAAACAGGCCAAAGACGAAAGTAGCGACCATCATGGTGACCAGGTAGCCAGACCAGCCCGTGTCGGGTGGTTTGTCGCTACTGTCTCCACTATTCAACTTGGCGCCGCAGTAATTGCAATACGGTAGACCCTGAGTGGCGGCTACGCCGCATGCTGAACAGTACATTCCGATTACCTCCTGGGAGAGACTACGATGCCGCAGTGTCTTAAGTTCAAACAGTGATGACTGCCCCGCTTCACGTCCTCACGCGCGAGATGAAATACAGACCACCGCACGCGAACATAACGATCGGCGTCCACACGGCTGCGGGTGGCGGCAGCAACGCATGCTCGCCGAGTTGTTGAAAGCCTCCGGAGATCAACCAAAACGCGAGGCTGACGACCACGGCCGAGCATAACGCGATGACGGTGCTCTTTCGTCCGAATTCAATCGCAAGTGGCATCCCGATCAAGGCCATCACCAGGACCGTGAACGGCGCGGCGTATTTGTGTTGCAGGGCGACTGCCAGCGATGCGGTGTCGGCGCCGCGTACTTTCAACGCCGCGAGGTAACTACGCAGTCCCACGGTGTCCAATTGCGAAGGACGATCCACGGTCGGCTTGAATGCGGCAGGAGCGTCGACGCCGGTAATCTGTAACTGATCGGCGGCTTCGCGCGCGACCGTCGGCTGATCCAGATTGATCCACTGCGCTTTTGCGATCTCGAACTTATCTCCGGCAAGCCACTTCCCTTCCTCGCCATTGATTACGCGCTTTAGCTCAATTTGTTGATCGTCAAATTCATAGATCGATGGTTTGAGCAGGACCTGGCGGCGATCGTCAAAGTCATAAGAATAGATTCGCGCGCCGTCCGCGCTCACCAGCCAGCGACGATCGGCTCCGGCACTGAGCTGCGCAATGTTTCCGCGAATGCGCGCCCGCAACGCGTCCTGGCGAACGTTCGATTGCGGCATGATTCGCTCCTGGATGAACCACGAACCGGCCGCCATCACTAACGCGAAAGCGAAGCCCGGCACCATTAATCGATAGACACTTTGGCCGCTGGACCACCACGCCACCGCTTCCTTCCGTTTCGCGATCAGCGCATAGGTCATCAGCGCGGCGACCAGCACACTGCCGGGAAAAAGCTCGACGCTGACAAGCGGCAACAAGTAGAAGAGATATTCGGCAACCACTCTGACGCCGGCTCGATTGGCCGAAATGAATCGCCACAACTCGAAGGTTGTGAATACGTCAAAAATCAGGACCAGCGCGATGAAGCCGAAGATGAAACTCAACGTCATCGTTCGCACAATACCAATGTCGAGCAGCGTCGGAAAATTTGCGATCGATAATCGTCGTCTGACTCTCAATCTGGCGGGGCGCGTGGTTTGACTCCTCGATTTGGTATCAACGGCTGGCTGGCGTGGCCGGAAACGGAAACGAAACTGCCTTTCCCTTGAAACCAGGATCAGAACTCCGACGAGCAGGATGACGGCGGTAGAAAGCCACGCACCCACAATTGCCGGAATGGAACCGGCGCGCGCGGCCTGTTCCCCGCCGAGCGTCATCAGGTAGTAGGCAATCAGAATCAAGAGCGAAAGCAAAACGCCAAAGCCACGACTGCCGCGCCGCATTCGCAGCGTGAGCGCGGAGCCGAATAATGAGAACACCAACGGCGCCAGCGCGAAGGCAAGCCGCTTATGAAAAATGAGGCTGGCTTCTCGATGCTCAATGCCGGTGCTGCCCGCAACGAATTGGCGCAGATCAGAAAAACCCATCTCATCAGGGTTCGCATCGGGTTTCTGAAGCTTTGCAAGCAGGGTTGAGCGTCCGGTCGGAAATGTGATTCTCAATGTCTCGAGGCGCTCGACTACATATGATTGATCGCGAGCGGCGGGAGCTGGCACGGTGGTCTGCATCGCATCCTGCAGGACCAACTCGGACTTTTCGGATGAGGAATCAATTCGTCCGGCCCGCGCAGTGATCATGTTGGTAGAATGGTCCGCGTTCTGCTTTTGAATAAATACGCGGCCCCATTGACCGTGTGCCTTGTCTCCGTCGCGGACATAAATCACATATCCCGGAAAATCATTCGTGAAGGTGCGCGGCTCGACCGGCGAATCCAGTTTGTACAGGGCGCTGCGCAAGGCGACCGCACGCAACTGCTGCTGCGCCCGTGGGGCTTCCCTGAGATTCAGATAGCCCGCTGCGCCCGTGGCCAACAATCCCACCAGCAGCGCCGGCCAGAGCGTGCGCCACGTGCTGACACCCGCCGCGCGCATTGCAACCAGTTCACTGTCGCTGCTCATGCGGCCGAGCCCAATGATGGTTCCGCAAAGAACCGCCATTGGAATAGTAAAAATAAGAACGGTTGGAAGAAGTGCGAGCGCGAGGCCGTAAACAAACTCAGCCGGCATCACGCCGTGAAAAATGGTTTCGAAATAGCGGCCGGTTTGCTGAACAAACAGAATTGCCGTCAGGAGCAGGAGGGCGGCGACGCCATACGGAAGAATTGTCCTGAGGATGTAACGCTCAATCAATCTTCGTTTGGCCATGGTTTTCGTCTAGCGGCCCGCGGCTACCAGCGTGCGCGGCCGGCGGTCGATTGCTCTGGTAATCAAGCGATGGGTGAGATCGCCAATCTCAGCATACTGGCTTTCTGAAAGATGGTTCTCAGCGAACTTCAGGGGCGACAACTGATGGGTCGAACGAATAATGTTCATCGCTTCGGATGATAACAACGAGGCGTTGGCCGGGCTGCATTTGTTACATCGAGGCTGTAGCTCAGCGTCGACCGCGGTTCGGTCCGACGGACCCAGTTCGGCTCCGCACTTTGTGCATGCCCCCAGATCCGGAAACAGGCCTGCCAATCGCAGAAGCCAAATCTCAAAATAGCGCGTCAGCACGCGCTCGCTTCCTTTTCGTTGCGAGAGGGCCTCGACACAGGCAATCAACATTCGAAACAATAGCTCATCCGCTTCATGAGGTGGCGCAAATTCCGCGACCATCTCTCCCATGTAGGCGAGCACCTCGGCGGTCTCAAAATTCGAGTTGAGATCGAAGTGCGATTTCACTATCTCCGCACTCGACATGGTTACAAGTTCACGATTTTCCTTTTCGTGAAACGAAAGCTTGATCACGGTGAAAGGCTCGAGGGCAGCGCCAAAGCGGCTCTTCATCCGGCGCGCGCCTTTGGCAACTGCGCGAATCAAACCCGAGCTGCGCGTTAGGCACAGAACAATTCGATCAGATTCAGCCAGATTGTAACTGCGGAGGACGATTGCGTCTGTGGTGACTAAGCGCATGCGAGTTCACGCTCTGAGTTAAGATCAGCGAAGTGGGAGAAAATACAAAATCCATCCAAGGATGAATGCAACGACGATGAACTCAGCGAAGACTTTCAATCCGTAGATGAGCCGTTGCCGATCGGATCCTTTGGCTACCACTCCGAACACGACCGCCGTCAACGAAGCGAAGAGAGTCATCCATAGAACGTGTCTCATGGCTTCCTCCCGGCGGCGATATCAAAGGCGTCGAGCATCGCCAGGTAGTTCAACAATCCCGCCACCAGCAAGAAAGTATTGCCGTATTCGTAGGTCACGCGCTGGGCTTGCTCAACGAATCCAGTGTTCGTTAACCAGCAAAAGATATAAAGCAGACCGGCCCCAAAGTTCGCGCTCATCGGCAACAGTTGAAGTAAAGCGGAAAATCCCTGGTCGTTGCCGGAGATTCTAAAAAGGTGCCCCCCCAGGGCCAGGCCAGTGAAAAACATCACCCAAACGACGCCGCCTAATAAGAGACCGCGCGCCCATTTCCTTTGCGCCAGATGCCCAAGCCCCGGCACAGCCCAAGCGCCAAGCGCCAACAACCACGCTCGACCCGGCGCCTTTACGGCGCTGCGATCAATCTCTCTGGTTACCAAAAAACTCCTCCTGCGGACGCTCTTAGTTTACTTTAAGTGCGCGAATTATCGGAGAGGGCCACATTTCGAATCTAATAAGACTCATGAGCTGTCGGCTCAACCACTGCTGACGCTGCCGATAACTATTAATAAAGGAGAAACCTGGCCCGAACACGATTGAACTCTTCGAGCGGCTGCTCCCATGATCGCTCGATCGCGCTGACCGACTCTCTTCGCTCGATGGCTTCCCGTACCTTATCTGTCCCCGCGATCAAATCAAACGGATTCCGATCATATTCGTATTCGTACGGCGGATCCTTCCAGAGGAAGTCCCCCGGGTACATATCGAATGCCGTCTTCACCACCCCTACTCCGGAGATCGCCGGTCTGAAGGTCTCGCGATCAGTCACATGAATCTGCACACCGCCGCATCCCTTCCCTGCATGTTTTTGAAAAGTTGGCATAAAGACGCACGAGCGAAAATAAACGCCCGGCAATTCCAGGCGGAGCAGCTCTGTCGCGAAGGCGCCGGCATCGATGTACGGCGCCCCGACCAGCTCAAATGGCCGAGTGGTCCCACGCCCCTCAGACATCTGGGTTCCTTCCAGGTGAACGGAACCGGGAAAGACCGTGGCGCTGTCGAGCGTCGGCATGTTGGGCGATGGCAAAACCCAGGGCCCATCAGTTTGGTCGTACCAAAGCTCGCGCGACCAGCCTGACATAGTGACGCATTCAAGGTCACAGCCGATTCCAAATTGCTCATTGAACATCCGGCCCAGTTCGCAGACAGTCATGCCGTGGCGCGTGGCGATTGGGAATTGACCTACAAAAGAAGCGAACGCCGGATCGAGCACGGCCCCTTCGGTCTGCACTCCGTTGATCGGATTTGGGCGATCGCAGGCGATTACTTTCTTTCCGAGTTTCCTCGCGGCGCGCATGCAGTTCGCCAGGGTATAAACAAATGTATAGATGCGTGTGCCGACGTCCTGGAGATCGAACACGATCACATCAACGTCACGCAACATCTCTTCGGTTGGCTCGCGGGTCTCGCTATAAAGAGAATAAATTGGCAGGCCAGTCTTGCGATCAGTCGCGTGTTCCGTCTCAATCATATTGTCCTGGACGTCGCCGCGAATTCCGTGCTGTGGCCCGAACAACGTGGTTAGATTAGTGTCTGGATGATCGTGAAAGAGGTCGGCCGCGTGGCGAAAACTGTGATCGACCGAGGCCTGGTTGCACACCAGTGCCAGCCGCTTACCGCGAATCAGATCGAGCTTCTCGTCAAGCAGACGCTCAATTCCAAGCTTAATTCGTTTTACCTCTCTCTTCATTTACAAGACCTTAGCCGCACAGAACTGACCCGCCGTTGACGTTCAGAATCTCACCGTTGATGTGCCGGGCCCACTCGGTGCACAGAAAAACAATCGGCCACGCGATGTCTTCTGGTGTGGCAACTCGTCCGACCGGTATTCCATTCTCAATTGACTTGCGATAGCCGGGTTCGGCGAACACGTCGGCGCACATGTCTGTGTCCACCCATCCCGGCGCAACTGAATTCACATTGATGCCGAATGGGCCCAGTTCCGCTGCCAGCGATTTTGTGAAAGATATCTGCCCGCCTTTTGACGCGGCATAGTTCGAAACGTTTGCTTCGCCGCGCTGACCCGCAGTCGAGCTCACAATCACAATTCGACCGGACTGCTGTCGCTTCATCTGCGGGACCGCGGCATGACAGGCGGCCCAGGTTCCTTTGAGATTCAGATCGATGGTTCGATCCCAAACTTCTTCGGCCATCTGATCGATCGGAGATCCTTCCCAGATGCCGGCGTTGCAAACCAGAAAATCGACGCGCCCAAAATGCTGAATAGTTGCATCCACCAGTTTTTGAGCCTGCGCCGGATCTGAAACATTCGCTTGAACTGCCAACGCGCCGACACCGCTGGTTTCGGCTTCAGTAACAACGCCGCTCGCAGCCTTCTCGTCCCGGACGTAATTCACGATCACATTCGCGCCGAGCTTAACAAAGCATTCCACCGCCGCACGTCCGATGCCTCGCGAGCCACCAGTAACCAGGGCGACGCGGTCCTTCAGACTTACGGACTCAAGCAGGTTGGATCCGGAAGCGACGTTCGTATCAGGCATTCACCGCATCCTCATTCTGCTTCTGCTTTGTGCCGGCAAAGTTGCGCGCTTCATCTACAAAGCGAGCAAAGAGCGCCTGCGAAAGAGGATCGCGTTCCCAGGCCAGCTCGGGATGCCACTGGACGCCGACGACGAAGCGATCACTACGCGGATCTTCCACCGCTTCTACTAATCCGTCTGATGCCCAAGCGGTCGCCACCAGTTCCCTTCCCAAGGTATCGATCGCCTGATGATGGTGGCTGTTGACGGACGCAGTCGCGCCTCCTGCAAGTTGATGAAGCAAGCTGCCATCCAGAATTCGCACGCGATGCGAATGCCGTTCGCGCGGCGCGCCCTGATTATGATTGATGGCGTTTGAGTGTTGGCTGGGAATGTCCTGGATCAAGGTTCCGCCACGAAATACATTCAACGACTGAATGCCAAAACAAATTGCGAAGACGGGCGTGGCGCACGGTTCGGCTTCTTCGAGCGCCAACAAATCGGTGGCATCCTTTTCCGGATGCACGCTCCCAAGCTGAGGTTGCGGCTCGTGGCCGTATCGTAAAGGGTCCATGTCGGAATCGCTGCCGGGCAAAAGCAATCCATCGATGCCTGCCATGACGCCGGCAATGTATTCGCGATTCGGAATCAATGACACGTGCACGGGCAGTCCGCCCGCGGCTTCCACTGCCTCGCTGTAATAGCGCGCGAGATAGAAGCGATTGGTCTCAAGCTCAAGCCGCATCGTGATGCCGATGCGCGGTCTTTCTTGTCTCTTCATGCGATCAGAGAATCTCTCCGGAAAATATTTGGCTTACGACGAACATAATAGCGCAACTATATCGTTCGCAAGTATCGCACAGTTTAGAGTGGCTCGCTTGACTAATGTTTGCGCCAGTTCCTATAGTGCTCTCTTGCCAATGAAGAGAAAAAATTCTCCGGTAGTGCGAAGCACGACAGTGTTGCTGGTGCGCCGCGACGACCGCATAGCGATGGCCGGTGATGGCCAGGTAACAGTGGGCGAGACGGTCATGAAAGCCAGCGCCAGAAAGGTCCGGCGGCTGTACAATGACAAGATTCTTGCCGGCTTTGCCGGGGCAACTGGTGATGCCTTTTCACTGTTGACGCGCTTCGAAGGCAAGCTCGAGCAGTATCATGGAAATCTGGATCGGGCGGCGATTGAACTGAGTAAGGAATGGCGAACGGACAAGATTCTCCGTCATCTGGAGGCGTTGCTGGTGGTCGCCGATGAAAAGAGCTCCTTTCTGCTATCGGGTAATGGCGATGTTATTTCACCGGACGACGGCGTGCTGGCGATTGGTTCCGGCGGGTCGTATGCACTGGCGGCTGCGCGCGCCTTGATTGCGAATACGAAAATGTCCGCCCGCGAAATCGCGCTTGAAGCCATGCGCATTGCCGGCGAGATTTGTATTTACAGCAACTCGAATATCGTCGTCGAAGAGTTGTGACTTTCGAAGCTGAACAAAATGCATGAAGCGTTGGCGGTCGACAGTTGTTGAATTCTGAAATGGTTATTTATCTTGCAGGTGAAAGTGAAGAGCCGGAAGTCAGGCTTGACGAGCTAACGCCGCGGCAGATCGTCGCGGAGTTGGACAAACACGTCGTCGGACAAAAGGCTGCCAAACGCGCGGTCGCGATCGCGCTGCGCAATCGCGTGCGCCGAAAGAAACTCGCTCCCGATCTCGCCGCTGATGTGATTCCCAAAAACATCATCATGATTGGCTCAACCGGCGTCGGCAAGACTGAGATCGCGCGGCGGCTGGCGCGGATGTCGAACTCCCCTTTCCTGAAAGTTGAAGCTTCGAAATTCACCGAAGTTGGATATGTCGGACGCGATGTCGAAAGCATGATTCGCGATCTGACGGAGATTGCGGTCGAGATGACGCGTCAGGAAAAGGTCGACGAAATCACCGACAAGGCGGAGCTAAACGTCGAAGAGCGAATCCTCGATATCCTGCTGCCGCCGCCAAAGTCTTCGTCTCCCAGTGCTCTCTTTGATTTCGACTCGGGCGAGACGACTGCTCCGGTGCTGGTCCCGGACAATGAGCCGAAGGACGAGAATTTTGCGCGGACGCGCGAGAAGCTGCGAACGCAGTTGCGCTCGGGCAAGCTCGACAACCGGCTGGTCGAAATGGAAGTGCGCGAAAAGAATTTTCCGACCATTGAATTTGCCGGGCCCATGGGCGTGGAAGAGATGGGCATCAACATGAAAGATATGTTGGGCAATATGTTCCAGGGTCGCAGCAAACGACGCAAGATGCGCGTCGATGAGGCGATGGAGTATTTGATGCAGGAAGAAGAAGAGCGCCTGATCGACATGGATGCCGTCGCCCGGGCCTCGCTGGAACGGGTCGAATCGTCGGGAATTATCTTCCTCGATGAGATTGACAAGATTGCCGGACGCGAATCGGGCCATGGCCCTGACGTCTCGCGTGAAGGCGTGCAGCGCGACATCCTGCCGATCGTCGAAGGCACAACCGTGAACACGCGCTATGGCATGGTGCGCACCGATCACATTCTGTTCATCGCGGCCGGGGCGTTTCATGTTTCCAAGCCGTCCGATCTGATTCCGGAGCTGCAGGGCCGGTTTCCAATTCGAGTCGAGTTGGAATCCCTGACGATCGATGACTTCAAACGCATTCTGGTTGAGCCTAAGAATTCACTGGTAAGACAATATCGAGCGTTGATGGAAACAGAAGGCGTGAAGCTGGAGTTTGCGCCCGATGCGATTGATGCCATCGCAAATTTTTCCGCGCAGGTAAATCAGCAAACCGAAGACATCGGCGCTCGCCGCCTGCATACGATCATGGAACGGCTGCTCGACGAAATCAGTTTCGAGGGGCCTGACTTGCAACCAAAGGACCAGCTGATCGACGCTGCTTACGTTGAGAAGATGCTCGCTGACACCGTCAAGGATCAGGATCTCAGTCGCTATATTCTTTAAGACAGTCCTCCAACACACCGTGCCCGCGCGATTCGAAACTTCAGTAGCAACACGCAAGTCGGCCGCCCGTCATTTAATGTTATTGCTCGGGCTGTGCGCGCTCGCGCTGGCTCCGACCTGCGGTAAGCGAAGGCCTCCCCTTCCTCCAATTGAGCGCGTGCCCCAACGCACCGAGGCGCTCACCGGAATTCAAAGAGGCAATCAGGTTATTCTTATCTGGCCGGCGCCGCCGCGAAACGCCAAGGAAGGCAGCGTGCAAAGTATTCGTCGCGTGGATGTCTATCGAGTTGCCGAAAAACCGACCGCGCCGTTGCCGCTTACCGAGGATCAATTCAGCGCCCGATCGATCTTGATCGGCTCAGTTCCTTACGACGAGATTCGGAAGAACGGCACGAATCTTACATACACTGATACGCTGGAATTGGCGGGAGAGCCGGCGCGTTTGCGTTACGCCATCCGATATGTGAACTCAGCCGGCCAGCGGGCAGCCTACTCGAATTTCTTTCTGATGGAACCGGCGGCCAAGGTCGCCGAACCCCCCACCGTAATTAGGACCGGCAACGAAATGTCGGAAACGGCGATCACCCTCACCTGGGCACCGCCGGCAAAGAACACTGATGGGTCGACGCCGGTAAATCTGCTCGGCTACAACGTCTATAGAACCAATGCTGCCCGGCCCGACGCGGAACCAAAGCCTTTGAATCCAGAGCCGGTAATCGGCACACAATACCCGGATAAGAAGTTCAAGTTCGGCGAAAAATATGTTTACTTTGTTAGATCGGTTTCGTTAGGGACCGAAGGTAAACAGGTTGAGAGTCTTGATTCGAATGCGATTGAGCTGTCGCAGCCGGACAAGTATCCGCCGGCGGCGCCCGATCTATTGCCCCCGAACTCAATTCCTGGGCGAATCGCGTTATTCTGGGCTCCGAATTCCGAGCCTGATTTGGCTGGATACATCCTCTATCGTTCTACTGATCCTAATCTTGCGAAAGATAAGTGGACCAGACTTACGCCGACTCTCTATTCGAAGACGACCTTCACTGATACGAACGTGGAGACCAGTAAGACCTACTACTACTACGTCGTCGCCGTCGATAATGCGGGCAACGTTAGCGATTATTCGAAGGTCGTCTCCGAAACAGTGCCGTAGTGGTAGGAGCGAACGATGGGCGTGAAGTCAGTACCGAGAGCGATAGCGACCGGGTTGGCATTTTGCGGCGTCGAGATTGACTGGAATGTTACCCGGTCGCTATCGCTCTCGGTACTGACTTCATTCTCGATTGAGACCCGATTATTTAGGCTCGTGATCAAGAAAAAGCCCGGTCACCATTGCTGGTAACCGGGCTGATTGTTTTAGAGGAGACTGTGCCGTCCTTCTCTAGTACCGATTTAGATCGAGTATCACCCTCAGCACAGCTCCCAGAATCGTGTACTTGCCACCTGAATATGTTCCGTACTGGTAGCGGCTATAGTATCCATCTTCATATCCGCGACGAAAACCTTCGCGGAAATAGTACTGATACTCGTTGACGTCTACATAATATCCGTCGTAGCCGTAGGTCGCGTCCTGGAACGCATCGCAGTTTTCCACATCATATTGCCATCCGTCCTGACGGTCAGCCTGCCCGGCACGGAAGCCTTCTTCATACCCATCGTTAATGGCCCGCTGAAGCAGATTGGCTCCATATTGGTTTAAGTTGTAGTAGCTGCCGTTCCGAGAATAGCTATAGATCGGATCGCCATAATCGTAATAGCTAAAGGACTGCAAGCGAATTCGATCCTGTTGCAAGCGCTGCCAGTACTGTTGTTGAAACCGCCATTGATTCGTGCGTCTCTGTTGCTGCAAATACTGTTGACGCTGTTGCCATTGGCGTTGCCGATCATCATCCCGCCGGCGAAAATCGTTTTGCCGCTGACGCCACGACTGCGCTTCCCGGTTCCGCCAATCCGCGCGTTGTTGGTCGGTCAAACGGTTATTGTCCCGCGCATCCCGGCCGACGCGACCGCTCTGATTGTTACGGATTTGCTGATCGTTACGCTGCCGCTCCAACTGTTGACGCTGATTATCCTGCGGTTGCTGTTGTAGTCTTCTCTGCGCGTCGACAGTGCGTTGCTGATCATTGCGACGTTGCGAATCCTGATTCTGCGGATTATTCACGCGACGCTGCGCGTCATTTTGGCGCCGCTGTTGATCGAGCAACCGTTGCTGTTCCTGACTTTGTCTCTGCTGGTCGGCAGCTCGTTTTTGTTCTTCGGCTTGTCTTTCCTGATCGAAACGCCGCCCGTCTTCCTGCTTTCGACGCTGCATCTCCTGATTGCGGCGTTCCTGTTCAGCGCGTCCCTGGTCGGCAGCTCGTCTTTGTTCTTCGGCCTGTCTTTCCTGATCGAAGCGGCGGCCATCCTGCTGCTTCTGGTTTTGGAGTTCGGCCCTTCGCTGATCCTGACTTCGTCGCTCCGTTTCAGCGCGCTGCTGGTCCTGACGGTTGCGATCCGCCTGACGTTGTTGCTCCTGCGCCTGGCGCTCGCTGCCGCTGCGCTGCTCTTCAGCCTGCCGGCGTTGCTGGTCATCGTTATTGCGTGGTTGTTGTTGGTTCGTCGTCTGCTTCTGATTGTCGGACTTACTCTGGTCATGACGACCGCGCCGTTCGTCCTGGGCGGTGACGAGAGTCGCGGAAGCCAGGCCGAGCGATACAATCAATGCGAGGCGGCTAATCTTAAGATTCTTCATGGCTGATTCTCCTTCTCTGGGAAACCTGAGGAGAGAGTTTTCATTGATCAGCATCGCAATTGCTGTTCCAACATGAACGTCTGACCTGTGAGTGAGTCAACTGCATCACGTTCGTGGACTCGCTAACCGATATCGTCATCGCATAAACGGTATCGGACATGATTTCGTACGACCTTGTCCTATCCAGACTGTAAATCCGTTCACGTTTCGCTTATATTGTTCAAAAGCAGAAAAACCAGGAGGAGTTTATGAAGTTCTTTCTCGATACGGCGAACCTCGACGAGATTCGACAGGCAGCAGCGCTTGGTCTGGCAGATGGCGTCACAACTAACCCCACACTAATTTCAAAAGAAGGCGGTGTGGATTTCAAGCAGCATATTGCTGAAATTTGCAAGATTGTGTCCGGGCCCGTCTCAGCAGAGACGACCACGAACGATCGCGACGAGATGATTAAGCAAGGTCGTGAGTACGTGAAGATTGCGCCGAACGTTGTCGTGAAGTGTCCGCTTACCCTCGAGGGATTAGAAGCCACCCGAACTCTCAACGATGAAGGAATCAACGTGAACGTGACGCTTTGCTTTTCTTCAGCCCAGGCTCTATGCGCTGCTAAGGCGGGCGCGTCGTTCATCAGTCCGTTTCTGGGTCGGCTGGACGACATCGGCGACAACGGTTTACGGCTGTTGGAAGAGATCATCGAGATCTACGATAACTATGAATTTAAGACTGAGGTGCTGGCGGCGAGTTTGCGCTCTCCAATTCACGTTATCGAAGCTGCGCGGATGGGAGCGGACATCGCCACGATGCCCTTCAAAGTTTTTCAGCAACTACTGAAGCATCCGTTAACGGATAAAGGACAGGAGACCTTCCTCTCCGATTGGAAGAAGACGTCTGCGGCGAAGGCGTAAGTCACCCTGTTGCCTCCCTGGCTTTGGGTGTAGATGAAAACATGTTGGATTCGCTACACCCAAAGACAGACGCTTCCAAATCTCCCAGCCTCGAAGCTTCTCGTTTCGCTGCCAACGATCCCGCGTCTGGCGCTCTTCACTCTGAAGTCGTCATCGCCCGCAATCTAACTAAGGTCTACAACAAACATAAAGCCATTGACGACATAGAATTCTCGGTCAAGCGCGGGGAAACCTTTGGCTTGCTGGGCCCCAACGGAGCAGGCAAATCCACGACGATGCGCATGATTGCTTGTCGTACGCCGCCGACTTCCGGCCAGCTTTTGGTCGAGGGTTTGGATGTGCGAACGCAAGGTCGCGAAATACGGGGCTTGATTGGCGTGGTGCCGCAGGACAATAACCTCGATCCCGATCTCAACGTGCGCCGGAATCTAATCGTCTATGCCAGCTATTATCGGATTGCGTCAAAGGAAGCTGCACTCAGAGCAGCAGAGCTGCTCGACTTCATCGGTCTGGGCAATCGCGCCGACGCGAAGATCGAACACCTCTCCGGTGGCATGAAGCGCCGGTTGATGATTGCGCGCGCCTTGCTTCATAACCCGCGGGTGCTGGTCCTTGATGAGCCAACAACCGGACTCGATCCACAGGTCCGCCAGGAAATCTGGCAGAAGCTGGAAGAGTTGCGCCGAGTCGGTGGCGTGACGATTTTGCTGTCAACCCACTATATGGAAGAGGCCGAAAAGCTCTGCGAACGACTGGTGGTGATGGACCGCGGCCACATTCTGGCGAGCGGGACACCACGCGACCTCGTGCTGTCGAGAGTCTCTCGCTACGCCCTTGAGGTTCGCGACGTTGGAGATTTGCCGTTAGACACGACCCGCAATGGGATCAGTGCGGTGGCGCGGAATAACGCTCACTTCTATTTCGCCGCCGAGGCTGAAATCCTCACTCCATTGATGAAGGAATACGAGGGCCGGCGCCGCATGATCCGTCTCTCAAACCTGGAGGATGTGTTCTTGCAATTGGTCGGTGACAATGAGCCGGAGTCACCTTCAGCAGCGTAGTGTCCCGTTTTGGTTTTTCTCTGCGCAGTCTCGGCGACCTCTGCGCCTCCGCGGTGAATATTAGCTTGAGTGCCACTCACCGCCGAGACGCGGAGAACGCAGAGGAGGCGCAGAGAATTTCAAATCGGGGCACTAGCTCACAGCGCGTGCAATTGACTTATGCCGATGAACGCAATCGAAGCCCCGGGCAAAACCATCACAGTCCGCGTAATGAAATACGACGGCACTGAACACCGCCGCTGGAACGCACAGCTGGCGCGCCGCGACGGCTCGCTCCTGATCCTCGAAGCAGAATTTGATATTGAAGTTCATCACTCGCAGCTGGGACACATCCCGCTGGGAACTCGGACGGTTGAATACTATTGGCTGGATAAGTGGTACAACGTTTTCCGATTTCTCAAAGACACTGGTGAGACTCGCTTCTGGTACTGCAACATCAATTTGCCGCCAATCGTCGAGGATTCGTTAATGACTTACGTAGACCTGGACATCGACGTGCTTGTGCAAACTGATTTCTCATATCAAATTCTCGATTTGGACGAGTTCGAGCGGCATGCTCGAATATTCTCGTACCCTCCGGATGTGCAGGAATCGACGCAAAACGCCCTGGCTGAACTCATCTTACGAATTGAGAGCCGCCAGTTCCCTTTCAATGAATGAAAAATGAGCGGGAGCCTGGAGTTTTGTGGAACCTTTCGGCTTTGCCACGATAACTAACCATGACTGCTGCGATGAATGTGGTGATGAAGGCGTCAGTGCCAACCGACATCGAACTGGTTCGACGTCTCTTCGACGGCGACAAAGAAGCGTTTGCCGAATTGTATCGACGGCGGCACGGCAACGTTTATCGATTCGCGCTGTACATGACCGGCCGGCCAGAAATCGCTGACGATGTAGCTCAGGAAACTTTTATGGCGCTTATTAATAACCGCGCGGCGTTCGATGAAACCAAAGGCGCCGTCAAACCTTTCCTGCTCGGCGTTGCTCGCAATCAGGTGCTGCGCCGTTTGCGTCAGGATCGGCCGATGGTGCCGGTGGATGAACATCACGAAGAGATTGACCGCGGTGTCGCCGTGCGCGGCCACCTCTCTTCTGCTATGAGAAAAGAAAAAATCGACGCGGTTAGAAAAGCAGTTTTGAGCTTGCCTGAGCACTATCGCGAAGTTGTTATTCTTTGTGAATTGCAAGAGATGAGTTACGCAGAGACCGCGCACATCATGAATTGTGCCGTTGGAACTGTTCGTTCCCGTCTGCATCGCGCGCGGGCGATCCTGACCGAAAAATTAGAGACGGCCCGCGACGAAAGCTCGAGGTCCGAGGTGGTGAAGTCGAAGAGGTGTTTTGCATGAACTGCCAAATGTTTTCCGATCTAGCAGGTGATATCGCTCGAGATCAAATGATGGACGCCGGCGCGCGCTCGCAAGCTTTGGCGCACGCCAGCGAATGCCTGAATTGTGCAGACCGTCTGAAAGTCGAGCAGCGCCTGAGTGCGGATTTGCGCGAGCTGGTTTCAGCGACGGAAGATCTAACCGCGTCGGCGGCGGTCTGGGAGAGCCTGAGCGCCAGCTTTGACGCGCGCGGGGTTGTCCACGTCACGACGAATCCCCGCAGATGGATTTACGCGGCGGGCGCGATTGCCGCGATGTTGCTTCTCATGTTTGCACTTTTGCCGGTCATTCGCCGGCATCGCCAGCCGGCTAACGTAGAGGCTTCAAATCCGACAAATTCAACCGCGGTGCGGGCAATTCAGACTACTAAAGAGACAGGAACCGAGCCGGGACCAGATAACCTCGCGGTAAGCGTCATACAGAAACCGCAGGTTATCTCGCATCGTCACTTGCCGGTACGCCAAACATCGGCGCCGCAAGCGAGTCAACCGAAAGAAATCGCCACCGACTTTATTCCGTTGACCTACGGCGACCCCAACGTGGGTTCTGACGCGCAGATGGTTCGCGTAGAGTTGCCGCGATCGGCGATGGCCAGCTTTGGCTTGCCGGTAAACATGGACCGTGCGGATCAACGAGTTAAGGCGGATGTGCTGTTGGGTTCGGATGGACTCGCTCGCGCTATTCGCTTTGTGCAGTGATTACGAAATTAGAGAGAGCCTGAAAACTTGGAAACGCGGGCCGCGGCTCGCAGAACTCAAAAGGAGAAATCATGAAGAAAACCACGACCTTCGCCGGCATTTTGGCAACCGGCATATTGTTCGTCTGCGGCCTGAACGCATTTGGTCAACAACAGAAAGAAACGCCCGCGCCGTTGCCGGCAACTGCCCCGGAAATCAGGGTTAGGACGCTCTCGGGCCAATTGGATAAGACCCCGATGCCGCCCGGAGCAAACACTTTCACTTTCGTTAACTCGGAATTTGCTTTCGACGGAAAGCCGATTAAGGGTGCGCCATACTCTGCTGAAGCTGTCACCGAAACGACGCAGGTTCTGGGCGACGGCAACCGGATCGTCAATCGTTCTACTGCCGCGCTCTATCGTGATAGTGAAGGCCGAACTCGCCGAGAGCAGACCCTGAAAGTAATTGGCGGGATCAGCGGCCCCAACTCCGTCGCACTGCCGCTCCAGACAGTCATGATTAGCGATCCGGTCGCCGGCGTGAGCTATTCGCTCGACCCCAGCAGTCGGACCGCTCGCAAGAGTCCAATGGGCAGCTTTACGTTTCAGCGCGCGACGTCCGGCCCCGCCGGGATTGCGACCGGAACCAGCAACTTTGTTTTCAGTGCGGTAGCGCCGGAAAGCAGTTCCGCGCGTATCGGCGTGGGAACGGGAACGGGTGCGGGCGTAGGCAGTGGCGTAACTGTCGCGACCACAGCTCCGAGTGCGGCGGGCGGCGCGGCGCCGACCACCGTGGCCCCGTCAGTAAGCTGGAGCACACAGCCGAATGGTGGCGGCGGATATCAAGTGATAACTCGCGACGCACGAAGCGAGAACGTGAACAAAGAGGATCTCGGCACGCAAACCATCGAGGGTGTGGCGGCAACCGGGACGCGTATGACCTTTACGATTCCGCCCGGGCAGATCGGGAATGAGGGTCCGATCGCGATCGTCGATGAGCGCTGGTTCTCGAAAGATTTGCAGATGGTTGTCATGACGAAGCATTCCGATCCGCGATCTGGTGAGACGGTCTATCGTCTGACGAACATCAATCGCTCTGAACCAGATCATTCGTTGTTCGAGGTGCCGGCCGATTATCAAATGAAGGAGCCGACTACGCTTCCGGTGCGAACTCGGAAGCCGGAATAGTAGCAAGTTCTTTTCTTTGCGCTTCTCAAAGAGAGCCGCCGGTCGAAAAGCCCGGCGGCTTTCTTGTTTTCCGGATCTTCGGATCCTGTTAAGTGGAAGATTCACTACAAAGGCACGAAGGACACGAAGGAAATTGAAAAAAGAAGAGCAAGGCTTTTTTACGGCCCAGCCCAGAAGGTCCGGATCGTGCGGGAAGAATCAATCTGGTACGGAACCGCTTGCGCTAGCAAGCGGG
>DNNE01000046.1:0-4057 GCA_003487805.1 Blastocatellia bacterium | reverse complement strand
CTTGCGCTAGCAAGCGGGTAATCTCAGGGAACTACCCGGTCGCTGGCGCGACGGGTTCTGTACCGTGTTCCTCCCGTCTACATTTGGTCGAAGCAGGTTTTTTGCTAAACCATCTTTGTGTTCTTCGTGCTTTGTGGTGAATCTTCTTTCCTTCGCTTGATTGATCTCAAAGTGCGCGATAGCCTCACTGCATGGCAATAGCGAGCGTCGATTTCCATGATGCACTCGCCGTCTGGCGGCGCAATCTCGTGGTCCATCTGCGCGTGTGGAAACTTAATCTGGTGGCGCCAATCATCGAGCCGGTCATATCGGTGCTCGGATTTGGCTGGGGCATCGGCGCACTCGTCGCGGGCCGGGTCGCCGGAATCTCTTACTTGTCTTTCGCCGGAGCCGGATTGCTCGCAATCACTGTGTTGATGCGAGCGATGTTCGAGACCACCTACGCGGCGTATTTTCGCATGGTCTATCAGTCAACCTACGACGCGATCCTGGCAACGCCGGTCGATGCCGAGTCGTTGGCATTTGCGGAGATTCTCTGGGCCATAACGCACGGCCTGTTCGACACGATAATCATTATGGTAGTCCTAACCGTGTTTGGCGCGGCTACGTCTCCCTGGGCAATCCTTGCTCCGTTGCCATTAGTGGTCGGCGCCGCGTTTATGGCGGGCCTTTCGCTCGGCGTAACTGCTTATGTGCATGACATCGATGCTTTCAATGTCTACATGGCACTCTTCTTTTCGACGATGTATGTGACGGGCGCGTTTTTCCCTCTCGAAGTCCTGCCTTCATGGCTGCAGATACCTGCTCGAATTCTGCCGCAGACAGAATCGATCGATTTGACGCGCGCCTTTCTCACGGGCCGCTTCTTGTCGCGGCACGTCTATGAGGCGATTTATCTGGTAACATCAGCCGTCGTAGCGTGCGAATGGGCGTTAAGAAGTTTGCGAAAGCGAATGGTTGCGTAGTGACTTAAACCACAGAGGACACAGCGCAAGCCAAAAGAATCAGCCACGAAAATGCACAAAAGGCACAAACAAGAAAAGAAACACGGTGTTGATAATCGTTTTGTGCTTCTTGTGCCTTTTTGTGGCTGATTAGATTTTCTCCGTGTCCTCTGTGGTTAATTGATTTCGGCTAAGATTGAACGGATGTCTACCCAAAAACAACAGAAGCAATCCAAACTCGATCAACTTCGTGAACGCTCGCAGCAGGCAGAAGCAGGCGGCGGCGCCGCACGTGTCGAGAAGCAGCACGCTGCCGGCAAGATGACTGCGCGCGAACGTGTTGAGTTTCTCCTCGACGAAGGCACCTTTCAGGAATTCGATAAGTTGGTCGAGCACCGCTCGCACGACTTTGGTCTGGACAAGCAAATTCATCCGGGGGATGGCGTAGTCACCGGCCACGGTTTGATCGATGGCCGGAAGGTTTTTGTCTTCGCGCAGGACTTCACTGTCTTTGGTGGTTCCCTCTCTGAAACTCACGCGGAAAAAATTTGCAAGGTGATGGACCTTGCGATGAAGGTCGGCGCGCCGATCATTGGACTAAATGATTCAGGCGGCGCCCGCATACAGGAAGGCGTCGTCAGCCTGGGCGGTTACGCGGACATCTTCCTGCGCAACACTCTGGCATCCGGGGTTATTCCTCAAATTAGCTGCATCATGGGCCCATGCGCGGGCGGCGCGGTTTACAGTCCGGCAATCACCGATTTCAACATCATGGTTAAGGACACGTCCTACATGTTCATCACGGGGCCAGACGTGATTAAGACCGTGACCCATGAAGATGTGACGAAAGAAGAGCTCGGCGGCGCGGCAACGCACAATCGCATTTCAGGCGTCGCGCACTTCTCTGCCGATTCAGACGAGCACGCGCTGCGCATGGTGCGTGAGCTGATGTCGTTTCTTCCTTCGAACAATCTCGACGATCCACCGCGCGTCGCGCCGACCGATTCGGCCGATCGCGCCGAGACAAAACTAAATTCAATTGTTCCTGAAGCTTCGAACCAACCTTACGACATTCGCGAAGTGGTCGATTTGATTGTGGACGATGGATACTTTTTTGAAGTGCATCGCGACTATGCGCCGAATATCGTGGTTGGCTTTGCACGATTAGATGGAAGGAGTGTCGGCATAGTTGCGAATCAGCCTGCTTATCTCGCCGGCGTGCTCGACATCGATAGCTCGATCAAAGGCGCGCGCTTCGTGCGTTTCTGCGACTGCTTCAACATTCCGATCGTGACGTTTGAAGATGTGCCCGGATTTCTTCCCGGCATTTCGCAGGAGCACGGCGGCATCATCAAGCACGGCGCGAAACTTCTCTTCGCCTATGCCGAAGCCACGGTGCCAAAAGTCACCGTGATCACGCGCAAGGCTTATGGCGGCGCGTACTGCGTGATGGGATCGAAACACATTCGCACCGACATTAACTTCGCCTGGCCGTCGGGAGAGATTGCGGTGATGGGAGCTGAGGGAGCAGTTGATATTTTGTATCGCCGCGAAATTGCCGAAGCACCAGATAAAGCGTCGGCCCGCCGATCCCGCGTGAATGAGTTCGAAGAAAAATTCGCCAACCCTTACATCGCCGCCGAGCGTGGCTTCATTGATGAAGTAATTGAACCTGCCCAGACCCGTCCAAAACTGATCAGAGCGCTCGCGTTGTTGGAGAATAAGCGCGATCAAAACCCGCCGAAGAAGCATGGGAATATTCCGCTGTGAGATCGGGTCATTAGCCCGGCCGTGAGGGAGGGCCAATACGATTTTGAGTTGAGGCAGCAGTCAAATCGCAGTATCTTGTAGCCATGTCTACCACAGTAGAACAACTAGCTGAAGAAGCAATGAGTCTTCCCGGTGAATCGCGCGCACGACTTGCGGATCTACTCGTGGAAAGCCTCGATGCAGATGCACTTACAGAGATTGATCGTCTGTGGCTCTCCGAAGCGAAGCGCAGGCGAGATGAGGTACGTGCCGGTAAGGTCAAGACGATTCCTGGTGATGAGGCTCTGCGTAGCGTTCGTGACTCTCTTCGTTGATGAGATATGAGTTTCATCCTGAGGCGCTCGAGGAATATCGCGAAGCTGCAAACTGGTATGGAAATCGTGAGCCTGATCTAGCCTTGAGGTTCGTCAGTGAGGTCGAAGATGCGATCGAGCGGATTCTCGATGGTCCTGAACGCTGGCGAATAATCGAAGAAGACGTTCGTCGTTGCCTGACGCATGTTTTTCCATATTCGATCCTTTACACAATCGAATCTGAATTCGTGCTTATTATGGCTGTCGCACCCTGCGCTCGTAAGCCGGGATATTGGAAGGAGCGGATCGCGAGATCGTGAATCTCAGCCATCAAATGACACTTGGGTGGAAGATCGAACCGTCAGACGTACAGCGGGCGATGCGTGGCAACTGATGAGTTCGCTTGAAGGGCTTCGACTCGACTCACTCGCACACTAACTGTGCGGTCTTGACTTAACTCATCACTTCGCATAGAAGCATCACGCTCTCTAATCACCTACGCGGAGTTAACATCAAATGAAACGATTGCTGAGTGCGGCTCTAATCTTGAGCATGTTCTGTCTGCCTGTATTTGCACAAAAGAAAGGCGCAGATGATTTCAATGATCTCATCAAGCGCTATTACACGGCGTGGAGCACGCTCAATCCTGATAATGCATCGGTGTTTTATGCGAAGGACGCGGACCTGGTTTTCTTCGACATCGATCCGCTGAAGTACACGAGCTGGCAGCAGTATCACGATAATTTCAAGAACAATGTCGCGCCGGGTTTCTCAAGTCTGACAATTACGCCGGGCAAAGACTTGAAGGTCATGCGCAAAGGCAGCATCACCTTAACGATTCTGACGTTTCATTTGTCGGCCAAACAAAAGGACGGGCCGGCGCTCGAGTTCGATGGCCGCCACACAGCCGTCTGGGAGAAACGCGGAGGGCAGTGGCTGATCATTCACGAGCATGTTTCCAAGCCGCTTAGCTGACACATTTGTGAGCCAGAGTGGGAGCGCCGAAGGCGCCTAATGCAAAAGTCTCGCACCCCAGCCGAGATGCTCGGC
>DNNE01000202.1 GCA_003487805.1 Blastocatellia bacterium | reverse complement strand
GACGTGATCATCTACGCGATCGGGATAGAAGAAGAAAGAGATGGAACGCTCGCCTCTGATGGCCAGGTGATCCTTGATGATATTGCCGGCGTATCTGGTGGCAAGGCTTTCTTCCCTCAGAACTCCGCTGAGATGGACGATATCTTCGAAAGTATTGCTCTGGAACTTCGTCATCAGTACGCTATTGGATACCGGCCGTCAAATTTTAATGCCAACGGCAAATGGCATCACCTCAAAGTCAAAGTCAACCCGCCCCGTGGGTTGCCTCATCTGTTTGTGCGCAGTCGCGACGGATACTACGCCCAATTTCTGACACGGTAGGGGCTTGGGGCGCTCAAATCCGCCGCTACCAATCCTTGAATCAACTAACCCTCAAATTATCCTTTCTCTTGCTCAAAACGCTCTATTTGAGAGCGCATATTGAGCATCAAGCCGGTACCTGCGACAGGATTGCGATTCGTACTTCACCTGGGCTTAAGGGGCTCAATGAAATCCTGGTCCTTTACACCCTGATGACAAACTACGCAGGACTGCTGGCCACGCTCTTCCAAGTCGGATACCAACGCATAAGTCAGCCCGCGGTCAGACCAGGTAAGCACTTTCAATCCATTGATGGAGTTATAGTGAAACGTGATTCCTTTGGCGACTATCTGCTCACCGTCCGTTGGCTGCGCGACTTTGTCCGAGGTCACTACCAAACTGATCGGACGTGTTCGCATTTGATAAGCCACATAGGCCGCGTAATCGTTCCGATAACCAACGAGGCGCGCGCCCTCAAGCCGATATGTTTTCTCCTGCCCTGATGATTCCTGATAGTTAGGCAGTTTCACGGTGAAAGGGAGTTTGCCGGCAAACCAGTTGGAGATTTGCTCGGGTACATCCGAGACAAGCTCAAGCGGGAGTTGGCCGCGAATATGTCTCTGATGAGTGTCGGCGGCCATCATGGCAAACTGTGATGGGCCGTGCAAGATTGGCTCCCGGTTGCTTCTGTTTAGGAGCAATAAGCCAAACAACATAGCAACAGCCAGCACTGCCGCTATAGCAATTGCCGGGCGCGCGAACCGGAGTCTTGGGCTGCGTGAACTGAAATGCCCGACCGTTCGGCGTATCCGGTCGCGCAATTGAGGCGGAGCGAACCGCGTCATCGGACGATCGTTCACCAACTTTTCCACCCGCGCGCGCAACTCCGGCGGAGCCACGTGAAGCGGACCGCACCCGCGAACATTTGCTAGTAAGCGTAGCTCACTATCGAAACTTGCGCGGCAAGAGTCGCAGCCAGCCAGGTGGAGTTTGATATCCCTACACTCGTGCGCTTCCAGCTCATCATCCAGATACAAAGTCATCCGGGCGAGAATATCTTCGCATTTACTCATAATTGATTTTTCAAACTGCTCTCGCGGCTGACCTGGGCTGCCAACTTACCAGCGCGCGTTTCAGCTTCGCTCTAGCTCGCCCCAACCGAGACATGACCGTACCGGCTGGGCACGAAAGCATCGTTGCGATCTCCTGATAGCTGAAGCCTTCGAGGTCTCGCAGAACAATTATTTCCCGGTAAAGTTCAGGCAGGTCGGCGATCGCCACTCGAATTTGCTCTCGCTCCAACTTTCTCAAATAGACCACGTGCGGGTCTTCGTTCACCCGGTCGTTCTGGTAAACGGATTCCACGTTTTCGTCATCCAGCTCCACAAAGCGTGGTCCACTGCGGTTATGACGAAGCTGGTTGAGCCAGGCGTTGCGCATTATCACAAAGAGCCAGCCCTTCAAGTTGCTGTTCGGAGTAAGTTGTCCAAACGCACGCACGGCCCGCAAATACGTCTCTTGCACCAGATCCTCGGCCGCGGTTTGGTCGCGAGTCAGGATTAGCGCATAACCGTAAAGCGAGTCCAAATGCTCGAGGGCGGCGTGACTGAAAGTTGCGGTGCTCATTCACTGTTCCTGGTCTGGCCCCATCTTATAACAACACTTCACCCGCCAAAATATTTCAAGCAATGAAAGGCTGATGAAAAGCGGAATAAAAGGGAGGCCCGCGTGTTATTCCACTGAGCTAATTTCCAATCGGTCCGTGAGCCATGGAAACAGGTCGAGCGGGCTTGATTCAACCAGGCCTATGCTCTCCGGCGGTCAGCTTTGCAGCGAAGAAAGAAGGAGCGCCCATGACTACTACGAAGCGAACTAAAATTCTAACGACATTCACCATTTTCCTGGCCCTGGTGGCCGGCACGCTCGTCGTGCGGGAAGTTGGCGCGCAAAAGCAAGATTCAAAACCGTCATCTTTCACGCCAGTCATAGAAGAGCCGTTCAATGTCGTAAGGGCGCGCGACAAGGCCGCGAAAGCGGCCGTGATGACGGCCCATCGCAAACTACTGGAAGAGCGTTACGACCTCACGCGGCGCGTCGATGAAAAAGTTCGGATGACGCGCGGCAAACCGATTCCGGTCGGGCCTACTGCCAGACTCAAGAGCGGCGTGACCTGGGAACAACTCGGCAGCATGTCAACGGATGAGATCAGAGAGAAAGGTGTCTTCCCTTATCTGCCGCTGCCTCACGTCAACCATCCAGTCGGCGGCATGGTCTTTCCACAATCGGAGATAAAGTCCTTGGCGCGGCTTGAGCGTTTCGATATGGACTTCGATTTGCCCGACTGGTTCCTGCCGGAATTTCCAGCTGCGATTTTCCTGACAACTCGGCCCGATCTCGCCGATGTTTCTAAAGGACAGTTCGTGACGATTGATAACTTTTACGAACTGTTCAACGGCATTCTCAACCCGAAGCAACTCGATGGTTTGCGTCTGCTCGTAACCCAATTTCCGCA
>DNNE01000201.1:10990-19314 GCA_003487805.1 Blastocatellia bacterium | reverse complement strand
CCGACCTTGGGGTTATGAATCCCACGCTCTAACCATCTGAGCTACCCCGCCAAACGAAGTGCCAGTTTAAGGTTTCAAGTTTCAAGTCTCAAGCTCACGCGAAATAACTTAAAGGCTGAAACTGAAACTGTGGTTAGCCCGGCCGTCCCGTGTCCATCGCTTTCAAAAGCTGATCGACCAGTTCGATCTCTTCATCGCCCGGCTCGAGGTCTTTGTATCGATTCAAAGATTGCTTGGCGGCAGGAACATTATTCAGCCGGTGGTAAACCAGCGCGAGGTTGTAATAAACCAGCGAGAAGTTGGGCTCGATTTGGGTCGCCGCTTCGTAATGCAGTCGCGCCAACGGAAAATCGCCGGCGTCGTAATAAAGGTTCGCAAGGTTGTAATGCGCCTCGACGTGGCGCGGATCGTTCTTCAGGGACTGCGTGAAGTTCTCTAATGCGCCGATCGTGTTGCCGCGATCCAATTCAATGATCCCTAAGTTACAGCAAGCCTCAGCGATGTTGTCGCCTTCGGTGATCGCCTGCTGATAAAAATCCGCCGCCGTCAGGTCACCTTGTTCATGCAGCACCAACGCTTCTTCGAACGGTGTCAGCAGATGCGCCACCTGAACGTGTGCATTATCGGCGCGAAACAAACTCATCTGGCCCTGGAGTTCAGCTTCGATCTGTTTGATCGTCAGGCCCTGCGAACGCATTTCGCGCACGCGGCGGAACATCGTGAGCGCGTGAAAGTCGTAGGTGAAGTCACCAGTCTCGCCGACCGGCATCCCGTAAATGATTCCGGCCTCGGTCCAGCGGCGCACAGTGCGCTCACCCAAGCCAAACATTTGTTTGATCTCGCGAACGGAATAGCTCGACTTGACTCGCTGATAGTCCGCCTTAGCGGGAACAGGCGAGGGGAATGAGAGGACCTTGCGAATTTTTTCGGTCATGCGCCGCGTATAAGCCTACACGAAAACCGAGCTATTTGGGAATTACTTTTTCATAAAACATTCGTCGTAGCGCAAGCTGGTAGCTTGCGCGCAAGACGTCCTTTGTACTTTGAGCTTTGTACTTAGACGCCCTGGATAAGGTTGAGCTACTTCGGATTCGCATCCAGGAACAAAGCACCAGGTACAAAGTAGGAATTGACACAACAGACGTGACTATCAGAGGCTACGCGTTTTTAACACTTCACGTGGCCGAGCAAGATATAAACGATGATGAAGATCACAATCATCGAGAAACAGCCGCCGCCCCATTTCCACGCCGCCGCGCCGGCCAGACATCCACGTAAAGGACCTTCCATCAGTTTTCTCCTTCAGTCATTCATTATCATCAGGTTCAGAGAGTTCAGCCTTTACGCTGCTGCCAAAGGCACAAGCAAGAGCTGGAACTCTAACTGATCCCTTCACGATCGATCGATTTGACTACTGCCACTCTTCGCCCGATGACTAGTCTGCATTCTATCCGAACAAATTGTTTCACTTAGGTACGTCGAACCGGCAACACCCGTGCCATCCTCGACAGTCGCCCAGCGTCCGGAATAATTGTCGGTCCTTCGGACCTGGATTGATCTTCTTCCCTAATCCACGACCTAATGGTCGCGACTATTCAATAACGGTCCTGCGGACCTATGATACCGTCCGGCAATGCGCCGATTGATTCCAAGTCTCTTACTATTCCTCCTCGCTCTATCCGCCTGCACGCTCCCTGCTTCAAAAGACTTCGGCACGCCGGCGTCAACTGTCCCCGGTGAAGTTCCGTTTGAACTCGCGCCGCCTAACGACGCCGCCATCATTGTGCCGGTGAAGATCAATGGCCATGGTCCATACAAATTCGTGCTGGACACTGGCGCGACCTTCACCTGCATCGATCAAAAGCTCGTCGATCAATTGAAGCTGCCAGAATGGCGCGGGCCCCTGGGCGTCGGCCTCTTGCAGCCAACTGAAGGCGCGGTGAAGCTTGTCAGCCTCGACACGTTCGAAGTCGGCAACGTCAAAGCTACGGACATGAAAGCCTGCGCAATTGAATTCTCGCGTTTGCAAACGGGCGGACTCGACGCGCGCGGCCTCGTCGGTCTGAACTTTCTAAAATCGTTTCAGGTGAAGATCGATTTCAAGAAAAAGATTCTGCGATTGGATAAGCCGTAAGGGCGAAACGCCAGGGGCTAAGAGCAAAGGGTTAGGGTGTGTAAGTTCCTGGATTGCTTCGTGCTACTTCTGATCTCCGAACTCTCTTCTGCTTTCGCTCTTTGCCTGTGGCCTTTGCCCTTTTTCATTGACTCTATTCCGTCTTAGGACTACATTCGCTCCATCTCCAAGTAACCCCCTTGGCCGGAAACCATTTCGAAGGAGTTCATCTATGATTAGGAAGCTGTCTTTAGTGGTGGCCTTGATCGCCGCCACATGTTTTGCGGGACTGGTGTTTTCAGGATCGTCAGCAATCAACGACACGGCCAGCGCAATGACGTTGGGCCAAAACAATAACCGCGAGATGAATAGAGGCGACCGCCACAATCGGCGCCGCAACAATCGTCGCTGGCATCGCCGTGGCCGCCGTCACAATCGCCGCGGCAACCGCAACAAGAACAGCAGGTAGTAGCCTGCGCCCGTCTCAAGAGTTTCAATTGAGAGCAACCGCTCTGCGGCTGTTATCGGTAAAGTGTTTTCACAAAAAAGGCTCTCGCCTGACATCCAGTCAGGCGAGAGCCTTTTGTTTTCTGGCTTAGCTCTTTAAACCCTCGCACGGCGCCGTTCCCAGAGGAGAAGATCAACGCGATGCGGGCGACAGACGAGAACAGTGCAACAATTCTTAGCTCGACATGCACGCTACGATCGCGGCTCCAGGTCTGACTCGTACACCAACCTTTGTTCCGCGTTCATTCAATTCCTTCGCGCGAATGGAATTGAATGAAGTGAACGATTCATCTGAATTCTGTCGCCCCCTCCGCGGGCTCGGGTTGCGTTTGGGCCATGGACCTGGGACTTATGCCCAGGCTTTATGCTGTCACGCGCTCCGCGCGCGATAAAACCACTCCGATGTTGTTGCAGCGTATGTCGCCCGCCCCGTATCGTCAGCTTTCCGGCGGCACGCTCAATTCGGAAGTCTGCTGAATCCCTTGGGCCACTTCGGGAAGGATGCCGATCTTCACGTAGATCGGGGTGACGTCGCGACGAAGTCTTGGCAGCGTGGTCGCAAACCACAGCGCACCCAGCACACAACCAATTCCTCCGAACAAAAGCGTGTGTGGCGCACCGATTTTGTCGGCGACCCAGCCGGCGAGCAAACTACCGAACGGCGCCGTGCCCATAAACGCCATCATGTAGAAGCTCATCACGCGCCCGCGCTTGTCTTCATCGACGATCGTTTGCAAGACGGTGTTGCTCGCGGCCATCTGCACCATGAAGCCAAATCCGGTGACTATCATCAACAGCAGCGCGGGCCACAGCACGCGCGTAAATGAAAAAGCGACGAGGCCGGCTCCAAAAGCCGCGGCGGTTAAGGGAATGTACTTGCCTAACCCCAGCACAGATTTTCTGGCGGCGAGCAGCAGTGCGCCCACCAACGCGCCGACACCCGACGCGGCCATCAACCATCCCAGCGTGCTTGGGCCACCGTGGAGGATTTCGTTTGCGAAGACCGGCATCAGAACTGTGTAAGGCATGCCCACGAGGCTGACGAGCGCGAGCAACAACAGCACATCGCGAATCGGAGCGAAGCGCGCTGCGTACGTCCATCCCTCGCGCAACTGCTGAAGAATGTTTGCGTCTTTCGTCGGGCGCGTCATGCGCGGCGTAATCGTCATCGCCACCAGCGACGCAATCACGGCGAAATAACTGATGGCGTCTGCCATGAAGCACCAGCCCTCGCCAACCGCGGCGATCACTACGCCGCCAATCGATGGACCAAGCAGACGTGCCGCATTTACCATTGAAGAATTGAGCGCGATTGCGTTCGCAAGGTCCTCGCGTCGATCAACCATTTCGACTACAAATGCCTGACGCGCCGGCATATCGAACGCATTGATCAGTCCCTGAAAGACGCTCAGCGCAATCACGTGCCAAATCCTGATCACTCCGGTCAGCGTGAGTATTGCCAGCGCGAGTGATTGGACCAGCGCCAGGACCTGCGTGACGACCAGCAGGCGATGACGGTTCCATCGATCGACCAGCACTCCCGCAAACGGCGCGAGCAGAAACGATGGTATCTGGCCGGCGAAACCAACGACGCCGAGCAGCAGCGCTGATCCAGTCAGCCGATAGACGAGCCAACTGGTGGCGATGCGCGTCATCCACGTACCGATGAGCGAGATGCTCTGGCCGGTGAAAAAGAGTCGATAGTTTTTGTTGCTCAACGCGCGAAAGATAAAGGCGCGCGCGAGGCCGGAGCGTTGTGTGGCCTTGATTGGCTGCGTTGTTGATGTCGGATCAGCCATGCAAAGAATTCTGCCTGTTTCCCTCTCCCTTTGGGAGGTAATAACCTGCGAGACTCACCCGACCTGCGCGCCTTCGTGTGGATTGGTTTTGTGTTCGCGTGATTTCGTGGTGTGCTTTGCAAGTAAATTAACGGAAACCAAAACCACGAAATTACACGAACCAGGAATCACGAAAAAGACACGAAGGTTCAGTTGATGACTTAAGTATGTATCACCTTTGTGGGCGGGAGCGTTGCCGTGTAGATCGAGGTTTTCTTATTCATCGCCGAAATAAAACAGGCGGGCAGTAGCCCGCCTCTAAACGTACTTAGGATTGCTCTCTCCCGGACCGGCAAAAAGAGAATCGCTTCACCGTTAGCCGACGATCTCCTCACCGAGGTTTTCGACTGCTTCGCCGATCTTTCGCTTTGCCTTTCCTACTCTCTCTTGCACTCGGCCTTCTGCGCGCTCCACGCGGCCGCTCGATTCGAGGTCACGATCGCCCGCCAACTTACCAAGTTCAGTTTTGGCCGTGCCCTTCACCTGTTTTGCCTTACCTTTGATTTCATTTTCGTACTTCATACACTACCCCCCTTGAAAACTCACGCGCCGCCAGTCGTCACTGTCACACAACAGTTCGACGACCAGTAACCAACTGGAGAATCAACACTACCAGCGCCACGACCAACAGCAGATGTATCAGGCTGCCGCCGACGCCACCGATCAGGCCCAACAACCAAAGAACCAGCAACACTAATAGAATTGTCCACAACATGATTCATTCGTCCTTTCTTGGAACACTTTAATTTCCGCGGAAGGGACTAGTGCAATGGTCATGCCAGCGTTTTGACTTGGGGAGTTAAGGTGAGAACACGCGCGCTTGAACTAAAAGAGAACGATGGTTCGCATCAAACTGAAACTGTAGCGCAATCCCGATACATCGGGATTGCGAAGATCGCAAGTTAACAACTTGCGCTACTACTCTCTAATCTCTTGTTCAAACTCGCAATTGATTTCGCCGCCCAGCAGGATCGCCGCGCCGGTGAGATAAAACCACAGCATCAGGATGATCAGCGCGCCGAGCGATCCATAGGTGGCGCTGTATGAATTGAAGAAGTGCAGGTAAAGACGAAAACCCAGAGATACGAGCAGCCAGAGAGCGATCGCGATTATCACGCCCGGCGACAACCAGCGCCGGCGATAATCAGAGCGGCGCAAACCTTTGCCTTCGCGTTTCGCGGCGGCGTTCGGCACAAAACGGTAAATCATTACGAACGCAATCAACACAAATGCCAGGGCGATGGGCCATTGCAGAATGCGCCAGACAAACGCGAAGGCCGCACCCTCGTGAATCACCCCCGCTAACTCGTGTCCGAATTGCCCGCCGTACAACACGATCAGCAAAGCCGAGATAATTAAGACCGCCAGCGCTACAGTCAGGACGATCGAAATCAAACGCACTTTCCACCAGGGGCGCGTTTCACGTACGTCGTACGCGGCGTTCAGCGCCTGGGCCAGAGCATTGACACCGCTCGAGGCTGCCCACAACGCCAACAATATTCCGAAACTTAACTTTCCCGTGCCGCGACCCTTCGTAACTTCCTCGAGAGTGACAACGACGAGGTGCAGTGCGGCCGGCGGCATCACGTCGCCGAGATAAGAGATAAGTTTTCGCTGAAGATGAGAACCGGCGCCGTTGAAATATCCCAGCAGGGTGATCAGGAAAACCAGCAGCGGGAATAAAGCGAGCAGGAAGTAATACGAAAGTTGCGCGGCGCGCCCGAGGATTTCGTCTTCCTCGCTTCGGGTCCAGACGCGTATCCAAAACTCTTTTGATAGCAATCGCTGGAACACGTCGGTTGTTGAGGCAGCTGCGTTCCCGTTTGGAGTTCCGCCTTCAGGCGGTCGTCTTTTTACTTCGGACCGCCTAGAGGCGGGACTCCGAACCTTCGGCAATCACTTCACCATTGTGCCGGTGCGACTCCAACGGGTGTTGGTGAAGAAATCAAGCGGGCTGCTGAAAGGTTTGGTTTCGTCGTAAGACCAGTAGACAAACATCGCGCGCCCGATTACCAGTTCGCGGGGCACAAAACCCCAGGCGCGGCTGTCCAAACTGTTGTCGCGATCGTCGCCCATCACGAAATATGAATTAGCCGGCACCTTTGCGGGTTTCCCGTTCACCGCGAAATGAAAATCCGGACTGGCGTTAATGTCGTGACCCAGGCGCGCGGCGTTAACTTTCTCCGGAAAATAGAAAACGTTATATAGCTCGTTCCCTTCGCGCGGAGTGTCTTCGACAATATCGAGCGGCCCTTTGTCGTTCACGTTGCGCGCCACGATGATGTGTTCAGGCAAAGGCTCGCCGTTGACATACACCTTCAATCCTTTCACTTCGACTGAGTCGCCGGGGAGGCCTATCACGCGCTTAACGTAATTCACTTTGAAAGGGATGTTGTCTTCCTGCCGGTCACGTTCGGGATCGAAAGGATTGCCGGGATATTTGAAGACAATAATATCGCCGCGTTTGATTTCGCGCTGCGGCAGCAGCGGAAACGTCGGACCAGGCGCAAAGATAAACTTGTTGACGAGCAGATGATCGCCGACCGTGATGGTGTTCTCCATCGAGGCGGTTGGAACTTTCACCGCCTGCACGATGAAAGTCATTCCGAACAAAGCCATGATCACGGTAACGACGGCAGATTCGAAGTATTCGCGAATGACCGTCTTTGGTGGGCCAACAGGTTCCGCTTCGACTTCCACGTCGCGCTCGCGGCCGTTAGGCCGAACCGATCGAGCACTGAAAGCTTCCGGTTTTTCGGAAGGCTTCTCTGTGGTGACTGACTCGCTCATCGGCTTCATCCTAGATTGTGCATCTCACCCGGTCAAGCGTTCGCCTCGTCGCGCTCCATCTGTTTGAGCGCGGCTTGCGCGGCGGCTGCTTCCGCGGCCTTGATGGTTTGTCCTTCGCCGCGCGACATCCCACCATCCCATTTCAGCTCGACGTGAAACATGCGTTTGTGCGGCGGGCCCAATGTTTCAACCACCGTATATTGGGGCGCCGGTTGATGTGTTGCTTGCAGCTTTTCCTGTAGCGTCGTCTTCGGATCGGCAGCGGCCGCGGCGATCGGATCAGCCGTGCGCAGATCTTCACGCAGCGCGTAGGTGACAAAATCTCGCGCCGCTTCCAAACCTCCGTCGATAAAAATTGCGCCGGTGACGGCTTCGAATACATCGGCCAGCAAAGCATTCTTGCGACGGCCGCCGCTCTTTTCTTCACCACGGCCAAACCGCAAAAATTCGCCGAGCTCCAGTTCGGCCGAAGCCTTGGCGAGCGTCGGCGCACTCACCAAACGATGCTTCATTCGCGACAGCTCGCCCTCGCTCGCATGCGGGTATGCTTTGAAAAGATAGTCAGCGACGATCAAACCCAGGATTGAATCGCCGAGAAACTCGAGCGCCTCGTTGTGCAGGTTGCGCGCGTCCTTTTGCGCGCGCGGCGACACCTGTTCGTGGGCCCACGAACGATGCGTCATCGCCTGGGTCAACAACGCATGATCGCGAAAGCGATACTTAAGAATTGTCTCGAGATGGTCGAGGTTTTCGAGTTCGGTGGTCTTCACAGAGAGTCGATTCTAGCAAAACGCCGAACGCAACGTCGAAACTGACGATGCATTCGGCGTGATGGTAATTCGTTATCGCCGAGAAATATCCGCGTTAACCGCGCCGGTGATTCAAACGCGGTTTCTTAGTCAACGGAGTTGGGCTCGCGGCCGGCTTTGAGCCTCCAGTTTGCGTGCCTGTCGTCGCACCCGTGCCGGTCTTATTCCCGCCGGTGGTCGACGTGTTAGTCAGGTTATTCCCTACTGGCTTTGCGCCACCTCCGTTACCGCCATTGTTTGTTGCCGGGGTTGCGGCGGGGGGGGGGG
>DNNE01000201.1:2791-10679 GCA_003487805.1 Blastocatellia bacterium | reverse complement strand
TACCGGCGTGGTTGTCGGCAAAGAAGTAATTGGTGTGGGCGGCTCAGGAATTGGTTTCGACACCACACTGGCCACCAATTCAGTTACGTTGGCATCGGTCGCTTCCTTGTTACGATATTTATAGAGAGCCGCTAAATCAGTAACGATCTCTTTTTTCTTTGCCGCGTCTGACGTAAACGCTGCAGCCCGAGCCATCGCGTCAATTTGGTTATCGATCACGTGGTTAAGGTTTTCCAGGATGACTTTGCTCTGGTCCGTTTCAGTCCCGTCCGGTTTCACGGACGACTTATAATCCACGCTCAGTTTGGCGCGCGGTCCAGTCTCATAAGCGGCAGCCAAGTCAATATAGAGTTGCGGATTCTTTTTCGCATCACTTTCGATCTTGGCCACTTTCAGAAGATCGGTAATGGCATCAGCCGGTGCGCTCGCTAACTTCGATTTGCCAATTGTCCAGTTGAGATACGCCAGAGCCGCGTCATGCGGATAAGCCTTAAGGGGTTTTCCCGTGTCGATCAATTGAATCGCTTTGGCAGCGTAGGTGGCGGACTCTTTTAAGAGACTGCCATCCGCTAAACCGGCGATACCAAGGATGGTGTTAATGTCGGCGTTATCAGGATCACTATTAAGAAGTTCCTTTCCTAATCTCACCTGGTCCGCATACTTCTTATCGGCAACTGCTTTTTCAAATTCCTTTCCGGTTGACGCTTTTTGTCGCGAGACGTTAACGGCGTCGACGAACTTTTGCATGAACGCGGCCTGCTTGTCATTTGGGTCGGCAGGACAGGAATCGAGATACATCTTCGCATTGTCGTAGGCTACCTTTTGCGCGGCGGCATCACCTTTATAGTTATCGTAAAAGGTTTTGTACCAGGTGCCCTTATTATCGTCAGTGCACTCTTGCTTCTGGGCCAGTGCGGGAACAGCAAACACTGCCAACGTCGCAACCAGCGCTAATAGTTTGATGATGCGTTTCATTTTGTTGTTAATAGCCTCCGATCAATTTTCCCTTGCGACTGCAGATGCAACCTCGTCGGATTGCATGGCGCCCTTCGGCGCAAGTTCTAAGATGCAATTAGCGAGCCGCTCGTTGTCACTTACTACTTTGGTCTGGGGATCTACTGCGGCGCAGAGCGGCAATAATCATGCAACACTGGGTTTAGTGTCAAGCTTGAAGCGCACACTATCGCACTGTCGCACGATCACATCAAAAATGCCGAACTCTCGCAAACTGCTTACGAGAGCCCGGCACTTGATTATTTGTTGTAAAACCAACCGCCAGAGTGTTCCACGATCCTACTGCTGATCTGGTTTAGTCTTGCGCGGCCGGCCATCGTTTGGTTGATTCGCGGCGGGCTTGGCCGGCGCGGTTGTTTTCGAATTGGCCTTCGGCTTGTTATCAACCGGCATGACCGTCGACTTCACTTTGCTGGTTGGTTCAGGCGCGGCCCCAGTGTTCGCATTGGTCGTCGCCGAAGTTGAACCAGCTTCTGCGGCGGCAGCTTCTGCTTTCTCTTCTATTGCTTTCTCCTCAGCCTGAGTGGCCGCCTTTGTCTCTTGAGCTTCCTCATCGACGGCAGCTGCCTTCTTATCTTTTGTTGGTGTTTCCTCATCGTCGGCAGTCTGCGCGACCTGGAAGTCGATCTGCGTGCCGAACCGCGTACTCAATGCGCGATAGATATCACCGGCGACTGCGGCCGGCAAATGGTTGTGCGCATCAGTTCCGCGCGTGATGACAACTACGGCCAATTTTGGATTTACTACCGGCGCGTATGAAGTAAACAAGCCGAGCCACGCTCCCTGTCCAATACAAGTGCCCGTCTTACCCGCGACTGTCTGCTCGGGGCGATAAGCCTTCCGGCCGGAACCGTAATTCACGGCGCCGACCATGCCCGGTAACATTCGGTTCAAGGTGTCGGAGCTTATGTTTATCTTGCGGCGGGTTTCAGTCTTGAACTTGTCGTTCTCATCAACTGTGCGCGGCAGGTGCGGCGTCAACAGTTTGCCGCCATTCGACATCGCGGAAACGAGTGACGCTAATTGGATGGCTGTCACTTCAAAATCGTCGCCGTGAGAACTCATATGGTTTACGGCGTATCCCGATTTGAATAGCGGCACGCGTCCGGCGTACTCGTTCGCGTAATTGATTCCAGTCTTTTCGCCCAGGCCCATCTCGCGGGCGTAGCCGACCATTTTGTCAAAGCCAACCTCGCCGCCTACGCGTTGAAAGTAGGTGTTGTTCGAATGGGCGAGCGCCTCGGTCAGGTTTAGACTATAGTTGCCGCCGACGCTGACGGTCTCAACTGGTTGGATGACCTTTTCGGAAATTCCGGCGACGCCCGTAACCAGCTTGATCGTAGAGCAGGGTTTGAATCCTCGCCGCAAAGCCCAATCCTGATTGACCACCGTGTAGACGCGACCTGTCTTTGGATCCATGACGACGACGGTGCCGGCATGATGTCCCAGAGCCGCGACTGCGGCCTTGCGAACTTCGAGGTCCTCACCGACCGTGCTGTCTTTCGCGATGTTCGCCTCGGCTTCGTTGCGCATGCCTTCGTCGATGGCGCGCTGACGCGCGATTGCTGCTTGCCGCGCGGCTTCCGCTCGACGGCGAGCTTCTTCCAGGGCCCGACGATGAGTGGAATTGAACTTGCGCATCTCTGCGGCCAGTTCGCGTTTGCTGAGTTTGTGTCCGGCACGCTTTTGCAGCTTGGCGATGTAGGCAGATTGTTCCTTCGCGGACCGCGCTTGCTCGGCCCGTCTCTCACGTTTCGAGAGATGTACGCGACCGCCGCGTCGGCCCGCGCGCGCTGACTCGCGTCGCGATGCCCTGCCACCTCGACGCGATGAGGCACGACCGCGAGCCGCAGCTCGGCCTCGCCCGTGTCTCGAGCCTGCGTATCCTTCTAATGTAACTGAACCAATTAGTGTGAAGAGGAGAACGAAAGTAAACGATATGAGTGCAACCCTGGGGGAACGTCTTTGATTCATTAGCAACTCCCTCGAAAAAAAAGTATGCCACGCGATCGAGGCGGAACGTAATACTCTTGCTGCTTTTGATTCACGCGCCGAGGGGCGACGCGCGTTGTCGTCCTATGAGCTTTAGAAACCGATAAGGGTGTCTAAATTCCTAATCAAAACCACCCGAGCTCGAAATTCCACCGCTGCCTGAAGTGAGACGGGACCAGCATCCCGTGGGCGGCCTCAGCCGAGTTTGCGTTGAAGCCGCGGCAACTATAACATCGCCATAACGAAACAGCAACACGAAAATCAGCCATACTTATAAGGGGCTTGGCGTGTTTTTTGCTGTGCCAGATTGCCTTGTCGAGATTGCTAAACAGCTTCCGAGTCCGGCTCCTGCTTTTGCTGGCAGCGCTGCTCGTACTCACGCTTGCCGCGCAGTATTACGTCAATCTTCGATCGGCGCGTACGAACACGCGGTTCATGATTGAGCAACGACAAGCCATCCTCGCAGGCGTCGCTTTGGGTGTTAAGAGTCTCTCGAGCGGCGAATATCTCGATGACATGCGCGATGAAGCAAAGCAGGCCGATCAGGCAGCGCGCGTCAAGAACGTAATCATCGTTGATGAGCAGGGAAATATTAAGGACAGCCTGGACAAGAACCAGATTCCGCAGCTGAACCCCGACCGCTCCTACCGTTATGTGAAAGTAAAAGACATTTCGCTGCCGCCGCTCAACAGTGCGGTCGGGTTGCCCCCTGATAACACTCCGCTGCCGGAAGGTATGAATGTCGTGCCAGAGAATCGGGCTGGATCGGCTGGCGCGTTCTACTTCCCCGTTGAGACTGACAAGGGGCGCCCGTATGTAATCGTAGTTCTCGATTCCGCGAACACCATGTCGGCCGTCTTCCGACGTCAAGCTCGTCAGGCGCTTCTTTATACTCTCGCGGTGCTATTGGTGATGACTTGTTTGACGGCGATCGTTGTGTGGCGTTTCTCACGACCGATAAAATCGTTATCGACAGCCGCGCGGCGGGTTGCCGGCGGTGACTTTTCCTATCGGGTTCCGGGAAAGAAGCGGCAAGATGAGATGGGAGAGCTGACCGAACTCTTTAACGAGATGACGATGAAGCTTGGGCGCACGCGCGAACTGGAGGCGCAACTCTACAACGCTGAAAAAGCCGTCGTCGTCAGCCGGCTCGCGTCGGCCATCGCACACGAAATTAGAAATCCGTTGAACTATATAAACCTGACGCTCGATCATTTGCAGTCAAGTTTTGCTCCTGAAGATCCGCAAAAGCAGGAAAAGTTTGCGAGTCTGACGAAACAACTGAAATCCGAAGTCGCGCGCATCAACGATCGGATCACCGAATTTCTAAATTATTCCCGGCCGCCTAAGCTGCATCCTGAGCCAATTGATCTCGCAGCCCTGGCGCGCGATGCTTTGCGCATCTTCGAAGTTCAGACGAGTGAAACCGGTGTTGAGGCGACAGTCACGACTGAGGGCTCGGTGCCCCAGGTAATCGCCGATCCCGATTCGTTGCATTCAGCGCTTACTAATCTGATCATTAATGGACTACAGGCAATGGACGGCAGCGGCGGTAAGGTCGGGGTTTCGCTATCCAGTGAGGATGAAGGACGACGGGTGCGGATTGATGTGACCGACACCGGCCGGGGCATCGCCGCCGAAGATATTTCCAAAGTTTTCGAACCGTACTATTCGACAAAGGAAACCGGAACAGGCCTGGGCCTGGCGATCGTTAAGAAAGCCGTGGAAGATCATCAGGGGACGATTACGGTAAAATCAAAAGCAGGAGAAGGGACGACGTTTACAATTACACTGCCCGTGTCAGGTCCCGGATCAATAGCGAGTACTTGATCCTGTTGCTATCGCCCGGGTTCTGACACAATCCACTAATTCACTATGGCACGAAAATCCATTCTTGTTGTTGACGACGAAAAACCGCAGCGCGATATCCTGCAGGAAATTTTGACGAGTGCGGGCTATGACGTTACCTCGGCCGCCTCTGGCGAAGCTGCGATGAAATTCGCGAAAGAGCGCAGCTTCGATCTCGCGCTTACCGATCTGAAGATGACCGGCATGGACGGCATCGAGCTGTTGCAGCAACTGCTCGCGCTCGATTCGTCAATCATCGTGATTCTTTTGACCGCTCACGGCACGATCGATTCAGCGAAGGACGCTCTGCGGCGCGGTGCCTTTGATTATTTGCAGAAGCCATTCGATCGCGAGCGATTGCTGCAGACGATCAAACGCGCGCTCGGAACCCTGGATCGAATCGACGTAGAGATCATCTCCGCCTCGCCAAAAATGGAAGCGGTCAAGAAGATGATCTTGAAAGTCGCCAGGTCCAGTTCTACGGTCCTGATTCGCGGCGAGTCAGGCACCGGCAAAGAACTGATCGCGCGCGCCATCCACAACCAATCGCCGCGTTCTTCGGAGATGTTTCAGGCGGTCAACTGCGCCGCGATCAACGAAAATTTGCTGGAGTCGGAACTGTTCGGCCACGAAAAGGGATCGTTCACCGGAGCGCATGCGGACAAGAAAGGCTTATTTGAAGTTGCCGATCGCGGCACGTTGTTTCTCGATGAGATTGCCGAGCTTGACGTCGGCATGCAGGCAAAACTCCTGCGCGCTTTGCAGGAACGCAGGATTCGCCGCGTGGGCGGCACGCACGAACTTCCAATCGACGTGCGCGTTGTCGCCGCCACGAACCGTGACCTGCGCGCCATGGTTGGCGACGGCCGTTTTCGAGACGACCTTTACTATCGTATCAATGTGCTTTCGGTAGATGTGGCGCCATTGCGCGAGCGTCGCGACGACATTCCGGTGCTGATCGATTACTTTCTGAAAAAGCACACGCGTAACACTTCTCGCTTAATAAAAGGGCTGGCGCCAGAGACCAGACGCATGCTGATGGATTACGGTTGGCCTGGTAACGTGCGCCAGCTGGAATCTGCGATCGAGCGCGCGATCCTTCTGTGTGAAGGCGACCTGATTTCCCCGGAAGACCTGCCTACCGAAGTTCGCCAGGAATCACAGGATGCCGTGACCGGCGGTTTCAAACTACCCGCTGAAGGAATCAACTTCGAAGAAGTCGAAAAAAACTTGATCCTGCAAGCAATGGATCAGACCGACTACAACATCACGAAAGCAGCCAAGCTGCTCGGCCTGACGTTTCGCACGCTGCAGTATCGTCTCGAGAAGTTTGGGATCAAGCGGACCGATAAAGATGACAAAGATGAAAACGAAGAGTAGTCGAAAGATATCTTTGGCGATAGCCTGTGCGATAACTGTTTGTCTCGCGGCTTGCTCTGGCGCCAACAAGAATCAAGGATCAAATGCTGGCTCACCAGTTCCGCCAAAGGTCAGATCATCCAAAGATGTTGTGAAGTTCGGCGGCTCGGCTGTGGGATTTTCCAAGCCGGGTGAAGGTTCAGTAGACGTCGTTGTCGTTATTGAGTCCGGCTACCACGTTAATGCAAATCCGGCGACGTTTTCTTACTTGATTCCCACCGAACTAACTGCGGAAAAGGTTGAAGGACTCGAGGTCGGCAAACCAATCTATCCAGTCGCTGAGAATAAGAAATTTGAGTTTGCGCCGGAACCGCTCGCCGTGTACGAGGGTGAAATCAAAATCAAATTGCCACTGCGTGTCCTTCCGTCGAATGGATCGAAACAGTTGCCGGTCAATCTGCGCGTGCAGGCTTGCAATCAGGAGGAGTGTTTTCCGCCCGACACGCTGCACACAACGATCGCAGTAGAAGTGAAATGACCTGGGAAAGAGCCTGGATGATCGTCTCGGGTTTGCTGCTCCTGGTCGCGGCAGTTTTTCTCTGGCGGAACAATTTGTCAACCGCGTTCGTTACTGCTGCTTTGGGCGCGTGCGCATGGTTTCTGAGCTATCGCGCCCAGCTAAGAAAGAAAATCAATGATGATGAGTCGCGCGATGAGGAGTTTTCCGAAAATCCTGATGAAGAATAGCTTGTCGATCATTTCAACTCTCGTTTTTGCCCTTCTGCTTTCAACCGCCGCTGCCCTGGCGGCGCCATCCGATCAATCAGACGTGCGCGCGGCCGTTCAGCACATCTTTGACCAACTGAAAAACGGTCAGTACGCAGCGCTATATGATGCCCTGCCGGCTTCGGCGCGCACGCGCATCTCGCGCGAGCGGCTGGTCCAGGGTCTGCAACGAAGTCAAAACGCTTTTCAGCTTCAGCGAATTGAAATCGGATCGGTAAGCGTGTCGGGAAATCTGGCGGTCGTTGATACGACGATGTTTGCGCACATCGCCAAGCCGTTCGACGGCGACGGCAAGCTGGTGGTCCAACAGTACCTGATTCGTGAAGATGGAAAATGGAAAGTGGCGACGGGTGATAACGAAACAATTAATCGTTTTCTGAAGAGTAATCCGGGTTTCGCGCGTCGCTTTCCGATCAAGAAGCCGCGCGCGCTTATCAATCAGAACGGTAAGTGGATCGAGATTCCGCTGGGCCAGCGGCGATCATAAACCAACAGTTTAGAGTCGGGCTACCGCCCAACCAGGCGGGCAGTAGCCCGCCTCTAAACGTTCATCAACTTGACAGCAAATCTTCAAAAGACAACTGCGCGTCGTCTGTTTGCAGGTGATGAGGCGTGGACACCCGTGGCACATCAAGAGCTTCGCGCACCGCATCCAGATGAAATCTGATTATGCGTGGCGTCAGACGGACTGAGGGAATTCGTCGCCGTTGCGCCAACCGCCGCACCGTCGATTCACTGACTTGCAGAATTTCCGCGAGCTGCTTCGCGGTCAGAAATTCCTCGCGATCAGACATGGGATCAATTTTTGGAGTGCGGCGGCTTGACGCCGCTTTTTTTCAGAAGGTTGACGACCCTGTTAATGATCCAAAGCGCCGTCAAGGGCACCCCA
>DNNE01000201.1:0-2450 GCA_003487805.1 Blastocatellia bacterium | reverse complement strand
CCGCCGCCGGCGCACTCCAAACTATTTCGGATTCTTCTTATACGTCAACGCCACGCGATAAACCACGGCGCTCTCAACCTCGACATCTTTCGAAGCGGGTTCAGTGCCGTCAGCTTTCAGCGTCACGCGGTACTTCGCCGCATCCGGGGGCAGACGAAAAACAAATTCGCCAGTTTCGCCAGTCACCCGTGAATCGAGTTTCTGCGTCGAGTTCTCGCTAATGATTCTCGCCAGGTCCACCCGCACACCGGGAACGCTGCGTCCATCTTCGGTGAACACGCTGCCGCGAATAAATGCGATCGAGCCTTCGTCGATCGTCAAATACAGACGATCACCCAGCGGCCGCGTTTGTCCCGCTTTCACTGCCACGTCTTCGACAGTGCCAACGCTCAGGCCCGCTTTGCGAAACTTCACACTGTAAGTTCCGGGCGAGACCCGCGACATTACAAACTCGCCTCGCTTGTCAGTCAGCGCGCGTGACACTTCGCGATCGCCCGCGAGCAGGATGACGGCGACGCCTGACGGCGAACCCCGTTCGACGCGCACTTTGCCTCTGATCGTGCCGGTCGTTTTGTCCTGTGCAAAGCAGGAAAATGAAAACAGCAGAAGGGCCGCTGCGATGAAAGATGATTTAGTGAGCTTCATAGTTCCTCGTCGATAAACTTTTATCATGAAGTGCGGCGCGCGGCGAACTGCGAAAGCTAACATCCGGAGGTCGTAGGCGCCGTGGCCGCGAAGCGCCACCTCGTCTCAATCCACTAAAGGCTTCACACACCTATCGGCGCGTTGCGGACGAGGACGTCCACGTTCCAGCAATGATCTATAAATATTCCGCCCATATCGGAGCTTAGAGCCTTGTTTTAAGGAGGAACGTTGTCCGTCTCGCTCAATGGCGCGGTTACTTTCGCCAGCGTATAATTTCTTAAATCTTTATGTTGTTAGCCTTCAATGCTCTCAAATCGCGCTGTCACTTCCTGCTGCTCGCGGGCATGCTGTTACTGGTTCCGATGATGGCCGATTCTGCGCACGCTCAAACCAATCCATCGACCCAGGAGCGTCCACGACGCGCACTTCCTACAGAGCCAGAGGCGCAGGACATCATCAAAGTCGATACCGACCTGGTGCCGCTTGACGTGGTCGCCACCGACCCCAAGGGGCGGCTGGTACGCAATCTCAAGAAAGAAGACTTCAAGCTTTACGAAGATGGGATCGAGCGGCCGATTGCTTCATTCAATATCGAGAAGATTGAAGGCGCGCCGCGCCCGGTGGCGATCGTTTTCGCGATCGATCTCTCAGGCAGTATGACGCCGGAAGAGGTTGGTCGAGTGAGCGACGCCATGCGTGAATTCTCTCGCCGTCTGGCCGAGCATCCGGCGGTGTTCGCGTTGATGACTTTCGGCATGCACGTAAAGACGATGCAATCGCTCACCAGCGATCGCGTCAAACTCGATCGAGCTTTCGAGCGTCTTTCACACGAACCTAACGGCATGTCGACGCATGCCTATGACGCCGTCGATGATGCAGTACGGATGCTGGCGCGACATGCGCCGCTGACCAAACAACATCAAATGGTCAAGCGCGCCGTGGTGGTGATCACTGATGGCTTTCCAGTCGGCGATGTCGTCTCGCCGGACACGGTTATCGAGCGAGCGAACGCTGCCGACACCAGCGTGTACGTCGTCACGATGCCTTCTTACACGCGAGTGCTGGCTTCGACGAAAATGATGCCGCTGCCGACGCCGCTGGATGTAAGTGGATTAGTTGAGAAAACGGGTGGCCGCAGCGTTTACGCGGACCAGAACGATCTGGGACCGCTGTTTCGCGCAATCGCCGAAGACGTAGCTGCGGCTTACGCGATTGGATTCTATCCGCCAGCCGAAAATCGGCGCGACGGCAAGCTTCACACGATTCGGATTGAAGGTCCGGCGGGTTTGACGTTGCGACAGAGCAGGAGCGGTTACCAGAGCCAGAAGGCAGACGGCAGGAAGCAGTAGGCAGGCTGCAGCAGGTTGGTCTTCTCGGCCTACTGCAATCTGCTTACTGCCTTCTGTTCTTCAGAATTCATCGTCATCATCGTCGTCGTCCAAATCCTCTTCTTCGACGATATCCAACTCCACGGGATCGAGACCGACGACCTCCAGGTGCACTCCGCACTCTTCGCAGTCAACCGTCTCGCCTTTGTCGGCGTCGGTATCAACGTGGACATCTGCTTCACATTCAGGACATGTTCCGGTCGGCACTTGCTCCTACCTCCAATTGGTTTCTGTCTGTCTCGTCAATCTAACGGCGGGCGAAGGATTTTGCAATAGCAGTTCTCAACCGGAAACAAATCGTGCAATCTTTCAATTGAAAAGCAAGCATTTGCGTACATTATTTTGGCGCGAGGCAGAATGTCTTAAAGTCGTTAGGCGCAAGATACTTCCAGCGGCGGCCTTCGTGTGGATTGGTTT
>DNNE01000024.1:118973-141802 GCA_003487805.1 Blastocatellia bacterium | reverse complement strand
TGATTGCTTGATTGGCCAAGTATGTTGTTGCCGTTTCAACGGTTTTCTTTCGTAGTGTTGGTGAAAGCCGTTGAAACGGATGCATGGGTTGCACCAGGTCCGCCGATCGCCGGGCTAAAGCCGCGGTGTGAATGAAAGGCCAAACTGCACCAATATTCGCGTAAAGAAGGGTTGGCGGAAAAGCTAGTCGAGGTTGCCGGTGTTCGGTATGATGACGCCGCAACTCATAATCTAATGAAACGCGATCCTCGCACAATCATGATTACACTCGGACGCAGCCTCAAATTGAAGTGTCCGGTCTGCGGTCGCGCGTCGATTGTCCAGAGACCATTCAACTTAAAGCATCATTGTGATTCCTGTGGTGTCATCTTCAAACGCGAAGAGGGATTTTTTGTCGGCGCGATCATGGCGAATGTTGTCGCCACCGAAGTCTTCATCCTCATAATCTACTTCGCGCTGCTGCTCCTGACCACGCTAAGCGATCGAACGACATTTATTATTCTGTTCACCGTCGCCGTCGCGTTTCCCCTCATCTTCTATCATCACAGTTGGAGTATGTGGCTGGCGATGGATCACCTGATCGAGGGATTGCCGCAAACCAATCGACAAGCCAGACAGGATTAACAAGATTGACCGGAATTTGCTCTTACTTGTTAATCTTGTAAATCCTGTCTTATTCCGTATAAGGCGTGAGCGCGTTGCGCAGCACTTCGGGAATAGGAACAGGTCTTAGATCTAAGCGATCGGTTGACACGAGCACGAAGTGAGCCGTCGCCATCAGATCCTTTTCAATCGTGCCGTCTTCAGTCTTGCGCCTCACCTCAAAATTCAAGCGCAGCGAGGTGCGGCCAATTTTTCCGACGTACACGCTGACGACCAGCAGATCGTCAAGCTGCGAGGCGCGCAGAAAGTCGCATTCAAGATGCACGCGCGGCAGCCAGATATCGAGTTCATCGAATACTTTGCCGTATGGCATGCCGACCGAGCGAAACAACTCAGTCTCGGCAATTTCGAAGAAACGAATATACGAGCCGTAAAAAATAATTCGTGCCGCGTCGACGTCACCCCAGCGCACGCGTTCTTCGATGGTAAACTTTTTGGATTGATTCATTGGTTCATTGTCTCATTGATTCATTAATCGCTTTTCAATGATTCAATGAATAAATGAATCAATGAGTCAATCGTTCAAAGAAATCGATCAACGCTCGATTGAATCTCTCCGGCTGTTCCATGTTCATCAAGTGACCCGCATCGTCAATCACTACCAACTGCGAGCCGCGAATACCGCGATGAATGAATTCAGCGTCTTCCGGTTTTCTCACACCGTCTTCGCGGCCGGCGATGATCAAGGTTGGGACCGTGATGTTCGCCAGTTCATCTGAATAATCTCTGCGTGCAGCCATGCCACGTTGCGCCGCCGCGGCGCCGCGCGGATCAGTCTGCAGGACCATGTCGCTCACCCGCGCAACTACCTCAGGCTTTTCAGTCACGGTCTTTTGAGCGAGAAGATTTGTCGAAATTGACGCGACCGCAAACTGCATTCCTTCAGCCAAAACACGTTGCGCCTGCTCTTCGCGTGATTTCCTTTCCGCATCATCAGGACCCTGCGCTCGCGGCCCGCAGAGCACCAGCGCACGCACGCGCGCCGGAAACAGATGAACAAATTCGAAAGCCACATAACAGCCCATCGAAAGCCCGCAAATCGTCGCGCGATCCATTTTCAATCGATCCATCAGCGCCGCCACCTCACGCGCCATGTCTTCCATCGTCGCGACTTCCTCGCCGGATTTGTTTTCACCAAGTCCGCGAAGATCAGGCGCGACAACGCGGAAGCGGCGAGCACTCAAGAAATCGATCTGCTGGCGCCACATCGAGCGATTGAAGGGAAAGCCGTGAAGGAAGACAACCACACTGCCCGTGCCCAAATCATCGAAAGTCGAAGGTAAAAGAGAGGTCGGCATGGCTTCTCGGCGGCACGTTAACGGCCATAGCGACGATTGCGGATATGGGAATCCAACTGGGCGGAGGAAATCGCCTGACTGGGATCAGCATCAAGTTCTGCATCACGCCGTAGCGCCTCGCCGATGCCTTCATCGTCGTCGGACAGGATTGGCGGCAGGGATTCGAGAAGATTCGCGCGTAGACTTGCTCGTTGTCGCTCCGGTAACTCGGCTTTGGGGGTGTCTTCTTCGGCCATAGTTGCCACTACTGCTCCCCAGACTACTCAATGGCTGCTACGAGTTCTTTGATATTAGGTTGCTGATTATCGAGTTGAGATTGATTTACCATGACACTTCTTCCCACCACGGGGTACAGACCCGCTTGCAAACGGTTGATCGGTATTCCGAGAGAACTCGACACAACAGACGCCGTGTTGGCATCAACGATTTCAAACTGGAACATATCGATGAAAGCCGAGCGACCGACAGGACTCGCAGCGCCAGCAGGATGAATATGAAAAACGTTCGGATTTGTCTTCCAAACCGCCCAAATCTCGTTACCGATTTCATTGACAACACTTCGGAACGCTTTAGCTGATTTAATATATTGAGTTAGCCGGTTGCCGATATAGCAGTATATCTTGGGTATGGGAAGCCGAAATTGTAATGAGTTGGTATAAAACTCCGACTGCAAGCTTCCTGGAACGCGAGTTATTCCATAGAGAAGCGCAAGTACAGCCCTGACTGCTCTCTTGGATGATCCATCGGCAGAGAAAGGGATTATTAGCCGGTCAGAAGCCGACATCGCGAGTTCCGTATAAATCGAGAAACTCGGGTTACAGTCAATGAAGACCGTAGTGTTCTCTTGATCCCAGGAATTCTGAACATCCTCTATCAGATCGGTAATCCATGTATGAACAATTCTCCACGCGTCGGTGCGACCGGGGACTGTTGCTCCGCGCACGCGAGAAGCTTGAACCTCTAATTGTTCGTCACCGCAAACGAGTGACAAGTTTTCGGGCGAATACGAATTGTACTCCGACACATTGATTACAAAATTCGCACCAGTATAAGGATTAACATAAGGACTAGTGATTCGATCTTCGATGTAACCAGAGATAGTTTGCCGGGGAGTTCGGCTGCTTAAAGAATCGAGAGCAGCTTCACCAGTGCTCATTCCGCCAAGCAGCATCCCTGAGGCATTTGCTTGAGGACAAAGATCGACAATTAGAACCTTTCGATCAGGATGTATTCTTGCGTATTCGCTTGCGATCTGAAAGGTCAGATAGCTCTTGCCTACCCCACCTTTGTTATTCCAAAACGCGTAGATTGCCATTAACCATTCCTCATTTTCCGCTTTTAGGCCGGGAAGTGTAACAGATGGCTTGTTTTTAATGTTATTAAATATCGCTCGTTGTAATAGGTTTGCGCGTTGCGATTTACTTTCCTTACACAGCGTTCGCGCCTTCCGCCAACGCTCTCTGCTTCGCAAAATGGTCGACGATCTCGCCTGCCGTTTTTTGCCCGACGAAGGGCGCTAGTTGTTCCACGGTGGCTTCCGAGATTTTGTGAATCGATCCGAAGTGACGCAGCAGGCGCGTCTTTCGTTTCTCGCCCACGCCGGGAATCGCCGACAGCTCTGAAGTGAAGTCGCGCAGCTCGCGGCGCTTGCGATGATAGGTGACGGCGTAGCGATGCGTCTCGTCGCGAATCATCTGGATCAGCCGCAGGATCTGCGAGTGCGAATCGAGATAGACGGGCGCGTCTTCACGGCCTTTCACCAGCAGGTAGGCGACCTGATTGTGATGCAGTGGCGGCTTCACCACGCCAATCATCGGCACGGCTTCCAGATCGAGTTCGCGCATCGCTTCGGCGGCCGCACTCAATTGCGCTTTGCCGCCATCGATCATGATGAGATCCGGCAAAGCTTTCTCTTCATCACGCACGCGTCGATAACGGCGCAGCACGGCTTCATGCATCGAGGCAAAATCGTTCGCGCCGTCGACTGAGCGAATCTTGAACTTGCGATACTCGTTGCGATTCATCTTCCCGTTCTCGCAGACGACCATGCCTGCTACGTTCTCAGAGCCCTGAATGTGCGAAACGTCGAATGATTCAATTCGGGCCGGGAATCTCGGCAGCTCGAGCGTTTCCTGCATCTCTTCAAGCACGCGTTTCATGTCGGGCTTCAGCACGCGAAAGCGTTGTTCGAAAGCGAGCTTCGCATTCTTCTCGACAAGATCGATCATGTCGCGCTTTTCGCCGCGCTGCGGCGCGAGGATGTGCACGCGCCGGCCTCTTCGTTCAGTAAGGACCTTTTCCAGCAGTCCGCGATCGTCAAAGTCAATCGGCACGTGAATTTCGCGAGGCAGAAATGAAGCTGGACGCGCATCTGGACGATGAAGATCGACACCGGTGGTTGCACGCGCATCTTGCGCGTGATCTTCCAGGGGCGAGACGCCCGTGCCACCCGAGCTGCTGTAGTACTGAATCAACACTTCGCCAAGAAAACTCGCCGGGTTGAAATTATCTTCCGGTAAATCTTCCCAGAAAAATTCCCGACGGCCGACGATGTCACCTTCGCGCATCGTAAAGAGTTGCAGCGCGAGCCGCTTCTCCTCACGATAGTAACCAAAGATGTCTATGTCGCTTTCGGAAGTCGTCGCCATCTTCTGCTGTTCAGAAAGTTTGATTACCGTCTTGCGCAGATCGCGATACTTCGCCGCGATCTCATAACGCATGCTTTCGGAAGCATGCAGCATGCGCTCTTCCAAAATGCCCGCGAGCTCTGTGTTGCGGCCTTCGAGCAGCATGCGCACGTCGCGCACGGCTTCCTGATATTCTTCCGGCGTGCACAAGCCCTTGACGCACGGACCAAGGCAGCGTTTGATGTGATACTCCAGGCATGGCCGCGGCGCTTTGCCATCGATCTCGATGTCGCAAGTGCGCAGCTGGAATGTCCGGTTTATTAAATCGATAGTGCGGCGGGCCATCGACGCCGGCAGGAAGGGACCAAAGTAAAGCGCGCCATCGTTTTGAATCCGGCGGGTGATCACGCATTTCGGAAACGGCTCGTTGACGGTAAGCTTCAGATGCGGATAAGACTTGTCGTCCTTTAGCTTGTAGTTGAAATACGGCTGATGTTTTTTGACGAGTGAAGCTTCGAGCGTGAATGCTTCGGCTTCATTATCGGTGACGATGAATTCGACATCGGCGATTTGTCTTACCAACTCTTCAGTCTTGATGCCGTAACTGAAATCGCCCGTTCGGCCGGCCTGAAAATAAGAACGCACGCGATTGCGCAGGTTCTTGGCCTTTCCGATATAGATGATTTTGCCGCCCGCGTCCTTGTGAAGATAGACTCCCGGCGCGCGCGGAATTTCTTTAAGTTTTTCGTCGAGCGTCATTCCTGCTTTATCTTATCGCTTGTACGCCAATCCGGTTAAATGGCGGCTTGTAATCGTGCTACACTGACCGCAATGAGCGCGCTGCTGGAAAAGATTGGCACAGCAGATTCTGACGACGAATTGGTCCGTCGGGCGCGCCAGCTTTACAACCAGAAGCTTCGCGGCGTGCTTGAACCGGCTCAGCAGGGACGCTACGTCGCAATCGAACCTGATACCGGTAAATACTTTCTGGGTGACACCGGAACTGCCGCGCTTGTAGAAGCTCATGCCTCAATGCCGAAGCATAGCTTCTATCTCGCCAGAATTGGCTACGAAGCTGCTGATTCTCTTCACGGCCATGGCAACCGAATCCGGTAGAATCACCCCCGCCCGCGAACCGATCCTGACGATCCGTTTAGCTGATGATGTGACGGTGGAGTGTGTTGTTGATACCGGCTTCACTGGCGCCTTGATGCTTCCGCGCGAAATTATTGAGCGCTCAAGCGTCCCCATAATTGGAAAAGCAACGTTTCAACTTGTCTCCGGACGTTTTATCGTCGCCAGCCTCGCGCTCGTCGAGATCGATTGGCTCGGTCAGCAACGAATAGTTCGCGCGGTGATCAGTGACGGCGTTGACGCGCTAATCGGCGCCGAGTTCTGGATGGGAATCCCCTCCTCATTGATTACATTCGCGATCACGTGACACTGACGACCGATTGAGATATTGAATCAACCGACCGTGCGAATCCCTCTTCAAATACCGAGCGAGAAAGAATTCGACGCCGTCGGCTTTGGCCTGAACGCGGTCGATCATCTGATCGTTGTGCCGCATTATCCCGAGTTCGACACCAAGACCCGTTTCACTCAATACGACAAAGCGGCGGGCGGCCAGACTGCAACGGCGATGGTCGCGCTGCGGCGGCTTGGTCTCAGGACCGCTTACGCCGGACGCTTTGGCTCGGATGAGGCTGGACGTTTTGGCTTGCGCTCGGTCGCGGACGAAGGCGTGAATTTAGATTACGCGGAAACGATCGAAGGCGCTGACACTCAAACCGCTTTCATCATCATCGACGCCCGATCGGGCGAACGCACAATCATCTGGGATCGCGATGAGCGCCTTTCGTACCGGCGTGACGAAGCGCCGCTGGAACTCGCGTCGCGTGGTCGCGTGCTGCACCTCGACGCACACGACCCGCCGGCCTGTGCAGTGATGGCGCGGGCCGCTCGAAACGCCGGCACGATTGTCACTACGGATATCGACAACGTCTATGACGGATTGCCTGAGTTGCTGCCGCTGATTGATGTGCTAATAACATCGTCAGAATTTCCGCATCGATTGACGGGCATCAGCGACTTGCGCGCTTCCTTGATCGAAGCGAAAGCCCGATTCGGTTGCGCCATAGTCGGAGCCACTCTTGGCGAACGCGGCGCAATCGTCTTATGCGAAGGAGAATTCATCGAATCACCGGCGTTCGAAGTACCCGGCGGCTGTCGTGATACGACCGGCGCCGGCGATGCGTTTCACGCAGGATTCATTTACGGAATGTTGCGCGATGAGGATTTGGAGTCCTGTATGAAGTTGGGCAATGCCGTGGCTGCCCTGAAATGCCGCAGCCTGGGCGGACGAGCCGCGTTGCCGAATGTCGACGAATTGAGAGAATTCCTTCGATAATCAAAGGCACGAAGCTCGTGACTGCAACCTGACTTTGAGGCCACAAACCGCTGCCATTCTTAGCACCTTTCCCTGCCTGATCAGAGAGAGTCCATTCGAAGCCTCTTGAGCGATCGCCCGAAGCACATATCTGGTCTGAGGCGCCAACGGCAAATCCAGACGGGTTTGAATCGGAATCTATGCTCAACCTCTGGTTTTCGATTTGGCGCACCTGTGGTATTTTTGTGCCTCAATTGAACCGTGCCCCGGGTACAATCAAGTTTCGTAATACTAATTAAGGTGAATTAGATTTAGAACATAGCCGCACCGAACTGCTGTTTGGCCCACGCGCGTCTGTCTACCAAATTGTTCCAGGTGATGTGCAGCATTGACACATCCGGCTGCCAAAGTCGCGGTCAGCTAACGACCGTTAAAGGCGTGCGATTCTTTGATCCGCTGAAAGAAATGCGCACCGATTAAGGAGTACTCGTGAAATCTTCAATCCCCCAATCCCGCCAAGCGCGCCGCAGCGCAGCTGCCCGGCCGTTATTTTTTATTATCATTCTTATGGGCGTCGCTTTGGTCTTTGTTGCCGGCGCCGGCGCCGCGATGCGGGCCTTTTTTCAGGATGCCGACATCTCGGTGAGCAAAACGGGTCCCGACACGGCGCCAGCGGACACGGACATCACCTATACGATTACTGTCTCAACTTCTGGGACGGAGGACATCTCGGGCGCAAGTTTAAGCGATAAGTTGCCGACGGGCACCACGTTCGTCTCAAAGACAAAACCGGCTAGTTGGTCCTGTACGGATCCCAATTCCGGCAACAATTTCACGCTCACGTGCACGAATTCACTTGTTCCTGCCGGAAGCAACGATGTCTTTACTCTAACTGTGCACGTTAATTCGGGAACTGCGCCGGGCACATTTATCACTAATGTTGCGAAGGTCAGTGGCGCTAATGACGTGGATGACGAGAACAATCAGTCGACCGCTGTAACTCAGGTTCCCGGCAACAGCGCTGATCTCAGCCTGACTAAGAGCAGCCCCTCACAAGTTCACGCCAATACGGACGTGACCTTTACCATAAGCGTAACGAATCTGGGACCTAACACGGCGACCAATGTCAGCTTTACCGACTCGTTGCCCGGAGGCTCTCCCTCGGGCTTTCCGATGACTTTTGTGTCTTTCATCCAAGGTTCGGGCCCCGTGTGGAATTGCGGTTCGCCGGGTAGCACGACCACTTGCTCGATCGCCAGTCTCCCCGCGAGCACCACAAGTGTCTTCAGCTTTGTCGGACACATTCCGGCTGGCTCTTCATCGACTTACATTAACGAGACTACGGTGAACAGTTATACGGATAGCAGTCATATGGTGATCAGTAATGCGGATCCCAATCCTGAAAACGACACTGGCTCAACTACCGTCACCGCGTCGAGCTGTTTCATCGATCAGACTGTGACGACAAATGCCGATAACGGCGCCGGTAGCTTGCGCCAGGCCATCCTTGATGCCTGCGATGGATCGACGATCGGTTTTGATATGAGTCAGGTGGTTAGTCCGATCACGCTGACGACTGCTGGGTTAGTCATCGACAAGAATCTAACCATACAAGGTCCAGGCGCGAACCTGCTCACGATTCAACGTAGCGCGGCGGGCGGCACACCGAGTTTTCGCGTATTCGCAGTGAACGCTTTTAAGAGTCTCACGATAGCAGGCGCGACTGTCTCCAATGGCAGCGCGGTGGGCGCGTCCCCCCCCGCTAATACGGGAGGAAACTTCTTCAATAGTCAGGGCACGCTGACAATCAATAATTGCGTTGTGAAGAACGCGGCGGCGGGGGGCGGTATTGGGAACATCAGCGGCACGGTCGTAATTGACACTACGCTTGTGTCCGGTAACAGTGGTCCAGGTATTCGAAACCAGGTCCCGCAAAATGTTGCGTCCGTTCCGGCTACAGTGACGATTAACAATAGTACGTTTTCCGGCAATACCGATGCAGCGATCGACAACAACGTATCCATTGGCAAATCTTCAAGTCCAGCCAATGTAATCGTCAACAACAGCACCATCACAGGAAACAACATCAACTCGACTGGCAGCGCTGCGATTAGCAATGGAGTGGGAAGCGGCGGTATTGCGACGATTACCCTAACTAACAGCACAATTTCTGGCAACGCTAATAGCACGGGGGTCGGCGGGATTGGTAACGCCGGAGTCTTTGCTGGTGCTTCAAATGCTACGAGTGCTGTCGTTACGCTAACCAATACAACGGTCTTTGGGAATGTCGGCGCCGGCTCAGGAGGCACCGGCGGTATTGCCAACGTAGTTTCTTCATGTTCGGGGTGTGAGGTTACCGTCAGACTGCGCAACACCATTGTTGCCGGTAATACAATCAGTCCTGGCGGAACAGCAAGTGATATATCCGGAACCGTCGATGCGAACAGCTCCTCGAATTTGATCGGCACCGGGGGGGCCGGAGGGTTGACGAATGGCGTCAACAACAATCAGGTTGGTGTGGCCAGTCCACGACTCGGCCCACTCGCTAACAACGGCGGCCCGACGCTGACACACGCACTGCTCTCAGGCAGTCCCGCTCTTGATGCGGGCGATAATTGCGTGACACAAGCAGCTCACTGCAGCGACCCTAACATCGCGCAGCTCACCACCGATCAGCGCGCCGCCGGCTTTGCGCGCGCCGTTGACGGACCCGACGTCGACACAACCGACACCGTTGACATCGGCGCTTTCGAAGCGCAGGTGTCTGTGCAGGATATCCCCGACTCAAGTGCCAACGAAGACACGCAATTCCAACTTATATTCAATGTTGGCGGCGCGGCCTCGATCACTTCTGTCACAGCCTCGTCTTCCAACACTGCTTTAGTACCAAACAATCCGGCGAACATCGCGGTAAGCGGTTCAAGCTCAACACGCACTTTGACAATCAATCCGGTCGCCAATCAGTTTGGCACATCTACAATCACAATCACGGTCAACGGCATTAACTCCCAGAGCATGACCGATACTTTTGTGCTCACGGTTGCGCCGGTGGCTGATACGCCATCAGTGACGAATGCTACTGCGAACGAGGACACGCAAAACACGACAGGATTAGTTGTCAGCCGAAACGCGGTCGACAGCACCGAAGTAACGCATTTCAAGATTAGCGGGATCACCAACGGCACGCTCTTCAAGAACGATGGCCTTAGTCAGATTAATAACGGGGACTTCATTACGTTCGCCGAAGGAAATGCCGGATTGAAATTCTTGCCGGCGGCCAATCTCTTCAGCCCAGGCACAACGTTCAGCTTCCAGGTGCAGGCTGCGACCAGTAACGACGGCAGCGGTGTTAGCAGTGGCTTCGCTACCGCAACAATCACCGTCAACCCGGTCGCGGATACACCATCGGTGACAAACGCCAGCACGACTGTCAACACTCAAACGACAAACGGGCTCGTAATCAGCCGCAACGCCGCGGACGGCACGGAAGTTACTAACTTCAAAATCACGAACATCACGAACGGAACTCTGTTCAAGAACAACGGCACCACGCAGATCAATAACAACGACTTCATCACGTTTGCTGAAGGCAATGCCGGACTGAAATTCACTCCGGCTCTGGATTCAAATGCGAATGGCAGCTTCCAGGTGCAGGCTTCAACAAGTAATGCGAATGGTGGGCTTGGCGGCGGGTTAGCTACTGCCACGATCACTGTTAATTGCGGCCCGACCCTGGTACTAAACAGCAATGACAGTGGCTCTGGATCTTTGCGAGCAACTATTAATACTGCCTGCGCCGGCAGCACGCTCACATTCGCTCCTAACCTAACTGGCCAGACAATCACGTTGACAAGTGGTGAGCTGCCCATTAGCAAGAGCCTCACGATTCAGGGACCAGCCGCGAACCTGACGGTGATGCGCAGCACCGCCGGCGGCACGCCACAATTCCGCGTCTTCAATGTGACGGCGACCAATCCTGCGGTCGTGACTATTTTCGGCCTGACGATTTCTAACGGCAGCGGCGGCACGAATGGGGGCGGTATTCTGAATAGCAACACCGCCACGCTTAACGTCACGACTGATGTACTCAGCAATAACACCGCTCAATTTGGTGGCGGCCTGCTTAATTTGGGTAATGGACCAGTGAACATTACCACCAGTACGTTCAATAACAACACTGCCACCAATTCGGGAGGCGGTATTTACAACAACGGCACGAGCGCCGTCAACATCGTCAATTCCACCGTCAGCGGCAACACGGCTGCAGCGGGCGGTGGTATTTTTAACGTTCAGGGCGGCCTCAACCTTAACAACAGTACAATCAGTAATAACTCCGCTCCGGGCGGAGCTGGAGCAGGCGGTGGAATTTTCAATAACAACATCGCCCCGGCGGCCAATCTCGTGAACACCATCGTCGCCGGCAACACCGCCGGAACGGCAAACGGACCCGATGTTCAGGGCACCTTCAACTCGCAAGGTAATAACCTGATTGGCGCGAAGGATGGAAGCAACGGACTTACGAACGGCGTCAAGAGCGACATCGTGGGAACGATCGCGACTCCAGTTAACGCGCTACTCGCACCCCTGGGCAACTACGGTGGGCCAACTCAGACAATGGCGCTCTTGCCAGGCAGTCCGGCGCTCAACGCCGGCAGCAACAACCTGGCTGCTGGTCTCACTGATCAGCGCGGGAGCGGCTTTGACCGAATCGTCAATGGAACCGTCGACATCGGCGCGTTCGAATCGCGTGGCTTTACGATCACAGCGACGAGCGGCACGCCGCAGAATGCCACGATCCTGACAGCGTTCGGATCCCCCCTGGTAGCGAACGTCGCTGCTTCGGGTGGCGAGCCGTTTGTTGGCGGGGTTATTAGGTTCACCGCACCGGCCTCCGGCGCCTCGGCGACTTTGACGGGCGGGGCGATCACGGCTAATGCCACGATTAACGGCAGCGGCCAGGCCAGTACTTCGGCGACGGCAAATGGGTTAGCCGGCGCTTATAACGTCACCGCGTCGGGAGCCTCTTCGACGTCTGCATCGTTTAGCTTGACCAATAACCGAGCAGCCACTAGCACTGCGGTAACCTCTTCAGTTAACCCTTCTGACCTCAATCAGAGTGTTACTTTCACGGCCACGGTTACCGGACCGGTTGCGAAGTCCGGGACAGTGCAGTTCAAGGACAACGGCGCTAACCTGGGCGGTCCGGCAGCTGTAAGCTCGTCCGGCGTCGCGCAATTGAGCACTACGGCGTTGTCCACCGGAACCCATACCATCACGGCCGACTATAGTGGCGATGCAAATCTGCTGCCCAGCACCGGCACTCTCGCGGGCGGGCAGACAGTGATCTTCCGGCCACTGATCAAGTTCAGTCAGTCGAATTACAACGTCAACGAAAACGGAAGTTTCGTCACGATCACCGTAAATCGATCGGGCGATCAGTCCACGGCGTTCAGCATCGATTACACAACTCCGGATGACAGCGCGGCCATGTCCGTGTTGCCTTGCTCAAACGCTAATGGCGTGGCCTCGCCTCGGTGCGATTTCACAACGGCACTCGGCACGCTGCGGTTTGCGGCCGGTGAATCTTCCAAGACGTTTGATGTCCTTATTTCGCAGGATACATTCGTCGAAGGCAACGAAACGATCGCGTTAACATTGTCTAACCCAACGGGTGGCGGTGGTTTTGCTCAGCCGTCCGACGCCAATGCTACCGTGACTATCATCGACGACGATCTCAGCGCGTCGTCGGTTAATCCTAACGATGACACGGACACTTTCGTCCGCCAGACCTATCATGATTTCCTGAATCGCGAGCCCGACGCCCAGGGTCTGGCATTCTGGAAGGACAACATCGACAAGTGTAACGATCCGGCGCGACGGCCGGCAGGACTGACGGCGGCCCAATGTCTTGACGTCCAGCGCATCAACACCTCGGCGGCGTTCTTCCTGTCGATTGAATTCCAGAACACCGGCTATTTCGTCGAACGCACTTACAAGTCAGGCTTCGGAGACATCAATCCGCCGACGGTGCCAGTGCCGATCAGATTCACGAACTTCCTGCGCGACACTCAGGGCATCGGGGCCGGCGTCGTGGTGGGAGTCGGTAACTGGCAGGCACAGCTCGATGCTAACAAGCGCGCATATGCTCTGGCGTTTGTGCAACGTCCGGAATTCCTGTCTCGCTATCCCGCGTTAACCAGCGCGGCGGCGTTCGTAGATGCCTTGAACGCGAATGCCGGTATGGTGCTTACAGACAATCAGCGATCGGCGCTGGTTGCCGAGTTGGCGCCTAACTCTGCGGATCCTGCGCTGCGCGCAGATGTGTTGATGAAGGTGGCCGAGAACGCGGTGCTGCAACAGCGTGAATTCAATCGCGCGTTCGTTTTGATGCAGTACTTTGGTTACCTGAGAAGGAACCCCGATGCGGCTCCCGAAGCGACCCTGAACTTTGCAGGCTTTAACTTCTGGCTCAATAAGTTGAATCAATTCAACGGCGATTATATTGGCGCTGAGATGATTAAGGCGTTCATCGGTTCAGCTGAGTACCGGAAGCGGTTTGGCCCGTGATGGACCAGTGCGGGGAGAGACACGAAAGGCACCGGAGGCCCAATGCGATCTGTTCATTGATGCCGGTTGCGCCTTTTTTGCGTTCGCCAATCAATGCCTTCGATTTTATAAGCTGGTTGGCGCCTAACCTTTATTTCGCCAACCAAAACGACTGTGAAAGATTTTGGATTCGATGAGAGTCATGCAGATCGCCAAACAATATGCTCGCCAACTGCATCGGAACCGCGCGAAGCGCAGGATAAGTCCCAGTAAGTGCGAGCTCAAGACTATCGGCGAAAATAATTGACCGCTTCCTGATACTGTATTAGAGTACCGCGCTTCGAGCGCTTTTTGATCCGGATGGAAAGTTTCCCTGGTCCCCCCGACAATTCTGCTAGTCGTTCATCGAACGTGTGAAAAGCCATCTCTGATTGAATTCAAAGCCAACCTTGCTCTGAAGTTAGTTGTGCCCCGTTTCCAGCAACTCATAGTTGGTCAGAAAGACCTAGACTGAAAAGACACGGCCCCAACTAACAGCCTGCGTCGGAAAGATCATATCAGTCCACTTGTTCAGACGTTAGGAGAGTACATGCGAAGCCACCGAAAACTCATCTTCCCCTTAATATTAGGTCTGGCCCTAGTGGCTGTATTCCTGAGCAATCGCCCGATTGTATCCAGTCAGGATTCACCACAGATTCCCAAAGTCGTCACGAAGGCCCGGCCAGGTTTCGAGAATTTTGACATTAGAGGCAGGCAACCAAAGAAAGCCGAGACTCAAGATCTTCAAAGCAGTAACAAGGGCTCGACCAACCAGATGATTTTGGAGGGCCCCAAACTTCGGGCAATTAGTCCAGAGCAAGCCAAAGCTACCGAAGCGATCATTCAGTCTATGCGCTCGTCACAGGAGAGACTCGCGTTGCGACTGCCAAATTTGAGAGTTCAGTACAACCAGATTCTGCAGGTTCCCGAAATAGTCAGCGTCGACGGCGGTGGCGTGCTCGCGCCTGCCTCAGCCCCGTTCGCCGCCGGTCAGGACGCAAACCAAAACACGCTCAAAAGTTTTCTCTCGGCGAATGCCGGCTTGTATGGCCTGACTCAGGAGCAGGTTGCGCAGCTCGTCAAAGTTTCGGATTACACCAACCCGGCCGGCAATCTCTCGTTCGTTGAATACGAGCAGCAGGTTAATGGCATCCCGGTATTTCAGGGGTACGTGCGTGGCATCCTTACGTCGGACGGACGGTTGGCCCGTACCACCGGCTTGCTGGCCGCGGGCGTGAATACCGATGCACTTTCCGCCACGCCGTCTCTCAACGCCACCAAAGCTGTCGTCTTTGCCGCAGGAACAATCAAAGTGGCGGTTAGCGACACCGCGCTGAGCATCCTGGAACGCGGCGCCGACGGGCTGACGCAGAAAGTTTCGCAAGGGCCGTTTGATGAACCAATCGAGGTCAAGCTGGTGTACTTTCCCCTGGCACCAGGTCAGTTAACGCTGGCTTACTCGATGGTTTTGTGGCAGCCGGACATTGCCTACTACGTGATAGTAGACGCTCAGACCGGAACGCTTTTGTGGCGCAAGAACATCACGCAGGATCAGACTCAGTCAGTCACTTACAACATTTACAACGACGACAGCCCAACGCCGCTCTCGCCGACGACCTGCACGGCGCCGTCTCCCTGCGCCCTACCTTCCGGCATCACTCGCACCGATGTAACTGAGATTAGCGAGAATGCCGCCGCCGACAATACGGGCTGGATTCCCGACGGCGCGGGCAACGCCGTCACGACCGGCAATAACGTGGATGCCGGTTTAGACCGCGACGGCACAAACGGCATCGATCCGACGGGCCGCGCCACCGCGGCGGGGCGAATCTTCAGCTTCCCCTACATCCCCGACGGCGCGGCTGATCCCACCGGCTCTAATCAGCCGACGGATGCGAATTATCGCATGGGCATCGTTACGAACATCTTCTTCTGGTCGAACCGCTACCACGATCTGATGTACAACTTCGGCTTCACCGAGTCGGCGCGCAACTTCCAGACCGACAACTTCGGTCGGGGTGGTCTTGGCAACGACTTCGTCCGCGCCGAGGCGCAGGACTCTTCGGGCACAAACAACGCGAACTTCGCGACCCCGGCGGACGGCCAGTTGCCGCGCATGCAGATGTTCATCTTCACGACGACACCCGTTAATCGCGACGGCGATCTCGACGCCGAAGTCTTCTATCACGAATTGACGCACGGCACTTCGAACCGCCTGCACGCTAATGCTACTGGCTTGGGTTCCAACGAGTCGCAAGGCATGGGCGAAGGCTGGTCAGACTATTACGCACGCGCCTTGCGCTCCAACGCCAGCGAGGACGTGGATGGTCTCTACGCTTCAGGCGGCTACGTCACGAAGAACTACTACTACGGCATTCGCCGCTTCCCCTACGCCGTCAGATCGAACGTCGGCCCGAACGGGAAGCCGCATAATCCGACGACCTTCGCCGACACCGACCCGGCGCAGATTGACCTGAGCGACGGCGCATTCCCGCCTGCCTTCGTCGGCTCGGCCAGCGAAGTCCACAACATCGGCGACATCTGGTGCAACATCCTTTTGGAAATGCGCGCCAAATTGATTCACTCACTCGGCTTGGCCACCGGCAACCCGAAAGCCATCCAAATTGTGACCGATGGCATGAAGCTTGACCCCGTCAACCCGACGATGATTGATGCCCGCAATTCGATCATGGCGGCCAACTGCGCGGGCTTCGCGGGCGCGAATGAGTTAGACGTTTGGGAAGGTTTTAGAATCCACGGCATGGGCTTCCGCGCCGGTTACTCAATCGGCGCGGACGGCCTTATGCATGTCAATGAAAACTTTGATGGTCCTAATCTGACGCTGGGCACCGTCGTCGTAACCGAGGTCGGTGGCAACGGCAACGGTCAACTTGATCCAGGCGAAACTGTCGCGCTTTCGATTCCGTTGTCGAACACGCTCTGTGCCACCAGCGCAACAAATACCACGGCTACAATCTCTCCCGGCGGCGGTTCGGCCAACTACGGCACGATTGCGCCCGGCGGCAACGGCACACAAGCAATCAACTTTACGATCCCGGCAAACACTGCCTGCGGCAGCGCCATTCCGTTTACCATCACGGTTAATAGCACCACCCTCGGCCCGATCACATATACCTATACATTGCCAATCGGCCAGCGCGCCACGCTCAGTTCCTACGAGAATTTCGACAGCGTGACGGCGCCAACTTTGCCCAGCGGCTGGACGACAACGCACAGCGGCGCCGGTCTCGGCTGGGTGACTTCGACCACAAATCCGGACACCGCGCCTAACTCTGCCACCACGGGCGATCAGGCAAATGAAGGCACGGACTCGCTCATTTCGCCGCCTATTCCAATTAACACCGCATTGGCCCAGTTGAGCTTTAGAAATGAGTACAACCTGGAAAACGGTTTCGATGCCGAGAGCTTGCAGATTAAGATTGGGAATGGCGCCTTTCAGGACATCATCGCCGCGGGCGGTAGCTTCTTCTCCGGCGGCTACAACAGCAACATCGGCTGGACCGGCCTGTCCGCCGGCACGACATCCGCGCCCCTGTACATTACGACGGTGATCAACCTGCCGGCCTCCGCCAACGGTCAGTTTGTGCAGTTCAAGTGGACTGTCCACAGCGATTCGAATACGACGGCAGCCGGACAGGCGGGCGCGAACATTGACACGATCCAACTCGCGTCAAGCGCGCTGGCGTGCTCGACCTTCGGCGCTTCCACGATAAACATTAGCGGCCGCGTAACCGACAGTTCATCGGCCGGTTTGAATAACATTCAGATTGCGCTGAGCGGCACCACCAACGTGACCACCATCACTAATAGCTCCGGAAACTATTCGTTTACGGGTCTCGTCTCGGGAGGCAACTATACCGTAACGCCGGTAACGCCAGGCCTGGACTACACGCCGGCAAATCGTGTTTTCACTAACCAATCCGTTGACGTTACCAACGCTAACTTTACGGCTGTTCCAGCGCCGAGTATCAGTGGACGCGTCACCGCTCCCAACGGGACTGCGGGCGTGGACGGCATTACTATTACCTTGTCCGGCGCCTCGTCAACTTCAACGACGACCGCCGGCGGCGGCTTCTACTCGTTTACCCCGCTAACGCGATTCGGTAATTACACTGTCACGCCGTCAGGCGGCAACAACGTTTTTGCCCCGACATCTCTGACCTTTAACAACCTGAACGGCGCTATTACCAATGCGAATTTCACTGCATCGGAGAACGTCGGCTGCAGTCCCATAGGCTCTGCGATCACGGGTAGCATCGCCGCTGGAGACACAACCCAGACAAACCGGCTCACCAGGGACGGCAACCCGAGTACGTGCGCGGGTAAGACTTTCCCGGGTGAAACTGCGGTCGCGACTATTCGCTATGACCAGTACACCTTCACCAATAGCAGCGGCAGCGCCGCCTGCATCAACGTGTCTATAGCTGCGGACTTCGTCGCTCACAGCGCCGCCTATCTGAACAGCTACGACCCGGCGAACAAGGGAACCAACTTCCTGGGCGATCTCGGCATCGGCTACCCCGGAAATAACTCGGTGGCTTCCTATTCGGTCAACGTTCCGGCTGGCGCGACTTATGTCGTCGTCGTGACAGAGACAGCGAACAACGCCGGCGGCAACTACACGCTATCGCTCTGTAACAGTTCGGCAGGCACACCCGCTACGCCTCAGGCGGCGCAGAAGGGTCAGGTGCTCATCACTGAGTTCCGGCAGTCCGTGGGCTCGACCACTTCAAGTAACGAGTACGTCGAGTTGTACAACAACACCGACGCTCCAATCAGCGTAGGCGGATATGGCCTCGCGATCTTCAACGCGGCCTTCGGCGGCGATGTTGTCCTCGGCTTTCCGGCCAACATCACCATCCCGCGGCGCGGGCATCTGCTCGTCGCCAACACCGCCTCCGGCGGCTACAGCTTATCGGCCTATGCGGCCGCCGACCAGACGCATGCTAACGCTAATCTGATGCCTGACAACCAGGGCTTCGGTTTGATTGACGCGAGTCGCACCACGCTTATTGATTCGGTTGGGTTCACAGGCAATGGCGGCAACCTGCCGTACATCGAAGGTCAGGGTTTGCAGCCAACTACGGGCTCGCGACCAAACGTGGAACACGCCTGGGTGCGGAAGATAAGTGCGACAACAGGCCTCCCGCAAGACACGGACAACAACGCGGGTGACTTTCAACTCGTCTCGGTCACGGGCGCGACGTTTAATTCCTCCCCGACGGCGATCCAATCGATCCTGGGTGCTCCGGGCCCCGAGAATGCGAGCAGTCCGCGTATCAATAATCTTGTTAACGCTCAGCCGCTCGATCCCGGTAATGCCGCCAATACCAACATCGTCCGGAATACCACGGCCGATCCAGCGAATAACTCGACCGTCGGCACTTTGGCAATACGCCGGACGGTTACTAACAACACGGGAGCGAGTCTGATGCGTCTCCGCTTTCGCATCTTCGACATTAGTACCTTTAACGGCACGCCGCCCGCCGGAACGGCTGATCTGCGGGCACGCACTTCGACGCCTCCAGCCACAGTCGCGATCACCGGACCCAACCCGGCTTGTCCCGGCAATGTTTGCGCTCTGGCGGCAACGACGTTGGAACAACCGCCGACCCAGGCAATGGGCGGCGGTCTGAATTCGTCGCTGTCCGCCGGCACGATCACGTTGGGGACGCCTCTCGCGAACGGCGCTTCGATTAACGTGGAGTTCCTGTTCGGGGTGCAACAGACAGGCGATCTGCGTTTAGGCTTCTTAATTGAGGGCGTGCCCGGAGGAGGAAGCGCCTTTTCTCTGTCCGGCAATACTGAAGGCGCCGTCAAACAGGATCAAACGATCAGTTTCGGCCCGATAGCCAACAGAACTTTTGGTGGTACTGATTTCACCGTAAGCGCGATCGCTTCTTCCGGATTACCTGTGAGCTTAAGCGCCGGCGGCCCCTGCACCGTCACTACTCCCTCACCCGGAACGGTTCACATGACGGGAGTGGGAACCTGCACCATCACCGCATCGCAGCCAGGTAACGGGACCTACAACGCGGCGCCGAGCGTGTCGCAATCATTCACCATTGCAATGGCTGATCAGACGATCAGCTTCAATGCCCTGGCTAACAAGACTTTTGGCGATCCCGACTTTAACGTCAGCGCGACGGCGAGTTCTGGATTGTCCGTTAGTTTTGCCGCCTCCGGCAATTGCACGATTGGCGGCAGCACCGTTCATTTGACGGGCGCCGGCTCCTGCACAATTACCGCTTCGCAGAGCGGGAACGCGAACTTCAATCCGGCGCCCAACGTGCAGCAAAGCTTCACGATCGCGAAAGGCGCCACATCAACTGCGCTTTCGGCCGCGCCTAATCCGTCTAACTCAGGTCAGAGCGTAACGTTCACCGCGACGGTCACCGCCACCGGCGCAACCCCAACCGGAACCGTGCAGTTCAAAGACGGTGGTACAAATCTCGGGTCGCCGCAAACGCTCAATGGCAGTGGCGTAGCTACCCTGGCTACTTCAACGCTGCTCAATGGCGTGCATGCCATCACCGCAGACTATAGCGGAGACGTTAACTTCCTAACGAGCAGCGGCACATTGGCCGGTGGTCAACAAGTCGGATCGATCATTCGATTCAGCGGCGCCAACTACAACACGACCGAAGGATCAGGATTGACGACCATCACAGTCCAACGCAGCGGCGATCTGTCGGCGGCCGTTACGGTCGATTTTGCGACGCCCGATGACAGTGCGGCGACCACTTTCGTCCCCTGCTCGACTGCCAGCGGCGTAGCTTCGCCCCGATGCGATTTTGAGACTATGCTCGGCACCCTGCGATGGGCCGCCGGAGACGGAGCGGACAAGACCTTCACGGTCTTGATCGATCAGGACAACTTCGTCGAAGGCCCCGAGACGTTGACGCTCACCTTGTCGAATCTTACCGGGGGGGCAGGATTCACAACGCCCGGCGCCACCACCGCAACCGCCACGCTTACGATCACCGATGACGTAACTGAGCCGGTGACCAACCCGATCGATGACACAGACACGTTTGTGCGTCAGCAATATCGTGACTTCCTGAATCGCGATCCTGACGCGTCAGGTCTGGCGTTCTGGAAAGACAACATCGATAAGTGCAACGACCCGGCGCGCCGGCCGGCCGGCCTAACTCAGGCTCAGTGCATTGAGGTATTTCGCATTAACACCTCAGCCGCGTTCTTCCTCTCTATTGAGTTCCAGAACACGGGTTATTTCGTCGAACGAACGTACAAAGTCGGATTCGGCGACATTTCCCCGCCGGCCGTCCCGGTGCCGGTGCGCTTTGTTAACTTCCTACAAGACGCAACGACGATCGAGGCCGGTGTAATTGTTGGCCAGGGTAGTTGGGAAACTCAGCTCGAAAACAACAAGACGGCGTTCGCTCAGGCCTTTGTTCAGCGTCCCGGATTCACTTCGCGTTATCCCGTGGCCACCAGTGCCGGCGCGTTTGTCGATTCGTTGAACACCAATGCCGGCAGCGTGCTTACCGACAGTCAGCGCTCAGCGTTAGTAGCCGAGTTGTCACCCAATCCAGCCGATTCGGCGCTGCGGGCCGACGTGCTTCGAAAGATTGTTGATAACGCAACGCTTCAGCAACGCGAGATGAATCGAGCGTTCGTACTGATGGAGTACTTCGGTTACCTGCGAAGGAACCCTGATGCGGCGCCCGAGCAGACGCTCAACTTTGCTGGCTTTAACTTCTGGCTCAACAAGCTGAATCAATTCAACGGCGATTACATTGGCGCTGAGATGATTAAGGCGTTCATCAGTTCGGATGAGTATCGGAAGCGGTTTGGTCCGTGATGATTTGCCGGTGTCGGGGCAGTAGCCCGACCGTAAGGGAGGGCGTGAGGGTATTGAATAAACGCCCTCCCTTACGGTCGGGCTACTGCCCCGCTTCGTGTCCGCTCCTTCACACGCCAGTCTTCAACCTGCTTCAGTCATCTGACTCGCCGCGTACTTGCCGCCATACGAACGCGCAAAATACAAAGCCAGCAGAAAACCAACGAACTGAATGGCCGCGGCAATCCAGAACGTTCGCAGCAGTGATGCGTCGCTCATCTTCTGCGGCCGGCCATTGAAGCCCATATGCGCGACCGCGCTGTAAATCAAGACGGCCGCCAGCGTTGGGCCAACGGCGCGCGCCAAACTCGCGACTGATTGCATCACTCCCAGCACGCTGCCCTGTTCGGCGGCGCTGGCGCTCTTTGACGCCAGACTGCTGAGGGTCGGCGCCGACAAGGCCTGACCGATCGAGGTGGCCGCGGCGATCAGGAGAACAGTCGCGAGCCCGGTGGTTGATCTGACAAATGGAACGACGAACAGACTCGCGGTAAACAGAAGCGATCCCACGATAACCAGCAGCGGCTCGCCGAATTTCTTTACCAGCCGGCCGATCAATCCACCTTGAACAATGGCTGAGATGACACCGACGAACGCGAAGATCCATCCGTTGTGAAACGCGTCGTAACCAAGGCGGAACATCATGAACAGCGAAAACGATGCGGTCATGATCGAGAACGCCACGATCCCCAAAAAATAAATTGTTAGCACCGACGCGAGTACGGGTTTGCGCAACGCGACGATCAGTTGAGTGAGGCCGCGGCCACTGGCTGCCGAGACGCGCGCCGGATGATCGGGAGTTACCGTCTCAGGCAAGGTAAAGAAAAGCAGGATTACGTTAGCCAGCGCCAGCCCACCGGCAAACATGAACGGCACGTTGATCCCCCAACGGCTCAAGATGCCTCCAATCGCCGGGCCAAACACGAACCCCAGGCCGAACGCTGCCCCGATCAGGCCCATTCCTTTTGCGCGATTTTCTTTCGTGGTGACGTCAGCGATGTAGGCTTGCGCGGTTGAGATGTTGCCGCCCGAAATACCGTCGATGATTCTTCCCAGGAAAAGCATCCAAAGCGTAGTCGCAAATCCCAGAATGAAAAAACCTAAAGCGGTACCCAAAAGGCTGGCCAACAACACCGGGCGACGGCCGTGCTTGTCGGACAACCGTCCGAGCACCGGCGCGAAGATGAGTTGCATTATTGAATACGACGCGAACAACAAACCGACCTGGCTGGGAGTCGCGCCGAACTTTGTGCCTTCCGCATAGTAAGGCAAGACCGGAATGACGATGCCGAACCCAACCAGATCGATGAAGACGGTGACGAAGATGACGAGGAGTGGCGAGCGCTTCATAGGATTGCGAATTTGGAGTGCGCCGGCAGAGC
>DNNE01000024.1:111853-118659 GCA_003487805.1 Blastocatellia bacterium | reverse complement strand
AGCGAAGCGGCGACGGCGCTTTCTGTTAGCTTGCTGAGTACCAACGATAATAATCCAAAGCGGTGTTCCCGATGTATCGGGACTCTGCCACCGCACTCCAAAACTACCTGTTTCCCGCGATTAGCCGATCGACCGATGCTTGTCCGCCGCCCGTGATAAGCAAAGCGAGGGCGATGCCCAGGAATGCGACGGCTAACTCCATTCCATCCGGCGCAAAAAACTTCGGCCACAGCACTCCAAAGATCACAGTGACCATCACGCAAACGATCAGGAAAGCGCCAAGGCGCGTAAACAAGCCGAGCAGGACCAGAACTCCGCCAATCAATTCCGCAAAGGCCGCTGCTCCCATCCAGACGCTCGCCGGACGCATGAACGGAAAGGGCGCGGGAAAGGAAGTGAATTTCGAAAATCCCGGCCCACCAAACGAGCCCAAAACTTTCTCTGCGCCATGTCCGATGAAAGAAATGCCCAGCGCGAGACGCAGCGGAACCGTGGCCCAGCTTGAAGAAGTTGATGTTAGTTTCCGAAGCATGATCGCGGTGCCTTTCGTGGTTAGGTCGAAGCCAACTATAAATCTGTTTTGGGTCAGCGGGCTAGTGCGTGTCAGAACCGGGAGCGTAGCGACCGGATCGCCCGCTCACGATCGAGAGTACGATCTCATCGCTACTGAGTAGTGTCTTACTTTGCGCATCTTTGCGGCTTTGCGCCTTTGCGTGAACCGTCCTGCATCAAGAGGTAGTCTCACGCAAAGACGCCAAGGCGCAAAGATGCGCAAAGTCAGAACAAGACGCTACCCGCTACCGCTCCGGGTTCTGACGCGCGATGCATTCATAGTAACATCAGCGCATTCTCTTTGGAGTTTCGGAAGTTATGCGTACAAATCGATTTGCCGCGATCATATTTTCAACCATTATCGTTGGGTTGCTCGCTCCTTCATCTTCGCCTGCGCAAGCGCCTAATTCGTCCGACATTTTGTTTACAGTTTCGATGCCCCGGCCCTGGACGCATCTGTTGGAAGTCGAAATGCGTCTGCAGATCCCGGCCAGCCTTCAGGTGCCGAACGAAACGGATCTGATCATGCCGGTGTGGACGCCGGGCTCGTATCTGATTCGCGAATTCGAAAGAAATGTACAGGACTTTGCGGCGAATGATGCAAACGGCCGCCCACTAACGTGGACAAAGATCGACAAAGACACGTGGCGCGTAAACACAAACGGCGTGCGACAGTGGCGCGCCTTCTATCGTGTGTATGCGAACGAATTTTCGGTGCGCACGAATGAAATGAATTCTGATCACGCGTTTTGGAACAACGCTGCGCTCTTGATGTATCCGAATGGACGCCTGAATGCCGGGTCGAGCCTGCGCGTGATCGCTCCATCGGGGTGGAAGATCGCGACCGGGCTGCCTCCCGTTGCTGGTCAGCCGAATACGTTTCGAGCCGAGAACTTCGACATTCTCTATGACTCGCCGTTTGAGGTCAGCGATTTCAAGGAGATCAAATTCGCGGTGCGCGACGTGCCCCATCGGATCGTGATCGACGGCGAAGGCAATTACGATCCTGCCCGGATGAAGACTGCCGTCCAGAAAATCGTTGAAGCCGAAACCCGAATGTTCGGCGTGATTCCTTATCACGATTACACGTTCATCCTGCATCTGCGTTCGAACGCGGGCGGCGGAATTGAGCATCTGAATTCGACCTCGCTGGGCTTCTCACGTTTTCGGTTCGGCACTGAGCGAGGATGGCAGAGTTTTTACGGCCTGGTCGCGCACGAATTCTTCCATCTCTGGAACGTGAAGCGCATCCGGCCAGATGCGCTGGGACCCTTCGATTACACCAAGGAAAATTACACGCGCCTGTTGTGGGTCGCCGAAGGCATCACAAGCTACTACGGCGATCTGATGGTGCGGCGCGCCGGTTTGATTTCCGATAAAGAATATCTTGATGGGCTCGCGCAGAAGATTCAGAAGTTTCAGGACACTCCCGGACATTTACAGATGAGCGCCGAAGACGCCAGCTTCAATACGTGGATTAAGGAATACCGGCCGGATGAAAACTCGGTAAACTCGCAAATTTCTTATTACGATAAAGGCGAGTTGCTGGGCCTTCTGCTCGATCTGGAGATTCGCCGGCGCTCAAACGACTCGAAGTCGCTCGATGACGTGATGCGTTATCTCTATCACGAGTTCTATGAAAAGAATCGCAACTACGCCCCCGCTGATTTCCAGAAGACGTGCGAGCTGATGGCGGGTTCCAGCTTCGAAGATTTCTTTGCGCGTTACGTGCGCGGCCGCGATGAGCTTCCTTACAATCAAGTTCTTGCCGCCGTTGGGCTGCGGGTGGAACAGGCGGGCTATGCCATCGATGCGATCGGGGTTAGAACTATTCCACCGTCGAAGGGATATCTCGGTGCTGACCTCGAAGACAGCGGCGATTTCATTAACGTGAAAGACGTGCGCGCGGGTACTCCGGCGTACGAGCAGGGACTGAACGCCAAAGACAAGATCGTCGCGCTCGATGGCGCGCGCGTTAACAAAGAAACCTTCGAATCATTAATCGCAGCGAAGAAGTCCGGCGACATCGTTCATTTGACTTTCTTCCGCAACGACGATCTGCGCACGTTAGATATCAAGTTAACCGGCATGATTGATGCGCCTTATCGAATTGTCCCGACGCCGCCAGCAACGCAAGAACAGCAGCGCAGGTATGGTGGATGGATAAATGGCGTGAGGTCGAGCAACTAGAAGCGCGGCAGCCTGAAGGGCTGCGAGATAGTAGCCGGTGGTCGAAGACCACCGGAAACGGAAGGGATTGATCGTAGCACCCTGAAAGGGTGCGAGAATCACGCTAGCTTTGAATGTTGCACCCCTTCGGGTTGCTAATGGAATCCTGACGAGCGCAGGGTACAGAACCGCTTGCGATAGCAAGCGGGTAATCCCGTACATAACTTAACCCTAAAGAATGAATGAAATCTCGAGCAAAGTTCCGTTCCGGCTGAAGAGTGCGATCGCTTTTCTTTCCATCGCCGTGGTCATGCAGGTTTACCCGCTTGCTATCACAAGCGGTTCTGTACCTGGAACATCAGTTGAAACCATTCAACTCCAAAGCAAACTCGTCAACGCAACTCTTCCTTATAATGTGATTCTGCCGGCTGACTATCGAACGGCAAAGACTACACGTTATCCGGTCTTGTATCTGCTCCACGGCCTGGGCGGTCACTACTCTGATTGGCTCACCCGAACAAACGTCGCCGACTATGCGACGCATTATCGAATGATAGTCGTTATGCCGGAAGGAAACGACAGTTGGTACGTCGACGGCGCCGCCGGATCAAATGACAAATATGAATCATACATTCTCAAAGAGCTGATGCCCGACGTGGATCGTCGTTATCGAACGATTCAGGCGCGGTATGGCCGCGCAATCGCTGGGCTGTCGATGGGCGGATACGGCGCGATCAAGTATGGATTGAAGTACCCGTCCACGTTTGCGTTTGCCGGATCAGTCAGCGGCGCGTTCGGCGTCACCCGTTACACCGAGAAAGAGATGGGCGGCGCGAGTTGGGAACCATTTCTGAAAATCTTTGGACCAGTGGGAAGTGAAACACGCAAAGCCAACGACGTCTTCGAAATCACCAGAGCGTTGACACCGGGACGCATCGCATCGCTGCCTTACTTTTATTTTGATTGCGGCACTGAAGACGCAGCGCAGCACTTCAATCCGAATCGCGAACTGTCCGGAATTTTTTTGGAGAAGAAAATTCCGCACGAGTATCGCGAACTACCCGGCAATCATAGTTGGCAGTATTGGGACCAGCAGGTGAAAGAAGTGTTGCGGATTGCTGCCGAAAGACTGCGAGTGCCGAAAACTCCAGGGAAGCTGAGTCATAGATGAACAAGATTCAAAAACTGTCCGGCCACAAAAAGGCACAAAAAGCACAAAATAAATCGCAAATCCTTTTTGTGCTTCTTGTGCCTTTTTTGTGGCTAAATCTTCCTGCTCGACTTATCTCCCAAAGACCCGGAAATTCGGATTAACGCGGTTAGCCGTCACGGGTTGGGTACCCAGAATGCTTTGCACGATCATCAGCCGCGCATTCATCCGCGGTTCCGGCAGTTGAAATTTGTCGGCACACCCACGCGCACCGTCAAAATCGACTTTAGCCAGGGCGGACAGCTGTGCACCGTAACGCGAGACCATCCCGACCAGATCGTCGTTGGCCCTGAGCGACAATTCGCCTTCTTTGAAAATATCGACCTCAAATCCATTCAGGATCGCGGCGGCAGAAAGCAGCTCATTTAACTGCGCGATGCCCGCGTCCATGATTTCAAAGCTCTTTTTCGCATCAAGCGTCGCATAAGCATCGGCAACTTTGAGCTGATCCTGAAAATCGTTGTAGTTCATCGCCCGCCTGGCAATCAGGCTGCGAGCGTCCTCCATGAACCGTAGCGCCAGCTTTTGATTGTCCTTCTGCGTAGCGGTCGCGAGATCGATCAGGTACTTCACTCGATCGGAATCTGACGGCAGCGCCGCCAGCTTTTGTTTGATCTCGTTCATCTTTTCCGGACTGGCAGTCATCGTTAATTTCTTAAAGTCCACCGCCTGCATAATCGCCGTCTTGCCGGCTTCGTCCAGATGGTTAGTCGCAATGTCGAGCGCCTTGTCCGTGTTGCCTTCATCGATTGCCTTTTGCGCAGCCTGTTGATAAATGCGCGATTGAATCTGCGGAGGCGCGGTGCTGGCCGCAGTCACCAGACTGTCGCTCGAGCCCTGTTGCATCGCGGTGCGGTACTGGTTGCCAGTTGTCTGCATCGTATTGGTATTAACGCCGAGCTCGGTCAGCTTCTGACGCACGGACTGCGCGCGCTCCGGCATGTATTGATCGATTTGCGACAGCATCCCTTGCAGTGAAAAGAGGAGCGACCGCGCATTGTTCTGTCGCACCGTCGCATCGTCCGGCGGATTCTGTTGTTGCTGCTGCTGTGGCCCACGCATCACACGCGCGGCGCCGCCTCCGCCGCGCTGAATGTTATTGGTTGGTCCCATCGAAGTAACTGACAGAGCGGCGGTGATCGCGCTGTCCATCAAATCGTGGTACGCGGATTCGCTCAGGATCGGCGCGCGTACGTTCGTATTGCTCGCGGCAGTCGATGTTTGTTGAGTAGCAGTCGTACTTGCCGGCATTGGACCGGGCGACAAAAGGTTCATCGCGACGCTGGTCGCTTGGCGGCTCGCCAGTAGACTGTCAGACGCGAGGCGGTTCAGAGTTTTGTCCGAAAGCTTTTTGAACAACTCTGCATCCTTGGTTTGGAGTTGCGTGAGAATACTGCTGAGCGAAGTTGGAAAATCTCCTTTGTCGAGTGACTCGACGGCCTTCTGATAAGCAAACTTTGGATCTGTCGTGGCCACTGTCGTCAGCAGGGCCTGCTCAAGATTACTTCCCTGATCAAGAAACACCTGCCGGTTTCCGCGGCCCGGACCAACAGTCGTCGTCTGGGTCTGTGGTTGTTGTTGCGTTGAATGCAATAGTTGATAACCAAGTTCGGCATCATGCCGGCCTGCGGTCAACACCAGTTCCTGACGCAGTTGGTTCAGCGTCATCATGTCGTCACGATCGGTGCGATCGACTTCCATCATCACCTGGCCCAGCATTGCGCCGGCGTCAGTCAACAGACTGCGGGCGCGCGCCGGATTCTTGTCCCAGAGCAAATCACCAGCGGCAATGTTCACGCGGATTTTGTTTTCAGGCAGCTTGAGTACTTGCGAGTCGGTCACGACCTGCTCGAGCAAGGCCACGGCTTTCTTTTCCAGCTTCGCTTTGTCTTCCTGCTGTTGCTGCGGATCCGGGGACTGTTGCGCGGTCGCGGTTTGCGAGGTCGCGGTCTGTGCAAGTGCGATCGCCGCAGAGGCCAGCAGAATCATGAATGGAGCGATTTTCTTTAACATTGATTTTTTCCTCGAAGCCCGAACCAGGGAAGATTTGCCCGGCAGTTTCTGAGTTGTTAGACGGCTTAGCCCCTGATTTGGTTACTAAACCTCGCGTTTGCCGTAAATGATAACATCCCCGCGCGAAGAGTTCAGAGTCCAACCACTGTCTCACGTTCGAAGACAGTCGCTGGTTCCGAATTTTACTTGCTGGAGAGCATAGGTTAATTTGTGAGGCCGTGTCAGAAGCCCGACCGTCAGGGAGGGCAAGCCTAACTATCGGGCCCTTGCTAACGCGCGGGCTTCTGACAATCTTTCGGATCAGGAGACAAATTAATGGAGCCAGGAACCGTAACGCAATACCGGTGGACCGACATGCCCGCAGAGCCTCTGTCGGATTTGCTGTCACGCAAACTGATCACCGGCGATCGCATGATGCTGGCGCACGTTTATCTCAAGAAAGGATGTGTGGTTCCGCGACACTCGCATGAGAACGAACAGATCACCTACATCCTTGAAGGTGGCTTGCGATTTTGGATTGGCGCGGATGAAGCGCAGGTGATTGATGTGCTCGCCGGAGAAGTGCTCCATATTCCGTCCGGTGTTCAGCATAAGGCGTTAGCGTTGGAAGATACTTTGGATGTAGACATCTTCAGTCCGCCGCGACAGGATTGGCTGGATAAGACGGATGATTATTTGCGACAGAAGTAGTGCGCCGAAGTAATCCGCAGATTACACAGAAAGATTGAGCCAACAAAAAGCACAAAAGGCTCAAAAGAAATCAAAAAGAGTTCGTGTGACACCTATTCAGAAGACTGTTGTTTTGTGCTTTCTGTGCGTTTTCGTGGCTCCTTATTTTTCTAATCTGTGAAATCTGCGTAAT
>DNNE01000024.1:111244-111536 GCA_003487805.1 Blastocatellia bacterium | reverse complement strand
AAATCTGCGTAATCTGTGGACAGTTTCCTATGGACCTCGGTCTCAAAAACAAAGTCGCACTCGTCACGGCCGCCAGTCGCGGACTGGGTCGTGCCGTTGCGGAAGAACTTGCGGCGGAAGGCGCGTCGCTGCTCATTTGCTCCCGCAAGCAGGAAACGATCGAGCGCGTCGCGAACGAGATCAGAGAAGCAACTGGCGCCGACGTCTTTGGAGCCGCCGCAGACGTTTCTAATCCTGATGATGTGGGCCGCCTCGTCGATGCCGGCACTCAAAGATTTGGACGCATCGATAT
>DNNE01000024.1:110384-110925 GCA_003487805.1 Blastocatellia bacterium | reverse complement strand
GGCCCACCCGCCGGACAATTCGAGAGTTTCAATCTCGAGCATTGGGACGCAGCGACGCGTCTGCTGTTACATAGCGCTGTCGAATTAGCGCGCCAGGTTCTGCCAGGTATGAAAGAACGTCGCTGGGGCAGGATTCTCAACATCACCTCAATCGCGGTGAAACAACCAGTTGATAATTTGATCCTTTCTAATAGTTTGCGCGCCGCCGTCACCGGCTTCGCGCGCACGCTCGCGAATGAAGTCGCGCAGTTTGGCATCACGGTCAACAACATCATGCCGGGTTACACGCGCACGGAACGGGTGGAAGAGCTGTCACGCATGATGGCTGAGAAGCAAGGAATCACGGCCGAAGAATTTGTAGCGCGCTGGGAGCAGGAAATTCCCATGCGCAGAATCGGTGAACCACGCGAGTTCGCCGCGCTCGCCGCGTTCCTGGTTTCCGAACGCGCAAGCTACATCACCGGCACGTCAACTCCAGTCGACGGCGGATGGATTAAGGCAATCATGTAGCGCGTCTCATGTAGCGCAAGTTGTTAACTTG
>DNNE01000024.1:69832-110008 GCA_003487805.1 Blastocatellia bacterium | reverse complement strand
GGCGCAAGCGGTTCCGTACCAGGCACTTCCTTCGACGCATAGTTATTAGTTAGATTGCTCAATGGATGAAAGCTGCTCCAAGTCAATATGGCCGAGTTGATTCATTGTATTGAATGTGATCACACGGTCAGCAGTGCTGCCGGTAGCTGTCCTAATTGCGGCACAAGCTACATAAGAGGACAGAACTGCAAATCGTGCGAAAAGTTAATCAAACACTCCGACGCAAAAGCAACAGTCTGCTCACTCTGCCACAAGAATATCCGGCGCGATTATGAAACTGCGCGGTATTCTTGCCCGTTATGCAAACACACGGGACCTTGCGAATTTGAAACGGGGTACGCGCACTATCCTAAGGTCTGCCCGAATTGTAGCAACCCTGAACTACATCGGGATGCCTTGGCAAACTGTTTTCAATGCGGGCTTTATGTGCGTGTCGATGACGCGATTCCGGCAAATCCTCCTGCGGGGCCTTATTGTCATAAATCATGTTCCTGGGTCCTCAATAGACGAGCGGTGCGGATTAAACTTAGAAGCGAACAGAGATCAACCAAAATAATGTTTCGGATTTCAATGGCAGGAGCGGTTTTGGGCACTATTGTCGCGCCACTTATTGGCAGCGCAATGTCCAGAAGCGTTTTTCCTGAAACGTTGCTCTTCGCCGCACCGGGCGCGATCGTGGGCCTTGTCGTCGGCTGGATTATCGGGTTTTGTCTAGTTGATGCCTCGGTGATCTAACAGCCGGTTAACGCGAGGACTTGGGAAATGCCGTGGACGCAATCTAACAAATCGTGGGACCGGAGTTGCCGCCTGCGAGCTTCTCAGCAGACGTGTTCGGAACTACGATGGTTTCGCTAACCGGCGGCAACCCGGTCAACTCCACCGTTCGGCGTCAACCTGTTCGGTTGCTTTTCGAATAATTCGAATAAGAGGATTCCCAATGAACCGAAACGATCTATGGGCTAAGGAAGAAGCGAGGCAAATGACCGTTGGTGAATTGCTTGATTTGTTAGACGGCTACCCAAGACATTACAAAATCACATTTGGCTCTACTTTGGACGGCAGTCCTTTGGTTTTTAATCGGGTCAAACAGCGCGGCGAGAGTCTCATCCAAATCGAACTAACCGAACTGCCGGACTAATCGTCCTGTCGGCCTACGGATCCTAACGCGTGTTTTTACTTGTCGTGTTGTCGTATCCTGAACCTATGACAACAACGAAGCGCAGGCGAACAGACGAGGCTTTTCCCGGCATCGCCTGTCGCATCTTGAAAGAAAAGTCTAACGCACTTAAATGGGACATCATCAACGAGGCCGCGTTTGAGATGGAGGTGTCACCCGCCACCACTGCTCGTTATCTCGCAAAGTACGCGTCACATAACGGACCTCTACGGCTCATTAGAGGTGTTTACGTCAGGTGTAACTGCGGGAGTCACGCGTCAGACGAAACGTACGATTCTCTGTGACTACTGACGCCGAACAAATCATTGGGCATCGCCCGAAGCTCCTTAACCCACTGTCTATCGCTTTCGCGTCACTGAAACGATCGGCAGTTTCCAACCTTCAATCGGACTCTGAGTTAGGTTTAGATGACTGGTGAGATAGACAAGCCTCTCGGTCTCGGCGCCTTTGCCGATCGTGAAGCGATCTTTTAGATAGGAAGGCGGGATCGCCTGATAGTTCAGTGTGACCCGCACCGATGCGGCGCCGCCCGCCCGCGCACCTGGAATACGGTAAACGATCCGATCCGCGCCTGAGGCGCCCGCGGGGTTTATGTATTCAGGATCCCGTTCGGCGTCCCCGTGAGGCGCGGTGAATTCTCCATAAGGTCCTTCCCGGCGCCAACCCTTTGGCAACAAGCGATTGTTCTTCAAGACATGATCCAACGCGGTGAAGCTGGTCGTGATCTTTCCCTGCGGATCTTCGATCACCTCTTCGTAAATCTGGACGTGGCCTTCGTCATCAATTACTTCATAGTGCGGCTGAAAAACTTCTTTACCGGTCGCCGGATCAAAAAAGAATTCGGTCGGCAAAATATCTTCCGATGTCCCTTTGACAATCGCGCCGGCCTGATTCGTTCGTCCTGAAGCCCAAATCACTTTCCCCTGGGCGTCCAACACTTCGAAGGTTAGAAAGGCCCGGCGAAATCCCACGCCCGAAGGCAATCCGTGCCCGGCGAGATTCTCAACTCGCACCTCAGCTTCGAGGTACCCGCCCTTTGTTTCCAACGACGTTACTTCGATTCGGGCAGTCTCGTTCCGGGCGAGGTCGGTGCTCGAGTTCTGGGCCGTCAACAGACCCACCATGCCTTCGTCGAACATATAATCCGCGGTCCGAATTCCCAGGATGCTCGGGAACTGCTGAAACATCATCAGGCCAAACTGATTGAGGCCAATCAGAGTGTGCCGCGAGAATTGATCGCGCACGCGCAGGTTTAACTCCTTGTCCGGCGCGCGATAATCGACAAAAGGATAGGTGTCGTCTTCGATGTTCGCCACCCGATAGAGGAGTTGCCGGGTGAGAAACTGCTTTTGCATGTGGCAATCCTGACAGGTGCGCGCCGTCTCGCGATTCATCGGCTCGCGCTCATTCTGATAGATACTGTTTTGCCATTCGGGATAGGTCATCTGCTCGTGAAACTCTTTTGGCTTTCCCGCTCCGTCCAACACCGCTTCGCCCTTGCTGTTGAAAACCGGAAGGATGACGGTGTGGCAACTTCCACAGAGCGCCGAGGTCTTGATCTGATCGCCAAAGCGCGGCGTGACGCCCAGCGCCTGTTTCATCGGCAAGGTGGCCACCTGATCGTATGGCCCATTGACGGCATCAGGCGGATCCTGTTTGAACTGTCCGGTGAAGACGGCCGGCGTGCCTAACCCATCCTTCGCCATTTGATGGCAAGCCGCGCACGAGATGCCATCGCGCGCCAGTGCGCCATACTTACCATCCGGTTCGTCCGGGAGGGCGTAAACCATCTGGTGCTCGAATGGTTGATGTCGATCGAGAGTTATTTGCCGCTGGCCCATCACCCCATGACAGCGATAGCACGTGTTGTCAAAAAATTCCCGGCGTGCAGGATAAAGAGTTTTTTCTGATTCGAGTTGCGCGTGAAAAATCGGATCGCGGCCGGCCAGGCCCATCATCGACGCGCGCCATTCAGTGTAAGGCGAGAGGTTAACGGGTTTCTTTTTCGGGTCCGCAAAAAGAAATGCCAGGTTCTCTCGCGAAGCGCCATGACAACCCAGGCACTGGCTCGAAGTAAGAAAGCCCTTTGGTCCGCCGGCTTCGGGGACCACATGGTCGTATGTCTCGCCGGGAAAGCTCTTGACCTGATCGACTGAAACATTCGGCAGGTTCGCGAACACTTTTGCCAGTTCCGGATTGGGACTCTCACGCGCAGGCGCAAACGATCCCGGCGGGATTGACTCGACCTCGGCCACTTGTTTGTGTTCCTCTTTGGCCACCGGTGTCGGCGAAGGTGTCGCTTGGCGGTTTGCCAACTGCGGAGTTGGTGTAGGCTTTGGCGTCGGCTCAGGCGACATTGTCGATTCCGAGATTCTGAAAGAGATTGGGTCGCCTTCGACGTTCTTCAACGCAATGAAGGTTGATTCTTTCTCTGCCGACGCGTGACATCGAAGGCAGTAAAGCCCGAATCCGGAATCCGGGTAATCAGTGTTCGGATGCTGAGGAACATAGTTGTACGCATGATACGACCAATACCAACCATCGAAAGACCCCTTCTTGTCCTTGACCATTACGGTCCAACCCTTGAAGGCGGCCTCCGGTTTGGCGGGCGTCGTAAACATTTCTTTAACGATGATGGCGCCGTCGGGAATCTCGCCTTGCCGGTTGCGATACTTCAGCCAATCCCAAACCTCGGGCGAGTAAAAGATTTTTACCGAGTCGTGCGTGCCGAACGAGGCGCCGCCGATAAAAGGTCCAGAGTCGCGAATGCGCGCGTCGGCGATCCAGTTCTGGTAACATTTCTTTTCCAGAAACGCGTAAAGCAACTGTTCGAACTTCTTCGTTCCGATGTCGCTGGCGTTTGGCATGGGGAACGCGATTCCACATCCGATTGGTGGCGGCGGTGCCGCCGGCTTTCTGAGAGCCAGTCCGATTAAGATCGCGAAGAGCACGACTACGCCGACTGATACCAGCGGCAAGACGAGACGTGATTTGGTTATCTGGTCAAGGAACACGGCTGCGCAATCCTAGAACAGAAATCGATGATTGAGAAGAGTCGTCGACACGTCCTTGCACGATCAGTTTTCAGAATGGCAACATGGCGCACAATGTTTATCGCGATTTGAAAATCGATTGGCTGGCCGCGCAAGTAAAACCAGGCGCGCCTGCGGAGGTTGTTGATGGACTCTAGCGTTTTGGTCGGGCACCTGGCCGGACATATTGCCTCGCTCCTGACAATGGCGGCGTATCTGTTGAAAGACATTCTGTGGCTGCGCGCGCTCACGATTCTTTCCTGCTTCGCCGGGATTGCTTTCAATTACTTTGTGCCGGCGACGCCGCTGTGGCAGGTCATCGGCTGGAACGTACTGTTTGCCATCATTAATATCGTGCAGGTTGCGATCATCATCAAACAGCGCGCCGACGTGCATTTCACCGAAGAAGAAAAGGAGTTGCATGAGACGTTGTTCAAGAACTTCGCTCCATTCGAGTTCATGAAGTTGATGCGGATCGGCAAGTGGTTGGAAGCGAAGCAGGGCGAAGTTTTGGCAGTTGAAAAGCAATCGCTAAACGCGGTAATGCTGATCTACAACGGACTGGTTGGGGTGGAGACGAACGGCAAAGAGGTGGCCAAATTGAAAGATGGAAACTTCATCGGCGAGGTAAGTTTCATGATCGGCGGGGAAGCAACCGCTACTGTGCGGGCGCTGATGCCCACGCGTTATATCGCCTGGCCCAAGGAAGCGATCATTCAGCTTTTGAATCGCAACCCCAGCATGAGGTTCGCCATGCAGGCAATGCTCAGCACGGATCTAAGCAAGAAATTGATGCATCGCGCGCCATCGTTTCACGGCAAGATCGATCTGGACTCGATACTCAAAGGCGGTAAGTGAGGAAGTTACTGAACCGCTTGCGGTAGCAAGCGGGTAAAGCATCAGCAATAATTTATCCGGTCGCAACCGGAACTGGTTTGCAGTGGCGCGATCCGCTTCGTGTCTTTTCGTGATCCCTGGTTCGTGTGATTTCGTGGTTAGGTTCTCGTTGATTCGGCGGTAAAAGCAAACCACGAAACAACACGAACAGGAAATCAAGCCACACGAAAGCTGCAATGAAGACTCTTGGGCAAGTCCAAGGGTTGATGAATACTGAGGCTATTAATAACTATGAACTGCACACATCTCGATCAAATCAACGACGTGACACCCAGCGCCGACGGCTGTGAAGATTGCCTGAAGATCGGCGACACCTGGGTCCATCTACGGCTCTGCATGACCTGCGGGCACGTCGGCTGTTGCGACTCTTCAAAGAACAAACACGCGACCAAGCACTTTCACGCGACCAAGCATCCGATCATCAAGTCATTCCAGCCCGACGAAGATTGGGGCTGGTGCTATGTCGATGAAGAGATGTTTGATGAACTAACGGTGCGTTAGTTATTGAGACTGGTGCGGCCGTAAGTCACGGTCAACTGTGGCAAAAGCTTGTCGGCTTGGCCGAACTGTTGCTATTCGTTGCGCCCCGTTTAGTAGGGCGAGGCCTTAAAAATTCGCTGTGGGCCTTCGATGCCCGCGGTCCCAATTATCCAGCCGGCTCTCTCGCAAAAGCTGGCTCTCACAAAAGGAGGACAACATGCCAACTACCAGTGACATGCGCTGGTTCAAAACCAACTTCCAGGACAAGATCAACGCTGCAATTGCCGGTACCCCATTCACTCTCGACCTGATGACCGCGCTCGCCTGCCAGGAAACCGGAGAAATCTGGCCGATCCTGCGAAAGACCGATCTCAGTTTGGATCGGATTCTCGCACTCTGCGTTGGCGATACGCTCGACGCTCCGAATCGCAGCGCGTTTCCCAAAAATAAAGCGGCTTTGTTGGCCGAAAATCGCGGTCAGGAAATGTTCGAGATCGCGCGCCAGGCGCTGGTTGAGATGGCGCAGTTCATAGACAGCTACAAGGGAGCGGCATCGAACCCGAACAAGTTCTGTCACGGCTACGGGATGTTTCAATTCGATTTGCAGTTCTTCAAGACTGAACCGGATTACTTTCTGGAAAAGCGCTATGCGAAGTTCGATGAGACCCTCGGCAAGGCCCTCGGTGAATTGGAATCGGCGAGAAAAAAGATCGGCCTCGGCAACAAGGCGGGGCTTAGCGATCTGGAACTTTGTCACGTTGCGATCGCCTACAACACCGGCCATTTCAATCCCGCGAAGGGTCTGAAACAGGGGTTTGCACCGAAGGACAAACACGGGAACATCATCGGGCCTTTTTACGGCGAACAAATCCTTGATTTCATCCAGAAGTCGAAGACCGTGACCGCCGACGGCTCAGGGACGACCACCCCGACCTCCGACACTACGACCGCGGCGACGTTCAAGGTCACGGCCAGCGGGCTCAATCTGCGTAGCGAGCCGTCCTTGCAGGGAACAGTCAAGGTCACACTGCCGAATGGGCAGCGGGTTCGCGCCGTGGCCGAGCAGGTCACCAACGGGTTTCGCGAAGTCGAAACCGATTTTCAGGGCCAGCACTTACAGGGATTCTGTTCGGCGAAGTTTCTGGTACAGGTGATGGGCACAACCGGCTGAGTTGGAATGGCAGCGGTTTAATGTGGCGGTGCGTTGCCAACTGCGGCAGCGCACCTCACGACCTGGTTTGTCGAGCTTACTTACTCGACTCGTCCAGCAATTCTTTCAAATAACCTTGCCAGATTTTCGCAATCGTGTGCGTGCCGTGGCCGCGCGTCCGATTCTGTAATCGGAAGCATCGCAAACTTGCGATCATCAAATCGTTCGAACCCTGCGAAGACTGGTGCTGGTGCCAGGTCGATGAAGTGATGTTTGATGAACTGTGAGTCGTTACGGAGTGTTAGATAAAGAGATCTGCGGGGACGTGGAAGTAATCAGCGAGCGCTCTTGCATGAGTCTTACTGATTCCGCGTTTGCCGTTGAGTACTTCCGAAGCAATTCCCTTTGAACCAAATACTTCCCACAAGTGCGTCTGCTTTATCTCTCGCGAATCCATTAGGTGTTGTAGTACTTCCAGAGGAGAGGCGTCCCTTGGATGATAAAAACGTTCTTCAAAATCTTCCACTAGTCTGGTGAGAAGCTTTAGAAGCTTTTCTTCTTCGGGCGATAGGCCCTCACCCTTATCCATTATTTTCTCGATAACTTTCAGCATGCGCTCGTTCTCTGCTTCGGTTTCAATAATGACGGGCATGGTCTGAGACAGGAGTCTCTTGTAGCGAGTCGGATCGATCCTTCGTGCCAGTCTCTTCACTCTTTCCATCTTCCTAAGTCGTATTCTTCGTGTGTTATTACGGCTACAACGAAGACCGTTTGACTACGGTAAACAATTCTAGCGATCAGTCGATACTTATTTCCTCCGACATTGAAAACCGTGTAACGTCCAACGACATCCGCTGAAGCATACGTTTGTTTCAATTCTGCTAGATTCTGCCAACTAGCTCGTTTAGCTGTCTTGTACCATGCTGCTAAGGCGCTCTCAGCATCGCGATGCCGCTCGAAAAACTCCCGAATTCGTCGAAAGCTGATTACATTCACGTAACCCCCTCTGAAATGTTAGCGCGGGGAACTCGCATCAAACATCCAGCTTTATGTTCTCACGATGAGAACATAGCGTCAACTCAGTTTGCCGACTCGTCCAGCAATTCCTTCAAATATCCCTGCCAGATCTTCGCAATCGTGTGCGTGCCGTGACCACGCGTCTCGCTGCTGATCGGAATCATGATGAAGCGGCCGCGTTTCACTCGTTTGATTTCTTTTTCAATCATTCCGAGTTCGGGTGGATTGATGAAGTCGTCGGCTGAGTTAACAGCAATCAGCGGTGCTTTGATCGTTTCAAGTTTCGGTGACGGATTGTATTCACGTGATGCATCGAGCTGATAGATTAGATCGTTCGCATCCAGTCGCGTCACCGCCGGCTTGAAACGATCGAGATAGAATTTTTCGGCCGTCTCGCGCGTGGGCGCCACGGCCTGCCAATTCAAGGGCGCACTGCCGGCCAATATCAGAAGATCTTCAGCCGTGGTCAGGCAGCGCATCGGCTGGGTTTTATATTCACCGCCCATCCAGTCCGGATCGTTCTTAATCGCATCAATAGCCATGAACCGCCACATGCGATTGCGCCCGGCAATCTCGACCGGATTACTCGCCAGCGGCATCAAGGCGTCCATGAAATCCGGATAGGTCTCGCCCCAGACCCATGTCTGCATGCCGCCCATCGACGTGCCCATCACCAGCCGCAAGTGATTGACGCCCAGCTTCTTTGTCAGCACTTCATAAAGCGCAGCCACCATATCGTCGTAGGTGTAATGCGGAAACTTCGCGTGCAATCCATCGCTTGGCTTACTCGAATTTCCGTGACCGACTCCGTCCGGCAGAATGATGAAGTACTTCGTCGCATCCAGAAGTTGGCCTGGCCCAAACAGAACATTCGCGAAAGTTGCATTCAGCAGACTCGTGCCCGCGCCTCCGGTTCCATGTCCAATCAGCACGGCATTGTTCGCTACTCCCGAAGCATCGCGCGTCAGCGTGCCTATTGTGCGGTAATGCATTTTCAATTCGGGCAGACTCTCGCCGCTGCGAAAGTGAAAGTTCTGAATGACGTAATCGCCTTCGACGGGCGTCGGATAATTTCGTTGCGGCCGAGTTTGGTTTTGTCCCAGCGCGGTGCAGCCGCCGGCGAGTAACAGGCAAAGCAGGAAGACAGAACGCATAGCAAGCTCCTTGAATGGAAATTTTCGCGCGTAGCTTAACACCTGGAGGATTGTGTCAGAAGCCCGCGCGTAAGCAAGGGCCAGAGCGGGCAAGGATGCCCGCGCTCCTAAACAAAAAGGCGGACCGAATGATCGATCCGCCTCACTATTAAAGAAATGACCGCACCCGCTATCGCAGGTCGCACTGATTTCTACTTCGCTGCTGCTCGATTCGCGCTCACCGTCAGACGCGACTTATGGCGCGCGGCCGCGTTGCGATGCAGGACGCCTTTTTGCACAGCCTTGTCGATTTCAGAAACCGTCTTGGGAAGCAGTGCACCAACTTGATTCGCGTCGCTACCTTTTAGAGCGCTACGCAGATTCTTAATAGAGGTGCGCAACTTCGTGCGACTCGAACGATTGATAAGGCGACGGCGCTCGCTCTGCCGCACCCGTTTTTCTGCTGATTTATGATTAGGCATTCAAAATCTCCGTAAATCGTTAACTTTATCGGTTGCGAACTGTCGCCAACGCGAAGTTAAGGACTATAGGGACGGCGAACGGCAGTGTCAAGGAGACCATTACCCTCTAAGCAGGTAGTGTCCTGATCTTCGGGTTTCTCTGCGCAATCTCAGTGGGCTCTGCGTCTCTGCGGTGAATATTAATTTGAAAACACTCACCGCAGAGACGCGGAGATCGCAGAGGAGGCGCAGAGAATTTCAAATCGGGACACTCGCGAGAACGCGTTCTCCGACTCTAATCATTCAGCCGCAAACTCCGCAGAATCTGAGAAAACGTGTTCTGATAAGTGTTGTATTCGTTGCTGGGGCTGACGCCAATCATGTAGAACAATTGCCCGTTGCGTAAAAGCGTCGTGGCCACGCTAACAGTTTCGCGTTCGCCGGTCGCTTCATTGAGATTGTTCAGCGTCAGCAGCAAACCGCTTCGCCCATCGATATCAATGCGCTGATAGCCGGTATTCGACCGTAAGTTGTTGCTTGCTCGCTGCAACGCATTGATGAAGTCGTTCGTTGCCTGCTGCAGGCTTCGGTAGCTCGTCTGCGCTGTGCCAAAGTTCACCGCGTGAGTGAAAACCGCCTGGCCATTCCCCGAGCCGTACGCTCCGTTGGGCGCAAACCAAATTCCATTTTCATTTAGCTCGCGCCAATTGTCGGGCACGCTCACCGTAAACGAGCCTTCGTTATAAGTGCGGAACCGCGACGATGGATTTTCCACGCGGCCGCCCGGCGTCGTGTTCGGATATCCGGTCCGATCACCGTTCGGATAATTGTTACCCTGGTTTGGATAGTTGTTACCCTGGTTTGGATAACGGCGTCCGCTGCGCTGAATCTCAGCCATCGTCTGCGCGCGCGGATAACCATTCAGCCGTTCCTGAATGCCGCGGAACTGGCGATCGTCCGTGCGCATCGCGGTATTCACGCGCAGGTACTGTGCTTCCTGATTGATGCGCGCGTAGCGGTCCTTCGGGCTGGGGTGATCACTAAGAAAACCGCCGCCCCCGCCGCCTTGCGCCTGGATCGTGCGAAACATATTGGCGAGATCGCGGGGGTCATAGCCCGCGTTCGCCATGATGCGCGCGCCAAGTAGATCAGCTTCCGTTTCATATTCCCGGCTGAATCTCAAGAATGGAACAGCTACCGATGCCTGGGCGGCCTGCCCAAGTCCCGGTCCTCCGAAGATGGTTCCCAGAATGCCGGCGACGCCTGCGCCTACTGCATACTTTTGCGCCTTCGTTGCCTGCGCAGTGCCATGACGCAGCGCCACATGGCTCATCTCATGCGCCATCACACCGGCCATCTCACCTTCGGTGCGTGCCGCTTGAATCATCCCGCGATTCACGTACATCGGCCCGCCGGGCAAAGCAAAAGCATTTATGTCGCTTGCATTGAGGACCTTGAAATAATAGTGAAATTCTGGATGCTGAAACTCAGAGGGAATCGCCGCCACCAGCCGCTGGCCCACGCGTTCGACATACGCGTCAACCTCTGAGTCACGCAGCAAAGGAAATTGCTGTTCGGCTTCGGCAGCAGCCTGGCGTCCCAGTCTTACGTCGTCCGCAGGTTTATATTTGTTCGGGTGATAAGTGATTTGGGTTTGCGCGAGAGACGCAAGCGGCATCAGCACGACCGCGATCGCAATCTGTAATGCCAGCCACGCTGTTGCTTTTCCATAAGCCGGTCTCGTCATCTTGTTACTCCTATTAATTAAATCGGCGATTGAGAGGCAACGGTTCCGTCTCTTTCGATGAAGGTCAAACAAAGAGGTTGCCAGCAGCTGACCTAACAAAATCAATGCCACGGTCCATCTCCCTTTATTAAAGAACCGAGTTCCGCCGGATTCCGGCTCGAAAGCGGGTGGCGCGCGAGCTCAAGTGTCACGGTCTGGCAGTCACGTTGCAAACATTGCCCCGATTTCGTTCAGGAGAGACGGATTTGGTTCAGCCGCAGCGAACCCGGGGTTCATTTCCGCGGCTTAATCTTTTCATCCAGCCACTTCCTTGGCTCGTCCAGCGGCGCCACATGAAAAGGCTTTCCCTTCCACACGCGGATCATTCCGATTATCAGAAAAATGCTGGTGGCCAATTGAAACAAACCGCTGCCAGTCCAGCGGCCGGACGCAAAACCGGCGAAGGTCAGCAGCATTGTGATCGCGGTAATGACGATTTGCAGCGCCATTCCCTGGGCCGCGTGAAACCGAACCTTTGACTCTGTGCGCGGCACCAGCAGAAGTTCCGCGACCGCTGCCACAATCGCCAGCCAGAAAGGCAGGTACGGCAGGATGAGTGCCCATCGTTCGGGAATCCCCAGACCTGCAACCTTGTTTGATCCCGGCTTGTAAGTGAGCGGGAGGGGCGGCGGTTGATAAACGTTCAGCGGCGCAACCGGTGGCGGCTGATAAATGTCCGCCGACTGCATACGTGTTGGTTCGTACGTCGTCGACACACGCGGCGCCGGTGGCACAAAGATGGACGGATACGAAGTAACTTTGTCATCGATGCGACGAGTGGGCGCTTCGTCGGCAATCTGCGCCCGCGATGTCTCAGGAGTACCGTGCGCGATGGGATGCGTTTGACCGGCAATGTCTTCGGTCGCGCCGCCCGTACGCTTCCGTTCGAACGATTCGTGCGCGCGCTCCGCGACGCCTTCATCGAGTGGATTCGTATCGTATTTGGTGCGCTTCGGCTCCATGATAAGAGTTCTACGAGAGCCTTAGTCCCGCGGTTTCATTGGTCGAGATCGTCGGTAACTCTGTACTCACTCGATTCCCAACCTTCCTGTTCACTGATGCGAAATGCGCGCACGCAAGGCTCTTCGCTCCCAAGTCCGACAATAAAGTAAACCGCTGATGGGTAGTAGGCAAGGCGCACGTCGGTCTGAGAAGGTTGAGGATCAGTGGCGCGTGGATGAGAGTGATAGATCGCGATTAGTTGCTCACCGCGCTCACGCATCGCGCGCTGCGCCAAAAAAAGATCCTCGGGCGCGGCCTCGTAAGTGACCGCGGGGTCGGCGGCAACGTTCCGCGCGCGATAGACGGTTCGCGCCGCGCTGTCTTCTGTACCACCGATCAATCCGCAGCATTCGTCAGGAGAGGCTTCGCGGGCATGGGCGATGATCTGATTGATATGTTTTCTTGTGAGATTTATTGTCACACTTTGGAATGGGTATTCGTTTTAAGAGGTGCGCGGCTTTTCGCTCCGTTGGGAGCGACATGAGATTGCGCTCCTAACGGAGCTCAATGAGGTCAATTAAGGATCGGTTCTATAAATATCTCGTCCCTAACGGGACGAAAACAAAATCCGATCCCTCACGCTTTCACGATCTTCAGATGCAACTCTTCCAATTGCTTCGCATCCACCTCGCCCGGTGCGTCGATCATCAGGTCTTGCGCCGACGCAGTCTTTGGAAACGCCATGACGTCGCGAATATTTTCGGTCGGCACCAGCACCATCAACGTGCGTTCGATTCCCGAGGCGATGCCTCCATGCGGCGGTGTGCCGTAGGCGAGGGCCTCAAGAAAGAAACCAAAACGCGCGCGGGCCATCTCTTCAGTCATGCCCAGCGCTTTGAATACCAGCGACTGCACGTCGCGCCGGTGAATTCTGATTGAGCCGCCGGCAACCTCTACCCCATTGATCACGGCGTCGTATGCTTTCGCGCGAATTTGACCGAACAGCTCCGTCTCTCCGTTGACGGCCCGTTCGAACACCGGCAGGTCGTCATCAAGCGGCGACGTGAACGGATGATGCATCGAATAGTAGCGGCCGTCATCACCGTGAAATTCAAACATCGGAAAGTCAGTCACCCAGAGCGGTGCATAAACGTTTTCCGGAACCAACTTTTCGCGCCGGGCGATCTCGTTACGCAAGGCGCCGAGACTCGCGGCCACCACGTCAGACTTACCGGCGACGATCAGCACTGCGTCACCTTTTTGCGCGCCGACCGTCCCAGCAAGATCGACAACCACGTCATGGCCCAAAACCTTCAGCAGCGAAGATGAAAACTCATCGCCCAATTTGATCCATGCGAGCGCGGCGGCCCCGTATCGTTTCGCAAACTCCTGCAATTCATCCAGGGTCTTGCGCGACATCGATGCGCCGCCGCTGACCACGATTCCTTTGATTTCGCCACCCGCGGAGAGCACTGAGGCATACGGCGCGAATATCGTCTCGGCGAGGGTCGTCGACAGATCCTGCAATTCCATACCGTCGATTCGCATGTCAGGCTTATCTGATCCGAACCGCCGCATCACTTCCGCAAAGGTGAAGCGCGGAAACGGAATCTGAAGCTCGATGTCCTGCAATCGGAAAAGACGCGCGAACAGTCCTTCGACCAGCTGATAAATCTGATCCGGCGTCGCGAAGCTCATCTCGACGTCGAGCTGCGAAAACTCCGGCTGTCGATCGGCGCGCAAGTCTTCATCGCGGAAACAGCGAGCGATCTGGTAATACTTGTCGAGCCCGGCAATCATGCAAATCTGTTTGAAGATTTGCGGGCTCTGCGGCAGCGCAAAGAATTTTCCCGGCTGCACGCGCGACGGCACGATGTAATCGCGGGCGCCTTCGGGTGTGGACTTGATCAGGTTCGGCGTTTCGATTTGCGTAAAGCCCTGCTCGTCCATGTATCGATTGATTTCCAGAATCATTCGATGACGCAGGCGCAGGTTCGCTTGCAGCTGCGGCCGGCGCAGATCGAGATAGCGATACTTCAGACGTAAATCTTCCGCGGCGAGTGACTCATCGGAAGCGTCGAGTTGAAATGGCAGCGTTTTCGCGTCGTTGAGAATTACGATCTCGGCCGCCTGGATCTCGACATCGCCGGTCGCAAGTTTCGGGTTGCGCGCGGTTTCATCGCGCAACACAACTTCACCAATCACGGCAATCACATATTCACCGCGAACTTCTTTCGCCTTCGCAGCCGCCTGGGGAGCTTTCTCCTGGTTGACGACAATCTGGGTGATGCCGGCGCGATCGCGCAGATCGATGAAAGTAAGCGGACCAAAGTCCCGCCGCCGCGCACACCAGCCCATCAGCGTGACGCGCTCGCCAACATTTTCTTTGCGCAGCGCGCCGCATGAATGTGTTCGTTCTCGGTTGTTAAGGTTTTCGATCATTTTGGAGTGCGCCGGCTTGACGGCGCTTTTCCTGTCATAACCAAAGCGGCGTCAAGCCGCCGCACTCCAAATTAGAAGAGCACCGTGCCGCCATCAACATTGATTGCCTGTCCGTTTATGCCGCGTCCCTCTTCAGAAGCCAGGAGCAGGGCGAGGGCGGCCACTTCTTCCGCGGTCACCAGACGATTCTGCGGACTCATCTTCTTAAGTGTAGTTAACGCGTCTTCTGCCGACTTGCCGGTTTTCGCGACGATGTTCTCAACGCCGCGCGAGGTCATTTCAGTATCAACATAGCCGGGACAAATTGCATTCACGGTAATTCCCTGCGCGGCCACTTCCAGGGCGAGCGATCGCGTCAATCCCAATACACCATGTTTCGAAGCGGCGTAAGCAGAGACATAAGGCGCGCCCGTCTTTCCCGCAATTGAGGCGATATTAATAATTCGGCCCCATCCACGTTCAACCATCTCCGGCAACGCCGCGTGAGTACAACGAAATGTGCCACCCAAATTCGTGTTCAGGTGACGTTCCCACATCAGCTCGTCACTCTTGATGAACAGTTCAGACTCGGCAATGCCGGCGTTATTCACCAGGATGTCCGGTCCGCGCCCGAAGTGTGTGAGAGCCAGGGCGAAGGCGTCGTTCACCCAGCCAGTATTTCGCACGTCGCATTCAAGTGCCAGACTATCTACCCCAAACTGATCGGCAACTTCCTTTGCGACCGCTTCGACCTGCACGCGAGTACGCGCGGTTACCGCGACCGCAGCACCTTCGCGCGCGAACGCGATAGCAATCGCGCGACCTATGCCGCGACCACCGCCGGTGATGAATGCGAGTTTGTTCTCCAGTTTCATAAACAACAAATTTGGAGTGCGGCGACTTGTCGCCGCTTTGGTTCTCCGCGTGGATAATCGGAAAGCGCCGACGAGTCGGCGCACTCCAAATTATTTCCCCGTAAACTTCGGCGGCCGCTTCTCTAAAAATGCACGCACGCCTTCGCGTCCGTCTTCGGATTCAAAGCAACGCAGTTGCGCATCAACTTCGTATTGCAGCATCTGCTCTAAGCTGTCGTGTTCACCCGCATAGACCGCATGTTTGGCCGCCGCGATCGACACTGCCGGCCCATCACGCAGACGTTCAGCAAGTTTGCGCGTCTCTCCGGCCAGCTCTTCAGGGGCGACGACGCGATTGACTATGCCAAGCCGCAACGCGGTGCTCGCGTCGATTGCGTCACCTAAAAAGAAAAGTTCACACGCGATGTTCGACGGGACCATCCGCGGCAGAAAGTAACTGCCGCCCCAATCAGGATGAAAGCCGAGCTTGACAAAGGACTGGCTGAAAGTCGCAGTTGACGAAGCAATTCTCAAATCACAGGCGAGGGCGAGATTGAAGCCGGCGCCCGCGCACGCGCCTTCGATTGACGCGATTACCGGTTTAGTCATCTGCCTGATGGTAAGAACCACGCGCCGCGCCGCTCCGAGCAAACGCGCAAATTCTTCCGCGTCACCTCGTTCAACTAGTTCCGCCATGAAGTGCACGTCGCCGCCCGCGCAAAAGGCACGCCCTTCGCCCGCGAGCACCACGACGCGCACATGCGGATCGCTGCCGGCTTCTTCCAGCGCCTCAGCCAGATCGCGTCGCATATGTCCCGCGAGAGCATTCAACCGCTCAGGCCGGTTCAGCGTGATCGTGACGATGCCGCCGTCTTCAGTGACTTTGATTAGTTCGTCTGACATAACGCAGTCAGAACCGCCTGCGGTAGCGGGCGGGCCCACCTGCTACCGCAGCTGGTTCTGACCTCACTTTCCCTTAAACTCCGCTTTCCGTTTATTCACGTACGCGTCCAGCCCTTCCTTCGCATCTTCCGATTGAAACAGTTGCTGCTGCAATTCGCGTTCGAGCGCCAGCGCTGACTCAAACGGTATCTCAGCACCCGTCTGCACCGCGCGTTTGATGCGGCCGACTGCGCGCGACGCTTTGTTCGGAGTCGTAAACTGGCGCGCGTATTCCGTTATCTGCTTCATGAAATCCGCCCCGTCCGGAGCGCTGACAATTTGGTTTACCAGCCCGAGCGCTTCGCCTTTTTCGAAATCGAACAACTGGCCCAGCGCCATCAGCTCGATTGCTTTCGATTTGCCGACGATGCGCGCCAGACGTTGGGTGCCGCCGGTTCCCGGAAGCACACCCAGCGAAACTTCCGGCAAACCCATCTTGCCGGCGCCGCGGCGCGCGACGCGAAGATCAGCCGCCATCGCGACTTCCAATCCGCCGCCAACACAGTGTCCATTGATCGCCGCGATCACGAGCTTTGGTGTTTGCTCAAGTCGCGCCAGAGTTTCGTTCGCGTGCAGACAAAAATAATATTTGAACTCAGGCGTGACGTCAGAGAGCATTTGAATGTTCGCGCCGGCGCAGAAGAATTTGTCGCCGCTGCCGGTGATCACAATGACCTGCACAGCTTCGTCCATCCGCGCCTTGAGAATGCACGCGTCGAGCTGCTGCATCATCTCGTACGAATAAGTGTTCGCGGGCGGATCGCTGAGCGTCAGCACGGCGATTGACTGTGCGACCGCGTATTCGATCAGGTTTCGATCGGTCATATAAAAGAAAGTTTGTGTGTCAGAACCGGGAGCAGTAGCGACCGGATCGCAAGTCAAGGTTGAATAGTTGATCCCCGTCGCTACCGCTCCGGGTTCTGACACATCACGCTGTGCGCCAGACGTTTACATTCCCACTCCTTCGCGATTTCGTCAAAGCGAACTGCTCGACTTCGGAAGTGAGAAAGCCGCGCAAAAACAGATTGGTAATATTATCGACGAGTTGATTTACCGACAACTTGCCTGACGGGTCGTACCAGTTGTAGATCCAATTCATCATGCCGAACAGCGCATAGGTCGCTACCGTCAAATCAATGCGCGCCTTTGCGGACTGCGACTCCTGAATCTCGCGCAAAATCTTTCGGGCGAGTCTGGCGTACTTTTCCTTCTTAGTCGAAACGTGTTCGTGCAAATCGCCCGCGAGCGATTCAGCTTCGTGCGACAGCACTTTCATTTCAGACATATTCGCGGCAAAAAACGAAAGATGATTGTCGATAAAGAGGCGCAGCTTTTCAAAAGGATCGTCGGTTCCTTTGACGCGTTGCTCGAGCCGTTCCAGCACGCGCCCAAAGCAATGATCCTGAATTAGAAACAGCAACTCTTCTTTCGATTTGCAGTAATGATAAAGACCGGCCAGGCTCACCCCGGTCGCGCGCGAGATGTCGCGCATCGACGTCGAGTGATAGCTCTTCTCAGCAAAAATGCGCGCGGAGGTGCGCAGGATTAGTTCGAGCTTTTGATCGTGACGGGAAGATTGATTCATTTGATCATTGATCCATTTGCTCATTGATCCATTGATTCATTTGAAACTTGGGCCAGAGACCAATGAGTCAATGAACCAATGATTCAATGAATCAATCTCACAGTCTTACGTATTCAAACTCAAACGGCTTGCCCTTGATTCCGGTCGCGGGCGGCGCGATCCAGTTCGCGATCTTGCCAACCTCAGTCACAGGCTTCATTAAGCTGCGCACGTATTCGCGGTCTTCAGTTGTCGGCAACCATTCGGATTTCGCGGCTGCGAATTCTTCTTTCGTGATCAGATTTCCTTCGAGATCGAAGCAGTGACCGGCATACTCGCCCACGTGCCGGTGAAAGCGAATGTTCGGCAGATAGATTCGCTGGCTCAATCCTTCATCCGCGAGCGCTTTGTTCCAACGCGCCAGGCCCTTCTCGCAATCCTTCACGTATTCGCGGCGCAGAATTTCATTCAGAGCGTTTCGCAAAGGCACTTCGCGCGGCGCCAGCTTGCCGTTGTCAGCGACCTGCATCGTAAATGAACCCTCCGCAGCGATGTGATCGGTGTACTGGTCCTGCTCTTTGAATCTTCCTTTCAAACCGGCGGCAAAGAAGTCTGCCGAGTTGGAACTGATCTCCCCGCCAAATAGATCGAGCGAATAGCTAAACCAGAAGTTGATGTACTTCTGAATGATTTCGAGCGGGATGCCGCCGGAGCGCCGCACATCTTCAGATTGGTTCTGTTTCATCAACTGTGCGGTGCGCCTTACCACGCGGCTCAACCCCGTATCGCCGACAAACATGTGGTGCGCTTCTTCCGTCAGCATGAACTTGCAGGTCCGCGCCAGCGGTTCGAATCCGGATTCAGCCAAAGCCGATAACTGATATTTCCCGTCGCGATCGGTAAACATCGTGAACGCATAGAAATTCAACCAGTCATCGCATGGCTGATTGAAGGCTTCGAGGATGCGCGGTTTGTCGGGGTTGCCGCTGCGCCTTTCGAGCAGGGCGTCCGCTTCGTCGCGGCCGTCGCGTCCGAAATATCCATGCAGCAGATAAACCATCGCCCAAAGATGACGGCCTTCTTCGACGTTCACCTGAAAAAGATTTCGCAGGTCGTAAAGCGAAGGACAGGTGTGGCCGAGTTGACGTTGTTGTTCGACTGAAGCGGGTTCAGTGTCGCCCTGAGTGACGATGATGCGGCGCAGCGCATTCCGAAATTCGCCGGGCACTTCCTGATAAGCAGGCGCGCCTAAGTTGTCGCCAAAGCCAACCCTGGCGTCGGGCTCGGCCGGTTCAAGAAATATGCCCCAGCGATAGTCGGGCATCTTCACATAATCGAAATGAGCCCAGCCCTCGCTGCCGACATCAACCGCGGTGCGCAACCAAACGTCTTTCTGCTGAAATCCTTCCGGGCCCATGTCATGCCACCACGAAAGAAAATTCGGCAACCATTTTTCCAGCGCCCGCTGGAGACGTTTGTCTTCGCTCAAGTTAACGTTGTTTGGTATTCGGTCGTTTAAGTCCATGAATAAAAATTCATCCGTTTAGAGGCGGGCTACTGCCCGCCATTGATTCGCCGCATGCAAGGCGGGCAGTAGCCCGCCTCTAAACGCTCAGGTACGTTTGTAATCGAAGCGAGCCTGCGTCGGCTTTCCGTAATTAGTCAGGGCTCCGTTGGGCCCGACAGCATTTGGTCTTTGAAAGATCCAGTTTTGCCACGCGGTCAGCCGCCCAAAGATCTTAGTGTCCATCGACTCTGGCCCGGCAAAGCGCAGCGATGCTTCCATGCCGGTTAATGCGTCAGGCGAAAGCGAAGTGCGCTCTTCAATCGCCAGACGAATCTCGTCTTCCCAATCAAGATCGTCCGGCGCGAAGGTCACGAGACCCGCCGCGTCCGCTAATTCAGTATCGAATTTGTTGGTTTCGGCGAGTATTTCGTTGACTACATCAGGCTCGGCCAAAAATCTGGACTGCAAACGGGTCAATCCATTGCTCATCGGAAACGCACCGGCGTTCAATTCGCTGAACGCGATCTCGACTGACTCGTCCGGATTGTTAAGCATGAAACTGCGATCGGAAGCGAGGAGCAACTCGATCAGGTTGCCGGCGAAACAGCTTCCCGGCTCGACGATCGCAAAGAGGCTCTTGGCAGTCAGATCAAGTCGTCTCAGCGTCCGCGCCATATACAAAATGATTTCACGAACCAGCCAGTGTTCTCGATTGGCGGCGAGCGTTGCGTCCACTGCGCGCACATCATCGATGTTTCCTTCAGTGCGAATACATACCAAACCGATTTCCGGTTCGTTCACCCGCAGGTAGAGCAGCGCATCATCGAGTTCACGAAAGGCTTGCAGCGGCCAGTACGCATCGCCCAGCTCTTGAATTTCATCGAGAGTTTTCGGCAAGTCTGATTCTGGTCCATGCACAGTCAGATCCGCGTAGCGAGTTTCCCGATCAAACTTCATCGTTACATATTTGTAATCGCGCCTGTCTTCGGCTGATTCAAACTCGAGCGGGTTTAGCTTGATGCCTTCGTAACGCAAACTGTCAGTTTGCGCGCCTTCGTCATCACGCAAGCTAACAGCTTGCGTTACCTCGCGCACCCGATCGTCGATCGCTTCCTGAAACTTGCTGGTCGCAAACGTATCGTCAATCAAGCCCCACTCTTTCGCTCGCTTGCCTTTCAATCCTTCCGCCAGGGTCGAAAACACATCGGCCCGATCGCGGCGAATCTTTCGCTTATCAACCAGACGTGTCAGACCGCCGGTTCCCGGCAACACGCCAAGCAAAGGGACTTCCGGAAGCGATACGGCTGAGTTGCCGTCATCGACCAAATAGATTTCGTCACAGGCGATCGCCAACTCGTATCCACCGCCTGACGCGGTGCCGTTCAAAGCTGCCAGATAACGCCGGCCCGAATGCCGCGAATCATCTTCGATTGCGCAGCGGGTCTCGTTCGTGAATTTACAGAAGTTGACTTTGAACGCGTGCGACGAAGTGCCGAGCATGTAAATATTCGCGCCGGCGCAAAAGATGCGCGGCTTCAAACTGGCCACCACTACCGCGCGCACTTCCGGATGTTCAAAACGAATCCGCTGGATCGCGTCAGCGAGTTCGATGTCCACCCCAAGGTCATAAGAATTCAGTTTGAGTTTGTAGCCATCCGCGAGCGTCTCGTCTTCCTGCACGTCCATAGAGAGACTGGCGACTGCGCCATCGACGTTTAGCTTCCAGTGCTTGTATTGGTCAGGTGATGTTTGGAAATTAATCATTTTGAGTCAGAACCGCCGTAGCAGCGAGTGACACCGTTCGAACGTTCGTTCGAAGCTATAAGCATAAGGAAAAGATAGCTTTGGGGTCAAGTGCGGTCGGTCCGATCGGTCGTGCCCCTATTGGTTTCGTGTTGTCTTTTTCCTGGTCGCCAGAAATATCCACGAAGTCACACGAACCTGGTACCAACAAACGTTTCGTGTGAATTCGTGGATGGTCTTATCTGGCATGGGCCAGATCGCCAAAACGGGAATCACCCGGCCGCTTTTGTTCCTTGACAGCTCGACCTTGCGGCGCATAGGGTTTTTCGAACTCGGGTGTCAACCAGCTTCAAAGCGATACAAGGTTCGAGATTTGAAATCCGAATTCGGAGGCGCATCTGTTCTGGTGAACGGCGCGGTCTTCAAAACCGTTAGTGAGACTGCGAGAGCAGGCTCAGGTAGGTTCGATTCCTACACGCCTCCGCCAAGAATTCGTAAGTAGAAAGCAGTGAGCGGTAAGCAGCAAATGCTTTAACTTCCTCTGACAGAATCTTACCTACCCGCCTCCTGATTCTTGATAAAGAAGTTGCAGCGAGATTCCTATTGACGCTTCCTTTTTGAAGTGTTATTTCCTCGCGCTCACGCGGCAGAGCGAAGTTGATCCGATTCCGAACTGCTCACTGCTCACAGCTTACTGCTTACTCATGAAAGATTGGATCGCCCTCAACATGACTCCCGGCGTTGGGCCACGCGTCACGGCGCGTCTGCTCGAACATTTCGGATCGGCGGAAGCAATCTTCGATGCGCCACGGCGCGAACTCGCTTTGCTGCGACTAACGCCGGAGACGATCGAGAGCATTGCGAAGCGGGCGCTGCACCCGCGCGCTGAAGAAGAAATCGAGAAAGCGCGGAAGCTCGGCAGCGACATTCTCGTACTGGACGATGGAGTTTATCCGGCCCTGTTACGCGAGACCTATGATCCCCCGGTCACTCTTTATGTGAAGGGCGCCTGGGCCGAATGTCTCGAGCGTCCGTGCATCGCGATCGTCGGTTCGCGCCGCTGCTCGACTTATGGGCAGAACGCGGCGCTGATGTTGTCGCGAGAGCTGGCCCAGCGCGGTATCACGATCGTTTCCGGCATGGCGCGCGGTATCGACGCAGCGGCACATCGCGGCGCCCTGGAAGCCGGCGGACGAACGGTCGGGGTGATGGGCACCGGACTCGATCAGATCTATCCGCGAGATCACAAGAAACTTGCGGACGACATTCTTCAGAACAAAGGCGCGCTCGTCACTCAGTTTCCACTGGGAACGCCGCCCGTCTCTGAAAATTTTCCTTACCGCAATCGGGTCATCAGCGGATTGAGTCTGGGTGTGGTGGTGATCGAAGCCGCGGAAAATTCCGGCTCGCTCATTACCGCGCGCCTGGCGATGGAACAAAACCGGGAAGTCTTCGCGGTGCCCGGCAACATCACTTCACGGAATTCCTTCGGCACAAATTATTTAATAAAAGGCGCCGGCGCAAAGCTGGTCCAGCAGTGGCAGGACATCGCCAGTGAATTACCGGCGGAGTTGGCCGCGCAACTGCTGCCATCGCCAGGCAGGAAAAAGAAAAAGGGTGAGCTGGTCGATCAACTCCAACTCACCCCATCGAATCTAAATGAACACGAGCGCACGATCTTCAAACTGCTAACGACCGACACACCTCAGCAGATCGATACGCTTGCGGAAACTACGAAGCTGTCTATCACTCAACTAACGAGCGCGCTACTGACTCTCGAAATGCGCGAACTGATTCGCGCGCTGCCGGGAAAATGTTTTGTGCGGAAGATGTAGGTGCTCGCGGTAATTTTCACCACAGAGGACACAGAGGAAGACAAGAAATCAGCAGTAAGGTAGCGGAATGGACAGGAATGAGATCAGCGGCGCCATTGTGGATGCGGCGATGAAGGTTCATTCCGCGCTCGGTCCGGGATTATTAGAGAGTGCTTACGCGGCCTGTTTGCGACACGAATTGATTAAGCGTGGTTTGAAAGTGACCTCTGAAGTTCCTGTACCGGTTTTCTACGATGGAATCAAATTAGACGCCGGCTATAAACTCGACCTTCTCGTCGAAGATACGGTTGTCGTCGAGCTAAAAGCGATCGAAGCTTTAGAGCCGATTCATCAAGCGCAAATCATTTCGTATTTGAAACTCACCGGCAAACCGATCGGGCTACTAATTAACTTTCACAGTCTTCACCTGAAGGACGGCATCAAGAGATTTGTTGTCTAACTTTTTCTGTGCCTTCCTCTGTGTCCTCTGTGGTTAATCATGCTATTGCTTTTGCAGAGCAGCCAACGCACTCAGGACCTCTGCGCTGTGACCTGCCGGTCCAACCTTCATGAAGACTTTCGCAATCTTGCCCTGCGGATTGACGATGAAAGTATTGCGGGCCGAAAGCTTCATCCCGTTGTATTCCATCAATGAGCCGTAAGTGTCAGACACCTTTGCGTCCGGGTCAGAGAGAAGTTTGAAAGCCAGCCCTTCCTTGGCACAGAAACTCTTGTGTGATTCCGCGGTGTCGACACTGACACCAAGAATGACCGCATTGGCGGCGGTGTACTTCTCGAGGTCGGCCTGAAAGTTATGCGCCTCTAAAGTACATCCGCTGGTGAAGTCTTTCGGATAAAAGTAAAGGACTACCCATTTGCCGCGAAAATCTTTCAACGACGCCTGATGGCCCTCATTCGTGGTCAAAGAGAATTCGGGCGCTACGCTGCCCACCGCCGGTGGCTCAGCAGGCGCAAATGCCAACGCAGCCGACGCGCAAATAGCGACGATGCCAAGGAAAAGAAGTAACTTTTTCATAATTTGCTCTCTTTCAAAACAGAAGTGGTTCGGGCACGAACAATATACAACTTCGCGATGCGCTTGGCGAAGATGACTACTGGAGCGCAACCGTCGCGGTTGCTGCTTAAGTACGGTCAAGTGCAAGCGTTAGCGCTCCAGTCCGCCAGGCACACTTATGTGCTTGTAAAGGAAGGCAGGCCTTCGTTTTCCTCTCTGAGAACGAGGCGTCTGATAGGACCTTTGACTCCGCAAAAACCGAAAGACACAGAATCTCGTGGAAAAAAGGCAACTCTTTCCCCAGCAAAAACCGGCACTTTGGCTTTTGAGGTATGGTTAGTGTTATTTTCATGCGCGCTCTCGAAACCCTTAGGTAATCGGTCGCGAAGCAACCTCCAGCCATCAAATCTTCATCAGTGCGTGGCCGGAGTTAAATCGTAATGGCAAAAAATCTCGTCATAGTTGAATCGCCCGCCAAGGCGAAAACGATCAATAAATATCTCGGCAAGGACTTCATCGTGAAGGCTTCGATCGGGCATATCAAAGATCTGCCTTCCAAAGGACTGGGCGTCGATGTGCTAAATAATTTCGAGCCTGAATACGAGATTATTCCCGATACGAAGAAGCGGAACAACAAAAAGATCGTTGCAGATCTGAAGAAGACTGCGAAAGAAGTCGACACGATCTATCTCGCCGCTGACCCTGATCGAGAAGGCGAGGCTATCTGCCAGCATCTGGCGGAAGAGATCGTCCCGAAGAAACCTGCCACGCCTACGTTTCGCGTGATGTTCAATGAAATTACCAAGCGCGCGGTGCAGGAAGCCTTCGAACATCCGAAGCAGATCGATGCGAACATGGTCGATGCGCAGCAAGCACGCCGCGTGTTGGATCGTTTAGTCGGATACAAAGTTTCGCCCCTGCTCTGTCGCACGATCGGTGGCCGCCTGAGTGCCGGCCGGGTGCAATCAGTCGCGCTGCGCATGGTGGTCGAACGCGAACGCGAGATCGAAGCGTTCAAGAAAACTGAATACTGGACGATAGCGGCGAATGTAGCCGGCCAACAGCCGCCCGCGTTCGACGCGCGCTTGCTGAAAGTCGGTGACCAAACCGTTAAGACCGGCGGCTTTGATCAGGATCTGAAGAAGACTGAAATTCTGATTGGCAAAGATGAGCTGGCGAACGAGATTGTCGCGGAAGCGAAGCAGCAGACTTTCGCAGTCGACGAAGTAACGACCAAAGAGCGCAAACGCAATCCGGTTCCACCATTCATCACTTCGAAGTTGCAGCAGGAAGCGGCGCGCAAGCTGGGCTTTGCGGTTAAGCGCACCATGATGATCGCGCAGCACCTTTACGAAGGCGTCGAAATTGGCGCCGAAGGATCTGTCGGACTGATCACTTACATGCGCACGGACTCTACGCGCGTAGGCGAAGCGGCCCTTAGCGAAGTGCGCGGCTTCATCAATCAGCAGTACGGCGCCAACTATCTCCCGGAGAAGGCTGTTCATTATCGATCGAAGAAAGATGCGCAGGACGCGCACGAAGCGATCCGGCCCTCTGAGGTGGCCCGCACACCGGATTCGCTGGCTCAGTATCTGAAGCCGGAAGAGTTGAAGCTCTACCGGCTCATCTGGCAACGGTTCGTAGCGTCACAGATGATGCCTGCGCTTTTCGATCAAACTACGATCGATATCAAGGCCGGCCGCTTCGTCTTTCGCACCACTGGATCGGTCCAGAAGTTTGACGGCTTCCTCAAGATTTATCAGGAGGGCCGCGACGAAAAGCCGGCCGAAGACGACGAAGACGAACGCACGTTGCCGCTGGTCAGCAAAGGCGAAACGTTGACTCTAAACAAAATTGATCCGGAGCAGCATTTTACTGAGCCACCGCCCCGTTTCACTGAAGCGACGCTGGTGAAAGCTCTGGAAGAAAAAGGCATCGGACGCCCATCGACATACGCGGCGATCATGACGACGATCCAGGATCGCGAGTACGTCGAAAAGAAAGAAAGCCGTTTTCATCCGACTGCGCTTGGTAAGACAGTCAACGATGTTTTGATCGAAGGTGGGTTTGACGATCTCTTCAACGAAACCTACACCGCGCGTATGGAGCACGAGCTGGATGAGATCGAAGAAGGCAAGCTCAAGTGGACCGATGCGCTGCACGAGTTCTATGACAAGTTCAAGGACGACCTGGCGAAGTTTACGAAGTACTCCAAAGATATAAAAGAGAAGGAAACTCCAACTGAAGAAGTTTGTTTGAAGTGCAACACCCCAGGCATGGTCCAGAAGCTGGGCCGCTTCGGAAAATATCTGAAGTGCAATAGCTGCGGCGCCACGCGCGACGCTGAACCGGTGGCCGCCGATGGCGGAGCTTCGTCTGAAGCTTCGGCGGACGGCGAAGAAGAAATCGAAGCGTGTGAGCTTTGCGGCAAGCAAATGCAAATGAAGCGCGGCCGCTTTGGCCCATTCTATGGTTGCTCCGGCTATCCCGAATGCAAGAACATTCGCAGAATTTCGAAGAGCGGCAGGATCACCGCACCGCCCGTCCCGATTGATGAGAAGTGCCCCGTAGACGACGCTCAACTGGTGAAACGCCAGGGCCGCTTCGGCGAATTCATTTCCTGCTCGAATTATCCCAAGTGCAAATACATCAAGCAGGAAACCATCGGCGTCAAATGCCCGCGGCCCGGCTGTGGTGGAGAAATCGTAGTAAAGAAATCACGCCGCGGAAAAGTCTTCTATGGCTGCGCGAATTATCCGAAGTGCGACACGGTTTTTTGGGACAAGCCGGTCCTGGAAAAATGTCCGCAATGCGGCAAGCCCTTTCTGCTGGAGAAGACCACTAAGAAAGGCACGACGCGCCGTTGTGCGGATGAAGAGTGCGGATACAAGAGCGATCTGCTGCCGCCACCTTCAAGTGAACAACCTGCTCAGGAAAAGCGTGTGTGAACACCTCAATGTGTCCCTGATTATTCAAATTCCTCATGAACAAGCCCGAAGCCGAGTCGCTCCTACGGCAGATGCTCGGCGCTGACAAATCATTTCGTGAAGGACAATGGGAAGCGATCGAATCCGCTGCCGTGCTCAAGCAGCGCGTGCTGGTGGTTCAGCGCACCGGCTGGGGCAAGAGCATCGTCTACTTCATTGCCACCAGGATTCTGCGAAACGGTGGCTCAGGACCGGCATTGCTGATTAGCCCCCTGCTCGCGCTGATGCGCAACCAAATCGAGGCGGCGCACAATATCGGCCTGCGGTCCGCAACCATTAATAGCGAAAACCGTGACGAATGGGAACAGGCGCAGTCGGCCCTTTCACGAAATGAATGCGATATCCTCCTAATCTCGCCCGAGAGATTGGCGAACGAAGATTTTCGCCGGCAAGTGCTGCCGCGATTTCAGAACAGCATCGGCCTCTTCATCGTTGACGAAGCCCATTGCATCTCAGACTGGGGACACGACTTCAGGCCTGACTATCGGAGGATCGTGCGCGTACTCCGATTGTTGCCGTCGAACGTTCCCGTCATATGTACAACCGCAACGGCCAACGATCGCGTCGTGCAGGATGTACTCACACAAATTCCAAAGCTGGAGGTCCAACGCGGTCCGCTAACTCGCGCTTCGCTTCAGCTCTTCAACATTAAGCTGAGCGATCAAAGCGAACGGCTTGCGTGGCTGGCCCACTTCGTTCCCAAACTTCCCGGCAGTGGCATCATCTATTGCCTGACGATCCCCGATACTCGTCGCGTCGCTGCCTGGCTCCAACAAAACGGGATCGCTGCGCGTGAATATAACTCGGATCTTGAGAGCGCAGAAAAGTTGGAATCAGAACGCATGTTGCTGGCAAATGAGTGCAAGGCATTGGTCGCAACCGTGGCCTTGGGCATGGGCTTTGATAAACCCGACCTCGGCTTCGTCATTCACTTTCAGCGACCGGGTTCTGTCATCGCTTACTACCAACAGATTGGCCGCGCCGGTCGCGCCGTCGATGAGGCCTACGGCATTCTCTTGAGCGGGCGCGAGGACGACGAGATCCAGGATTATTTTATTCGTTCGGCGTTCCCGCCCGCTGAAGTAATGTCGCGCGTCTTAAGCGAGGTCGAACAGAGCACGGGCTTGAGTGTTAATGAACTGATGTCACGCATGAACTATCGCCACCGCGTGATCGAAAAAGCCCTGAAGCTGCTGGAAGTAGACGGCGCTGTGGTGCGCGATGGGACGACGTATGCGCGCACGACAAATGCCTGGACGCCCGATTCGTTGCGCTCCGAACAGGTCACCCAGAACCGACGTAACGAGCTGGCAGAGATCAAGCGTTACGTTGATCACGATGGTTGCCTGATGGAATTTCTCGCACGCTCCCTCGATGATCCCGCTCCTGGTCCGTGTGGCAAATGCATGAATTGCACGCACCAAACCGACCGTCAGCCAGTCCCCGTTGAATTGATTCGCAGCGCGGTCGAATTCCTGCGGGGCGACAGTGTCTCCGTAGAAACCCGCAGACAATGGCCGCGTGCAGCAATCACTGAACTCCAACAGGCAATGCCAGCGGCGGTTGGAATGACGCAGCAAGGACGCGCAAGCGTCAGAATTCCAGACGGCTTGCGCGCTGAAGAGGGCCGCGCGTTATGCCTCTATGGCGATGCCGGTTGGGGTCGAATGGTTATGGAAGGGAAATACGTCCGGAATCATTTCAGCGATGAGCTGGTTCAGGCTGCGGCCGGATTGATTCAGGATCGTTGGCAACTAGAACCGTTTCCAGAATGGATTACATGTGTGCCTTCGAACCGTCATCCCGCGCTGGTCTTGGATTTCGCCCAACGCCTGGCAGTTGAGTTGCGGATCCCTCTCAGGCTAGTCATCGCAAAGACTCGTGAGAATGAACCGCAAAAACGAATGGAAAATGGCGCTCAGCAAGTGCGGAATCTATTGGGAGCGTTTTCCATCGATCGTGGTATTCTCAACACCCCGGTTCTTTTGGTTGATGACGTGATTGATTCGGGTTGGACCTTGACTATGATTACTGCATTGCTACGGATAAACGGCAGTGGGCCGGTTTTTCCTTTTGCGTTGGCCAGAGCGACCGCGGGTGATTCATGATCGACGTGCTCGAACAACTGACACCGGATGGCGCAACCGTGGTAATGCTCTGCTCGAGGTTGGGCCTATCAAATAGCGGTGAAGACGGCGTCTCGCCACTGACCCTCAAAGAGTGGAACGCGCTGGCGCTCAGAATTAAGGAGTCAGAGATCAAGCGTCCGAGCGCGCTGCTGGGACTACCTGCCGCGGATCTCTCTCGACGTTTAGGAATCGCGGATGCAGAAGCAGAGTCGATCGCGCGGTTGTTGGATCGCGGTGGGAGCGTTGCGCTGGCGTTAGAGCAGTTAGCCAGCAGCGGTATCTGGTGCGTGACCCGCGTTGACGATTCGTACCCGTTGCGACTCAAAAATTCATTGAAACATCAGGCCCCACCGGTTTTGTTTGGCGCGGGCGACCCGTCAGTTGCCAGCCGGCCGGCAATAGGAATCGTCGGATCGCGGAACATAGATGAAGACGGGACGAACTTCGCACGCCGGCTTGGAGAAGTCTGCGCTCGTTCTTCAGTTGCTGTAGTGTCAGGCGGGGCGCGCGGAACGGATCGTATTGCGATGCAAGGCTCACTAGACGTAGGTGGCTACGCTGTTGGCATCCTCGCGGACAGCCTCAGCAAGACGATAAGGCAGAGCGACGTGCGAAGTCTGATCACAGATGGACGATTGGTTCTGTTGACGCCTTATCGGCCTGATAATGGTTTTTCAATTGGTGGTGCGATGGGCCGCAATAAAATAATCTATGCCGCCTCTGATTATTCCGTCGTTGTGTCGAGCGAGTACGAGAAGGGCGGAACCTGGGCCGGCGCAATTGAAGCCCTAAAGGCAGCGTGGTGCCCGTTGTTTGTTCGCTCAGGTGAAACAGTGGGTCGGGGAAACCATGAACTCATCCGTAAGGGAGCACATTCGCTTTCTGACGCGAACGTGGCGGACATGAATGATTTGATGCAGTGGATGAAAGAGAATTCAAGTTTACAGCCGCAACAAGAGTTGTTCTCGTTCGCCTAAAGCGAGTCTATTTTTGCTCACTCAAATACATCGCCGAATACTCAACATAGTTCTGCCAGTAGCGATCAAGTCCGGCGACTTCTTCGTCGGTCAACGGCCGCTTCACGCGTGCCGGCATTCCCATCACGAGTGATCTCGGCGGAATGATTGTGCCCGGTGAAATGAGCGAACCGGCAGCGACCAGCGATTGCGCACCTACCCGCACATCATCCAGCACGATCGATCCAATTCCGATTAACGATTGATGTTCGATGTAGCAGCCATGCAGCGTTACGCTGTGACCGATAGTGACTTCTTCTTCAAGAATCGTCGGCTTCTCGCCCGTGCGTGTATGCAGCACGCAGTTGTCCTGCACGTTCGTGCGATCGCCGATGCGTATATAAAACATGTCGCCGCGCACGACGGTGCCGAACCAAACGGAGGCCTGCTCGCCGATGTGTACGTCGCCAATGATTTGCGCGCTGTCAGCTATGAATGCGGATTCGTGAATTTGCGGATGAACACCGCGAAAAGGTCTGATCATGATCGCTTCTCTATTGTCGGTGGTTGTTACATCAACGGATCCTGGCTCCGTTAGGAGCCCAATGTTTATAGCACACGATTATGATTGGAAATAAGCTCCTTTAGGAGCGAAATGTGTCGCCCCTTGGCGGGGCTTAGACAGAAAAAGGACGATTCAAACTATTAACATTACGTCCCTACGGGACTTAGATTGACGATTGATCTTTCACTGCACCCGGGCCACATACCCGCGTCGTGCGTGTACATGCAATCCAATGACTCCGGCGGCGACGTTGATGCGGCGATACTCTTCGACCGTCGCCTCGGCCAGTGGTCGTTTTGGCGTGTAGGTCACGACGTATTGACTGTCGATGGCGCGCGCTATTTCGTCAGCTTGCGGAGCCATCTCTTTCGCAGATCCAGGTACGAATGCGAGGCCACCAGTTTCTTCCGCCAGCCCTTGCAGCCAAACCTCGGCCTCCCGCGTCGCGTCTTCGTACGCATTATGCTTTTTGCGCATACCTAAATCGGTATCGACGATCACGTAAATCTTCTTCCGCCGTTTTTCTTCGCGCCTGGCTGCTCCCACCGGATCCAGAATGTCCTCGGCGAGTTCCGCGGCGTTTCTTCTTCTCTTATTCGTTATCTTCACCAACGGATTCTGCTTATCGATCTTCTTGCGGCCCAGCGCGCCGTATGCGATCACATGCACAGTAACGTTGGCATCAACCAGTTGCCTGATCGCATCGTTCAGCACTTCCCCATCCGCTGAAGAATCAACGCCATCTGTAATCAGCACTATATGACGCGTGCCGGGCGGCACTTCCTTCAATCGCGTGGCCGCTGACATTAAGGCTTTTATCAACTGCGGCCGCTTGCCCGAAATCAGTTTGGTCTTGAGAGCTCGAATCACCTGGTCTCTGTCGGTCGTCCAGTCGCTAACGAGTTCGAGATGGTTGCTGAATTGCATTGCCGCGACGCGATCGCCGGTTCGTAGATTTGAAATCAGCCGAGTGGCTATGTCTTTGGTGGTGCTCACACTCATCGCCGGATTCAAATCGCCGCCGGTATCCAACAACAGCAAAACGTTCGCCGGGATGCGGCGCACACTTCTCACTGTTTGCCGCACGTCATCCTCAAACACCAGGATGTCTTGCGGTTCAAGCGCGACGCTCAGGTGTCCGCTGTCGTCATACGCGCTGACCGGAATGACTACCTCTTCGGTAAACACTCTTACTTTTTCTTGCGATTCGCTGATGTTTGGAGTTGGAGACGGCAGAGGCGTTGGCGTTTGGGCGCCCACAGGCGACACGGCCAGGAAAAGCATGATCGCTGGCACAACGATCGGCAGGATCCGGCGACGAGAATTCATTGGTTTCGAATCGACTGCAGTGTGGATGTTCAGATGCAAGACCGCGCCCCCGCATTCACTCTTATCTACCATGAAGTTGGGGCGAGTGGCGAGTCCGACGATCGATTTGGACGGCGTCCGCGTTACAGAACCGCGAGCAGTAGCGAGCGGGATAAAGACTCAACGGTCTCAATCAACTCAGGGTTTTTGAGAATACAGCCTAGTCCCCAGCTTGAGCCCTGATCCCGCTCGCTACCGCTCGCGGTTCTGTAGCGTTATGTCCACTTCACAACGAAGGACCCGACGATTTTTTGTGCAAAGCCGCTCTCGGCTGGTCACTTCAAATACGTAAACCTTCGCCAAGGACTCTTGATTCCCGGTTTGTGGTCCTGACCTACGGCCCAGACGCGCCAACGACCGGGCTGCGCGCCTTTGAAGATGAATTCGTACGCCGTCTCACGCAGACCGTATTTCTCTTCGAAAGAAGAAGGATTAGTACACTCTTGGTCAACGGGCAGCCGCTTTTTCTCTTCGGCGGAAGGGCTCCAACATGCTTCGACCTCCACTGCGTACGACGAAGCGCCCGCGACCGGATTCCATTCGAGTTTGGTATTGCGGGGAAAGACATCAAAGACCTGATTGTCCACGGGCGCCAGTTGAATCGGCGCCGGCAGGCGTGTTGGATCTGGCGCCGGATCGGCTGGTGGCGGGTTCTTTGGCTTCAGATAGATCGCAAATTCCGCCTTATTGCCCGACCGCACCAGCATTGATCCGGGTCCTTTCTTTGCTCCTGCCAGCGAAACCAGAACGCCACCGCCCATCACCCAATCTTCATAGCCATCCGCTTCTACGCGCATCCGGAAAGGCTCGTTGGGGGCGAGTATTCTGAACGTTCCCGACTGGCCGTTGACGACTTGATGAGTGCGCGCATTAGGATCGCGAGCTTGCCAGGTCCAGACAACGAATTTGGGCACGCGTCGATCCGTGGCTTCGTCAATCACCTTTCCGGTGATGAACCCGCTTTGCGGCTCAAGCTTGACGGAAACATTTGCAGTCGGATTCCCAGGGCTCAGCCTGACTTCGGGGTTGATGGCTTTGGGATCTTTATAAAAGGGAAAATACGTGGGCATATAGCCGGCGGACAACTTGTCGGCCACGACTTGATAAGTACCGGCCTGGGATATGTTGATTACGAATTTGCCCTGGGCGTCCGACTCGACGCAGACCTTGTCGCGAACGTTGAGTCCCCGGGCAACGGGTTGCAGCGCGCAGACATTGCCGCCGGAAAAAAGCTGTCCGGCGTCATCGCGCAATTCGCCGCTAATTGTGTAAGACGACTGCGCGACTCCGATGATCGGCAAACAGACAAATACAATCGCTAATGCATGGATTATGTTTTTCATGCTCCCTCCGCAACTCCGGAACGATCAAACCCGCGGAATCTTGCACGCACTCGCGAGTGAACGCTTGAGGCCAAGCGTCCGAATCGATGAAGCAAATTAGGTGGTCACACCTGCGGGGGTTCAAACGGCTTGTAACATCAGAAAGCAAAGCTGCCATAGAACGCGCTGTTCTCGCCGTCGCGCTCCCAGGTGTCGCCGATGTCACGCCCAGAGTAAAGGGCCTTGATCGTGTAGCCGACTTTTCGCTGACCCAGTTGCACCAGCGGATCGTACCAGACAAGATTGGGCATCTTGCAGCAGAGATCGTTCGGCATCGCTTCGACATTGATGGCCGCCTCTGCGGAGCTCACTTCGTAAGTTTTTCCTTCGTGCTTGAAGCTGATCGGCGCAGTGCGAACAGAAACGATTTCGCCGAGCGTCGCGGCGTAACGGCTCTTGAGCGCTTCGATGATGGCAACTTTCTGATCGTGATTGGCTGATTGATCGAGAATAATTTCAGAGCGGCGTGCAGCACGCTGGTTGGAAAGATTTTCGTCAGAATTGACGACCGCGATCGCGCGCACTCCAGCCAGGCTGGTTCCGTTCCAACTCCCCGAGGCAAAACTCCAGGCCATGATTGCTTCGCGGCCGGCGGTCACAACTTCGCCGTTAAAGTGGCAAGCCCCGGCGAAAACGCTGGCGGTGCGAACTTCGACATAATCGCCCTTAATTGCGGTGTTTTCCGCGCGCGACGTGAAGGCTATGGCGGCGGCACAGGTAATCAAAACGGCTGCAATAATCGAAAATCTCTTCATCTCAGGTACCTCCGGACGAAACGCAAATTCCTTGCTTGGTTGATCGTATGATCCCCTCGCTACCGCTCGGGGTTCTGACACGATGATCCTAGTTTACACCTCTACGCATCAAACGCTGAACTGTAGCACTTGCGGCCCGATACGCAGTGAGCCGGCTGGACCATCCCGCCGTCCGGCCCAATCGCCTGCTGTGTTTCGCGGCACCAGCAGTGATTACTGCCATCCAGATAATGCTCAGCCTCAGTAGGCACTACGTCGATCATGAAAAACTTTTTCGAGCGAAGCGAAGCGCAGAACGCGCTTTGGATACTGCTCGTTGTGTCAATGTTCGATTCAGAAATGTTCAATTCGTCTGCCATAGCTTCTCCGAATCCTGTAACGTCTTGATTGGATAAATTAACCCCGTCGCTATCGCTCCCGGTACTGACCTAAGCCACGCCGCCAACCTTCGCCAGCGCCCGGCGCACCAGGGTTTGCGTCAACGGAATCTTGTAACCATTTTTCGCCAAAGGTTCGGCGCCCTGCAAAGCAATCTTCGCGACGCTCGCCAGTAAGTCGGTGCTCATCGTCTTACCAACCAACGCGGCTTCAGCCTTCGCTACTCGCCAGGGGATCGGCGCCACCCCACCCAGCACTATGCGCGCATCAGCGACGGTTTTGCTCGGGCCCATGGCCACGGCCGCGGCGACCGCACTCATCGCAAAATCCATCGAGTCGCGCTCTTTGAATTTCAGATAAGTTGAGTTGCCCGCGAACTTCGACGCTGGAACTATAACGTCGGTAATGATCTCGTCGTTTTGCAAGACATTTTCGCGCCGGAGGTTTCCGTCCGCAGGCAGAGTAAAAAACTTGTCGAGCGCGATCGTACGCCTGGCGGCCGGGCCAACAACGGACACGCTTGCTCCCAACGCTACCAGCATGGGCGCTAGATCAGATGGATGCACGATGTACGACGGACCGCCGCCAAAGATCGCATGGTACTTATTCTCGCCGGTGGCGGCGTAACATTCGCTGCCGCCCTTTTTCAAGCAGACGACTTCTTCCAGACGAAAGTACCAACAGCGTGGACGCTGACAGAGGTTTCCGCCGACAGTTCCGAGATGGCGAATCTGCGGCGTGCCGACTGAATGCGCGGCTTCCGCCAGACCAGGGAAAATCTTCTGCACCATCGCGTCTTCTTCGAGTTGACTCAGAGTTACCAGCGCCCCGACGCGCAGCCCACCTTTACCGTCTGACTCAATTTTATTAAGACCACGGATGCCCTTTAGATTGACCACGCGAGTAGGCCGCGTAATGTACTCTTTCATCGTCGTCAGAAGATCCTGACCGCCGGCGATCGGCCTTGGCGCATCATCGATGTCTGCGGGCGCCGGCGAGGATCTGAGGGCACTCACTGCTTCCGCAACAGACGTCGCATTCATCCACTCGAAGGGTTTCATGCGCTCCTCCCTTCTTTGGCCAACGCCATCAGAATTTTGTCGGGCGTCATCGGAAGGTCGCGAATGCGCGCACCGCACGCATTGAAGACCGCGTTGCCGATCGCGCCGATCGCGGGGATGATGGCGGCTTCCGCAATACCAATCACAACCTCGCGCTTGTCCTCGTCATCGATGAGCGGGACGAGCTCAGGCATCTCGAGCGATCCCGGCAGCTTGTAATCCATAAAGCTTGGATTGAGTTGGATACCGAGATCGGCATCCATCACTCGGGTTTCAAACAGCGTCATGCCGAGCGCCTGGATCATGCCGCCGTTGATTTGGCTTTCCATCGTCAATCGATTCAGCGGCAGACCTCCATCCTGCACTTGCAGCAATTTGATGGGACGAACTTTGCCGGTTTCCACGTCTACTTCAACCTCAGCGAAAGCGACGCCGTGCACACCGCGAGCTTGCAAGTCTGATCGCCACACGCCGTGCGCCGTCAAACCGGCAGGCGGCAAGGCCGCGCAGGCTTGCTTCCAGGTAATCGATTTACCGCCGCCGCTGACGTTGCCGTCGGCAAAGATGATTTCTTCCGGCTTCGCATTTCCCAGTAACGGCGATAATTTTTCGGCGACCGCGATCCGAGTTTTGTAGGCAGCGTCTTTCACGGACGGAGAAAGCGATGCCGCGGTCGTTGAGCCGCCGGACGAATTAGCGCCGCCGAGTTTTGAATTGCCGATCTGCTCAACCACATCTTTAATTTGCAGGCCCAGCTCTTCAGCAACAATCGCGCGTGTGTATGTGCGCGTGCCGGTTCCCAGATCCTGAGTTCCGACCGCGACCACGACTGAGCCGTCTCGCCCCACGGTCACATCAACTTTGCATTGATCGTTTCCGCCGCCGCCCCAGGTGCCGGCCGCGCAGCCCATGCCGCGTTTCAACGGGCCGGTCCCACCGCCGGGCGTCGGATTCCGTCTCGTCCAATTGATCTCGCGCGCGGCGCGATCGATCTGGCGATGATAGGTTTTATCGGGCATGTTCTTTTTGCGGAACTCGACCGGATCCATTCCGATCTTGTAGGCGAGTTCGTCAAGCAACGATTCCATGGCGAACGAAGCTTGCGGATGTCCGGGGGCGCGCATAGCTACAGACGAGTCCTCGTTCGTGTGGAGTGCGTAAACTTCGCGATAAGTCTCGCCGACCTTATAGACCGCGTATGGCTGTCCCGCTTGAGAACCCTGGCCGACGCCACCGAGTCGATACTGTGTGGCTTGCATCGCGGCGAATGTCCCGTCCTTTTTTACGCCGGCTTTGAACTTTGTCCACGAAGCCGAGCGATTGCCAGTCATCAGAAACTCATCAGAACGAGTGAGCATCAGCTTGACTGGCGATTTGGTTTCTTTTGAAAGACGACAAGCCATCATTCCTTCAATGCCGATGCCGAATTTTGAGCCAAAGCCGCCGCCCATGTGTTGCACCGTCGCCGTAACCGCGGTTTGCGGCAATCCCAACTCGCGCGCCGCATCACCTGGGATCGTGAACGTTCCCTGGGTCGTCGCGTAAATCGTGGCCGAGTCGCCGCCGGAAAAATCGACCACCATGCCGTGTGTTTCCAGACAGCAATGATGCAGTCGCGGCGTGCGATACTCCGCCTCGACGATCGCATCGCAGGTCGCGAACGCGGCTTCGACCTTTGGCAGCTCACCGTTTTTTCCCTTCTGGGTCAGGTTTTCTTCGCCACCTGGCCCTTCGGTGGGAAGAACACGCGGCGCGCCCGGCTTAATCGCCGCGTCGGCCGTGACGGCATGCGGCAACTTCTCATATTCCACAACGATCGCGCGGGCTGCGTCCTGGGCCAGTTCAGGCGTAGTCGCCGCGACCGCGGCAACCGGTGATCCCGCGAAGCGAAACTCTTCGAGCGGCGCTTGAATAATTGCTTTGACACCGGGCATGCGCAATGCCGCGCTCGAATCAAACCTCTTAATTTTTGCATGGGCGTAAGGACAGCGGACCACGCGTCCATACAACATGTTAGGTAGACGGATGTCGTAGGTGTATTGCGCCGCACCCGAAACCTTCAGTGGGCCATCGACGCGCGTCATCCGATGGTTGAGCAGCGTGTGCTTATCGTTTGGCCCCCATCCCGGACCAGCCACGTCGTCAACTTCGATCTCTACCATCTGTTCGACGCCATTGACGACGCGCGGCACGCGAATCTTTTTCTTTTTCGGCGGCGTCGGGCTTGGTTGCGCCTGTGGTTGTTGTGGCATTTACGTTCTCCGTTAAACTCTGATTGCCGTGTCAGAAGCCCGACCGTAAGGGAGGGCAACCTTGATTTTCGAGCACCGTGGTTGGTTCAGTCGCCCTCCCTAACGGTTGGGCTTCTGACACGCTAAACACTGACTCCCGCTTTTGCAGCCGCAAGCGCAGCTTCGAAAACTCTTGGATAAGTTCCGCAACGGCAGAAATTCCCCTTGCACGCTTCGCGAACTTCGTCGAGCGACGGGTTAGGGTTCTTTTTGAGATAGGCCGAGATCGTAGTCACGAACCCTGGCGTGCAAAACCCGCACATCAATCCATCATGTTCGACGAAAGCACTCTGCACCGCGCTCATCTTTTCCGGCGAGCCGAAACCTTCAACTGTCGTCAGTTTCTTGCCTACCGCGTCGACCGCCAGCACTAAACACGAGTAAACGTTCTTGCCGTCCATCAGCACCGTGCACGCTCCGCACGAGCCCATGTCGCACACGAGTTTTGGACCGGTGACCGCCGGTTCAAGATTGTTGCGCAACGCATTGAGCAAGGTGGTGCGCGTCTCGACGGTGACAGTTCGCTTCGCGCCATTAACATCAAGCGCAATGTTGACCGTGCCGGCGATTGGCTCGCCGGTGGTTACTGATTCACTCGCAGCGACCGTTTTATCCGGAGAGATGAAATGGTCGGCGAGTGCTGCGCCGGCCCCGGCGACCCCGACCCCTTTCAGAAATTTGCGGCGGCTGGGATCGTACCGAGAGCTTTTCTTCTTCGGGTCTTGCTCGTCTGACATTTCTGCCTTCCTCCTGGCTCAAACAACGCGGCAATCAAAACTATTAGGTGGGCGCTATGTTAAGTTGAAAACAATTGCTTCAGCAAGCGTTTTCACGTTGGTTGGGCCAGTGCCCCGCTCTGTATCGCCGTTACAAGAAGTAGCGTCTTGATCCCGCTAGCTATCGCTCGCGGTTCTGTATCGCTTCGCGCAGACGCGCCAGCGCGTAAAGCATCCAGCTCTCTGACCAGCGCATGTAGGGAATCCTGACTTTGTAAAATCGGCGTCGCTGATAATAGAAATAGCCGCGGGCATCGCGCAAATTCTCGATGGACCAGCCGGCAATCTGCTCAGCGAGCATCAGCGTGCCTGGGATGCGGCCGCGTAGTTCGACGAGCGCCACGATTGCGGATGCGGCTGAGTGAATGTCGGCCGGATAAAGGCGATCGGGAAAATACTTGGGCCAACTATTCATCAGAAAGAATCGTTCGGTCCAGAATTCGTAGCCGCGGCGAAGAGCATTGTCGAATTGATCGTTAGATTCGGCGTCCATGATTCGCTTAAGACTCGTCAAAATGTATGCCGTGTGAAAATTGTCCGCCCACGATTGATTTGAATCAGCCCCATACGCCCACGAACCGTCTTGCCGCTGGCGGCGCACCACATAAATCGCCGCGCGGTTGGCCCAGTCGATGAGGCTCTGCTCGCCGAGCGATTTACCAACAACTGCCAGCGCTTCGCCGGCAAGCAGGCTTGCATTAAAAACGCGAGTTCGATCCAAAGGCGAATAACTGAAACATACTTCATCACTCGCTTCTTCTGACCGATTCAGATCGTTAAGAATGAAATCGCAAATGGTGCGAGCGAACGGCAAGTATTCATCTCTAGAAAGAACTTCGGCGGCTTCACACAACGCGCGCGCCGCGAAGGCGGTCGGCACAATTGTCGGCGTGCCGCGCGGCGCAAAAAACGATCGCGATTGCCAGTCGAAGTTGTAACCCCAGCACGCGCCGCGAAATCCTTTCAGACTCATCCAAATCAGATCGTCGAGCAGTTCCCTGGCTTCGATTTCATTTTCTTTTGTTGGATCACGGCGGAAATCGGCCAGCGCCGCGAGCGCGAACAGCGCCACGGCTTTGGCATTCCGCTCACGCGGAATACCCACCAACGATCGAAAGTTAATAGGCGAGCGTTTGTGAAACTGCGTCCAGGCGAGGCGCGCGGCGCGCGATCGTTTGAAGAGAGTTGCCTGAAACAATCGACTGTTCAGGCCATCGTAAGGATCGTAGCCGGCAAAACCCTGACTCCGGCACCATTTCCACAAATCCCGATGAGCGGTTTTTAGATCAACTGCCATTTGGTGTGCGGCGGCAGAAGCCGCGAATTATTTTTCGTTATCGACTTTCGGCGGTGTCACGTGCTTCCAGGACAGAACGCAACTCACCTCCGGGTCAAGACTCTCAATCCGGAACATCGCGTAAATAACTTTGCTCCCGTGCAGGATCCTCATCAGGTAAATGTGGCCCGACATAACCGGAATGAACTGGCGGTAGGGCGACACTTCTTTCGAGCCGGCAGAAGCATCAACGACCATCGGACGGTTTGCCAGTGGCGGCGGCCGGGATGATTTGCCGGCTGTTGGGGACGGCGGGG
>DNNE01000024.1:41580-69572 GCA_003487805.1 Blastocatellia bacterium | reverse complement strand
TTGCCAGTGGCGGCGGCCGGTATGATTTGCCGGCTGTTGGGAACGGCGGCGTCTCCCTAATGTCCAGCCAGTTCTTCGCACCCAAATCGACGATCATTGATCGGGCATCGGTGACACGAAACCAGTCGGGAAGGCGCTGGCCATCTTTTTCGATAATCATGCCGCCATACATCAAATCAAAATCGCTCAGCCGCTCACTATGCAAGAGACCTCTCTCACCCGTTTCAAAATTTATGGCTGATCTGCTCTCGTCGTGTCGTGGTTTCGCCATGTTGTAGAGCGTGACCTGCTTGAGTTCGGGGATGGACTGCGCGACAACTGACCCGCATGCCGAAATCACCATCACCAGCGAAACGAGCATTTTGGCTTTCATAAGATTTCGAAACCTCCTCATGATAAAGCGCTGACTAAACAGAAGAGACCGATGTTTCGATTCTGCGTGGCGTCTCGACAAAGCTTTCGCGCCACAGCTCGAACGAAAGGAGAGTCCAAAGCAGCTTGCGATGATTGGCGACGCCGCGTTCGTGCTCGTCCCGAAGCTTCGCGACATATTCCGGATCGAACAGTCCCGTGCGACGCAGACGTTCCGGCGACAACAGATCGTGGGTCAACGGACGCAATTCGCTCTTCAGCCATTTCGCAAACGGAACCCCAAAACCCTTCTTGCCGCGCCGCCAGACAAACGGAGGCACCAAACCTTTCGCCGCCTTCTTAAGAATATATTTCGAAGTGTAGCCGTGCAGCTTGTAACGCGGCGGCAGCGACGCGGCAAACTCCGCCACTCGCGGATCCAGATACGGCGCGCGCACTTCCAAACTCACGGCCATGCTGGCGCGATCGACCTTCGTCAGAATGTCTTCCGCCAGATAAAGCTGCGTGTCCAGGTTCTGCATTGACTCTGTCGAGTTATTCGAATCACATTCCGCGAAAATCCGCCGCGCATCGGCATAAATATCCGAGTCGCTGGCTCGCTTTACATCTTCAGTAAGCAGTGATTCCTGATCTTGCGGCGTGAACGATCCGAATAGCACGTGATGCCGGGCGACCTCGTCATAATGCGAAGCAGCGATGAACCGGCGCGCGCGATAATCGAATGAAAGGTTTTTCGTCTTGACTGGCAGAAGATTGACCGCCGGCTCAACCAGGCCGCGTCGCAGGAATCGCGGCACCGCCAGATAAGCGCGGGCCATGTAATGACCGAAATACATCGGATACCCGGCAAAGATTTCGTCGCCGCCATCGCCGCCCAGGGCTACGGTGACGTGCTTGCGCGTGAAACGCGACAACAGAAAGGTCGGGACGACCGAAGGATCGCTGATGGGCTCGTCCATCCAGGCGCCTATTTCGCCGACCAGGTTTGCCGCCAGGCTGGCGCTGAATCTCTCTTCGTGATGATCTGTGCCGAGGAACTTTGCGACCGCGCGCGCGTAATGCGATTCGTCAAACGAACTCTCCGCAAACGAGATAGAAAAAGTCTTTACGGTTTCTGACGAAGCGCGCACGGCTAGTGCCGTAACCACTGAAGAGTCGATGCCGCCTGACAGCAGCACCCCCAGCGGCACATCTGAGACCAGACGCATTCGCACTGAGTCAGCGAGCAGTTCGCGCAGTTGCTCGGCTGCTTCCGGGACGGTGGGAACAGGTAGACGCGGCTTGTAACTCAGACGCCAGTAGCGCTCGACCTTCACGTTGCCGCCTTCGAGCGTCAGCGTATGAGCCGCCGGCAGTTTGCTGATCCCTTCATAAATCGACAGCGGCGCCGGCACGTAATCGTACGAAAGGTACTGGCGCAACGCATTCAGATTCAGATTCGGTCGCACCGACGGGTGGGCCAACAGCACTTTCGGCTCAGACGCGAACAAGAGCGCGCGATCGAACACGCCCCAGTACAAAGGCTTTTCACCAAACCGATCGCGCGCGATGAATAGCCGCCGGCGCTTCTCGTCCCACAGAGCGAACGCGAACATGCCGTTCAGATGAGTGACCATGTCCTGGCCATACTCTTCATAAAGATGCGGCAGGATTTCTGTGTCTGATTCGCTGCGAAAGCGATGGCCGCGCGTTTCAAGGTCCGCGCGCAACTCGCGATAGTTGTAGATCTCGCCGTTAAGAATCACGGCAACGCTGTGATCTTCGTTGAAAGTTGGTTGCTCGCCGGTAAGCAGATCGATGATCGCCAGACGGCGCATGCCGAGCCCGATGCCATCGTCGATCAGGTAGCCCTCGGAATCGGGCCCGCGATGATGCATGCGATCACACATCGCGCGCAGCAGTTCTTCGCCGCCTTCAGGAGGTGGCGTGCGAGGATCAAGATTGGCCCAACCGGTTATGCCGCACATAGATCAGTCCATAATCCTTGGTGTGATGGATAGCATTCTCAGTTGACCGCCACTCTCAATGAAGTACAAATAAAGACTTTCGCGGCGGACGACGAAGATCGGTTGTTCGCGCGTCAATTTAAATAGTTCTTTCATTCTCGGTGATTCTTCGGAACGACTTTCTTCCACCGAGGCGACTGCCGCTTGGTAACGTGGGCTGTTGAAGTTCGTTGCCACGATGTGCGTGCGAAATAAATCATTTAACTGATTGATTGGCGCGGTAAAAAGCTTGTCGAGATCGTTAGAAGTTAGGAGCGGCTTGCTTCGCTCCGTCAACAAATTCTTGTACAACTCCTCGAACTGAGTTCTAAATTTTTCTTCATCTCTTTTGTCATGCGTGAAGCCAACGGCTGAACGGAGAAATAGAAAATTCTGACGCGCAATATATGCGCGCTCCATGGCAGGAAAATCGATTGCCAGCGCGTTAGGTAGCGTTTCCGGGCTGGAAGTCGCAGTACTCTGCCAAACGAACCCACGAATGGTCCACTGGACTTCCGTGGATTTGAATGGATCGGGGGCATACATTTCGTCATAAATAGTCTTGAAATCCAGCGTCTCGTAAAACCCGTGCATGATGCGATCCGCCGCTTGTTCCGCGGCCTTTTGTTTTTGTCCCTGTGTTGATAACTGTGGGAGCGGCTTCGACCGCGCGCTCCCTAACGCGAGTAGTAAAACTACGACGATGAGCGAAGACCGTAGAGTCATGCGTTGTATTTCTCTGTGTCCTCTGAGGTGAAACCGATCTTCTCCTTCACCGCATAGATCGGTTTCGCCTGCGACTCGTGATACGTCCGCACCAACATCTCTGCCAACAGACCCATGAAGAAAAACTGGACGCCCAACACCAGCATTACCGTCGTCAATACGGGCAGCGGTGTCTGCACAAAGTCAGCGTGATGTGGCCAGCTTGCGAACTTCATCAGCAGCGCCAGAACTGCACACAAAAACGAAATCACGAAGGTGGTCAGTCCGGCGAAGCCAAACATGTAGAGCGGCTTTGTCTGATACGAAGCCATGAACTTAATCGTTATTAAATCGAAAACGACTTTGATAGTGCGGGACAGACCATATTTCGATTGGCCCATCGTGCGGGCATGATGTTCGACCGGAATCTCCGTGACGCGCGCGCCCGACCACGACGCGTAGATCGGAATGAAGCGATGCATCTCGCCATAAAGCTGCACATCTTCGAGTGATTCGCGACGATAAGCCTTAAGCGAACAGCCGTAATCGTGCAACGGCACACCGCCAATCCACGAAATCATTCGGTTGGCCAGCATCGACGGAATTTTTCTCGTAAACAATTTGTCCTGACGATTCTTTCGCCAGCCGGAGACGACGTCATAGCCTTCATCGATCTTTTCCAGTAATCGCGCAATGTCCACCGGATCATTCTGCAAGTCCGCATCCATCGGGATCAGCACGCGGCCACGGGCAGCGTGAATACCAGCGGCCATCGCCGGCGTCTGGCCATAGTTGCGTCGCAGCGCGATCACCCGCACCCGGCTGTCAGTCGCCGCAATCTCGCGCAGCACGTTGAGGCTGCCATCACTTGATCCATCATCGACATAAATGATTTCGGCCGTGCGACCGAGTTGCCGGAGCGCTCGATCTAACTTTTCATGCAGCGGCCGCAGGTTTGGCTCTTCATTGAAGACGGGAAGAAATACCGAGACATCGGGGCTGGACGAATCCCCTGAAACTCTCTGCTCCTGATGCGTCATTTCTTTAGTGATGGCTTCCATTAGGCAGCGCTGCGGAGTTTCTCTCTGATCCAACGGTTTACAAGTGTGTCTGGCGGAATGCGCTTTTTCCTTGCGAGGGATTGCAACTTTTCGTAAAGCACCCCATCGATTTGGAGACTTCTCTTCTTGAGTTCAACTTTACAGTCAACGCTGACAAAGTATTCGTCATAGTCGCCACTGTCATGCGTATCCCAAAACTCCGCAGCTTCCTCTAGAGACGCGAACTGTTCTGGTAAAGGATCCCGCCTTTTTTTCGGCTGTGAAATAGTTTTCTTAGTCATAGTGTTTGCGCTCTTGCCGAGTTGCATCGCGAGCAGAGACTACCAGGGCCTGACCACCCGGTTTATGGATGAAGAATACAATCAAATAGCGACCGCCGTCAGTTTGTCCAATCGCCCTGTAAAGATCTTCACCCCTAATGTGTCCGCGTTCTGCGAATTCAAAGACTGGCTTGTTCAAAAACAGTTGCTCCACTTCACTTTGGCTGACATCGTGCTTCCGCACGATCTTGTCCACAAATTCACTCAGCCAAACAATTTGGTGGATTTTCATTCAATTCAATCATCTCTGCGGGCCACGCACACAATCGACACGCCAAAGGGAAATGACAGACGCTGTAGCCACCAACTCTCGGCGCCAAGAATTTTTCCGAGCACCCCGTTGAGCGCACCAATAGTAATATTGTTTTCTGAAGCTGGCCGCACGCCCGTGAGTCGCATCAACAATCGCCCGATCAAAATCGGCAGAAAAAAGCTGAGGTTGGCATAGGTCATTCGCTCGACGGTCAAACCTGCATCGCGAAGTTTTTGTTCGAGCTCTTTCACGGTGTAGCGCCGGCGATGATGGCTAATATCATCCTGCACTCCCCACAAAAACATGAAAGCCGGCACAAACAAAAGGGCGCGCCCGCGCGGCCGCAGCACGCGCCGCATTTCATTCAACCCAGCCAGATCGTCATCCAGATGCTCAACCACATCTAGTCCGGTGACCAGATCGAAGGAAGCATCTTCGTAGGGTAACGCTTCCGCGGCGCCTTGCTTCACCTTCGACAATCCGCGAGCGCGACAAAACTCAAGCGCTTCGCTGGAGACATCGACGCCTTCAGCCGGGCCGTGTTGGGCCAGCATTTGCAGGTTCGCGCCGGTGCCGCAGCCCACATCGAGAATGCGCGGCTTTAGCTTTCCGATCTCGCGACACGCTGCCGCGACGAAACTCTCGATGATTCGGCGCCGGCCAATAAACCACCAGTGATGCTCCTCGACCTCGTACATGATCGAGTAGGTGTGTTGCTGCATCTCGCGCGGCAACGTTTTCCCTAAATTTTTGGCGGTAGTCGACAAAGCTTGCAAGGGCCGGAGCGGTGTCTCTATTGCTCCGGCAAATTCTGAATAGTGCCGTTAAAGTGAGCACACGCAGCATCCATTATGACTTTAACCTGGGTCTTCGATTCCTTAGTCAGATCCATTCTGTACCATAGCACGCAACGATTCGGCCACGTCAATTTGAGCAAATACTTTCCGCGGCTGATTTTCCTGAATTCAAACTGGTGACGATCGTCGGGGAGCGTCGTCGCGATAACTCTCTTCCTGTTTGGGGTAACAATCTCGACCGGAAAAGTCTGCACATCTGGCGGAGTGTTATTCGTAAAGTAAATGATGCCCGCCACTTTCCTTTTGCCCTGGCCAGCAGCGGCAAGCCCGGTCAGCACGATCACAACCAGCGTCAACAGAGTTCGCTTAACCACGAGCCGTTTCCTGAAACCATTCGACGAATTTGCTGACGCCGTCTTCAATCTGAGTCTGTGGATTGTAGTTGAGCAGTCGCCGCGCCTTCGCGATGTCGGCGAACGTTTGCGGGACATCACCTGGCTGCATCGGCTGTCGATCGATTTGCGCCTTTTTGCCTAACGACTTTTCCAATAAGGAAATCAATTCTCGCAACTCGACGGTGCGCGACTCTCCCAGATTTATGATCTCGTATTTGCTCGCGTCGTAATCAATCGCCGCGCGCACGCCGGCGATGATGTCGTCCACGTAAGTGTAGTCCCGCCGCGTGGTGCCGTCCCCAAAAACCGGAATTGGTTTGCCCGCGCTGATCAGCTTCGCAAATTTATGAATCGCCAGGTCCGGTCGCTGCCGCGCGCCATAAACGGTAAAAAAGCGAAGGCAAACGATGCGCATGCCATACAAATGCGAATAGGTGTGCGAAAGCAATTCGCCCGCGGCCTTTGTCGCCGCGTAAGGCGAAATGGGGTTGAAGATCGGATCGTCTTCACCGAAGGGGACCTTCGCGTTCGTGCCGTAAACTGACGATGATGATCCAAAAACGAACTGTTTGACGTGATGCGCCCGAGCGAGTTCCAAAAGGTTCATCGTGCCGTTGATATTGGTCTCTACGTAAAGCTGCGGATCTGTCAGCGAAGGCCGCACGCCCGCGCGCGCGGCGAGGTGAACAATGCAATCAAAGCTGCTGCCGCCAAAGGCCTGGGTCAAGGCTTCGTAGTTGCGGATGTCCGCTTCGATTAATTTGAAGTCAGGATTCGACAGATGCGGTTCGACCGCCGCGCGCTTAATCGCCGGATCGTAGAAATCATTAAAGTCGTCAACGACCGCAATCTGCCAGACGCCTTCAGACAATAAACGATTGACCAGATGCGAGCCGATGAAGCCGGCGCCACCAGTGATTAGAATGCTTTTCATTTCGGGAAACTAATCAGCCACAAAAAGGCACAAAATGCACAAGATTATTAAGAACGTCGATCGGTGCACATATTTTTTGTGCCTCTTGTGCCTTTTTGTGGCTCGCTATTTCGTCGCATAGATCCACAAATGCCAGCCCCAGCGCGACGCCAACGCCGACTCGATCGCTTTCGGCAATACGTTACCAATCAAAGGAATGAATCGCTTGTTGAGAAAATAGGCGCGCAACTCGACCTGGCGAAAATCCTTAAAGAGTCTTCGCGCTTCGTTACGCGAATAGACTCGCGCCAATGGATTTCCCGCGCCGTCAGTGCTTTGATTCAGCAGTTCAGTGGCCGAAACATCTCCGTTTGCACTCCTCATTGACGCGGCGTGCTCATGCAGCGAATCAATCGGCTCGCCGGTCAGCCGATGAACGATTTTGATTCCGCGTTCGCTCTTTAGCAATCCGGCGCCCGCGCGGCGCAACACGCGTATTCCAACTCGATAATTGTAACTGCCGCGATGATACAACATGACGATGGCGCGCCCCCCGGGTTTCAAGACACGATGAATTTCACGCACGGCGCCTTCGATATCCGGCGTGTGATGCAGCACGCCGTGCGAATAGACGAGATCGAATGATCCGTCTTCAAAGTCCAAATTCTCGGCGTCACTTACGCGAAATTCACCGTTCAAGTGCGAGAGCGCAAACCTCTTTCGCGCTAATTCAATCGCGGCTTCGGTCAGATCGATTCCCGTGTAATCGGCTCCCGCCTTAGCGAACTGCGCGCCGTCGGTTCCCATGCCGCAGCCAATTTCCAGGACCCGCAACCCGCGCGTGGCGGCAAAGTTTGCGGCGATCGGGATGTGCCACTCTTTGCCATAACGATGGGCTTCAACCGAAGCGAAGAATTCGGGCGTGCCCATCTCGGTGTCGGTGAATTTAGTGCCGCACGGATGCGTTTGCCAGAACGCGCGGACGCGATCTTTCAGTTCCTCGTTCGCTTCGCTTTGATTTCCGTTCTCAAGGGGCATGACAGACGTGCAAGCTTTCGCCGGAACAGTATAAACTGAAGACGCCGATTCAGCTGATTCGGAACCGAACGGCGAGCAGCGTGCTCGCGAACTGCAGTCCCGACAGGTCGGGACTGCGCTCAATATGATTACTTTTCAAATCGCCGGTTACTTAACAGAATTTACCGGCGGCCGCGCCGAGATCAAAATCGATCGCGACGCCGCGACCGTCGGCGAAGCTTTGAATCAACTTTGGCAGGCGCACGTCGGCTTGCGCGATCGAGTGCTGACTGAGCGAGGCGAAGTGCGGCCGCACGTCAACGTATTCGTCAACAGCCAGGTCGCTCGCCGCGATCAGGTTTTGCAGGTCCCGATCGAAGGCGAAACCGAGATCTGTATCATGCCCGCCGTAAGTGGCGGGGCTGGCGATCGCTGATCTATGCGACTAAGCTTGGAACTTCATCCCGAATACAAGAAGAGGCTTTGCCTGAGTGATTCACACGCTCGGCTCTGCCGTCTGATGTGCGGAAGCGCTTCGCGCTTCCGTGCAGCTTTCATAATGAATTCGGGGCTGCGCCCCAACACTTGGGCATAGCCCAAAATCCGGAGGGCCGGCTTGCCGGAAGGCCAGAGGCCTTCCGCACATCAGACGGCATAGCCGCAGGCGCCGAATGAGTCGGAACTAGCGAAGTTAACCGGCCGTATTACGAACCAGTCATGTATTGTCCCAGTTGCGGATCTGAAGAACGTCAGGCGAGCCAGTACTGTCGCGCGTGCGGCACCGATCTACGTCCGGTGCGCATCAGTCTGGAACGTCCTGATTCTGTCACCGCATCAGCCGTTTCCGCACGTGCAGACATTGGCCGCGCCGTGGCCGACAGGATTCGCGACGTCGAGGACGCCCACGAATTGAAAAAAGTCGCCGAAGACGTCCTGCCGCAGATCGAAAAGTTTCTCGAGTCGTATGAAGAAAAGCGCCTGCGTCGAATGCGCGCGGGAGTTGTCGTATCTTCCATCGGAGTCGGCTTTTCTGTTCTCATGTTCCTGATGACTGCGTCCGCGCAGCCGAACGACGTGCAAGGCTTTCTCGGCGGCGCCGGACTGGGGATTGTCACTCTCTGCATCGGTCTGGGGTTGCTTCTAAACGCGTTCGTGTTCACTCGACCTGGTAAACGCCTGCAAGACAATTCGGCCGATGCGCGTTCGCAGAACTTGCTTGACACCGGCGCGCCAACGCAATTAAGAGCAGGACGCGAAGCTCAAGCTCCGACACGCGTCAACACAACCTCGAATTTGGTCCAGCCCGGTTCAGTAACTGAACACACGACGCTTCACCTGAAAAGCGAATTACAGAACCGCGAGCGGTAGCGAGCGGGATAAGAGCGCAAGCCGCGAGATCAGCGAAACCCTAGACAAAGCCGTCCGTTAGCCAAAAACGATGAGTGTTTGTCCCGCTCGCTACCCCGATGCGTCGCGGTTCTCTACCGCACTGTTATTTACGGAAGCGCACTCTGTTCAATTGTTATGACTAAAACGCTGGAAGGTGGTTGTCTGGTTTCGCACATGCACGACGGTGCGCCCCTGCTCGAAGGAACGCTGCGCATTTGGAAACAGGTCGGGCGCGCTACTGGCGCTCAGGCAATTTCATTGCGCGTCATGGAATTCGCACCGGGAATGTCGCCCGCGATTCGTAACGATGATTGCGATCAGATTTTGTATGTGCTGGATCATAACCGCGTAGCGGTCGCAGATAGTAGCCAGGGGCAAGCGCAAAGCGCGCCGCCCCTGGATCAAGATTCAATAGATCATCCGCACCCTGAAGGGGTGCGCAGAACAAAAGGAATCGCGACGATTTTCATCAACGGTGGTCGGCATGAGATCGGTCCCGCCACCGGCATCTACATTCGACCAAATGAAACCTTTGCGATCGATAACACCAGTTCGGACTCGATTACCATCATCAGCTCTCAATGTCCCGATCCCGATCATTCTCCTCAATTTGTTTCGGCCCTGTCGGCTACGCCTCATTCAAACGCGAGCGCGCCTGCGCCGATTGTTCGACTCGCAGATCAGCACGCCCAGCCCACTGCCGATCGCTGGTACCGTGTGATGGTGGACGACGGAATCGGCAGCGCTCAGGTAACTCAATTTGTTGGCTCGATTCCGCCCGGCCGCGCGCCGGATCATTTTCACAATTACGAAGAAGTGCTCTTCATCCTCATGGGTGAAGGCCTCATGTGGGCCGGCGAAACCAACACGCCAATAGCGTCCGGCTCTTGCATCTACCTACCTAAGGGACAAGTGCATTGCGTAGAGAACACCGGCGAAGGCGAGTTGCGTTTGCTGGGCGTGTTTTATCCGGCGGGCAGTCCGAGTGTGAGGTATGACGCGTAAGCAGACCTAAGCGTTAGACAGGATTCATAAGATTCACAAGATATATTGAAGAACTAACTTCTGCTCCTTCATAACCGTACTTCTAAATCCAGTTAATCTTGTAAATCCTGTCGATTTAATCCGTCATCAACTCAGCCAAAATCCCCAATGCCGCTTGCACTTCTTCATCCGTATTAAAGAAATGCGAAGACATGCGCAGGCCCACTCCCGGGCGGCAATCGACGAAGACTTTTCGTTCATTCAGACGCTTCACCATCGCTGGTCCATCTTCGACGTAGATCATCACTGAACCGCCACGCTGGTTTACATCGCGAGGGCTATTCACTTTCCACCCTCGTTCAGCGGCAAAGTCGATCATCCATTCTGTGCGACGCTCTGATTCGCGGCGAATAGTTTCGACGCCGACCTCTTCGATTATCTGCAACCCCGGCAGAACTGAATAGAGCGCGGGAATGCTCGGCGTGCCCTGCGCAAAGCGACGAACAGAATCGGTGTAGCGCATCGGCACCGCCGCAAAATCAAATGGCGCAGCGTGCGCGACCCAGCCCGTCAATCTTGGTTGAAGTTCCCGCTGCAGCTCGGGCCGCACGTACAGATAACCGCTGGCCGGCCCGCCGCACAGCCACTTGATCGTGCCGCCGATCAGAAAATCGACGTCCCACTCGCGCGCCTTCAGAGGAACGGCGCCGGCCGACTGATATACATCGAGCAAAACCAAAGCGCCGTGTCGGTGCGCTTTGGCCACGATCGGTTCGACCTCCAATTTGTACGAGCTGCGAAATGAAACATGCGACAGCGCCACCAATGCCGTCGCGTCATCGATCGCGTCCACAATTCTCTCGGTTGAAATCGCGATGGCGTCATCGGAAGGAATGACTTCGACGCGCGCGCCCATTGGTGTCTGCGCGTCCAGGACGTATTGCATCGAAGGAAAATCGAGGGCGGACGCGACAATCTTGTTTCGCTTGCTCGAAGTAAAATCAAAACACGACAGCACGGAAGAAAGCGCAATCGATGCGTTTGGTTGAGTCTGAACCGATCCAGGATCGCCGCCAAGAATTTTCGCGAGGCGATCGCCAACCGCGGCGGACATTTCCCACCAGCTCGTGGCCCAGGCGTCCTCGCTGGTGTGATGTTCCCAGGCTTCGTAATAGGCAAGCATCGATTCGCGCGCGGCGCTCGGCACCGGCCCGAGGCTGTGGCTCAGCAGATGAATGCCGGAAGCGAGGGTCGGAAAATCTTCGCGGCGACGATTGATGGCGGTTTCAGGTTTCATAATGGAGCGCCCGCATCTTGCGGGCGGAGCGCCGACATCCCTGTCGGCGTAATCGCTTATCTATGCGGGCAGGATGCCCGCGAACCGCCGGCACGGATGCCGGCGCTCCTACGCACGAATCTGACTAAGCATCTTCTCGAGCGCGACCGGATCGGTTCGCAGTCCTTCCAAAACTTTCTCCGCTTCTTCACCAATCGCCGGGTCGATCGACTCTTCGCGGATATGGCGCAGGATCTCGGCTGCTACGAATTCCGTGGTCATCTTCGGCACGTCCGCGCCTTTGCTCATGTCCGTATCGATCGTCGTCGGCATGACGGTCATCACGTGAATGCCCTGCTCCGCAAAGTAAGCTCGAAGTGCCTGTCCCAACGAAAGCAGAGCGGCTTTACTCGCGCAATACGTGCCGATAAGCGGCAGATTGATTTTGGCGAAGGCCGTGGCCACGTTCACGATCATTCCTTCCCCGCGTTCAATCATCGCCGGCGCCAGCGCGCGCGTCATCCGCAGCGCGCCAAAGTAATTCACGTTCATTTCTTCGGTCGCCGCGTCAAAGCTCATCGAAACGGGATTGCCGTAACCGGCAACACCTGCGTTGTTTACGAGCACGTCGAGCGGGCCCAATGACTTTGTCGCTTCCACGTCGTCGTCGTTCGTTACATCCAGTTTGATTGGCGTGATCGATGCGCTGATCGCGGCAGCGTCGCTTTTCAATCGCTCGATGTCTTCAGCCTTGCGCGCGCCGGCAAAGACTTCCTTCGCGCCGGCTTTCGCCAAAGCGAATACGAGCGTGCGGCCGAGTCCGCGGCTCGCGCCGGTTACTAAGATTGTTCGTCCTTCAATATTCATGATTCGATGCGGCTCTGCCGCCGCACACTGCGGAAAGGCTCTGCCTTTCCGGTCAGCAATTCTCTTATTGGTTTGGAGGCTGCGCCTCCAATGTCCGAGGCACAGCCTCGGAAGAATTTAAACAATCGCCGCCGGTAAGCCGAAGGCTTACCGCAATGTGCTGCGGCAGAGCCGCGTTCCTTCAATTTGCGCTACTTCGCCGCCAGCGCGCGACAACATACAGCAGTACCGCGACGACTGACCATAACACTGCCAGCTCTAAGCTCGTCAGTGAGTGTTGTGCGATCCGCTCTTTCAAACTTTGCGTCGTTAAGGTTTGAATATCCTGCACTACTTGCACGGCGATCAGCACGCCCATCGAAACAACCGAAACCAGCGCCGCAAACATCATCAGCCCGCGCGGCAGGGTGAGACTTATCTCTCCATATAATTTTGGGTTCCAGCGCGGCAGCATCAGAAACGCGACACTGTGCAGACAGTAAAGGAGCACCAAAGCAAACACCGCAATGTTCAAAGCGAGTGAAAGCTGACGGCTAATCACCAGCACCATACACGCGGCGAGGTTCAACGTCAGGGAAACTATCGGCGTCCCCGTTTTCGAGCTCACAAATCCCAGCCAACGCGGGGCGAGACGATCCTCAACAAAAATGAGCGCCAGCCGCGACGGCACGATCAGCGTTGGATTAAGAGACGTCGTGATCGCCATGATCGCGCCGAGGGTCACGATAATCGCCGCTCCCCATGGCAAATAAACCGACGCAACTTCAGTCATGGGCGCACTGCTGGCGCCGAGCCTGGCTCCCGGCAAGACGCCAAACGCAACTGCTGACATCGCGATAAAAATCAGCCCCGTTGCGGTAACCCCTTTCAGAAAAACTATCGGCAAGCGGCGCGTGCTGTCTTTTGTTTCGCCAGCGGTCTGGGCCAGCGATTCAAATCCGGCATAAGAAAAGAAAATCGGCGCGAGACTCAGCGCAAAGCCGCCGGCTCCGTGCGTAATGAAAGGCCGGTAGTTCGCCGGATGAATCGCAAACAATCCTGGGACGACGAGTATGACGATTGAAATGCCCAGCAGCACGCACATCGCGACCTGGATTCTGCCAAACCAACGCACGCCGATCACATGGACCACATAGAAGAAAAGCAAACTACCAACCGCCAGTGCCTGATGTGCAAACTCGCCGCTGATCCGCCGTCCGCTCAGTTCGATGATGTAGTCAGCCAGCGCGCTCGCCAGATAAGCGCCCGCGCCGATGTAGGCGATGATCTTCAACCAGGCCCCGACGTACGCGATTGCATATCCATTAAAGGTGCGCGACATGTGCAGGTATTCCCCGCCCGGTTCTTTCCCCAGCGAAGTTGAAATAAACGCCGCGTATGGAATCGAGGTGGCGAGGATCGCCGGCATCAGCACGGCATAACCGAGGATGACGCTCGGGCCGGTTAGCGACCACGCCTGGCTGGTCACTTTGAAAATGCCGGCTCCGATCAGAATTCCGATCAGCGCCGCATACGATTCAACCGTGCCGAGATCGCGGCGCAGACGAGAGACGATCACTGGTGAGGGGGACTTTGAACTGCTGGAATTCGAAATTGGCATTCGTCAATTCTCATTCTCACCCGGTTTCAACCGGGTGACCAGTTGTGACACCGTTGGAGCGGTTCCGCTAAAATCCAGAGGCGCGTAACACCCGGCTAAAGCCGTGTGTGAATGAGACTGCGAGTTCGCTTATCGCTTCATCAATTCATTGGCCGGCAATTTCGGATCTAAAACTTTCTCGGCAGTCTCAACACCGGCGACCGGCAAGTTCGTCGCATCTATCAATCCGAGCTGGACCAGCACCGATGCCTGGTCCCAATAGATATGCTCATGCGCCAGCTTGCCGTCGCGAAAATGGACCACTACGATCAGCGGAATTTTCACGTGCCGGTTCGTCGGCTCAACCCCCGGCAGCATCCAGTCCATCTTGATTGTATGCGTGAATTCGAAAACCATTTCATCGACGAGGCGATCGATTCCAATGGTGCGCGACACCGGCGTCATCGATGTACTGGGCGGCATCTGCGGAATGAACCTCTGCGAGTAGAACTCGCGCAATTGATCCTGGCCCACACCGCCGGTCATTACGGGAACGTGGTTAACGTAAGCATCGTCGACCATCGTCTCCAGAGTGTCTTCCGTGTCACGCGTCGCGAACTCATATTTGACGTGCTCGTCCCAACGATCTGAAAGCGTTTTCTGCGCGCTCGCAAAGCCCTCGCCCGCGAGGTTGCGCACAAAGAATTCCAGGCTGCGCAGGTGCGCAAGCTCCGCCGCGACCGGATCATAATGACGGCCTCGTCTACTAAAAGCATGTTCCGATTCAGGATATTCATGAATCGTCACCTGCGGGTTCGAATCAAGCGCGGCATGAATTTGTTTCTGCGCTTCGGGCGGACAATGATCGTCTTTACCGGCGATATGCAGCATCAACGGCGACGCCAGACCAGACGCCTCGTTCAAGGTTTTTTCGATGCCGACCCCGTAATAACCAACCGCGCAATCAGGGTGGAAACGGACGGACAGCAGCCACGCGAGATTTCCTCCTAAACAAAATCCAACCGCGCCGGCGCGTCCACTGCATGCCGGGTGTTTGCGAAGAAATTCAACCGCGGCAGCAGAGTCTTCGACGGCCCTGGCTTCATCCAGACCCTGATAGAGCTGGATCGCTTTTTGAAAGTCAGCATCGCCGTCAGTCAATTGCACGCCACGCTCCTGCCGCCAAAATAGATCGGGACAGATGGCGACGAACCCATGCGCTGCGTACCAATCAGCAATGCCGCGCAAGAATTCGTTGACCCCAAAAATTTCCTGCAAGACAACAATGCCGGGCCCGAAGCCCGCCGCCGGCAGCGCGACATATGCCTCGAACTCTCCGCCGTCGAATGATTTGATCGTGACCATTTGGATTGCTCCTCTGCGCGAAGCTTTATACGCGAAGTAGGGACGGTTTGGCGAGCAATCGAGGGGATTCACCACAAAGACACCAAGTCACAAAGAAGGAATAACGGTGTAGTCGTTAGCGTGTTGCCGTCTATTCTTAGTGCCCTTCGTCTCTTTGTGGTAAATCGATTTATTGCCCCCGCAGCCACTCGCGTCCCGCCGGACATAGATCCTGAAAGTTGCACATGCGGCAGTGTGTCGCCGGTAAAGGTGGAAACTCGGAGGCATCGAGCGTGCCGTCCAACGCGGCGATCGTGTTCATCGCATTGTCGATAGCACCGGCGCACGCGTCAGGATCGAGTAGGGCGCCTGCCACGGCAACCTCAACATTCGGATCGATGAAATGAAGCGTCGCACGCAACGATCGCAAAGGAACACCCGTCGGAAGCAGTTCCCGCAGGGCCAACGCGTACGCTTGCATCTGCAACTGATAATCGTCTGCCGCTGTCTTGATTCGCTCTTGCAGGGGAGTGCCCGCCTCCTCCAACACATCCAACGCATTCACTGCGGATGCCGGCGCGGTTGTTTCGAAATCCAGGAATCCCTGTGCGCCCTGTGCGGGTGAAGTGACGGTCTGGGCCGGAACACTCTTCGCGGAGATCCCGTCGCTGGATCGTCGTTTCGACGAAGGTGGAAAGCGATTCGTCTTGAAGTCGATGATCTCTGCGTCTACTCCATCGCCGTTCGCTGTGATTAGCAATTTGTCGATCGTGCCGGTCAGAATTCCCAAGGGTCGCCGCAGACGAAAGCGCAACTCACTCCAAAGACCCGGACTCGATTGCGGATGTGGAATTTGGAATCTGGAGTCCACATCAATTTGCGCGGCAATCACTCGCCTGAAAACATCGCTCTTTAAATAATTTTCCGCCAACGGCAGCAGCGCCCGCACTGCTTCTTTTGGTTCGATATCAAACGCGCGTCCGACTAACTCAGCCTGTCGCTGCGAAAGCACTTCATCGAAGCTCGTGCTTAGTCGCGTCTCGACGTCTTCGCCTTCACGAAACGTTTCGCAGAAGCGATGGATCACCGCCCCCTTAAGCGTCGCGGTCAGGTTTGCCGGCGGCTCAGGCGCCTCAGCGTCATTCCACACGGAACGCTCTTCCGCGCCGGGCGTGCGCAGCATGCGATCGAAATAGTATTGGCGCCCGCAACGTTGAAAATTGATTAGCTGCGTTACCGTGAAACGCCGGACCACCTGACCGCGTTGCGCATCGATCGGGCGAAGCAACGGAAAGCTTTCGGCAAAAGGACGTGACGCATCGAATGTCTTTTCCTGGACTATTGTCCTCGTGGTTGCGGCCTCAGTTTGATTCGCCTGCGCATCACGATTGAGAGTGATTTGAATCTGGGCGTCGTCGCTGATCTTCACCACGCCGCTTTGCGCGTGTGGCTCCAAACTTAGTGCCCGCCAAAGCCAGGCGACCCACAATCGTTCGCTCTTACCCAGGTTCTCGAGACTCTTGTGATCGACTGCGCCGGAAAAAATCAAACGATCTTCGGCGCGGGTGGCGGCCACGTATAGCAGGCGCATACTTTCAAAGTCTTCGCGCCAGCGATTGCGCTGACTTAAATCGTTGAAGAGAGCGCCGCGCACCGAACGACCGCGGCCGTCGGGCACGCGGACGCTCACTCCCTTATGCCGATCGAGAATGAAAGCCGCTTCGCGACGATTCGGTTCGCGATGAAGATCCGGAATGATCACGATCGGAAATTCCAAGCCCTTCGCCTGATGAATTGTCATCAAGCGCACTACGTTTGCTGACTCGTCCATCTGGCCTTCGCCTTCACGGCCGCCGATGGCTTCGAACTCTTCAACGTAATGCACAAAGTCGCGAATCAAGTGGCCGGATTTCTCAAATTGTTCGGCCAGACGGAAGAGTTTTTCGATATTGGCGACCCGTTGCGCGCCATCAAAATTCGCGGCAACGACCGTCAGAAACTCGGATGAAGAAACCGCGTAACGCAGCAGATCGGCTATGCTGTATCGATTCCGCCGCGCAATCATTGAATCGATCCACAGCGCGATCCGATCGAGGGCAACATGCTCGTCCGCGTCGATGAATTTGATTTCGCGATGGCGGCGCAACGCGCGCAACAAGTTTCGTCGATGCAGATGTGTGGCTTCGCCCTCTTCATCAACCCACGGCGCGCAACGCAGCGCCAGCAACGTGTTGTCAGAGATTCCACCCAGCGGCGATCTTAAAATCGCTGCGAGCGCCAGTTCATCCGTGGTGTTGTCCAGGAAGCGAAGCAGTTGAATCAGGTCCGTTATCTCTTCGCGTTGATAGAACCCTTTTCCCTGGACGGTCAGGTAAGGAATGCCGGCGCGACGCAGAGCGCTTTCGTAAGTCCACACGCCAGTGAACGCGCGCAGCAGAATCGCGATGTCCTTGTAAGCTGGAGCGGGATCGTTCGCGCTATTCACCAGATCTCTTATCCGTGCGGCAACCTGCTCAGCGTCGCGCTCGTGGGCGGCAAAGCTGCTGGAACGAGATTTTCCGTAAGCGTTTGCGTCTTCGTCTTCGGGTATCGCGCTGAGAAGAAATTCAACGTGAGGGGGATCGTGTTCGAGATCGCGGACGGCGACACTGGGTTCATGTTCAACGTAACCTAACTCACTCAAAGCGCCGGCGGGCACGTCTGGACCAGATTGAAAAATCTTCGCGAACAGAAAATTCAGGGACTCGATTAGCGGTTTTTGGCTGCGAAAATTAAGCTGAAGAGGCTGCTCTGCGCCGCCGGCATTCTTGATGGTCGCCGTCATCTCGCTGAAAACATCGACGTCGGCGCCGCGAAAACCATAGATCGATTGCTTGCGATCGCCGACGATGAAAAGATTCGTGCCACGCAGGAGCGCGAGCTTCGTCAACAGGTCGCGCTGCAAACCATTCGTGTCCTGGAACTCGTCGACAAGAAAATATCGATAGCGCTCGGAAACGCGCGCCAGCACTGACGGGTGGTCTAGCAGACGCAGCGTGCGCAATTGCAAATCGTCAAAATCGAGCACTGACAGCCGCTGCTTTTCATCATCAAGCCGTCGATCGATCTCGCGCAACAGTTTCAAGATCGCGAGCGAGTAATCCTTCGCCAGCAAATCGAAACCGATAGCCGGCAGCTTGCCCGCCAGACGGTTTTCGCTCTTTGAATCAACGCCCCAAAGCAGTTCGTCAATTCGCTCGATCGAAGGATGCCGTCCTTTCTGTGGACGCGCGTCCCAAAAATCTTCGATTGCCTGAGTGTACGCGCCAATCGTTTGTTCAGTGGGCGGCTGGGCCAGGATCGTCCGCAACCCGGGCCATTCCTGCGCGGCCTTTGCGCGCTTCACTTCAGCGGCCGGCGTTAATCGATTAGCTGAAAGCAACTGCGCTACATAGCCGTCGAGTTCCTTCAATGCTCTAAAGTAATCAATCTCTGACGCGTGATTCGCAACTGTCAGCCGCTCGATCTGATCGAGCGATAATCCTTCACCTCGATACCTTCGATGAAGCTCAACCAGTGCGTTCACAAACGCCGCGCGTCCGGTCCCTTGCGTAAACTGCAGAATTATTTCTTCGTCTTTATGAATTGCCTCGGCCAGAGATTCTTCGACCACAGCTTCCAGCATCATCGCGGCCTGGTGCTCATCGAGCAGCACAAACTGCGGATCGATATTGGCTTCGACCGGAAACTCGTGCAGCAGACGTGAACACAAGCCATGAATCGTGGTGATGACTGCGCCTTCCAGCGTGCGCTTGTGACGCAGCCATGTCTGCCGCTCTTTGTCAGGTAATTCGCGGAGCAGTCCATCAATCCGGTCGCGCACGCGCTGGCGCATTTCGTTCGCGGCGCGATTCGTGAACGTGATCGCCACGATGTTTTCAACCGAGACTTTTTTCGTGCGCAGAATCTCCAGGAAACGTTCAACCAGCACGAACGTTTTGCCCGCACCTGGGCCGGCCGTGACAGAGAGGTGGCGATCGAGCGTGTGCGCCGCGATCTTCTGTTCAGGTTTTAGTTCGCGCGCTGACTTTGAAATCTCTTTCGCCATTTGGATCGTTTGAGTCAAGAGGACGACTCTATTGTATTCATCGTCGGATTCAACCAACTAACCACGATTAAGATCATTCGGCGGCAACCTCGGGGCGGTTCTTTGCGGCGCCCCTGATATTCAGGAAAGCAAGGCAGAGCTGCAATATGACAAGGGCATACGCGCCGTCTTTGAGCCCCCAGACGATCCACAAAACGTTACTCGCGAGAAACAGCCAAAATCCCCAGTTCCTTTTGAACTTCTTTTGAGACGCGATCATCCAGGCCGCTACTACAGTTATCAACATTGCCGGCCACTGCAGGCTGCCGATTAAGTTCTGAAGAATGGACTTCATGGTTTCATTGAGCACAAGTTCTTGTGCGCGGAATCTCGAGATATCGCTGCGATCTTTCTGTGCGGTTTAGTTCACACACTTGGCAGTCCAAAAGCTATCCAGCCGTATGTCATTGAATGAAGGAATGTAGCTACTGCTTCGTGCCCGAGCGCAAAATTCTATCGTATTCGTCGTGTGACCCGATCCAGAACCACTCTACCGTTTCGCCTTTCGTGAGGGCCAAAGCGCGATAGTGTAATCCAATTCGCGCCGACCAAACGGACCGATCTTTTTGAAGTGAAGCGAGCTATGGTGTGGATCTTGCGCCCAGGTTTGATAGGTTCTGCGCGCCAGTTGTTTAATATGGGGAGGCAACCGAGAATAGCACTCCCAGAATTCAGCCGTTGTCGAGGACTTCATCGAGCGCTTTCGTTCGTCCGGCCGTGATGTCGGATTCAGCTTGGGCGATAAGATGATCCAGACGTCCTGTCTTTACGTCTTCTTCAATCTGCGCGTCCCATGCATCGGCCTGCATCTCCGCAAACCATTGGGCCAACTTCCGCTGCTCGGCGTGTGAAAGTTTCTCGATCTCGGCTTGGATTTCTGAAGCACTTCTCATATACGAAGACTACAACGAACAACCAATCTTGTCACGCACGTCAAGCATTGGACGGTTCGGCGCGAGAAGATAGCCATTCTGCACACTTACTGAGAGAAATGGTGCACCCGGCACGACTCGAACGTGCGACCCCCTGATTCGTAGTCAGGTACTCTATCCAGCTGAGCTACGGGTGCGTGTTTGGTGAATTGTAAGGCAGTTTAAAGTTTCAGGTTTGAAGTTTCAAGTTAGCGTTACAGAACCGCGAGCGGTAGCGAGCGGGATCAAGAAGTTACTATATTTCAATGCTGTCTTGCGCACGGCTACACGTCAAAACGAAAGCGCGCGCTTTAACCCGCTCGCTACCGCGCGCGGTTCTGTAACGTTCTATCGCGCAAAATATCCCGGCTTCGTGCTGGCGACGAGATCGCCGTGCGCAACTTCGACGCGAATCTCGCGCCACTTGCCGTCGTGCGACGAAGGGTTCGGCGGTTGATAAACCACGGTGTAGATCGTTTTCAAATCGGCAGCCACCTGCGCGTACAATTTCGAGAGATCGTCGAGCCGGTGAATCTCGTGCAGCCGCCCGCCGGTGCGATTGGCAAGCAAGTCCAGGCGCGCCCGCGCGGCCGCGTACATCGCGGTAATCCCCGGATCGGGAAGCGGCAGACGCTTCGGATCGCCCGACGGCAGCGCCAACGGAAAGATCGTTACACCCTGACGATCAGCATTACTCAATACTGAAACGACCTGCGAGTTCGTCTCAGGTTTGATCGCAGAACTCACCTCAGCGCCGGAAGCTTTGCCTACGATCGCACGATCACTATTGCGGGCTTCAGTATCAAGTCCGTCGGTCAACACAACGATCGCTTTGCGCCGCCGGGGCTCTTCGTGGGCCAATTCCTTGAGCGAGTATTTCAGCGCCTCATAGAGCGGCGTCTCGCCTTTACCAGTTTGTAGCGTGATGCCGATCGTATAAGCGATCTTGCGACGATCCGTCGAAAAAGGAAGTTGAAGTTTTGGGCCCTTGCCATTGAAATCCACTATGGCGACTCGATCGTCCGGTCCAAGCGCGTCAAGAAACCGCATCGCTGCCTGACTAATTTGCTGTCGAAAGGTGATGGTGGAGCCCGAAGTATCCAGCATCATCACCAAACTGAACGGCGCATCAGCTGGTTCGAAGTGCAAAATCGGCCGGCGCACTCCATCTTCGAAAACCGCAAAGTCATTCGCAGACAAATTCGTGATCGAGTTACCCTGCTTGTCGACCACACCGACACTCAGTTGGACCAAAGCCGTGTCTGACACTACGACATCGTCCTGCGCACACACACCGCCGGAGAACGCAGTTAGCGCGAGCACAAAAATGAACATTGCCGAAAGGCGACGGGCAATAGTTGAGATTGACGCCGGGACAGAAAATTGGACCATTTGATCTACCAATTTCAGGATTGCTGGGGTGGGTGTGAGTATGCCTGTCATCGAACGGCGTTTGCAACTCGCCATAATGTGTAAGTGCCTTGTCCAAAAAAGTGGTGTAGCGGAAAGAGACAAGGTAATACTGGGAGCGCGGGCGCCCTCGCCCGCTATGAGCGCGAAGCGCGAAAACAACTACAGCGTCAAGGGGTTTGAGATTGAGCGTGCTAACGCACTCTTCCGCGGGCGAGGGCGCCCACGCTCCCAGTACTAACTGGCTTGTTGCAGATCGGATCGACTTTTGGGACAAAGCCACTTCGACGTATCACTCTGTAAACAACTTGCAAAGTGAGTTAACCAACTTGTGCTCAGCGAATCTGCCTGTAGGGCGTTTGCGTGCTTGTGCTACCGAATATAATTCGCCACTCCGGGGAAAACCTCACGCTATGCGCGCGGCAAATTTCTGTGTCGAATGTGGCGAACGACTCGCGCGAAAGGGCTGGCGCGCGTGGGTCGGTGACCGGCTGTGTGATCACTGCAAACAGAGACTTGGCACGTTTGCTTCGTTTCGATCATTAATCGCCATCGTGCTGATCGCGTTTGCCGGATTCGCGATCGGACGATACCTCCGTCCGTCACCTCCGCCATTGATCATTCAGCGCGCGGCCAATTCTCCGCTCTCAGATGCGCCGGTTGGATTTGAGCAAGCGCCGCGAGCGTCAAAAGAAGCAAACAAGTCAGGACGAGCTGAGAGTCTGCCGGTTTCAAGTGCCGACGATGTCGTTTATATCTGTGGCGCGCGCACGAAGAAAGGCACACCTTGTCATCGACGCGTGCATGCGGCGGGCGAGCGATGTTTTCAACATAAGGGAATGGCGGCGATTTTGCCGTTGGAAAAGTTGGTGATTAAGCCTTGATTGAGTAGTGCGGTAACCGCGCTTGGGCTAAACATCGATCTCGCCGGCGGCGCGCATCTCGTCAATCACTTCATCGAGAGGACGACTGGTATCATTTCGAGATTGATATGCGGCCGAGAGTAGATCAAGGCGATCAAGTAGATTCTCGTATTCTCCGACCGGCAGAATAACTGCCGTGCGCTCGCCATCGATATTTGTAATGAATTGAATCCGGCTATTCATGCTTACATTAACAGTAAAGGTTGATTAATTATTTGTCGAAGCACGGTTCCCGCGAAACGAAACAGTTCTCGAGTGGTTTCCGGCGGCAAAGCCGCGCTAATGACAATTCCGACAAGTACAGAGACAAGTAGGTTAATCCAATCCTTCCTTCCGACTCGCTCCGATGATTCGATCAGATAGTTTAGGCGCGCTTCTACCAATTCCGGATCGACCTTATGAGCAGTCAGGAGAAATTGCTTAATCTCGTTGATACCTTGCACTATGTAGGCTCTTTCTGTGCTATTAAACGCCGCGTTGGACGTATCAGCATCGGCAGCAGATTCGAGCACTTGAGCTTCTTGTGAAATCGTTTTCCAAAGATCAGGGGACTCCGTTTCCCTTTTCAAATATGAAAGCCAAATACTGAACTGATCTGTTTGTGTTTTCCACCGTTTGGTGTTAGCTGCACCGTGCAGGACCTCGTAACTGGGAGACCAAAATGAACTGAACCCCGAGTAATTATCAAAACAAAAATAGAATCCTGATGTCTTGTGGACCAATTGAGAAACTAACTTCTTGCTGCCCATCCCAACTGTTTCTTGCCACTCGAACTCACTCGGCTGAAACCCGTTCTGCTGAACTAGTTCGAATAGTTCGTTTGTTTGTGAGCGAAGGAGATGTCTGACGTTCATAATACGAGATCGTGCGAATTCACTTCGCAAACGGACACTGCGCCGCGTCATGCTTACTGCTGAGATATGTTCGCGCCTCCCACAACTCCGGGAAAAACTTCTTGTCGAGGGTCGTCTTTAAATAACCGATGCCTTCCGATCCGCCGGTGCCGCGTTTGGCGCCAACCATTCGCTCGACCATTTTGATGTGATGCGAACGCCACAGCGAAAAGTATTCGTCATGTTCCAGCAGCGCTTCTGAAAGCTGGTACTCTTTATAGAATTCTTCATGATGCGTCATCACCTCGACTATGGCGCGTTGGCGCTTGCCGTAATTGGTGCGACGCTCTTTCGCGTCACGTGGAGCATCGCTGGCCGGCGTATCAAACCCGCGGCGGCGCAGCATCGCAAAGAAGCTCTCGGACAGCGACGGCGCATTCATGCGCGCGGCCAGACGCGCGTGCGCAAATTCGTCCGGTCCAAAATCGCGCAGGATTTTCGCGTCCCTCAGACCGGAAGAAAATTCGATCTCGCGAAATTGCATCGATTGAAAACCGCTGGCGGGATTCAATTCGTCCCGGAACCCGAGAAAACGAACTGGCGTCATCGTCTCGAGAATATGGATTTGCGCAATCAGCAGCTTTTCGATTTCCACGACGCGTCGCATCGCCTGCACGGCTTCGACCACCCGATCTTCTTTCATCAACGCGATGGCCGCGTCGATCTCGTGCAGGATCTGTTTGAACCAAAGCTCGTAAGCTTGATGGACGGTGATGAAGAGCAATTCGTCGTGCTGCACCGGCGATGAGAGGCAGGTTTGTAACTCGATCAGCTCCTGCACGCGCAGGTATTTGTTGTATGAGAGCGGCGCGCCCTGGCCGTAATCTTTTGCCATAAGAAAGTGGTTAGCTTCGGGGAAACTGTGGCATCTCTCGCACGCGCCGCGCCTGGCCCAGATGTCTTTGACCGTGAAGAACAGTGATTACAAATGCGTCCGCGAGACTGTAACGCATCAGCGGCGTAACCGGCGAACGCAAACGTGTTTTATTGTAGTCGATCCCATTACACTGGCGGACAAAACCGATGAACTTCACTTGCTGATCAAGAAATAGCTCGAGCGGTGTGTGGATGTTCGAGACCTCGGAAGGCCGGAATACTTTCGGCGCGGGAAGGTTTCTGCCTCCATCGGGATTGACCTGCCTGGCGAGCCAGCCGCCGACGATGCTCGGTTTGTAAGCGGGTGCATTTGTGATTGGCCGCCTCTTTCGCGCGCGTTCAAGCGCTGATGAAAAGTAATTGTCAAACTTGCCCGAAGTAATTGACAGATGTTCGAGGCATTGCGCGATGCTCCATTGTTCGGGAGACGGTTTCCAGTTGAGTTGAGCCTCCGAGAGATCGGAAGTTAAAGCTCGAGCGGCCTCGCTATTCTCTTTTGCTTCCGCAGCAACGGTCTGTAGGAAATTCGGAGAATCGAGAAATTGCTTCATGATGTCCTGTCCGGAGTAATCCTGTTGACATAACGCGACCGCGAAACGGGGCGTTAGCCCGACCGTAAGGGAGGGCTCCCCACGCTCATGAGCCCTCCCTTACGGTCGGGCTAGTGCCCCGCGACCGGCGCCACAAATCTACCCCAAAGCCTCAGAAAGCAGCGCCAACTTTCTCTGTCGCAAACGCGTGCGTGTCGCGAATCGTTTTCATCTCAGCGACGATCAATTCCAACTCTTCATCTTTGGTGTAGAAGTGCGGCGAGATGCGCACGCCGGCACCAGGTCGATAATCAACAATGAAGTCCCGGCGAATCAATTCTTTCGTGATTGCCGCGGCATTGTCGTCCCAGACTGTAATCGTGCCGCCACGCTGCGCGGGATCTTTCGGACTGGTGACCTGAAAGCCTGCTTCCTCGGCTAATTTGATCAGGTATTGACTCTGCCGAAGGCTCTTTTCGCGAATCGCAGCGACGCCGATCTCGTTGATGATCTGGTAGCCTGACTCCGCGGCATACAAAGCAGGAATCGCAGGCGAGCCGTGCAGAAATCGCGTTATGTTCGGCGCGTAATGCATCTCAGTTTCAAAAGCGAACGGATGTTCGTGGGCCATCCAGCCCGTGGTCTTCGGTTGGAGCGTCTCGATCAAATCAGGCCGCACGTAAAGATAACCGGCGCCCGGCCCGCCGCAAAGCCATTTGACCGAACCGCCCGTCGCGAAATCAACGTTCAATTCCTTGACGCTGAACGGTACTGTGCCGGCTGATTGATAGGTGTCGAGTATGACCAGCGCGCCGACTTCGTGCGCGCGTTCGGTGATGGCTTTCGCGTCTTGCAGGAAGGCACTCTTGAAAAGCACGTGCGAGATGGGGACGAGCAATGTTTCTTCATCAATCGCCGCGAGCATTCGCTCCAGCGGAATCGTGATGCCGTCATCCGACTTTACGGTTTCGATGCGCAGGTTGTGCGCGCGAGCGTGTGCGTCGTAGACGTACATCACCGAAGGAAAATTCAGCTCTTCGCAAACGATCTTGTTGCGCTTCGGATTGTGCGTTAACGGCAGAAGGCAAGAGAGAATCAGTGACTGACAGATTGAGACGTTCTGATGCATGACGACGGTGTTGCTGTCAGCGCCAATGATGCGCGCGATTTCGTTGCCGATGGTGACCGGCATGTCCCACCAGCCTTCGGCCCACGCGCGCACGCCGCGCGTCGCCCAAATATCTGCGTATTCATGCAATCGATCGAAAGTAGCCCGCGGCATCGCGCCGAGACTGTGCGAGATCAGATAGACCGTTCTCTCGAGAATCGGAAATTCAGAACGCCATTTAAGAAGATCGTCGGCCACCAGGTTTCTCCGCTGAATTGGCTGTTAATTTATCACGGCAGTGTCAGAACCGGGAGCGGTAGCGACCGGATCGGGGCGACTCTCTGAACAGGGACGAAGGACCTTCCTTTCATATTCAAAGTCGACTCGATGATCCGCTCGCGGTTCTGACACTTCATGCTAAAGTCATCGCGCATGTGGAAGTTCGCGAATCCAATCAAGCACCCAATTCCCAAGACGCGCTGGCCCACCGTCGAAGAAGCATCACAATCACTTCTCTTCCAGCCAATCCAAGTCGGTCCGATCAGACTCGACGATCGCACCTGGGTGCCGGCGATGGTGCCGTGGCGCGCGACCAAAGATGGATTTGTCACCCAGGACAATCTTGATTGGTACCGGCGGTTTGCTATGGGACGACCGGCGGCGCTGGTGGTTGAAGCCACCGGCATTCGCGACATTCCGAGCGGGCCGCTGCTGCGAGTCGGTCACGAACGATTTCTGCCAGGCTTGAAACAGCTCGTCAACGTCGTTCGCGAAGCCAGCGACGGTCAGACGAAGCTCTTCATTCAGCTCATCGATTTTCTGGCAGTCAAGCGTCGTCCCGACGAGGCGAAATACTTTCAGCGGTTCCTGCAGATCACGAGCCTTCATCGACGCACTTTATCTGAATTGACTGGCGACTCGACGTGGAACGACGCCGATGAAAAACGTGTGCGCGAATGGCTCGCGCAAGGGTCAGAAGAAATCGTGGCGCGCGTACTCAACGATCGCGAACTTGAAGCGTTGCGCTTTGGTTATCGCGAGCACGTTACCGACACTCAACTACCTCACATCAAGGAATTGCCGCAGGTGCTGCCGCGCATTTTCGCTGACGCGGCCCGGCGCGCGCGCGACGCGGGATTCGATGGTGTTGAACTGCATTATGCGCACGCGTACACGATGGCGGGATTCCTCAGCGCGCTCAACGATCGCAGTGACGGTTATGGCGGCGCGCGCGAAAATCGTGCGCGGCTGCCGCTGGAAGTCTATCGTGCCGTTCGTGAAACAGTCGGCGACGATTTCGTTGTCGGCGTTCGCTTTCTTGCCGATGAAGTAATCGCGGGCGGCAATCGGATAAATGAGGCAAGTTACTTCGGAGTCGAATTCGCCAAAGCCGGCTTCGATTGTCTTTCGCTCTCGAAAGGCGGCAAGTTTGAAGACGCCGAACAGCCGAAGGTGGGCCAGGCGGTTTATCCTTACACCGGACAAAGCGGCTATGAATGCATGCCCACGACTTTATCGGACGAGCGTGGGCCGTTTGGCCGGGCAGTGCCGCTGGTTGCGCAAATCAAACAAGCAGTCAACGCCGCCGGATTCAAGACGCCGATCGTTGCCACGGGCGGCATTACTACCTTCGATCAAGCTGAAGCGATCTTGCAAGGCGGTGCTGCGGACATCGTTGGCATGGCGCGCCAGGCGCTCGCCGATCCGGATTGGTTTCGCAAAGTGAAATCAGGTCGTGGCGATGAAGTGCGTCGTTGCACTTACACAAATTATTGTGAGGCCCTCGATCAAGCGCACCGGCAAGTGACATGCAAACTTTGGGATCGCAAAGAAATTGATGACCCCGGAATCACCTTATCGCCTGACGGCCGCAGAAGATTGATCGCGCCGGATTGGAACTGCTCAAAGAATCCAGATCGTGCGTGAAAGAATCAATCCGATACGGAACCGCTTGCGCT
>DNNE01000024.1:37654-41266 GCA_003487805.1 Blastocatellia bacterium | reverse complement strand
TGCGCTAGCAAGCGGGTAATCTCGAGGAGACCACCCGGTCGCTGGCACGACCGGTTCCGTACCGGTTTGATATCATCTCGCGCCGTCGAACAAAGGAGTAACGCAAATGCCGGGCAAAGCTGATTTCACGGAAATCTTCGAACAACTGAAATCGATCTTCAAGCCTTACGCAAAGAAGATGGACATCTCTCAAGATACTGACCAGTATTACCTGCTCAACACCCGCTACATAATGAAGAACAAACAGCCGCTTTGTTTCGGCGGCGTACGGCTCGGGAAAAACTATGTGAGCTTCTATCTGATGTCTGTCTATGCTTCGCCGGATATGTTGAAGAACATCTCACCCGAATTAAAAAAGCGCATGCAGGGCAAGTCATGCTTCAATTTCAAAGAAGTGGACAAGAAACTGTTCGCGGAATTGAAAGCTTGACGAAAGATGGCGCCGCGAAATTCAGCGATAAGAAGTATATTGAGGAGTTGCGGCGCGTGCAGGGATAGAGTTCCTCATCAAGTAGCAACCTCATATTGGGAGAGTAGTGTTTCTCGCGACAATTCCAACAGGCCCAAAGCCTGCGCGCGCGTCACGGTTGGAAAATGGTCCAGGAAAACCTCGACAGTATCGCCGCCTTCCAAATAATCGAACAGATGCTTGATGGGCACACGGGTGCCATTGAAAACAGGGGTACCACCCATCTTCTCCGGATCAACTTCTATTAAGTCCTTGACGTCCATCTTGCACCTGGATTAACTCAGATTGACGCTGACAACGAAACCAAAAGAAAGACTGGAGCCCAAGCGTCCTCGCTTTGCATAAGCTTGTTAGCGCGACGCTGCAACCGGGACGGTTGCGCTCCAGTCCCAGCCGCATCAATCCGCGCTAGTCTGCGACCAATGAATCACCGTCCGTTTACATCCGAAAATTATACAGGCGTGTACAATCAGTTTTCCTGACAGCTTTCAATCGTTAGACAGTTAGTAAGTTCGTGGAGTTTGCAATCAGGGCGCTATCGGCAACTCAACCATAAACACACTTCCCTTTCCCGTCTGACTCTCGACGCTAATCTTGCCGCCATGAGCTTCGGCAATCCAGTGCGCAATCGACAGTCCCAATCCCGCGCCGCCCATTGCGCGCGAGCGCGCTTTATCGACGCGATAGAAGCGATCGAAGATGTGTGGCTGGTCCTTTTCCGGAATGCCGATTCCCGTATCGCGCACCGTAATCCGCGCGTCGCCGTTGTGCGCAGCCAGATCGAGGGACACCTCGCCGCCCGCAGGTGTGTACTTCACGGCGTTGTCGAGCAAGTTCAAAATCATTCTTTGCAGCAACTCGTCATCACCAATCAGCGACAATGGCTTGTTTGCGTTTACCGTCAGCTTCAAATCCTTGCGCGCCGCCAGCACCTGCGCTGCACGCGCGCATTCGCCCACAACCTGGTCCAGGCTGACGCGTTCCCTCATGATCGCCGGCGCATCGAATGGTTGCCGCGCCAGAATAAAAAGATCTTCGACGATGCGGGAAAGCTGCTCGGCTTCGTCCTTAATCAAATCGAGCGACGCTTTGTATTCATCGATGCTGCGCGGCTGGGCCAGTGCGACTTCAGTTTCGCCTCGCAGCACTGCCAGCGGCGTGCGCAATTCGTGTGAAGCGTCGGCCACGAATCGCTGCTGTTGTTTGAAAGAATTTTCCAGACGCACCAGCAAATCATTTATCGTCGTGGCCAGACCGCCGAGCTCATCACGCTTATTTGTAACATCGAGCCGCGACGAGAGGCTGTCTGCCTTGATGCGCCGGGTTTGCTGATCCATCAAACTAATCGGCGATAGACTCTTGCGCGCGAGCACATAACCGCCGACTGATGCCAGCAGCAGAATCAGCGGCACGCCCGCAAAGAAGTAGCGCCGCAATCGCCGCAGGGCCTCATCGATGACGCTAACTGGTTCCGCGACCGCCGCGTACCCAAGGTCCTTTTTGGCCGACAGCGGCACCACCGCAACTCGTAATTGATTAACGACCGTGAAACTGACCGATCGCGTGCGCGCATCGTTCACAGTTTGTTGAGGGATGGTCAACACATGGCCCGCAAGATTGCCTGACCAGGCGACGACTCGTCCGGCTGCGTCTGTGACTTCGACATAGCGATTGGGAAAAACCATTTCCGCCAGCACGACTTCGTTGGCCTTCGCGATCGATTCTTCTTCCTCTAACTCCTGAATGTAAGCGCTGGCCACGGTTTCTGCGGTCGATCGCAACGACTCGTCCTGCCGCTCGTAAAAAACGTTCGCCGCCGCGTAGTAAACCAGGAGCGCAAAGGCGATGAGAGACAACGCCAGGACGCCGGCGTACCAAAGAGTGAGGCGAATGCGAACGGAATTGAACATCTCAGTGATTAGCTTGCAGATAATTCTGCTTCGTCGCGGGACAACGGTTGGGTTTGGTCCGGCCTTTTAAGAGTAACAACATACTAGACTCATCCAACCTGTCCTCTTCGTGTGGATTAGTTTTGTGTTCGTGTGATTTCGTGGTCTGCTTTTGCAGATAAGTTAACGAAAACTAAACCACGAAATCACACTAATCAGGAATCACGAAAAGACACAAAGGTCGGTATGAATGCCGCGCCTTCGGCGCTCCCCGGGCTTTCTACACTCTTAGAAACTCCAGGCTAGGGCGACACCATAATCGTGCGCGCGACGATTATATAAAGGCTCGATCGCCGGCAATCGTTTCGGCCGCGAGAACGATTCTTCCTCCTCGTCACCGCCGGCATCCGAACTCTTCCGATGATGCGTGTGATAGACATAACGGCCGATGCCATAGCCCAGCGCACTGCCGACCAGAACATCAGAAAGATAATGATTGCGCCCTGTGAAGCGAGCCACACTCACTGCGCTCGCAATCCCGTAGGCCGCGATTTGCACCGCCGCATGATCGTGATATTCGTTCGCGATGATCGTTGCCAGCGACCACGCCTCGATGCTGTGACCAGAGGGAAATGAAGATCCGCCGTCAAAGAAATCACTGCGGCTCTTACCGCCCGTGGGGCGTGTGCGTTGCGTAATTTCCTTAACCACGGTCACTACGATCCCGCTATCGATTAGCGCTTCTGCGCCAAGAATTCCCGTCTCACGCGCGCGGTCGTTATGTCCCGCCCTGCCGGCCAGATAGAACGTCGCCGCAACCGCGCCCACGCCATAAGCCGATCCGGCGTGGCTGATGATCCGGCTCGCGTTCAATGGCCGGCTCGATTCCGCTATCTCATCTCCGGTGCGCTGATCAGTTGCGATTAGCGCCGCGGCTCCCAACCCCAAGGGCGCTAAATAGCGCGCATCGCGACCATGCAGGTGAAACGGGGACGTCCAAATCGCTTTCTGATCCCGCAAGATGTTCTTAAAGAAATCTTTTTCAAGCGTCGACGATGACGAGCTTTTCGGACTTGGTGAAGGAGTCGGCGACGGTGTTTGAGCGCGCGCACCGCCGGCCGACAACAAGATCGCAAACGTGATTATGCCGAAGTGGCAAATCGATATTCTGTTACTTCGCATGGTACTTCTCCTTGGTGATGTGCGGCTTTGCCGGCATATCAATGAGACAAACACGGTACGGAACCGGTCGCG
>DNNE01000024.1:0-37327 GCA_003487805.1 Blastocatellia bacterium | reverse complement strand
CGCGCCAGCGACCGGGTAGTTCCTTAAGATTACCCGCTTGCTGGCGCAAGCGGTTCTGTACCTACTTACTGACAACAAGTACTACGAATGAGCCGGGTTTGATGGTGCGTTGCGGCCGCCCGCCCGCCGTGGCCGGCGGTGTTTCTGTGTACTCTGCCGCCGTTAGAAATACTTTTTTGGTCTTTGAATCGAAGGCCAACGTCTTCGCGCTCGGTTGCGTCTTCACGGCGCCGGCATCTTCGTACTCATCGGCTGATTTTTCGTGATAGATGCTCAGCACGCCTTCGCTGCACGAGAAGAAAATTAACTTCGCCTGTGGATCGAAACCGGCAAAGTCCACGCCTCGCCCGATCGGAAAGCTGTTAATGACCTTTCCCGATGTCGCGTCCATGACGACCATCTTCGGCTCGTTACGACAGCCGATGAATAATCGCTTCGTCTTTGAGTCATAGGCCAAACCCGTCGGAGTCTTAGCCACGCCGATTGGAAAGCGCTTCTTCACTTCCAATGATTTTGGATCGAAGACGATGACTTCATTCGTGTCTTCGCCATTTAGATAAACTACTCCATCCGCGACGACTGCTTCTTCGCCATCGGCTTCGACTTTTACCGTGCCCACCACCTCGCCGGTTTTCGCGTCAATGGCCGTGACGTCGTGCGTGCCATGATTGTTAGTGAAGACGCGCTTCGTCTCCGGATCATAGTAGATGCCGTCGGGTCCTTTACCGACATCGATTTTCTTAATAAGTTGCAGCGTCGTTGAGTCGAACATCGAGACCTTATTTTCGCGGCCATTACTGGTGAACCCATGTTTGAATTCGGAAGCAATCGCTATCCCATGTACTCCGGGCGTGTCGGCGATGGTCCCGATTAACTTGCCGTTGTCGGCGTCAACCACATTCACCTCGGTGCCGTGCGACAGATACAGGCGGCGCGCCGCGGTGTCGATGCTCAGATAATCAAATCCGCCGTTACCGGGAACCGGATAACGAGTTTCTACTTTGTAACCTGTGCCGCCCTGCAGCGATGCCACGACGAATGCCACTGCCATCAGTGCGCTCTTTATGCTTATCATTGGTTTCTTCCTTTCTGAAGAGGGTTGTTTGCTCTCTTTCGGAGAGAGCAAGTTTCTTTATTCCGGCCGCTTGAGTTTCTCACCCTGCGGGCCAACCTGAATTTCAGATCGCTTCAGCCCACGCTTCACGTGACCTTCGTAAGCGACCAGCGTTCCGTTCTTGGTTATCGATTCTACTGACTGAATTGCACTGCGCCCGGCGGCTTTCTTTAACGCAGCCTGCACGGCCGCCGGAAGCGAGTCCATCGTGACTTGCTCTTCGACCTCCACAATGTTGCCGGACGGGTCCATCAAGATGTCCTTGCTGTGCCCGTTGACCGCAAGAGACGCCTCATAAAACGTCTGCCCCTTTTCAACTTCCCGGGCAAAGCCTTTGATATTCGCGCCCTGAGTTTCGGCCGCAACAGTCTTCTCGACTGCCGGCGGCAGTTGCTTCCGGGTAATCTTCTTTTCCTGGGCGTTGGCTACTGAATACGTCATTACGATCGCGAGCAACGCGAAGAAAGTTTTATAGAAGTGATTCATTGAGACTCCTTTCAAATGGTTTTCAAGCCTTAACAACGACGTTACAGAACCGCGAGCGGTAGCGCGCGGGATAACGGCTCAACTCTACAAACAGCCTTAGCGTATCCGAACTCCCACTCTCGCAAAGGTGAGTGATGATCCCGCTCGCTACTGCTCGCGGTTCTGTACCACCACTGATTCCCGCCGAAAGATCGCATAGACCGACGGCGTAACAATCAGAGACAACAGCAACGCCATCGTTAATCCACCAATCACTGCGATCGCCATCGGTTGCAGCAACTCTGATCCGGCTCCGAAGGCCAGGGCCAGCGGCAGCATGCCCAGCATCGCCGCGAGCGAAGTCATCAAGACGGGACGAAACCGGCGCCGCCCGGATCGCAACAATGCTTCGCGTAACGTGTCGCCTGCGGCCAGATGATCTTCGACCGCATCGAGCATCAGGATGCCGTTTTTGGCGACGATGCCGACAATCATGATCATGCCCATCATAGAAACAACGTTGAGCGTCATTCCCGTGAGAAAAAGCCCGAGCAGAACACCGCCGAGAGCCAGCACCGCACCGGTGACGATGGCGATTGGGTGCGCGAACGATCGAAACTCGATTAACATAGTGATGAAGACCAGTAGCACGGCGAGGATTAACGAAATCATCAATTCGCGAAAGCTTGACTGTTGCTCCTGATAAAGTCCGCCGTATTCGATCGTCATGCCCGGCGGTAGTTTCACGTCCTTCGTTAACTGAGTTCTAATCTGACTGATCGCCGTACCCAGATCTTTTCCTTCCAGCCGCCCGGTGACGGCCACCGTTTGTCGAAGGTTCTCGCGCTCAATTTCCGTCTGGCCCTTTTCGTATTCCACGTCGGCAACCTGATCGATGCGAAACAATTGGCCCGAGGAAGAACGAACCTGCAAAGCCTTCACTTTGTCGAGCGACGTGCGCACGTCGGCGGGAAAAATCACGCGCACTCGAATCAAGCGATCCTGTTGCAAAATCTGCGATGCCTCGCTGCCGCTCATCGCGGTCTCAGCGGTCCTGGCAATATCGTCCGCCGTCACGCCAAAACGCGACGCGCGCTGCGGATCGATTCTGAAGGTGATCGCCGGACCACTTACCACCACCCCATTCTTCGTGTCGACGACGCCGGAAATTTTCTTGATTGAGGTTTCAACCTCGTCAGCTTTTGCGTCGAGCGCCGCTGCATCTTCACTGAACAGCTTGATCTCAATCGGTTCAGGATTGCCTTGTAGATCGCCAATCACATCAGGGACGATGCCGACAAATTCAACCTCGAGGGCGGGCTCGGCCTCAGCGATCTGCCCACGCAAATCCGAGATAACGTCGTCTGTGGCTCGCTTGTGACCAGGTTTCAGTTTGACGGCATAATCACCGCGGTTTGGTTCAGTCACAAACAGGCCCATCTCGAGTCCGGTGCGGCGCGAATAACTTTCGATCTCTTTCGTGCTCATTAACTTCTCTTCGACATCGCGCAGCATGCGATCTGTTTCCGCGAGCGAAGCGCCCGGCGGCGCCCAGTAATCCAGGACGAAAGCGCTCTCGTCAAACTCAGGCAGAAACTCAGAACCAAGCGCACCATAAAGCAAGTACGATCCAAGTAAGACGCCGACGATGATGACCACCACGATCCAACGATGATCCAGCGCGCGCGATAAAACCCATTCGTAGCGCTTGATAATCGCGCTCAGCACAGGTCCCGACTCGGCTGCTGCTTCCAGCTCATCCAGGGTCAGCTCGTGTTCAGGATCGGCTTCCGGATTTTGATTTTCAGTCGTGCGGCGTTTTGCTCTGACAAATCTTTCGGCAAGGATCGGAGTAAAACTCAGGGCCAGGACCAGCGAAGTCAATAAGGCCACTGACATGGTGAGCGCCAGCGAGCGAAAGAAAACGCCGGTGACGCCGGTCAGGATCGTGAGCGGCAGAAAAACTACCACCGGTGTCACCGTCGAGCCGATGATGGGAACAGTGATTTCAGAAACCGCACTTTGCACCGCTTCCCGCCGCGATTGTCCGCGGCTCATGTGCGTGTAAATATTCTCAACCACGACGATGGCATCGTCGATCACCAGGCCGATGGCCGCGGCCATTCCGCCGAGTGTCATCAAATCGAAACTCAAACGCGCCAGCCACATCGCCAAAAAAGTGACAAGCACGGTTACCGGAATCACCAGGATCGCGACGAAGGTCGTCCCCCAGTTACGCAAAAACGCATAAAGAATCACGACTGAAAGCAGTAATCCGATCAGAATCGAATCGCGCACCGAATTGATCGAATCGCGCACCAGCAAAGACTGATCGTAATAAGTCGCAACGTGGACGTCGCCGGGAATTTGTCCACGCATCGATGCCAGGGTCTGGCGCACTTCATCAACCACCGCGACGGTATTAGCGTCAGGTTGCCGATTGATGTTAACGAGCGCCGCCGGATGACCGTCGGCTGTCACCATGGTGTATTGCGGCTCGACTCCATTTGAGACAGTCGCGACGTCCGCAACCGTCACCGGCGCATTGTTGACCGTAGCAACGACAATGCTGTTGAGATCGTCAGGCTTTTTTGCCTGGCCGCTGACGAGTGCGAGTTCGAGTTGGTGATTCTCTTCAATCAGTCCGGGCGAGACGATAATGTTCGATGCCTTGATCGCGTCGGTCACCTGCTGAACAGAAACATTGTGCGCTGTGAGTCGATCGGGATCGATCACAACGTGAAACTCACGCGACTTTCCGCCCGCCACGCCGACGATCGCGACCCCCGGTAAGCGCGCAAGCTGCGGACGGATAATGTAGGTTGCAATGTCGCGCAGACTCGCCTGATCGCGCTTGTCAGAGGTAAGGCTGTAACCCGTTACCGGAAACACTGCGAAGGTCAACCGCTCGACGTTGCGAATCTGGGCGGTCGGCGGCAACGTGGAAGAGAGTTGCGACAAGCGCGCCTGGACCAACTGCAGAACAGAAACGATGTTGACGCTCCAATCGAAATAAAGACTGATTTCCGACGATCCGCGCGCGGTCTTGGATTTGATTCGCGCGATGCCGGGAACGCCGTTCATCGCTTCTTCAATCGGACGCGTGACGGAAACGAGCGTTTGCGACGCCGGCGCTTCGCCGTTGTCGGCGATGATGACAATCCGAGGGAAATCAGTCTCCGGCAGTATTGCTACCGGAAGCCGCCACGCTGCATAGAGACCAGCAGCGCAGAGCAGCGCGACGATCACGAGAATCGCGCGGGATTGATTTGAAACGATGCGAGCTAACGACATTCAGGTTTCATGGCGATGAGGTCAGCACCACCTGCGCCAGCAGGCGGGTTAATAGACTGGAGCGCAAGCGTCCTCGCTTGCATGAGCTTTCTTAGCGAGTGCAACCGGGACGGTTGCGCTCCAGTCGGTTATTTTTCGTCCTTGTCCTTCTCGCCTTCTTTCTTCTCTTCATCTTTGGCGATCTCTACCTTCGTTCCATCGGGCAACGCGAAGTTGCCTTCGATGACCACGATATCGCCGGCAGAAAGTCCTTCGACGATTTCGATCTTGTCGGCCGCGCGGATGCCCACCGTCACTTTCTTTTCATGCGCGACATTCTGCGCGTCGACAACCATGACTGTTCCTTCGTCAGCATTGCTGGCCTCGAGCGTGACTGCGGCAGCGGGCACGACGATCGCGTCGTTCTTTGAATTCGCGAATACCGTTACCTGCGCCGCGCCGTTCGCTCGCAATTTTCCAGCACCGTTGGCGAGCGTCACCCAAACCTCGACCGTGCGATTGGTTGGATCGCTCGAGCGACTGAGCAACGTAATTTGGCCCTTCATTTCTTCTGCTGAAGTATCAGTCGGCAGAACGGTCGCCGAGTCGCCCACCTTCAATTGCGACGCGACCGTATCGGCAAATGGCGCCTTAACGATCACGCTGCTGATGTCGCCGATCGTCACCAGCTTGCCGCCGGCCGCGGCAAACTCGCCTTCATATTGATATTGATCGGTAACGATGCCGGTGATCGGCGAGCGAATCGTCGCGTAACCCAGTTGCGCATCGAGCGTCGCGAGATGCTGCTGAGCTTCGGCAGTTTTCGCCGCCGCCAGCGCGCGATCATTTGGATTCAGGGAACGCCCGCGCAGCGCAACAGTCTGTTCCTGCAAACGCAATTCATCCTCGGCGGTAGTCAGATCGAGTTGCGAAGCTTCGAGATCTTTTTGCGAAATACCACCTTGCTCGAACAGCCTCCGCCGTCGTTCATACAAAGCGCGCGCGTTGTTAACTTTCGCCCGCGCATCCATCAGGGCCTTCTGATCTTCCGCGTTTGTTTTGGGAATCGTGCCCGTTACGAGACTGCGTTCTTCGGCGCGCGCCTGGTTTAGCGCGGCGACCGCTTCGGCGCGTTGCGCTTGCAGATCCCGCGACTCAAGCACCGCGATCACTTCCCCGGCGCGCACAACTTTATTTTTCAGGAGCGCCATCTTCTTAATCTGCGCGCTCACCTTCGCGGCGACATCGGCCCTCTCGCGCGGCCAAATCGTACCGACGGCGACGACTTGCGCGGCGATGCTGCCTTGTTCGGCCTTCGCAACTTTCACGCTGACCACCGGAGTGACCTCGGCTTCAGATTCGGCTTTCGATTTTTTGAGACGCCAAACAATCAGAATCGCCAGGGCGAAGATCACGACGGCGATTACAGCAATGATCAGGATCGTGTTGCGCCGGCGACCTCGCTGTTCCTGGACGCGAGCTGCTTCGATCGAATCAGCATCGACCTCGTTGGCGCTAAGCTTGTCTGGGTTTTGGCTCATGATCTTTTCATGCATCGTGTCTGAAGCCCGACCGTAAGGGAGGGCCACTTCAATGATAGTTGCCCTTGCTTACGCGCGGGCTTCTGACACTCTCTTCATCATTGCCCCGTCGCCTGTTTCAATCGCGCGAGCGCGATTTGATAATCAAAGATGGCCTGGTACAACGCACTTCGTTGGGCCACCAGCGTTGTTTGGGCGTCCGTGACTTCGACGATTTGCGCTTCACCGGCGCGATAGCGCGCGATTGATGCCGACAAATTGTCCTGCGCTTTAGTTACGCCTTCGCGCGCCAGCGCGATGCGCGCCGCGGCGTTGGCGGCCTGTGCCCGCGCCGCATAAAACTGTTGCGTAAATCCCTTCACGGCGATCGCGCGTTCGTTCTCAGCAACTTGAACCCGCAGGTTTGCTTGCCGCTCTTTGCTGCGGGTCGCACCCCAATCAAAAACTGGGATCGTCAGGCTCACGGCCGCCGAAACGCCGCTGTGTTCCTTGAGCCGTGGCCCTTTCAACGAATCAGTATCGAAGCCACCGTTTACTGAATACGTCAGCGCCGGCAAACGATCCGCGCGGGCAATTTTTATTTCCTGGCGCGCGGCGCGTAGTTGTTGCTCCAACTGGGTGAATTCGGGCCGGCGAGCAACGTCGTCCGGTTTGAATTGCTGATATTCAGAATCGGTAGGCAAGGCGAGCGCCAGGTCATTGGTGCCAATCGGGCGCGTGAAGTCATAGCCGACAAGTACGCGCAGAGATCCGGCGGCCACTTCCTCATTCACACGTGTGCGTTCGAGTTCGTCGCGGCGCTGGATAGTTTGCAATTGCGCGCGCGTGAGATCGACGGGCGCGACTTCTCCGGCGCCTAACAAGAGAGCTGTAATCCGCTCAAATTCTTCGGCTGCTGCCAGATTCCCTTCCGCTGCACGACGCTGGGCGATCGCCAGCGCTAGACTGTAATAGGTTTCAATGACTGCCTGGGCCAACGCGCGCTTCGCGACCTCAGTTCCCGCATGCGCCGCGGCCAGCAACGCTCGGTTCTTCGCCAAAGTAGCGCGCAACTTTCCGGCGACATCCACGTCGCCGGACACATTCACCAGTCCCTCGTACTCGCTGATCGCGTTGTTGGCGATAAAGCTCGGCGCGCGCGGCTCACCGGGCGGCAGTCCCAGCGCCGGCGAGGTGTAGATATAACTCAACGGCGCACTGACTTTTGGCAGGAACGCCGCCTGCGCTTGCCGCACATCTTCCGAGGCGATGCGCTCGTTCAAGATCGCGCTTTGATAAGTGGACGCTTGCGCGTTCGCCAGATGCAGCGCTTCGTCAAGCGTCAGCGCATTGACATCGGGACCTGTTGGATTGATCGACGTCTGTGGCGACGGCGACGGCGAAGGGGTTTGCGTGTAGGACCAGTTGGCACAGCAGAGCAACGCGGTCAACGCCGCGAAGACGAACTTCGCTGTCGCTCGATCCTGCATAGTCGCAACTTGGAGAACGCGAGTATACGCAGTCACACCTTAATGAAGGATTAATAAGTTATTGAGAATTAGTTGCGGGATTCGAGGATGTAACCTTCGCCACGACGAGTATGGAGCAGTTTGACGGCGTGCTCATCGTCGATCTTCTTGCGTAATCGATTCATATAAACCTCGATCGTGTTCGAGAAGGGATCGAATGAATCGTCCCACACATGCGCGGCGATGTCCGTGCGGGAAACCAATTGACCGGCGCGGCGCGCCAGAAATTCGAGCAGCGCATATTCTTTCGCGGTCAATTCAATTTCGCGTGAGGCGCGCGACACGCGGTGGCTTCCGGAATCAACTACCAGATCGTCGAGCTGAAATACGTCCGGGCGAAGCTGTGAATCGCGTCGCAGCAGCGCGCGAATTCGCGCCAGCAATTCGCGAAATGAAAACGGCTTGGTCAGATAATCGTCAGCCCCGGCGTCGAATCCGTTGAGGCGATCATCGACGGTCGCTCGCGCAGTCAGCATGAGGATCGGCGTGGCATCGCCGCGCGCACGCAATGCGCGGCAAACTTCGAAGCCATCGCGCTTTGGCAACAGCACGTCGAGGACAATCAAGTCATAGTCATTGATCGAGGCCTGGTAAAGGGCGACGTCACCATCTTCGGCGATATCGACCGCGTAGGAATTCTCGCGCAAGCCTTTCGCGATCACGTTGGCCATGCGTGGCTCATCTTCGACGAGAAGAATTCGCATAGACTTGCGGAGTTTATCGAACCGACTGGAGCGCAACCGTCCCGGTTGCTGAGCATGCAAGCGGGGACGCTTGCGCTCCAGTCTATTTAATTCTCAACCGAAACGGCATCAAATAGATCGCTTCGCCTTTGCTCGCGCGATCCAGTAACTGCGCATAGCGCAAGCTCTCGCGCATATCTTCGGGCAACGCCGAGAAAAGCGCGGCCTGTTGCTTTGCCTGCGCGTCAACCGCATCACTGTCATCATTTCCCGCGCTCATTAGTTGTTCCAGGAACGTCGGCGGCTGCGGCATGATCACGCGTTGAATACTCCTATCCGCGGGAATGTTCGCGAGTTGCTTGGCAATTTCGATCGCTTTATCGAGGCCACCGTATTCGTCGACCAGACCCCTCTCTTTGCCCTGATTTCCGGTCCACACGCGGCCCTGGCCGATCGAATTTATGTAGTCTTTGTCCTTGTTGCGTCCCTTGCCGACTTTAGTGATGAAATCGTCGTAAGTGTTATTCAGAAATTCTTTGAACTTTGCCTGTTCGCTGTCGTTGAACTTTTCCGTCTCGCGAAACATGCCGGCGTTCTTTCCGCGCATTACATATTCATTCGTTACGCCGATCCAATCATAGAACCCTTTGAGGACTGGTTTGCCGCCCACCACTCCAATCGATCCGGTGATCGTCGACGGCTCGGCCACAATTTTGTTCGCGTTGCAGGCGATGTAGTAACCACCCGATGCAGCCACGTCGCCCATCGAAACGACGACCGGCTTCTTTGCTTTGGCGGCTTCGACCGCGCGCCAGATAATGTCGGAAGCCAGGCCCGATCCGCCCGGGCTGTCGATGCGCAACACGATTGCCTTGACGCCTTTGTCATCGCGAGCTTCATTGATTGTTCGCACGAGTGAATCCGATCCGATCGTCTCTTCGCCACTGCCGCCAAAGGATGACTTGCCTGAGACGATATCGCCGGCCGCGTAAACCACGGCGATCTTCTCGCCCTTGTTCAGCCCCAATGATTCCTGTGAGATCTGTTTGTAATCAGAGCCGCGCGCGATGTGGAGTTCGTCGCCTTCTTTGTAGCCCAAACGCTTTTTCAATTCCTTCTCGACATCGTCGTGATAAAGCGCGCCATCGATCATACCGGCGTCTTTTGCTTGTGCGGCGCTGTACGGAGCGTTGTCAATCAAACTCTTGACTTCATCAACTGATTTGTTCCGCGCTTTCGCGATCCCTTCGACGTAACGGCCAAACAAATCATCAAGCATCGAATTGATGTACTCGCGATGCGCGTCGGTCATCTGTTTCTGCGTAAACGTGTCCCCCGCGCTTTTGTACTTTCCGATCTGGTAAACATCCGGGTAGACGCCGAGTTTGTCGAGCGACCCACGAAAGAACATCACATCCGCGGCCAGACCGATCGTGAACAGTTCGCCCGGCGGCGGCACGAAAATCTTGTCGCACGCAGTCGCGATGTAATAGTCCTTGTTGAGACCCATTTCCATGTAGGCGTAGACGGGTTTGCCCGAAGAGCGAAAGTCCTGGATCGCCCCACGAATTTCTTCCGACTTGGCCCAACCGGCCTCGGACATGTCGATGTCCAGCATCACCGCGCTGATGCGCTTATCGACTTTCGCCTTACGAAACTGCGCGAGCAGGCTGCCGAGCGATTGCGGCTGCGCGCCGAAGATGCGACGAAACGGATCGTCAGGGACGTAATCAGGCAGCGCGCCGGAAATTCTCAGCGTCAGCACACTGTTGTCCTGGATCGAAGGGCGATTGCCGCGCAGCGCGGACACGACGATCGCGATGCCGAGCACTACGATCATCACGAGTCCCAATACGACTGCCGAAATAATGAGAACGATCTTGCGGGTCTTTGACATTGCCATGGGCGATTTTCCTATTTCTTCCTCAAATGAAGTTTGACGGTGTGATTACGTTAATTTCAAAGAAAAGGTTACATAAGCCGCCACATTTGTGCGGTTAGATACGAGCTGTTCATAAGCCAGGAGGGTTGCCCAAAAGTCGAACGAGAGGAACCCGGTACGGAACCGGTTGCGCCAGCGACCGGGTAGCTCCCCTGAGTTTACCCGCTTGCTGGCGCAAGCGGTTCCGTACCAGATTGATCCTTCCCGCAGGATCTGGACTCTTGGGCAAGGTCGCGAAAAGGGGTGCGCGCTAATCCGTAAACATTCGCCGGCGGTGCTGACTCATCGCTTCACGATCCATCCACCACCGACAACTTCGTCGCCGCGATAAAATACGGTCGCTTGTCCGGGCGTGATCGCGCGTTGCGGTTCTTCGAACTGAACGCGAACACGATTATCTTCCAGCGGAGTCAGGGTCGCCGGCGCAGCCGTGTGACGATAACGTACGCGCACTTCAGCGCGAACAGGTTCTGCCGGATTGTCGAGAGCAATCCAGTTAACTCCGGCGGCAGTGAATTCCTCACTCAAGAGATCTTCGTCATAACCGACGATCACCTGATCCTTAGCCGTGTCGATGCCCAGGACGTAGAGCGGTCGGGATTGCGACACGCCGATGCCGCGTCGTTGACCAATCGTGTATCGATGAATGCCTGTATGCGTGCCGATGACGTCTCCATTGCTGGTAACGATGTCGCCGCCGCGTGGCAACCGATCAGTTTGCTGTTCGGCTGCGAGATAACGATCGATGAAGCCTGCATAATCGCCGTCAGGCACGAAGCAGATCTCCTGCGACTCTTTCTTTTCCGCGACCGCGAGTTGATTATCGCGCGCCGCCTGACGCGCATCACTCTTCGACAATTCTCCCAGCGGAAACAGCGCGCGCGAAAGTTGATCCTGCGTCAGCTCCCAAAGAAAATATGATTGGTCCTTATGCGGATCGCGGCCGCGCAAGAGGCGATGACGCCTGGTCGCTTCGTCAAACTCAACACGCGCGTAATGACCGGTCGCAACTTTCTCGCAGCCAAGGCTCGTCGCCAGCTTGTCGAGTGAAGCAAACTTCAAACGGCTGTTGCAGGCGACACACGGAATAGGCGTCTCGCCGTTCAGGTAACTGTTGACGAACGGTTGGACCACGTCGCGCTCGAATTCCTTTTCGAGATTCAAAACGTAAAAAGGAAATCCAAGTTCTTCGGCGACGCGACGCGCATCGTAAACGTCATCAAGCGAACAGCAACGCGAAGGCAGCGGCTCGCCGTTTTCATCCACACTGATACCGCGACCCTGATTCCACAGCTGCATCGTAAAGCCGACGAGTTCGTGGCCCTGCTCTCTCAGAATTGCGGCGGCGGCGGACGAATCCACCCCCCCTGACATTGCTACGGCGATCTTCATTCTGGGTACGCACGCCTCTGGCGTGCTCTTTGTAATAACCACTTATGATAAATTACCAACTCCCATTGATCATAACAGCAATGCAGGAGGCATGGGTTCCCAGATGCCTAAATCCTTTAAAGGACGGGTGGTTCTACCGAAAGAGGAAGCGCGCGATGGTTGGCATTCACGCGGCTACTTCCCACATTTTAATGGCGAGGGCGTTACGCAGCACGTCTCTTTTCACCTGTTCGATTCATTGCCTCAATCGGTGCTGGGGCGCTGGCGTGAGGAACTTCGAATGCGGCCACAAAGAGAAGCTGAACTCGAATGGCGAAAGCGGATTCAGGATTTTCTTGATAGCGGCTATGGCTGTTGCTTTCTACGGGATAACCGGCTAGCCAAGGTTGTAGAAGGCGCCTCACTTCATTTCGATGGCCAGCGCTACTTGTTGCATGCCTAGTGCATAATGCCAAATCACGTGCACACCCTTTTCACGCCAGTAGTCGAATTCGGGATGAGCCAGATCGTGCACTCGTGGAAAAGCTTCGCTGCTCACGAATGTAACAAGTTATTGCAGCGTTCCGGCCGGTTTTGGGCGCGCGAACCCTTCGATCGTTACATTCGGAACGAACAGCACTTTCGCAACGCGCTCGCGTAAATCGAAGACAACCCAGTCAAGGCAGGCTTGTGTGAGAAACGTGAAGATTGGCGGTGGAGCAGCGCCCGAAGAGGCCGCGGAGTGGGTACGCCGCCTCTGGCGTGCTAGCTCGAGACGAGACGCGATGATAAATTGTTAAGTTAATGAGAAGAGCACGCCGGAGGCGTGCGTACCCAGAAACCAATGTCTGAACGCGCCATCGAAGAATACAAGATCGTCGACGAGCCCTATTATCTGCCGGTCGACAATGAAGTCGGTTTGTTTGAAGCCGCGCACGCCGCGCACTTGCCGGTAATTCTGAAAGGACCGACGGGTTGCGGCAAGACACGCTTTGTCGAGCACATGGCCTGGCGATTGGAGCGCCCGCTAATCACGGTCGCCTGTCATGAAGATCTATCTTCGACCGATCTCGTAGGCCGCTTTTTGATTGAAGGCGAAGAGACGGTCTGGCACGACGGGCCTCTGACTTCAGCAGTGCGTCATGGCGCGATCTGCTATCTCGATGAAGTTGTCGAGGCGCGCAAAGACACTGTCGTGATTATTCATCCGCTCACCGATCATCGCCGCCGGCTTCCGATTGAAAAAAGAGGAACGATTCTGGAAGCGCCGTCGGATTTCATGCTCGTCGTTTCTTACAATCCCGGGTATCAATCGATCTTGAAAGACCTGAAACAGTCCACCCGGCAACGCTTTGTGGCAATCGACTTCGATTATCCGCCCGCAGAGTTGGAAGCGACGATCGTGGCGCGCGAAGGCGGCGTCGATGAAGGCACTGCGCGCGATCTGGTTTTGATCGGACAAAAGGTGCGCAACCTGCGCGGGCATGGATTGGAAGAAGGAGTCTCGACCCGCTTGCTGATTTACGCCGCGCAATTAATCTCGCACGGCATCCCGCCCACGCGCGCCGCCGAAGTCGCGATGTGCTCGCCCATCACCGACGATCGCGATTTGCAGAGAAGCATTCGTGAGATCGTGACGACGGTGATTTAGATCTTATGCGCCGATGAGTAAGTACGATAAACTTCTCTTCCAGATACTTCGCGGCACTTCGGATGCCAACGTACCATTCAATGATTTGCGTCATCTGCTTACAAGCATGGGCTTCAATGAGAGAATTAGAGGCAGTCATCATATGTTTCGCCGAGCTGGAATCGTCGAGAAGATCAATCTGCAACGCGAGGGCAGCAAAGCGAAAGTCTATCAAGTTCGCCAAGTGCGAGCGGTTATTTTGAAGTACAAACTGGGGGGCGAGATTTGATGCACAAGTACGAAATCATTATCTACTGGAGCAATGACGACGAAGCATATGTCGCAGAAGTACCCGAACTCCCAGGCTGCATGGCGCACGGTCCAACCTATGAATCAGCCGCCGTAAACGCTAACGAGGCGATTCAACTTTGGATCGACACGGCGAAGGAATTTGGCGATCCGATACCCGAGCCAAAGGGCCAGCGCCTGATGCTCGCGTGAGCCCTCGCTCATACAATTCCCACCGGGAAAGTTGCCAGATGTCTGATCTCACGAAGAAAGATAAGCTCTCGATATTGACGCGGTTGGTAAAGCGAGTTAAGGATTGGCGTTTCCAGAAAAGCCTTCCGATGAGGTTTCTCATGGGTAACCCTGGTTTCTCTCGGAGCTCGCCTGAATTTCAGCAATGGCTTAAAGATGTTAATGAGGGGATCGCGGTCGTATTTGGAAAGCACTCACATTGGCTAGCGGAATTCAATGACATTGAATACCACGAAATGATGTCGACTCTACTTGGGGATAATAAAGCAAACGAAACAAACTTCTGGAAGGGATTGGATCGCGCGCAATCTTTGCTGCAGTTGATGATTGAAGAAGTTCAAACGGAAGAACATGTTTCGGCAGCTGTTGCTCCAGCGGCCGCGATAAAGAGTAAAACTACGATATCTGAGAAATCATGTGTATTTATCGGACATGGTCGTAGCGCTTTCTGGCTAAGAGTTAAGACATTTCTCGAAGACGAAGTGGGACTCAGAACCGTCAGCTTCGAATCGGAGCCTCGCAGTGGCGAATCGGTTGTTCCTATCCTTGAAGGGATGCTTGATCAATCGGACTTTGCGGTCATAGTCCTCACGGCGGAAGACGCAACCGCTGAGGGACATTTAAGAGCTCGTCAAAACGTGATTCATGAGACCGGACTGGCTCAAGGCAAGTTCGGCTTCAAGAGAGTAGTCATCCTGAAACAGGAAGGCTTGGAGGAATTCACCAACCTCGCGGGTCTTCAATACATCTCGTTCAAAGAGCGAATTGAGCCTGCTCTCTACGATCTGGGCAAGGTGCTTCAGCGTGAAGGGCTTCATTAACTGACGTCCTTGAGGCAATTGTGTCCGACGAACTTATCAACAACGAATCAACCGACCTTGGCGAAGAGATCAGCGAACGGCTGCGCGCGGTAAAAAATCCAACCGAGCGACGCACGATTGCCGGGCTGCTGCGACAGATCAGTAGCCTGCCGCTCGATCACACACGCGCCGCGTTGGAGACCAGCGCCGCGATCGCCGCCGTCTCCATCAGGGCCAGTATTGAGTTTCTGCGCGCAACTCCCGAGGTCGCGCAGGTTTTGGAGCCGGCGGAACTACGCGCCTGGGGTGAACTGGGACGGCGGCTCACCATGACTGATGTCGAAAACGGCGTCAGCTTTTTCATCGCCGGAGTCGAGGATTTTGCGAAGGTGCCCTCACTCGCTCGTCCGTTTGTCTTCCACGTTTGCGCGCGCCAGATGATCTTGTCGGCAACGACTGCCGCTGAAACTTTTCGCAGCGCTCCCGCACTGGCTGAGAAAGTTCCAGCTCCCGAACTGTTACGATCAATTTACGAGGTTGCCGCAACTATCTCGCGCAGATCGGCCAAACACAGCGCGGAGTTTTTGAACGTCACGCCAGCGGTTGTGGCGGCTCTCAATTCATATCACCCGTTTAGAGGCGGGCTACCGCCCGCCGGTGACGTTGATTTGGCGGGCAGTAGCCCGCCTCTAAACGACGATTTGGTAAGTACTGCAATCGATCTCGTCAGAGCCTTCGCCGAACACGCGGGCGGGATTGCGGCTGATGCATGGGCCTCTCTGCCGGACGCCATTGATCGATTGAGTGCGGAACAATCGCTCCATCTCATGAAACGCGCGATGAATTTTCTCGAGCGGGGCGGAGCAGCGGCGTTACATCTCATGGTCGCGGGCGGTGAGATCCTGCGCACCCTGCCCGAGTGTTTCGATGATTGGCTGGAATTGCTTTGGGCCATCGCGCCGCATGGCAACGCGGCGCTGGTCGCCTTCATTCGTTCCAGTCCGTCTTTCTTTCAAACGATTGCCTTGACGAAGGACACACGCGGCGCCGCGGATCTGGCGCATCGCGTTCTGACTTTGACGCGTGAAGTCGGCCGTGTCGATTCCGAAAGCGCGCTCGCCTGTCTCCGATCCAGCGCGCAGGCCCTACAAACTGTTTCAATCGATCAATTTGAAAGCTGGGCGCGCGCCGGCTTGATTGCGGGTGACACTCGCGCGCGGCGAAGTTACTACGCGCTCGAAACGCGCAGCAGCAATGAAGCATTGCGCGCGGGCGACGCCGGAGTTTCGCTCGAATCCGTACAGGCCTTGCTGCGACTGTACGTCGAAGGATTGACGGGGCGCGCGGTTGAGATCGCGGCGCTCGCGGCTGTTCCGGTCGAAACGCGGATCGCGGACGGCCGCACAATTCACTTGCCATCTGTCGTGGCTGAATTCGGCGACGAAGAATTGGATTTCAGACTCTACAAAGTTCTCGCGGCGCACGCCGCGGGACAAATCGAGTTTGGAACTTATGAGCGAGACAATGATGATCTGCGAGCGTCTTACGCGTCGCTCGCTGAATTGTACGATCCGGCGAATCAGGATGAGCGCGATGCGTTTGCAATCGATCGCGATCTCTTAGCGGAAACGGAGCCTCACGCAAAGGCGCAAGGTCGCAAAGCGCCGCCAAGCGATTTGGACTTCCGGCAAGTCTTAAGTCTATTTCCAATTCCGGCGCTTGCGCGCCGAATCTTTGGCACTCTCGAGAACGGCCGTATCGATCGGCGTCTGCGGCGCACGTATCGCGGACTCACCCGCGATCTGGATCTTATCCGTGACCACCTGCGTAATCGGCGGCCGAAGATCATCGACTTGCCGCCGGCCCTCGTGCCGTTCGAGTTGCTCTTTCAAGTGACTCTGCTCGGCGGCGCGCTTGATGACGCGCGTGACTTCTATCGCCAGGTCGTCTCGGAGCTGGAAACGATCGTCGATGATTACCTGTCAAATCAATCCGCGACTGTAGCCGACAGTTTGATGGCGACGAGCCGCGTGTACATGTTGTTTCAGTCGATTGCGATGGACGAATCCGAACAGCAGGTCGAGGTTCCGGACCAGCTCGATCAGGAAGATGAGAACAGTGCGTCTGAACAGATGCTTGCCGAACGCGAAGCCGATCGCCGGCCCCAACGCCGCGACGCGCGTGAGCTTTTCAACGCGTGGAATTCCGAAAGCGAAGGTGAATTCGACGAGCTTGATGGCAGCGAAGCCTGGACCGATGGCGAGAGTCCCGAACAGGATCTCGAAGCCGGTGAAGTAGCTTTCAATTACGACGAGTGGGATCGAGAACTGGTCGATCATCGCGTGTCGTGGTGTCGCGTGATCGAAAAGAAAGTGAAGCGCGGCAGCCGCGAGTTTGTCGACGAAACGCGCGAACGTTACAAAGGTGTCGTCTCTTCGATTCGTCATCAGTTTCAACTGATGAAGCCTGAGAACCTCGCGCGGATCACGAATGAACTCGACGGTGAAGATTACGACTTGAATGCCGTGGTTGACTTCTTTATCGATCGGCGCGCCGATGGTCAACAGTCGGAACGCATCTACACGAAGCGTCTGCGTCGCCAGCGCGACGTGGCCGTTTCATTCCTGCTCGACCAATCTTCATCGACCGCGCGCACGATTGGCCGTCATCCGCTGCAGCCTTACACACATCCGGGCCGCCGGATCATCGAGATCGAAAAGGAAGGATTGGTGTTGATGAGTGAAGCGCTGGAAGCCGTCGGCGACGTTTATTCCATTAACGGCTTTACTTCCGAAGGCCGGCGCAACGTGAAGTTTTATGTGCTGAAGGATTTCAAGGAACACTATTCCGATGAAGTGATGCGTCGCATCGGCGGCATTACCTATCAAAACAACACGCGGCTGGGCGCCGCGATCCGGCATGCGACGGCGAAACTGGAAAAGCAGGAAGCGCGCACGCGTCTGTTGATTGTTCTGTCAGATGGCCGGCCGTACGATCATGATTACGGCGACGCGCGGTATGCGCGCGAAGACACGCGCGAAGCTTTGCGCCAGGCCAAGGTTGCCGGCATCACGCCGTTCTGCATCACGATCGATCGCGAATCGGAAAGCGAGTTGCGCGACCTCTACGGCGATATTGGTTACACCATCATCGACGACGTGATGACCCTGCCGGAACGGCTGCCGGGGATTTATCGCAGACTGACGACCTAGAGGCTAGTATAGAAGTTTCTTAATCTTCTATCTTCTGCGTTGGAGTGATAAAATAGGGTCGAATCAATTAAGGTAATATCGGAGATGAGCAAAGAATACGTCAATCTTCAGGACGGCAGTTACAGAATTGGCGGTACCCGAGTGTCGCTTGACTCGGTCGTGTATGCCTATCTGCGAGGCGCTTCACCCGAAAGTATTCAGCGGTCTTTCCCGTCGCTCACCCTTGAACAAGTCCATGGCAGTCTAGCGTTTTATCTTTCGCACAAGTTGGAGGTTGATGAATATCTTGCCGCAGGCGAAGCGGAATTTGAAAAGCTCAATCAAGTCTCGCGCGAACGACATGCCAACTGGTATGAAAAACTGCGACGCGCGCGCGAAGAGGCCCTGATCTCCCATTCGTGAAACCTCGCTTCCAAGCTGATGCAGACTTTAATGAGGACATCGTCTCAGGAGTTCTGCGACGTGTCCGAGAAATCGATTTTCAAACGGCTACAGACGCAGGGTTCGAAAACCTTAGTGACTCTGAAATTCTGACCGTTGCCGCCAGCGAGGGCCGGATCTTAGTCAGCCATGATCGGAGAACGATGCCGACACATTTCGGCATTTTCATTGAAACCAAAACCAGCCCGGGCGTCTTCATTGTTCAGCAGGACACTGAGATTGTTCGAATCATTGAGGACCTGATACTGATTTGGGCTGGCTCCGAAGCCGAAGAATACATCAACTCCATTCACACTCTTCCTCTATGAATCTGTAACTTCGTACGTAGGCCGTTGGTAACGGCCAAGCAATCGCCTTACTTCGCCCTGTATTGAAAACTGATTTTCGTCTCCTCATCCATCACCAACGGTCGCACGAAGCGATAGGACTTTCCGCTGCGCGGAACATCGATGTGAACGGGAAGGATGCCGGCGACGCGACGCTGCAAATTGAACACATTCGCCGAAGGCGCGTTCAGTTGAGCCTGCTGGGCTTTACGTGCTTGATCTTCAAGCCGGCGTCCATCTCTTTCCATGTTGGCGAGGCTGCTGGTTACCGTCACCATCTCAGTGGCTGCAGCGATTTCGAGCGTCGTCCCCAAATGAACTGCGCGCCCGTTGAGCGGAAGTTCCTGCAACGCCGCCTTGAAACCTGATGAATCAATCCGCACCGTGGCCGGCCCGGCCTGAACATTTGACACGACCCAATGTCCTTCCGCATCAGAAGTCGCAGTTTGGCTCGCGCCGGTTTGTTTGTTGGTAACCGTGACGCGCGCGCCCACGACCACCGCACCGTTCGGATCGACGACGATGCCACCGACTTGCCCGGCCTCCATCTTGTCCATATCAACTCCATTGTCAGACCACGCGAGTGCGTCCTTTTCAGTGAAGTCGTCAACTCCGTCCGTCACGAAATTGTTCGCGGCTGCCGCCGGAAATAGTTCCGCCGCGAGCGCGTTTCCGCCGAACTGTTTCACCTCGAGGCGATCGGGCAACGAAACTTCCCAGGTCAAAAGATTCACGGGAATATCGAGCTTAGGCAGCGCCATCTCATAAGCGCCGTTCTTTGTGAAGCGCGCCCCCGAACTCAGATAAACAAACGAGACGGTGTACGCGCCCGACGGATTGAATCCCGGCCGCAACAACGGCACGCGACTACCATCAACTCCCGTCACCGGGCTCACTCGTTGGCCTTCGACGTCGGCCGACAACAGTTGCGCGCCCGCCGGCAGCTCGACTTTGACGAATGGTTGCGCGTGATTGCGCACCCGCAACGTCACTTCAGTGAGTGATTTGCCTTCGATATTAGTCAAGGTCGTGATCGTCGCGCGTTCAGCGACAGCTGAAAGCACCGAGCTGTCAGGAAATTGCGTCCATTCAAGTTGAAGTTTCGGCGTGTCGCCGGCGCGGCGCTGATACCGAAAAGCCGCTTGCAGGGGAAAGCGCGAAAGCGATCGCGCGATGGCCCCGACTTCATGCACATCAACGCGGCGCAAACCACCAGTCTCAGTCGGCGTGAGTTCCATCGAACCGACACCTTCAACCAGGAGTTCGCCGGTTTCACGCTGGGCCCCCGCCAGCGCGAGCACTGGAGCTTCAACTTTCGTTTCTTTGTTTGCTCGTTCAAGCGCGATCAGAAACTGATGATTGCGGCGCACTGGCTCGCGGACGTTGAGCACCAGCACTCCCTTATCAATTGCGAACGAATCGAGGGTTGGACCAGTCGCCTCTGTCAATTCGAAACCTGCGGGAAGCGGCATTCTGAATTCACCGGCTTCGCCCTGGATCACGGTGACATCGCACAGGGCAGTGATGCGCATCTGCGAGTCGCCAACTGAGACGACAGATTTGATATCAGAAAGAAAACGCACTTCGCGTTGCGCGACCGGCGCAGTGATCTCTCGGGTGGTCCACCAGACACGGGCTGGCTTGCCCGGCTCGAGTGTGGCCTCGACGATCGTATGTCCATTCAAATTCGTGCGGCTGGTGACGAGTCCCGGCTCAATCTTCACATTCGCATGATTACCCGGCAGGTCGAGCGTCAACAAAGACGCGCTCGCATTCGGAACCGGAATTGTGAACGATGCGCGGCCGGCTTCGACGGTCAGCGGTGATGCTACTGATAGCGACACCGAGAACGGGGCCGGCCCAGTCAGAATCGCAGTCTGCGTCGCGCCATCCAGCAATAGAGGCAAAGCACTGTTCGCCTGTTGTGCTTCGAGGATTGTTAGACCGCTGGTGAGCGGGACTTTCACCGATCCTTTTTCCAACACAGAACCGGCGATTTCGACGGTGCCGGTCAACGATTGATCTTCGACGCGCAGCTTGAACGCCGCCGTCGATAACACAAAAGGCAGTGGCGCACTTTCGACGGATTTCGGCTGACGCGACGCCAGCTCTGTCAGACGATTGAACTCAGCCAGCGAAAGCGTGACGGTGCCCGTCGAAGTTGGCGCGGGCACGATCGCTTCGGTCCGCGAGTTTCGCGTCTGTCCGTAAACGCTGCTCGCCAGGATTAGGGTTAGAATTATTGTGCGTTTCATCGCTCACCTCTTTTTCGGTCACGTTGGAAATCAAGTTCGACAACCGGCGTTTGGCTTTCGCTGGTCAATTCAGACTTCAAGAAAATCGATGGCCCAAAGTGCGGAAAGGCCACCCGCAAGGGAAGATTGCGCGCCGGCGTGGTCCCGCGTTTGACATCTTTCATTTGCGAAACCAGTTGCTTTGTCTCAGTGCTGGCGTCCGTTTGCGCGATGCTCTGTGTTTCAGGTGTGGTTGGAGCGGTCGTCGAAGTCAGCGCTGTTGATTCTGGGCTTTCGTAAGGTGTCACGCGAAAGCTGCCGGAAATTCCCGGCGGCGCCGTCAGACGAAACAGCGGCGGATGATGCAGAACCAAATGAGATTTCGAGATCGGCAAATCGACGGTGAGCAGAGAGAGTCGCAGCCGCCCTTTGTCGTTCCACTCAGGCGTGTGATCAAGATAAGAAACTTCAACCACGAACGCCGGCGCTTCGTCGCCTGACTTGTTCTTTTGCAACGGCAGCAGGAGTGAACCATCCGGCGCGCGTCCGGGCCGGACAGGTCGCCCGCCGACCGATGCACTCCATAGAGTCGCGCCTGACGGCAGATTCAGTTTCAGAAAATTGCGCTGATTATTTCGGACGGCGAAGCGCGTCTGGACCAGCAACTTGCCATCGGTCGTAACCAGGGCGCTGTAATCAGCCTCTTCGATATTCGCTGTGAGCACGGCCTGCGGCGTGTACCGGGCAACGTCGAGCGACAGCGATCTCGCGGATTTTCCTTCCGCCGGCGGCAAACGATAAGCAATTAGCGACGGCGACTGGCGGCTCGATATCAGTTGGCCCAGCTCTGCAGCTTCCGCTTCTTCCAGTCCGTTGGCCTGGCGATTTTTGATTTCACCAGCTCCCAGAACTTCGATCCCTACGCCGCCAGTTTCGCGCTCGGCCGCGGGCAAACGCATCAGTGGCACATCGATCTTGCCGGCGCGCGGCAAACGCAACTCGCCGCTGACGGTAAACCGCGTCGAATCCTGCACCGGCTCGATGAAGCTGACCGTCAGTTCGCGCGCATTTGCGTCCCAATCCGCGACGGTGGCTCCTGAAACCTGATTGACAGTGAATTGCTCGGGCAATTGCACGCGAACTTCTGAAGCCACTCCCTGCAAAACATCGACGCGGACTTCGGCGTTGACCTGGGTCGTGTCTTCACCCATGCCGACCAACTCAGTGAGCGTGCCGCGCAGTCTGAGCGGCTGACTCGCGCGCTGATCATCAACCTTGCGTCGCCACGCAAACGTTAAAGGTTCGTTGCCGCGTCCATTAGCGACCCAACGGCTTCCCGTGGAGAATTCGGAATGCTCGAGCAACAAACCGCCGCTGATGTGCACGTCGATTCCCTGGCGCGTCAGCTCGACCACGGCGTGCGAGACGGCGGAGTTGCTAACCGGAAGCTGCAGGATATCGGTCCCTGCCACGGTAGAAACCTGCGCGACGATCTTAAGGGTCAATACTGCGCGGCCGGTCTTTGATAACAGGAGTTCTGCGGTGCCCGGCCCCTTGTCGCTCGCGTGCTTAACCAGACTGACTTCGTGGCCATCGAGCTTCGCCTCGCGAACCATCAAACCGGCCGGCAGCGGCAAGCGCACCCAACCTTCCCTGATCACATCGACCGTGAGTCGCGCTTCGCCCGATGCCAGGTCGCCATCAACCTTCAAATCGTAGTCGAGCCGCGAGAGCGTCGCTTCGACCGCAGGCGGCGCTGCCTCGATTTCCGCCGGAAACGCAGCGTGACGCAAAGCGGCGTATTCGCTGACTGGAAGCACGACCCAACCGTCGGCGTTCGGCGCGGCCGCCTGGCCAAACGCGAACGTAGTTGCAAAGGTGAGCGCGGTCGCGATGCCGAGAGTGCGTAGCGAGATCCTAGCCATAGGCAAGCATTTCGATCGCCACCAGTAGGGGTGTCGTCGTGCGAACAGAATTGATGTTCTCGCTCGAAGTGGTGATGTGACATGGAACTTCATAGAGCTCGGTCCTCCTGGAAGAATTACTCGTGTGCTTCTGAACGCTTCTGACTCGGCGGCTTGCGCTATTTCTTTTGCGAAGTGCGCACACTTCGGGGGCACACGACCACACTCGAGACAAGCCGCACGAAATTAACAGTCAGTTTTTCTACAGAGACAGGCGGGCGGTCCGTTGATAGGTAAAGCTGGTTGGACCTTGCGGGGGAGACCGCGCGAGAAATTCGCCTGGTCAGCCGCTATGATGCGGCGAGTTTGGGTAAAGGTAGCTTGCGAGACAAAGATGTGATGTCGAATTAACCCAGAGCCATCGGCTGTGCACAAAAACCAATTAGTTCGTCCGTGCAGCGGACGATTGATAATAGCCCAGCAGTTCACTGCTGGGGACGCGGAGCGAAAAGTATGTAGTCCGCAAAGCGGACGGCTGATGGAAACTCCTTGATATCGGCCGTTTCAGTCGTCCGTTTTACGGACTTGATTGAGATGGGCATCTGTTCCCAGCGATGAATCGCTGGGCTACTTTCGAATCGTCCGCTAACGCGGACGTTGGATCGAGTGGCTTCTTGTGCAAGGCCGTTCGAGATACAATTCTAACGTTTCAGAGGAGGATGTTTTGTCGACAGAAGGCTCTCGGATTTTGAATGAGGTTCTCGCGCTTCCGGTAGATGAACGAGCCGAATTGGCGGATCGAATTCTCGACAGTCTCGACGAGACTCCAGATAAAGAAAGACTAGAGAGATGGGCGGCTGAGACGGAATCGCGCCTTGATGCAATCGATCGTCGAGAACTTGCAACAAGACCGGGGAGAGGAAGTGCTTGCTGACCTGCGACGAAAGTATTCATGAAACCTCAGGTTCTCAATTGTCGCCGAAAGTAAAATCCAAGCAGCCGTCGATTATCAGTGGAAGACACTAAATTCACAAAAGAAAAAGGCGAATTCGACTATAAGGTTATTCAAGAAACGTTGGAGAAGCTCTGCGAGGCAACGGCGAACTTGTTGGAACGCGAATGGCCACCAAAATATCAACACGTGGACAGTGCCCGAGTTGTTTTCTTTTAGAACCTTAGAATCGCAATAAATACGTATAACACCATCTTCTTCATCATCGCGGACGTTGACTATTACGCGAGAAGAAGAGTCTACGCATTATCTCTCCCGCCACTAGTCCGAACCTTATTTGAGCAATTAATCTCCTTTACGTTCCTCATTCAGGACATTCCCAGATACATCCCTTGGCTCGTCAAGACTGGCTATACAGAGACAGTCATTCAGCTAAAGCATGCTGAGAAATATCATGGCAAGAAAGCTAATTGGAAAGACTATATTGACGAAACAAAAAGACAAATCGGAATACAGGCAGCATCGTGCAAGCTAAGCGTCGCAGAGATTGCCAACCCAAGAAAGAAAATTGGGCGCTGGGCCACCCCGGGAGCGATGCTCGATAGGCTCAAGAGAGACAAGACCGCATCGCAGGATACGCTCGATTACATTGAATATGTTAACGATTGGCTTTATAGAGAATTGTCCGGTCAAACGCATCTGAACGTATCTGGCATTACTCTGCGCGGCGTCCATTTCTCGACTGCGGAGGCGAAGCTAGTTTTCGGAGATGACTGGGAAGCGAAACGAAACGAGAAATTAGAAGAATACCGACAAGAGCAAGTCTGGTTATCGATTATCTTAATGTTGGCAATCGTGTCTGAGATTGAGGGCCATTTCAACTTTGGTCGCAACCAGAAAGCGAGAGAGGTGTGGACTATTCTCTGTAAATATAGCGATTATGCGTTGGACTTATGGGACGCACGATATTCGACAGTCTTACCTGAATGAATTTCTTCTTCCTCGCTGGATCTGAATTAGATTTGAGCAAAACTTTACGCGTTAACTCGCTCTCTTCTCACCACCCGCACACCCGCACGCCAGTCTTCATTAATATCAAATCGATAGATCTCAATATCGGGGGCGATTGTCTTTGCCAAGGTCGCAAACGATGGATGAAACCGAAGTGTGGGCGCGACCAGATACACCAGCGGTGATTCATCGCTGATTTCTCGATCGCCGAAAAGTTTTGCGCTGCTGATGTGACCGCGGTGGCGATGCGCTTCGACGCGCCGCCAGTAATCGACGCCCTGAAAGACGTGCTCGCGATCTTCGCTGACTTTTAGTTCGATGACTGCCAATCTGCCGTCGTATCGCAAAGCTAGCAGATCGATTGGGCGCGCGCCTGTGGGGCCGCCGTGTGAAGTGCGAAACTGCGCGTGCAAAGGAGCGACGATCAAACCGGGATCCAGCTTTGAAATGTCCCGTCGCAGGATCGATTCGAGCCAGGCCTCGCCGGCCGCGCGATAGAACCAATGGCGCCGATCGCGACAGCTTTCGTGTCGATATGTTTGCAGATCGTTAAGGAGCTTCCACCAATCGCGTTGATGATATTCGTCGAGCGATTGTCGATGTGATCCTTCAATTCCAAACCATATTCGGTCACGTTCCATAACCCTGCGCACCCGCGCGAACGGCAACCCGTGATAACGAAGTGTTTGGCCGTGCCGGGACGCGACCACATCAATCGCATCAGGAGCGGTCGCGACGATTTCATCCACCCGGCCGATTGCGGGAGTTTCCAGCGGACGCGGAAAACGAGCCAGCCGTTTGCGCCAGAGATACTTTCGTTCCCACGCGGCCGTTAGTTCGGCTGTCCGCCAGTCATCATCGATTTTCATCAACTCGATCCGCTGACGGAGCGAGTCGCGCAGCAGCACATGTCTCTGTCGCGCAGCTTCCAGAATATTTGACTCAACAACAATTAGCAGACGATTGATTGGCGGCCGTTTGGGAGCCGTCTGCAACCGCGCAAACCAAAGCAGCGCCGAAGAAAAAAGTGAGTCAACATTCCGTGGATCGCTTTGGGCGACAGTACCTGTGACTGCGATCCGCTCATGTGACAGACGCAGAATGATTCGCGCATAGCGGCCGGGCTGATCGCGCCGCATGCCCGGACTCAGGGTTGCTCGTTCAATCTTTACTGCAGGGTGTTGGGTGTAGGGGTTAGGGTGTAGGTTCTTTCCCTCTCCCTTTGGGAGAGGGTTAGGGTGAGGGCTTACGATCGTCGTAGCTTCGCCCCTCACCCCGCCCCTCTCCCAAGGGGAGAGGGAGTTCAGATCCAGCGCATTCGCACCCAACACACTATCCCCAACACCCAGGCTCTCGGCTACACGCTGCGCGAGCATTTCACATCTCGCCTGCCTCGCCGCGGCGATGGTTGCGACCAGGGCTTTCGCTGAAGCGCGCGGGACCAACTCGATCGTCGATACCTCAGCTCCCATCCGGCGACTCACTTGCAGCACCAGCTTTTCACCCGATCTGCTCCAATGGGTGATTCGCCATGCGCGCGCGCCTCTCTGTGTCCAGCATGAAAAGATCAAACGGCCGTGCGCCACAGAAAAATCAAATTCATTCCGGTTAACTTCCAGGGGCAGTCGTCCGTCTTCTGATATGAACCATTCTGCGTGCGGCTGGACAAATTCAAGCAATTCCAGCTCGTCGCGATTAACGGACCCGGCATCGACAAATTGTGGGGGATTTGCGGGAGACATTGGACGCTATGCTAACATCGACGCAAAAGTAAATAATTTTGCATGGAAGGTAGCGTCCTAATTTGAGATTCTCTGCGCCCCCTCAGCGCAGAGGAAGACCTAAGACACGGCACGACTGCATGGAACCAATTTATCTCGCGGGCGCAGTCCGCACCCCAATTGGACGCTTTGGCGGATCGCTTCAGTCCCTGGGCGCGGCTGATCTCGGCGTTGCCGTAGCCAAAGAAAGTTTGCGCCGCGCGAACATCCGGCCCGATCAAATTGACGACTCGATTTGGGGTTGCGCGCGCCAGGCCGGCGGTGGGCCAAACGTCGCGCGGCAGATCACGTTTCGCGCCGGGGTTCCCGATCGCGTGCCGGCGTTCACCGTCAATCAGGCGTGCGGATCAGGATTGCGCGCAATTATTTTGGCCGCAGAGAAAATCATGCTGGGACGCGCGAACATCGTGCTCGCAGGTGGGACTGAAAGCATGTCGCGGGTTCCCTACTTCGCCGAAGGCGCGCGTTGGGGCGCGCGCATGGGCCATGTCGATCTGGTTGACGGCATGTATCGCGATGGCTTTAACGATCCGCTTTCAGGATTAGTGATGGGCGAGACGGCCGAGAAGCTCGCCAGCCAGTACGAGATCAGTCGTGACGAACAGGATGAGTATGCGCTCCGCTCGCAACAACGCGCGGCTGCCGCGATCGCGGCCGGAAAATTTGGCGACGAAGTCGTGCCGCTGGATCGTAACTCCCTCTCCGTTTGGGAGAGGGCTGGGGTGAGGGGCGCAGCTAAGGCGAACGTAAGCCCTCACCCTAACCCTCTCCCAAAGGGAGAGGGAACAAAACTGTTCGCGACCGACGAGCACGTGCGCGCCGGCACGACGCTCGAGAGCTTGCGCAAACTCGCTCCGGTATTTTCCAAAGATGGCAGCGTGACAGCCGGAAATTCTTCCGGTATCACTGACGGCGCCGCGGCGGTTTTGTTGATGAGTGAATCTGCTTTGAAAGAGTCGAATGCAAGACCGCTGGCGCGTATTGTCGATTACGAAATCGTGGGTGTGGCTCCCGAGATTATGGGGATTGGCCCAGTTCCGGCAACCCGAGCAATTCTCGAGAGACAGAAACTTGAATTGTCAGACATCGATCTAATCGAATTGAATGAAGCATTCGCCGCGCAAGTGATCGCCTGCGATCGCGAGCTGCGGTTTTGTCCGGAGCGGCTCAACGTCAACGGCGGCGCGATTGCGTTAGGCCATCCGATCGGCTGCACCGGGGTGCGAATCACTACGACGCTGCTTTACGAAATGGAAAAGCGCCAGGCGAAACGCGGACTGGCAACGCTTTGCATCAGCGGCGGCATGGGGATCGCCCTGCTGGTTGAGCGTGTTTGAGTGAGCGCCGGTACGGAACCGCTCGCGATAGCGAGTGGGTTGTGTTCCGATAAGTCAACCCGCTTGCTGGCGCAAGCGGTTCTGTAACCAGTCGAGTTTCTGACACAGCCAACCGCACGCGGAAGGCAAGCATCGCACAGGCAGCGAAAGAAAATACTCAGCGAAGGTTGAACAAGTTGTGAATCAAAAATCATTAATCTCAAAAGTAGCTATCACGGCCGCAGTTGTCGTCTTTGTGCTTATTAGCTCTGTACCATTCGCCGGTCAAAGGCAAAGAACCGTTCCCGCCCCACCCTTCAATGTCGCGAGCTATCTGCCCGCTTCTGACGCCATTGCCGTCGTCGATGTAAAGCGAATGCTGAACGAGACGATGCCAGGCATTCTCGGCGGCGACGCGGCGAAACTGGCGGACGCTAACGCGGAAGTCGACAAATTCAAAACGAAGACCGGCGTCGACTTGCATTCAATTGATCGCGTGGTAATCGGCGTTCGTTACACGTATCCGTCAGCGACTTCCACGCGGTTGGAAACGGTGGCGATTGCGCACGGCACTTTTGATGCTCGGGCGTTGGCGGCCTCTGCTCGCGCCGCGGCGAATGGAAAATCTCGTGAAGAAAAATATCGTGGAACCACAATCACCATAGTCAATGTCAACGACGATCTGAAGCTGCTCGGGCTTTGGACCATGCATGTGAATGAATTAGCGATTTGCATGCTTGATCAAAACTCGCTGGCGCTCGGCACGCCTGCCAATGTGCGCGCGGCGGTAGATGCCGGCAAAGCCGGTCGGGCTCCCGCTGATCTCGTATCGTTGGCCACCCGCGATCCGAATGCGGTGATTGGCTTTGGAGGAAATATTACGCCGGAGCTATTGACCAAACTCGACGTTGGCAACGATACGATTGCCAAAGACGTCGGCGCCATTCGGCAGGTTTACGGATCCGTCGGGTCAACGCAGACGGACGTCACAGTGATGATGGTGGCGCGGACTGACTCAATTGCTGCGGCAAAGAATCTCGGCGATACTGTGGATGGACTGAAGCAGCTCGGCGGCATCTTTATTATGCGCATGACCCAACCCCGCAAAGGTTTGGCAGAGAGCGCTTTGAATAATTTGAAAATCACGGCGCACGGAAACGAACTCGAGATTCGCACGCAGGTAACAGCGGCAAGTCTGGCCGCGCTCATCAAGTAATATCCAGTAACAAGTGGCAACTTCAAACACCTCGGAAGGAAGCACGGCGCCGGATTTCGCGCTGCCTGATAGTGACGGCGCGACCTGGCGTCTGTTGGATCACCGCGGCAAAGTCGTGGTGCTGCTTTTCTATCCTGGCGACGAGACGCCAATCTGCACGCGGCAGATGTGCTCGGTCCGCGATCGCTGGGAAGATTATACGGCGACGGGCGCAGAGGTCGTCGGCATCTCAACCAACTCGGTCGAATCGCACAAGAGTTTTGCCGAACATCACGAATTGCCTCTGCGTCTGCTCGCCGATGTCGATCGAAAGATCGCAGACATGTACGGCGCGCAATCTTTGATTCCCGGCAAAGTCGCGCGTTCAGTCTTCGTCATCGATCGCGACGGGGTGATTACCTATCGCGATGTGCGACCGCTGGGATTGTTTCGACCAAAAGATGACGACACGATCAAGGCTATCAAAGCGGTGAGCAGGGAGCGGTGAGCAGACAGAAAAACTGCTTACGGCTTACTGCTCACAGCTTACTCCGCTATAATCCTCACTCAGGAGAATTCACTCAATGTCAGACGAAATCAAATGCGCTCGCTGCGGACAGAAGCGCTCCGCCCTCGGCTATGCGCCGCTGCCCACGGAATTAGGCCAGAAAATTGCCACAGAGGTTTGCCAGCCTTGCTGGGCAGAGTGGTTGCAGGCGCAGACACGCATCATCAATCACTATGGCCTCGACCTGATAAATCCGGATGCGCAGGGCTTTTTGATGGACAACATGAAAGGGTTCTTCTACGGCTCGAACGAGCAGCTGGCGCAGATTGATACCACAAAAGAAGGATCGATCAAGTGGTGAATTGTTAGTTTGTGGACTGGAGCGCAAGCGTCCTCGTTTGCATTTTCGCCCGGCCAGCAACCGGGACGGTTGTCGCTCCAGTCATTTTATCTGGCACGCGCATCCTGAGCTTGATTTCACGGGCCTGACGCCCGTGCCACAAAATAAGACCTGGAAGAAATTCTTTCCGCTCGATATAATCAATCTCGCCCTAAGACCGGGAGCCGGAACCACCCAAGCCCCAACGCTCGGCTCTTAATTAAAATTTAGCTCAGTTCCCCTCATTCGCGTTGCGACAGTTGTCGCAGTTATTAAGATCGTCGCGCGGAGTTCCCCTACCGAGTAACCGGAGATCCGGGATGACTCGGATACCAGGTCAGCAATTATGATCGGCATAAATCTCTCAAGGGATTCTCGTCCTATTAAGCACCGTCAGAAGCGATCCCGGCTGTCGGCGCGTTCCATTGCCGGCATCGTCTGTCTTCTTTTTGCAGCCGGCGCATCGGCGACGGCCGCGACTTTGCCGGCGGGCTTCTCAGAAACACAAATTGCCGGCGGACTTTCGAGTCCAACCGCAATGGACTTAGCGCCGGACGGCCGCATCTTTGTGACTCTGCAAGGTGGACAACTCCGCGTAGTCAAAAACGGAGTGCTGCTGGCGACTCCGTTTCTCAGTCTAACGGTTGATTCTGCCGGCGAACGCGGCTTGCTGGGGCTAGCTTTCGATCCGAATTTCTCGTCGAATAATTTTGTGTATGTCTATTACACGGTTCCGGGGGACCCGGCGCACAACCGTGTGAGCCGCTTCACTGCCAATGGCGACGTCGCGATGGCGGGCAGCGAATTGATACTGGTCGATCTCGATAATTTGAGCGGCGCCGGGAATCACAATGGCGGCGCGATCCATTTTGGACCTGACGGCAAGTTGTATATTGCGGTAGGCGACAATGCTAATCGGGCTAATTCTCAAACCTTGAGTAATCGCCTCGGCAAAATACTCCGCATTAACTCTGACGGATCGATTCCCGCAGACAACCCATTCGTTAGCACTGCCCAGGGAATGAACCGGTCCATTTGGGCCCTGGGCTTGCGCAATCCTTTTACTTTTGCTTTTCAACCCGGCACTACGCGAATGTTCATAAACGACGTAGGCGAAAGCACCTGGGAAGAAATTAATGACGGCATTGCCGGATCGAACTATGGCTGGGGTATTTGCGAAGGCGCGTGTTCACCGCCCAACGCCAGCTTCCGCGATCCGCTGTTTCAATACGCGCACGGTTCTACGTCAACCCAGGGGTGTGCCATCGTCGGCGGCGGGTTCTACAATCCGACGACGGTCCAGTTTCCGGCCACGTATGTCGGAAAATACTTTTTCGCCGATCTCTGCAATGGTTGGGTTCGCTTGTTCGACCCATCGAACAATACGGCTACAGACTTTGCTTCAGGGCTTTCGTCACCAGTCGATCTGAAAGTCGCAAAAGATGGGAGCCTTTATTATCTTGCGATTGGTTCAGCCGCCTTATTCAGAGTGCAATTTGCGGGCACTGCGCCTGGGATCATCACCCACCCGGCGAACCAAACAGTGACCCAGGGCCAGACTGTCACCTTCAATGTCTCAGCCAATGGCAGCGCGCCGTTAAGCTTTCAATGGCAACGAAACCAGGTGAACATCTCTGGCGCGACTTCAACCAGCTATACGATTGCCGCTACGACCGCCCCGGACAACGGGGCGAAGTTCCGTTGCCTGGTCACGAACGCTTTCGGTAGCGCAACCAGCAACGAAGCGACACTTACGCTGGTCCCGCCGGCACTGGCCACGGAAGACAATAGCGATAGTGCCATTGCGCTCAACGCGGTAACGTTGATACGCGATCCATTTCCCTTAACTGATCCTTACAATCTCAGCTCTGACAACCGCACGCGAGTGATGCTGTTCGCGACCAATCTCATCCTGGCGAATGGCGAAGATGCTTCATTTGTAACTGCGCGGGCCGAGGATGCACAGATGAACATCTATCCGCTCACGGTTGAATATGTGGGACCTGTTCCCGGGTTCAATTGGTTAACTGAGATTGTCATCGTGTTGCCCGGGAACCTGCCCAGCGGACAGAGTGTCCTGATTAGCGCGACGTGGCACACGCAAACCACGAACAAAGCGCGAATCAGGATCAAATGACGATCGGTGATCGAATTAGTTACTCGGACTGTGAGTTTGTTCCAAGTGGCGCAAAATCGCCTGTGCCAGCAGCAGCCGCGCCACAATTCGCAATTCATTTCGTTGAAAGCGATCCGCAAGCGCTTTGGTGCGATCGAAGTCCGCTTTGCCCAGCGCCGCGACTCCAGGCGAGTACTGGAGCATCGCATAATCGATGGGAATCCGCTGTTGATTCATGATGATCTCGCCGTTCTTTATCGCACCGCTCTTTGCGATCTTGTCCAGTAATACCAGTTTTGAAACATCTTCATTCGTGCGATCAATGATTGGTTCGATCATCGCAAATGCCTTCGGCGAATCCACCAGCGAATACCCTAGCATGACCGCAAGCAACGCATTTGATTCCTTCTCGTTGGTAAGATCCACTTTCACCAGAGCGCGTGCTTCGTCGAGCAACGTTACTGCTTCATCATGTTGACCTTTCTTCTCTAGCATGATCGCCAATTGTGTCATGGCCATCGCCCGCTGTTCCCTGGCGCGAATTAACGGCAACAATTTTTCCAGGTCATCAGTCTTGCCCTGGCTGAGGTCATAGTACATTTGCTCGGTATTAAGCGAATCAAGCGCGGTCTTTTTTTCGTCTTCGCTTTCGACCTGGCTATTGATCAACTCGCGATAGCGATCCCCCTCGCCATGAGCGACTGCTTTGACCGCCGCTCGATACAACATTGCCGCGCGCTGAGCGCCGGCTACTTTGTTGGCTGCTTTGATCATCTCTTCAGGCGTCGCGTTCTCGAACATCGCGTTGAAATCATTCCAGTCCCGCTGCGGCTGCGAGAGGGTGGGGTTCATTTCCGTGAGCCGCACCTTTAACTTCGCGGCGCGATCTGGTGCGTACTGCTCGATCTCAGGCATTACGAACCGAATATTCTGCAGGAGAGTTTGTGGCTTCGTGATGTTGAGCGCCGCGTTGGTAAGCAGGTCGACCAGATCTTGCTTCTGGCCGTCGTCAAGCTTCAATCGTGTGAATGATGAATTCGCAGAGAGACTTGCCGTGAGCACAGCGCCATCGGTTCTGCTCCATTCAAGCAACTGAATGGCAATATACGGAGCGTACGGACTCGTATTAAAGTTTTCCGTGTCGAGCTTCGCGATGATTTCGCCGGCCAACTTAGCGCCTGTATCCTGATCTTTTTGCGCAACTTGATTTAGCAAGTTCAGGATTTGAAAGGTCAGCCCCCTGGCCATGCTTTCACGCGTAACCTGCAAAGCGCGTTTGGGATCATTCGCGGCCGCCGCGTATGCAATCTCCTGTTCCAAATCAGAGTCGTTGGCAGCCTGGACCGCACCCGGCGTTTGCGACGGAGGCGGTTGACGCGTTGCGCGCATCATGTCGAGCGCAAGTTGCGGATCGCGCTGTGCGACCTTCCGCAGAAATTCATGCCGCGTTTCAACCGTCGCGTAATACCGGTTCACATCTTGTAACTGTTCTTTGGTTGGACCATCCGCTGGCGCAGGCTTTGCGGATTTATTCGGATCCCTTGCGTTCGTCTCATCCAGCGCCCGATAAACCGGCAGGTTAAGACTGTTCAGCGCTTCCCAGAACAAACCGCGCGCGCGCTTCTCATCGTGCGGCCACATGAGATCCGCAGCTTTCGTCAGAACATAAGAACGATTCTCGGGTAATTTCAAACTCCACGCGGCGCCGATTGTTTCATCCAACAGACCGATCGTCTTCTTCTCGAGCTCCTGGCGCCCGGCGACCTCTTTCTCAGCCTTTTCTTTCTCATCAACCTGAGCGGCAACTCGCGGCGGCGCTGCGGCGATGACAATCAGCGGCAACAGAATGGGAATCAATGAAAGCGTCGATTTGAATCTCATACAAGTCCTAAACGCTGGCGGCAAGGTCTGGTTGCGAAAACGATACTCCTTCACCGGAGCGGCGGCAATACTGGCAGATGCCGTGAATCTCAAATAGAATGCGACGCCCAGTAGCGCAGGTTGTTAACTTGCGTGATGCGCCAGGAAATGAAGAAAGTCGAGGATCGAAAAAAATGAACATCTCTCGAAACTTATCCGCCATATTAATTCTCGTCGCATGTTTCTGTGGGCCGGTCGCACCCCAGACTCCCGCGCCGATCGGAATCAGACCTCAGCCGCCGGAAGGCAAGGGCGTCGTGGTGTTGAAAGCCGCGCGTCTCGTCGACGGCACCGGGGCCGCGCCCATCACTAACGCTGTGATTGTCGTGCGCGAAAACATGATTGCCGCCGTCGGCAGCGCTAGCTCAGTCAAGATTCCCGCCGACGCAAAAATAATCGATTTGAGTGACGTGACTTTGCTGCCCGGATTTATCGATGCGCACACGCACCTGGTTGGGCGCGTGCTTGGCGATCCGGAAGGCGATATGTCAGAGGTTAAGGATTTCGAATCGTTCGGCGCAATTCTCGGTGTCCTGCACGCGCGCGATACTTTGCTGGCCGGCTTCACCAGCGTGCGCAACGTCGGTGCGTCGGGCCGCTTTGACGACATGGCTTTGCGCAAAGCCATCAACGAAGGTTGGACGATTGGCCCGCGCATGGAAACCGCGGGCCATGCAATTGGCATCACCGGTGGACATTGCGACGAGAACGGATATCGGCCCGGTGTCGCCGAACAATCACCGCTGACCGGCGTCGCTGATGGTCCGGAACAGATCCGTCAGGCGGTGCGTCTGCAAATTAAGTACGGCGCGGATGTGATTAAGACTTGTGCAACCGGCGGCGTGCTGTCGGAAGGCGACGCAGTCGGCGCCACGCAATATAGTTTCGAAGAATTGAAAGCTTTGGTCGACGAGGCGAAAAAATTAGATAGAAAAGTGGCCGCGCACGCTCACGGTACTGAAGGAATCAAGCTGGCGGTCAAAGCCGGCGTCTCATCTATCGAACACGGATCGTTTCTGGATGAAGAAGGCGCGACGCTAATGGGCCAGCGCGGAACATTTCTAGTGCCGACTTTGTCAGCGGCCGAAGCGGTTGAACGCGCGGCGAAGACCGGCGTGCTGAAAGGGCTGCGCGCGGAGAAAGCTCTGGCCGCCGCAGCCGCCGCGCGGCACGCCACCAAAATCGCGATCTCGAAAGGTGTTCAGATCGCGCTCGGCACCGACGCCGGCGTGATTCCGCACGGCACCAACGCGCGCGAATTTTTCCTGATGGTAGATTGGGGCGGCATGACTAACATGCAAGCGATTCAGGCGGGCACACTCAACGGCGCGAAGCTGCTGGGCTGGGACAAGAATCTGGGATCACTGACAGTTGGGAAGTGGGCCGACATCGTCGCGGTCAGTGGTGATCCGCTGAAGGATATTCACGCGATGGAGAGAGTTGTGTTTGTGATGAAGAATGGAGTGGTTTATCGGCGGGATTAAATTTTATTTGCCGAAGCGAGACAGCACAGTGAGCGCCGCTTCGATGGGTTGTCTACACGCCCTAACTGACTGCCAAGCTCGATTAAGAATGTCGCCCGTCTGGAATCGAACAGCATTATCGTTAATCGCCGCACTGACGAGCTGATTAGACCGTTTCATCTCGTGGTATGCATTAGTTGCTAACTGTCTTTCATCATTACTCAGTGCGGAGAGCGCTCCATCATTCATCACATCATTGAATGCTACTTCTCTGAAGGGCCTGCCTAGATCAGAGATTAATGGCGTCTTCTGGACAACTTCAAGGTTGTAACTTAGTTCGTCAATCAATGCGGAAAATCCGCGAATCGGCACAAGGATCGTAAGCAGTTGAGCTCGACTAGCTGCCCTCAGCTCTGTGCCTTCCCTCCACGGAACGATGAATTCCGGATAGCCTCCTTTAGCTCCCTTAACAACGAATGGGGCGCCCTGATGGGTTTCAAAGTAGAGGGCAACGATCGTAGAACTCTCAAGTCTGATATTTGAGTCGATAGACAAACGGGGAGCGAACCCGTCGAAGCACGAGTTGACAGATTTGTACCAGCCGCCAAGCTCCACCGGATCGACGCCCGTTATCGTACGGTTTTTTTCATCGACTCCTATCAACCACAAGATCGGCCTCCCTCGTGCGGCATTTGCATGTCCAGCTAGTCGATCGGCCGTTTTTCGAGGATCTAGCCAAATCGATTTCAGCTCAACTCGCGCGTCTTCGACAGGTTGGTTAGACAGAACCGCTTCAACGATTTCTCTGGCCCAAATCTCGACTTCTTGGTGGGTCAAAATCAAATCCCCCGTCGTTGGCAACTATAGTCCACGTGGCTGTCTATTGAAAAACCTACGGTGGACAGTTAAGCTTCACACATGAGTTTCAATGAAGTCATCGCAGAGCTTCCGCGTCTCACGTTCGAAGAGCGGCAGATTCTGATTCGCCGCGCATTGGAATTGGATGATTCGCCGTTGTCAGCCGCTGATGAAGAGTTGGTTGAAGAACGGTTGGCCGCACATCACCACGATCCAACTTCGTCCGTTCCGCTTGAGGACATCAAGCAACACCTGCGCTCTCGGTAAGAATCATGAAATGGAAAGTCGTTGCGCGACCCGAAGCGAAAAACGACGTACTGGAAGCTGCGAATTGGTATGACAGTCAACGCGCCGGTCTCGGAGATGAGTTTGTCGAAGAGGTCCTGGCCGTGTTCGACGCTCTTGAAGTGAATCCTTTATTGCATTGCCGCCGCCACCCAACCAAGAACATCCGTTGGCGTTATCCCGAACGATTTCCTTACCGGGTGATTTATGAAGTGATCGAAGAGGAGCGGTTGGTCGTTATTGCCGCCGTCATTCATGCGGCGCGTCATGATCGCGTGTGGCGAAGAAGAATCTAATATTTCCGTTTCTCTTCCTTACTCTCTTCCGGACGTAGCATTCGCTCTTGATGCCTTAATTGCAACTCTTTGTAATAGGTGATTAGTTTGCGCGGATCGTGATCGCATTCTTCAGAAATCCGGCGGCGCACTTCTCGAATCTCAGCGATAGCCTGGTCTTCTTGCATGACCTTCAACCTCCGAACGGCTAAAGTGGTTTCTAAGTAAACCCTTGGATTTGTTATTCCGGGATCCATGGGTCTCACGCCCCAGGCTTTACGCTG
>DNNE01000149.1:12384-12664 GCA_003487805.1 Blastocatellia bacterium | reverse complement strand
CAGCGGCTGTTTAGCCTCTTTGGAAAGCGATCCCCCTGGCCGTGGGGTTAAGGCTTGTTGATTTCTCACCAAATGGTGGGACTCCTGATTTCACGGACAGCTAAACACACTCGACCTGCCCCGTCTGTGCGTTTGCACACATTACGTCGGCAGCGCCCAATCCTGTCTCAGCGTCGAAAATGACCGGAGTCCGCGGATGGTGGGTTTGAAACTTCTTGTGCGCTTAACAACCGGCGATGGCTAACCCGGAGTGGCCGGCCCAAAAAGTCCAGATCGTGCG
>DNNE01000149.1:0-12046 GCA_003487805.1 Blastocatellia bacterium | reverse complement strand
GAACCGCTTGCGCTAGCAAGCGGGTAATCTCAAGAAAACACCAGTCGCTGGCGCAACCGGTTCCGTACCATGCTCGTCTCGTCGACATTCTGGGGAAAGTTAGTTCTCAACGCCGCGCGCTACAATTTGCCTGTCTCCAACTGTTTCTCCACGCCTCGCAGTTGTAACCCGAGAGCGTCAGATTCGTGAGTGTCTTGCGCTCACGGTCCAAATCGCTGCCGATATTCACTCGAAGCGATGAAGGCCTTGACCATCTCAGCGTTGATGTAGTCGCCGTTGAACTGGTTCAGTTTGTTCAGCCAGAAATTGTAGCCCGCAAAGTTTGCATCGGGTGCGTCGTCAGGGTTCCGGCGCAGATAGCCAAAATATTCCATTAACACAAACGCTCGATTGAATTCTTTTTGCTGCAGTGTTGCGTTCTCAGCAACCTTCATCAGAACGTCAGCCCGCAGCGCGGTATCTGCTGAGTTCGGTGACAGTTCAGCAATCAAAGCCGATCGCTGAGCATCCGACAACACGCCGCCGGCGTTTAGGTCCAGCGCATTTACAAAAGCGGTGGCGGTGGTGGGAGCGGGATAACGAGCAATGAAATCCGCACGCTGCACAAATGCCAACGCGAACGCCTGCTTGTTCGCATCGAACTGCGCCTGCCAGTTCCCTTGCCCGACGATAATCCCGTTCTGTACTACCGGTGTGTCACGCAAAAAATCTGAAAGGCGAACCGGCACCGGCACTGCCGGCGGATTGATATCGCTAAAGGCGGATTTGTATATGCGGTAGACGTAATAGCCGCTCTGCTGAAACTCAATCGAAAGAAAGAAAGCGGCAGAGACGTTGATTCTCTTCACTGCCGTGCATTGAGCATCCACGCCGCACGAGGTGATCTGATTGATCCAGAATTGATAGCCGCTTGGATCCGGTTCGCGACCAAGAAAATCGATGTAATGCTGATGAACGAAGAAATCAGGAGCGTCAATTGCGTTTGGTCCAGTAACGCTTTCGTTGTCAGTAATGGTTACGGTCGCGACATTGGGCGAACCTAGACTCGCTCCGCTCGAGTTGCCAAGACTAATCGTAAAGTTCTCGTTGCCTTCGGCGTAGTTGTCATCAGTAATCGGGACTACGATCGTCTTGAAGGCTTCGCCCGCCGCGAACTTTAATGTCCCAATCGTGTTCGTATAGTCGCAACGTGACGATGCGTTCCCGTTGCTGACGTTGCAGTTCGTTCCCGCGCTATCGCTGGTTGAGTAATTAACGGACGCCGGGGAAGTAGTATCGCCCAGCCGCGTCACCGTCACAGTTGCGCGCCCTGCCGATTCGCTGACCAGATAGTTGGCGGCGGTGAATTGCAAGCTGCTCGCTGAGACGCCCGTGCCGAACTGGCCGCGTATCTCACCGTTCGGAAAATTCACTGTGTGGACGTTCACGTAAAGTTGTCCGCTCTTTAGATTGGAAACATCCGTGGGTGTCAGCGAAATCAGGAAATCGCTCACGTTGCCATTCGGCAATGGAAACAGAATCGGTCCAATGACGCCGGGCGCAGCCGGTCCATGAATGTGCGCGTCAGTCTGCGCACTGGTCAGCCCGCTAAAATTCAACGACACGCGCGCGGTGGTTTCGTCAGGACTTAACAAGATTGTCGCGGTCCCGGCTCCGGTCGAATTGGTCGCCGGAGTCTCTTGCGCGGCGGTTAGGTTAGCGACGAAGAGCGTGGGCTGCTTACCGGAAATCTCATACACCGCGCCATTCGAATTCGACACCACGAACAGGTCGCCGTTCGGCGCAGTCTCGATGTCAGTCGTAATGCCAAAGTCGTGGCCAATCAAAAGCGACTCGCTCTCTTTGATATCAAACTTGTCGTCATTATCAGCGACCAGATCATTCAGCCGCGGATCGCTAAATGAAAAGTGCAGACGATCGGGCGTCATCTTGAAACGAAACAGGAAGCCGTTGGCGAGAAACGTGCGCGCGGCGCCGACGAACATGTCTCCTTCGAACTGCGGCCCGAGCCCTCGGCCCTGGACAAAACCGAGTGGCGACGGCGGAATCGCGTACTTCCAGCTAAATTCAGGATCGTTGTAGTGCGCGCCGGGCAGCATGTAGAGATTCGCCAGTGCGCTCGCGGGCGTATCGGAAATCAACGAAGTCGACCAGCGCAACTGTTGTAGATCACCTGAGCCATACGTAGATTCAATTTGCTTGAACTGGGCCACGCGACTGTTCGGGCCCATCATCTGAATCCAGCCGTTGTTCGATCCGGCGGTGACTCGATTCATTTCATCGAACGCGTCGTCACCGTTCTCCTGGTCCCAAAGGTTCCCCGAATAAGGATCGAAACCAAGACCAAAACCGTTGCGCACGCCGTACGCGAAAAGCTTCTTGATGTTCGCCGCCGCCTCGCCGGTTAGGTTCGTCGAGGCATTAAAGAAAGGATTGTCGGCCGGCGTCGATCCGTCATCGTTCAGGCGCAGAATGAATCCCGTCAGGTGATTGTTGTCGGGTTCAGGCCCGCCGAACTGATCGTCTGGCACTGGTCCAAACTGATTATTCTGCAAGTACCCGCGCCGGCCATTGTCACCCATCAAAATATAGAGCTTGCCGTCCGGACCGAATCTCAGCACGCCGCCATTATGATTGCCGCGCAGGGACTGATTGGCATCAGCCTGAAACGCATGCAGCTTGATCAGATTGCGATCGAATGTAAGCGTTGAGCCATTCCAAATGTAACGATCGACTCGATTGCCGAGCAGCGCGACGTCGGCAAGATTCGTCGAGTCCACTCCGGTGCTGCTCTCGGTCCAATACAAATAGACGTATCCGTTGAAAGCAAAATTCGGATGCAGAGCGATTCCCAAACCGCCACGTTCGGATCCGCTGTTCACCGCGAGATCGATCGCGGGCGTGCTTTGAATGACACCGTTTATTACTCGCTGCACCTTCCCGGTGTTTTTCTCGAAGATGAGAAAGTCGTTGTTGCCGACAAAGGCCATGCTGGTCGGTTGCGACAAACCACTGACGACCGTCTTCACTGACAGATTTGGATCGGTCATCCCCGGCCCGCTCGTCGGCGAATTCACTGTTGTCTGAAGACTGGCCGAGTTGTCAGTCAGATCCGGATCATTTTCAGAGGCTGTGACATTTGCGTTATTCGTCAGCACACCCGCGGCTTGTGGGACGACGATGATAGTGATGATCGCACTTGCATTGCGGGCTAATGATCCGAGGTTGCACGTTACTGTGTTGCTCCCATTGCACGAGCCCTGCGTGGGCGTCGCCGATACGAAACTGATTCCCGCCGGCAGGTTGTCAGTGACCACCACACTCGTCGCGGGTGATGGACCATTGTTGGTGACGATCAAGCGATACGTAAGATTCGTCAGAGTGATTCCGGGATTAGGCGATGCGGTTTTCGTTAGCGAAAGGTTCGCACTTGTTGGGCCAGACACAATCAATTGCGCTGATGCGCCATGCTGTAAGTTGCCGCTGGTCGCGCTGATGTTTAGCGCATATGTCCCCGGCGGGCTGGCAGCCGTCGTGCTGATCGTCAGGACGGAGGACTTCGCGGATGCGTCTGTGATCGAGATTGAAAGTGGAGCAAAGCTCGATGTCGTATCGTTCGAAGCCCCGCTGACGCTTAACGCAATACTTCCCGTGAAGCCTCCAACTGGCGTCGCAGTCACCGTGTAACTCACGGCATCGCCGGGATTCGCGGTGCGCGAGGCCGGCGCAATCGAAAGCGAGAAGTCAGCCGCAGGCGTCACGTCTGCGATCTTCGCAATGAACGCATCCTGACCGCCGCTTTTGGACGACTGCAACGGTGTGCCAACCGGAAAATTTGACGAGGATGTATAGCCGGTCACGTAAGCATTCGAGGCGTCAACCGCAATCGGATTGGTCGAGGTCACCGCCGCGACAAAATTTTCATTCGCCGAACCACCCAGGTATGTCGAGTAAATTGCTGAGGTCCCGCTGAGATTTAACTTTGCGACGAAAGCATCAAACGCGCCTCCGTTGTTGAGCTGCAAAGGAGTAAGGGTCGGCAGGTTCGTAGATGAAGTAAATCCGGTTAGATAGACGCCTGTCGAATTTACGGCCACGCCGGTCGCCCGATCGTCACCACTTCCGCCGAAGTAACTCGCATAGACTTTCGTGCCGGTGTTCGAAATTTTGGCGATGAAGGCGTCGAACGATCCTCCAGAAGATGCTTGCAGCGGATTCAATACCGGAAAATTATTCGATGAGGTCTGACCCGTCACATAAACGTTGTTGACGCCGCTGTCGGCAGCGATGCCAAATGCTTTATCGTCGCCACTGCCACCGAGATAGGTGCAGAAAATGAACGAATTAATTCCACTCGCATTGGTATCAAACTTAGCTATGAACGCATCAAAACCGCCTCCGAAACCCGCCTGAAATGGATCTTCCGTGGGGAAATCCGGCGACGCTCCATAGCCTGCGACGTACGCCATGCCGGTGCCGTCGATGACGACGCCACTGCCGCGGTCGGTCCCGCTTCCTCCGACGTAGCTGGAATAAAGAAAGCCTGAACCGGCGGCGTTAATCTTAGTCAAAAACGCATCAGTGTCTCCGGCGCGCTGACCTTGATATGCATTTCCAGTCGTCGGGAACGCATTTGATTTGGTGCCGCCCGTGACGTACGCGACTCCAGAGGCGTCAACTGCTACACCCTCAGTTGAGTCGTTCTCTTCGCCGCCCAGAAATCCTGAATAGACCAGCGCATTGCCCTGCGCATTCAGCTTAAACACGATGCCGTCAAAATCGCCGCCGCGATAAGCAAAACCGAATGACCCGGCCGTGGTTGGAAAGTTCGTGGAGGTCGAATCAACCCGGCCCACCACGTAGGCATTGCCGCTGGCATCAACTGCGATTCCGTCAGCGCGATCCAGACCGCTGCCGCCGATGTAGGTCGAGTAAATGATATTCGCGCCCGCAGCATCGATCTTCGTGACGAAGATATCGGCAAGGCCGGCGGTGTTCGGAAATGCCGGGCCGCGGGTAGGAAAATTCGTCGATGCGGTAGTGCCTGCAACATAGACGTTGCCGTTACTGTCGATCGCGATGCTGCTTCCGGAATCGTCTCCGTTACCGCCAAGATAAGTTGAGTAGACGAGTGTCGGATCGATCACCAGCGGTTTGCTTGAGTCATATTCACCGATCTCAATGCTGACTTCCCGGTTGCGGCGGATTGAATACTGGCCATCGACGAGCCGCCGTTCGCCATTGATGTCCTGATAGATGATCGGCTTCCGCTGAATCAACTCGTCGTCTCCGCGTTTCAATAGCAGATCGCCACTCTCTGAGATGCGTGGTCGTGCGCCTTCAATCCCCAGACGAATCGACCGCGGATCGCTGCCCGGCTTCACGACAAAGTCATATTCGAATCCGCTCTGATTGCCATAGAACGCGAGATCAATTCCCCGATAGATCTCTTCGTAGATAACTTTTTGGAATGTCGGGACGTGGGTATGCCACTTAGTGGGATCGTTGCCGACGATGTAGTTTCGCTGTCCCGGTAAAATATCAATTCCCTGCGGCGCTGTAGTTGTGTTCGCCGCAACAAACTGCACCCCAAAAGACTTGCGAGACTGAACCGTTATTGAACGCGAAGTCAGCAGCAGTTCTGAGTTGCCCGCGCGCGCCAGGAATTTGACCGAAGGGTCCGCTTGTCCGGCGTTAGCTTCAAAAGCCAGCGGAAAATTTGCCATCGATTGGAGCGTGGGCGCCCGCAAAGCGTGCGAACTTCGCTCATATTCTTCACCCGTCGCGCTGGCTGTGGACAGAGATGTCCGCGCTCCGATCGCTCGTTCGATTTTGATGGGCGCAAATACGACGAGGCCAAGGACGAGGGCAAGCGCGAAAGCAGTGACGGCAACGCGGGAGTTATTTCGATTGCGCGATCGCTTCATCTCTTCACTCGAATCAAATCTACCAGTGCGAAGCTTACAGTCAAAAAGAAAAAGGATCGAGCGTGATCGAACACATGGTGCTCGTGTTCAATCACAGTCGATCCTTCATGGGTACCGTCAGTCCTGGCCCGCCCGCTACCGCAGGCGGTTCTGACCCGAACATTAACCAAGGAAGCCAAGGTTCTGTGTCGGGAATTTACTCAAGTTCGGGAAAACAGTTGTCAGGAGATTCGCCGGCAAACCGTACCAGGCGGCCAACGTGGCGCCGTACTGATCGATCGAGGTCGTCGGTACCCAACGACCGCGATTCCCACCATCATCGTCGGGACTGTTAAGCGCCAGCGTTGGATACGCGCCGTACAGTGTTCCACCCAAAACGGCGCCACCCATGATGAATGCATGACTGCCCCAGGCATGATCGCTGCCAACAGCGGTCGCGCCCGTGCCGGACGGTTGGAAGGTCCTGCCAAAATCCGAAATGGTAAAGAGTGTCACGCTGTTGCTATTCCCCTGGGCGCCCATCTCGTCATAAAACGCGCGGGCGGCCTGACTGAACTGCGTCAATAGATTGCCCTGCGCTCCCGCGTTATTCGGCTGCGTCGGATCCGTTGCGGTTTCGTTCGTGTGAGTATCGAAACCGCCTAGTGAACAGAAGAAGATCTGCCGCTTCATGCCTAACGTATCTTTGATCTTGATCAGCTTTGCAACCTGCTTAAGTTGATTGCCCAGACCGGTACCTGGAAACGTGGCCGTGATCGTTGGATCCGGCTGATTAAGAATTAGGTCTGCGCTAAGTGCTGTGTTAGTGGTATCACTCGCGCCTCTAATCAAGGTTTGTCCACGATCAAAACCGAGTAGTTGCCGGAAACCGCTGCCGTTCGTGAACGGATTCGCTGAAGCTGGACCATTCCAGCTGAGCGATAGGACGCTCGCCAAACTGCCGGTGCCGATCGCAATTTGTCGCGTGCTCGCGCCGGTCTCAAACAGATTACCTCCCGCGACCGAAAGACTCATCGGCAATATCGTTACGCCGTTCAGCGAGCCAGTGTTATCTGCTACACGGCCACCCCAACCGGTCTGGCCGGTAGTATTAACGATCGAGCTCATCTGCTGATTGACCTGGTCCGAATGTGAAAAGAGTTGGTAAGGACGAAAGGCCCCGCCAACATTGCTTTGATATTGAGCCTTCGTCGTCGGTCGCAGCAGCGATCCGTAGTTGGCAAGGATCGCGAGCTTGCCCTGATTCCAGGGGCCCAACAAACCGGCCGCCTGGGCCGGAGTAGCGACTTCCGGCGAGAGATTGGGATGCAGCCCGAACTGGCGGCCACTCGCTGGATTGATCGGTAAGAGCGCTGACTGTGGTATCGCGAGCCCTGAAGGGCCACGTACGGTGTTATAGCTCGCGTACTCAGCATCGACGGGCACGACCATGTTGTTGCAATCAGATCCGCCACTCAGAAATACACAAACCAGAGCTTTGTAATCCGACGCAACCTCAGGCTGTTGTTGGACCATCGCGTTGACGATCGACAAACGATCGAGGCTGTTGACCATTGCTGCCGCAGTCAGGCCGCACGCCGTATCTCGCAAAAATTGTCTTCGTGTTTTTGTCATCTCTATCTCTCCACCTGATATTGCGATGAGCTGGCTACCAGATAAATCGCGGTTTGGGTTCGCTGAAGTGCCTGGGTCGTGGCATTCGCATTGGTTATCGCGGTGACGGCTGCAACGATACTGGCATTCATTTGCGTGGACATCGTCCCATGCATCAATCTGGCGTTAAGCGCGTCAACCAACTGTTGAGGCGTGGTGGATAACGCCTGGAAACTGGCGAAGCTGATCTGCGTTCCCTGCGGACGATTAGTGCCGCTCACCGGGATGCCGTTGCCGCTATTCGCTACAAACAGCGTGTTCATAAAGTTCGCGCGTGCGTAGCTCGACGAGGTGTCGAGAATGCCAAACTCGGGCGCGAACAAATTCGTGCCCGGCAGGTTAAAGTCGGCCGGAAAATAGCTAAACACAGTCGGAGGATTGAAAACGTTTTGACCAAGGTTATTACTAAAGTTACTGGGACTGTTGCTCACCAACACGCCGTCAGTTTTGGATGCGTCCGTAGCATTAAAGGCCCGCAAAAGGTGGGTCATTAAAAGAACAGGCTCGCGCAGGTGACCGTAATTCGGATCGGTCTTTACGTCGCCACGGGCTTCAGGATCAAGCAGAATCGTCGTGATTACAGCCTTCATGTCTCCCCGCACACCGGAACCATTGTTAGCAAACGCGGCTGCACAACGTCCCACGTAAGCAGGACTCGGATTGCTGGTGACGAGCTGGTGAATCATCTGAATACAAACGTATGGACCGGTATTCGGGTGAAAGAAAAGATTATCGATCGCCGAATTAAGCGACGTAGTGGCGTACGCTTGATCCGCCGCCAACATCTGTGCGGACGTTCCGGTAGTGCAAGGTGAGCCGCATGCGGGAATCACCACCGGATTTGGGCTGCGAATATCAATCAGTAAGGTCTTCTGATTCGTGTCGTATCTGTTCCGGTTAACATTCGGCACCATCGGATCCTGATAGTTCGCAGAGGTCGAAGTACCGTCAACCGGTGAAATCTTGTTGGCGTCAAGATCCCAACCCGTAAACACGCGCGCCAAATTAGTGATACTGGTCTGATCGTAAGTTGGCACCCGATTGCCCTGCGCATCCAGCAGTGGCGTGCCGTCCTGGTTCAACGTATCAACACCGATTGAAAACAATTGCATGATCTCGCGCGCATAGTTCTCGTTGGGGGTTGGATTTACGAGCGAGATAACTGAATTGCCACGCATATTGAGATACTCACCCATGCCCGGATTCAGCGAGACCTCGAAAAGCATCTGGCGGAAATTGCCGAACGAGTTTCGATCGATCGTTTGCAGGTAAGGCGCGAACCAGAATGGCTGGTTATTGTTCAATTGCTGGCCGCCAACGACGATGAATTTGTGAAAGGTAAACCCTACTCGCTGTCGCAATTGATCAGGCTGCGTCAGCGCATTTAACATGAACTGCTTCTGAAGCGGATACAGCGTGTAGAAATCTCGAGTACAGTTCGCATCACAGGCCGGTGCCGGTGCCCCCGGGTAGAACTGCGGATAGGATGGCGAAAACGGATAGTCCGACGAGAGAGCGAACTTTGGATCGGTCGACGAATCAACAAACTGAGGCGCCGTATTAAACTGCTCATTGATATAGGCTGGAATACCGATCGCGCGAAGATGATTGAAATCCGAATCGTCGCCGCGTTGTCCCCAACTCGATTGCTCAAGAAATCTCTTTAAATCGTTGTCCGATGCGAACGCGGGGGCGTTGTATTGTGCCTGATACTGCGCCAGGGTTAGCTGCGTGGCTGCTCCCGGCGGAGTCGCCGGCGCAGGATTTGGCGCCGAATCGTCCGCGGGTCCGCCACCGATTTGTCCTATCGCCACACGTGCCCGGTTGCTCGCAATTCCGTGAAGATTCAATCGAACCAGCACATCCCCAAGGTTTGCGGACATCAGATCATTCAGGCGGACCACTACCATGTAAATGCCGTCAAAGTTGGGAACTGTTCCGACATATTCAACCTTGAGCGGATAGATCGTTCCGGCCGCATCCTGCGCATCAGCCGTTAAAGCGCTCGCCGGCTCGCCGGACAGGAAATCAAGGTTCGTGCAGAACACGGTTATGCGCGTGCGCGGATCGGCGGGACTAAAGTTCCCTTCGGAAGTTAAGGAGAAAGGCTCCGCGAGCATCGACACAGACTCGAGGGCGACGGCCCTGGTCGAGCTGGATGAGACCGTGAACAGTGACGGCGCGATTGCAGACGCGGCAAACGACGGCGATGAGGCCGCGCAGACCAATACCGCGAAACTCGCGCAACATAGCGAAGCGAGACGTTTGCGCAAAGCCAAGGCTCGAATTTTCATACAGTAGTCCCTCTGTGCGTAAAACTGCCGAGTGTTCGAAAGTGAGGCTGGATCCAACGAAAGCTTGGTGGAGGGGCCACCGGGCCATGCACCCTGTGTTCATCCGAATATAGCACGCTGAACAGGCGCTGGGTCAACAACTTTCTTAGACGGCCTGAGACAGGGTTTTGGCGAGATTTTTTAGCCCGTCGCGATTTCTCTTAAGAGATTTTCGAGGCCGAGCGAATAAGCTCGTAAAAGCCCGCACCAGCACCCAGAATGATTCCGCTGATAAGTAACCAGGGACTTGTCCCCAGCCAGCGATCGAGCAACCACCCGGCAATTAGCCCCGCCAGCACCGCGGCAAAAAGCGAGAAGCCGGCCGCATAGGCAAGACCCGACTTGCGATTGATCTCTTCCTTGTCATTATCTGCTGACACGATAATTCGGATCGAAAACAATCTTGTCATAGACGTCGCTCAACCTAAGTGTGCAATCGATGGAAGGAAGTTTCACGACTTCGTCGGGTGATGTGTACTGCGTCAACGACCACTGTCCGTTTGGCTGCCGCAAATATTGCTCAACGCGGAACTCATGTTGCGCGACCATCAGATGCTCCTGTAATGATTCAATTGTGCGGTAGTACGAAGTCTTGGCAATCCGATCGTAGCGTTCGGTTGATTGCGACAGTACCTCGATCAGCAGAGTTGGGTTGAGTAACGTGTCGACTTTCTGGTCTTCGAACTGCGGCTCGCCGCAAACGACAATGACATCAGGATATGTATAGAGTCCGTTTGAACGGACCTTCACGCGCATGTCGCTCGCATATGATTCACAAGGGCGGCCTCTTAACTGCTGACTTAGTTCCCGAGCGATGTTTACGGTGAGGAGATTATGTTCGCGGCTCGCGCCGCTCATCGCGAATATCTCGCCGTTCAGATATTCACTTTTGTACTCGGCCTGGCGTTCGAGTCTTAAGTACTCGTCAGGGCTAACGTAAGTTAGGATTCGTTGAGACATCGCCTTCTTGCCCGGCAGTTTACCACGATTCACGAGTGAGATAGTTTTTGGGCGCTTCGACTAACAAGGCGCGACGCGAGTGCCGCATCGAGTCGTGGATGAAGCAGACATGCGTGCACCAGCAAGCCTTTCCGCCATCGATGGTCTGCAATTCCGCGCGCCGATCTTCCGACCGCCACAGCGCGTCGAAATCATAGTCGTAGTCTTTGAGTGAGCCGAATTTTTCTCGCAGCTCGCAGGCGCGCACATCGCCATTGTAATCGATCACGGCGATCGTCTCGCCGGCGGTGCAGGCAAACGGCCAGGCTGTCGATTGACTGAAGTTTGCGCGCTGAGTTCGATAATGCGTGGTGATCGTACCGACATAAGCGACGTTCTTCACGAATCTCCTGGTCGCATCGTCATCGGCAAACATCCGGTCGCCATAGCGTTTCGTCAGCTGCGAGATATACGAATACATCTTCGGCAGGACTTCGGGCGGGACCTGCTTGATCTCATCGCCAACTGCTGGATCGCCGCGCACGATATTGAAATAGTGGCCGTCGAGCCGGAAGCTATTCCAAATGAATTCGGCCAGTTGCTCGATCTCCTGGTAATTGTCTGCGCACACGACCGTGTTCGCATTCAATCGCAATCGATCTCCGTACTTTTCTTTCAGCGGATACAGCTCATCGATACAATCGAGCGTCTTCTCCCAGTGTCCCGGCACCCCGCGAATACGATCGTGCGTTTCTCCCTGACCGTCCAGCGCAATGTTCAGGTACAAATCCAACGACCGGTGCGATCCAAGAGCGCGATCCACAATTTCATAGACGCGCGATTTCACCAGGCCATTCGTCGGAATGATCAAGCGTCGCACACCGTTATGGCGCACGAACAAATCGATGATCTCTGAAGCATCGTGACGCAATGTGGGCTCGCCTCCGGAAAGCCAAAGGTCAGTAATGAGCGGCATCGTGCGCGAGACTTTCTCGATCTGTTCAAAACTCAGGTCGCCCGGTTGATTCAGCTCTTCGTGATAAAAACAGGTGCGGCAAAAAGAATTGCAGCGCGAGGTGACGAACAGAATCACAGTGCCCAGACGCTTTTCGCGTTTCGTTGAGCGAATGAGCTGGACCAGTTGCGCTGCTTTGTTGGGCATCCCTGAAATTCGTTTAGAAGCGGGCTACCGCC
>DNNE01000184.1:14173-26503 GCA_003487805.1 Blastocatellia bacterium | reverse complement strand
TACTGACTCCATCACGTCAACGACAAATTGAGACACTACTCGATCTCCGGAGGAAAGAATGAAAGCATCTATCTTTTATCGAATCGCTGCCGTTCTGCTGCTGCTTTTCGCGGTGGGACATACACTCGGATTTCGCCAGTCCGATCCCACCTGGGGAGTTGATGCCCTGCTTGGCTCAATGCGGTCAATTCACTTTAACGTGCAGGGGTTCAACCGCAGCTATTGGGACCTCTTTGTGGCGGCCGGATTCTCTGTCGGCGTACTTTATCTATTCGCGGCGATATTGGCGTGGCAACTGGGTGGCCTCCCGGCAGCGACTTTGGCGCTCATGCGCGTGACTGCGTGGGCCTTCGCCGTTTGCTTTGCCATCATCACGGTTGTGAGCTGGAGATACCTCTTTATCATGCCGATCGCTTTCTCAATCGTGATTACAATATGTTTGACTGCGGCGGCATGGCTCTCAGCAAGGCAGGTTTCCACGCCTCAATCGCAATAGAAAGGTTTGAGGATTCAAGACTGCACTACTAAAAACATACCGCGTCTTGACTCTCACCGCCACGGCAGCATATAAACGCAGCCTACACAGGAGATCGATTGGCAACTCAATTTCAGGACACCGAAAACTCGCCGTACCCCGGCTCTCATCTTTCGTTCACTGACCTTACCGACAGATTGAACTCGCTTAGTTCCGTTCCGTCTCTCGCCGCAGTTTATGAACTGGTGGAGCGCACTAAGATCGGCGACGAGGAAGTGCAGCCATATCTGGGTTTCAAAGAGGGCAACTATTCGCGCCATCGGGTGATGAAGAATGAATTTGTCGAGATGTTGGTGTTGTGTTGGAAGCCCGGCCAACGAACGCCAATTCACGATCATAACGGCGCGCATGGCGCGGTGTTTGTGCACGAAGGAATTCTTTGGGAAACAACTTTTGAATATAAGACGGAGACCGGTCTCGGCTACCAGTCGCATCGAGAATTGCGCACCGGCGGTCTGACCGGATCAGAAGTTCCCGACATTCATCAGCTCGGAAATCCTGATGTCAGCGGCCGCGACCTGATCACGATTCACATCTACGCGCCACCGCTCGGCGTGCTGAAGACTTATAAGCTGGGCAGCGCCACGATTGATCTCTACACTCCCGCCGAGCCGGATTTTGTGTAATCGCAGTGTTTGCCGTGTAGTCAGTACCGGGAGCGGTAGCGACCGGGTAATCGGCTCGGCAAATCTCACATCTTGCGATGCATCGCGACCCGGTCGCTATCGCTCCCGGTACCGACCTCACTCTTGAATAAACGTACTGACTTTCAATTCCTTTCCATCCGTCACCAGACTAATCATCCCTCGCTCTCCTGTCGTCATCACCTGCGCCCCGCTTGCGCGCCAACGATCCACGACTTCCTTGTTTGGATGACCGAAGATCGAAGTGCGTCCCACTGAGATAATTGCCAGCGGCGCGCGGGTCGCGGCGATGAAATCCGGCGTCGATGAGGTCCGGCTGCCGTGATGCGCGACTTTCACGATGTTGCTGTGCAAGTCCGTGCCCTGATTCACGATTCCTCGTTCGGCTTCCTTTTCAATATCAGCAGTGAACAAGACAGCCTGGTTCCCATAGCGAATTCGCAGAACCGTGCCGTCATTGTTTCGCCACGGCGCGTCGCTATTGTCAGCCGATAATGGCCACAGAACATCGATTGCCACTTCGCCAAATTGCAGGATGTCTCCGCCTCCAATTCTTTCGATCGGAACACTCGCCGCTTTCATCGTCTGCGCGAAACGAAGGTATTCGGCATCGCGGGCAGGGGTACGCGACACTATCGCTCCGCGCACTTTGAAGTTCCGCGCGACATCGTTCAATCCGTCAATATGATCTGCATCTGCGTGGGTCGGGAGAATGTAATCGATGTGATCCAATCCGCGCGCCCAGAGGTATTCCGAAACTACCCGTTCACCGATGCTGCGGGTGTCGCGTTCAAATGTTTCGTCCGTATCGACACCGTCTGAAGTCTGCCAATCAATATTCGGGCGGCCTCCGCCATCAATAAGCAAAGTCGCTCCATCAGGCATGGTCACCAGGGCTGAATCTCCCTGCCCGACATCAAGAAAATCAACATGCAGCTTTCCATCTGCGCGCGCGGCGCTTAACGGATGAAAGATGATCACTGCGAGGAGTAAGCCAAAAACAGCAACCAGCGAAATCAAATACGAGCGTCTCAGCAAAGTTGCTGCTCCGGTAATCATTGCCGGCCGCAAGGGATGCCAGCGGAAGAGCGCGACCGCAATGACGCTCAAGCACACTAAATAGGCGACATAGATCGACGACGCCCATCCGTGATAATGGGGCAAGCGAATCGCAGCTATGTTTAGTCGCGTGAACGGGTCGATCGCATGGACCATCAGCCATTCGATCTTTTCCGACAGGAAAATGAGCGGCGCAGCGACCACCGAACTGAATTGCGCAAGCAGCGTCGCGGCCAAAGCGACAAAGGCCAACCCAGCCATAGCCACACCCACAAAGATGTTCAGCAGCAGTGATGCAAACGAAAGTCGATGGAAATAGATCACCAGCAACGGCAAGATGCCGATTTGCACGGTGGCTGACACGATGACCGCGGCGACCGAAAACCGCAGCGGCCTTTGCAAGTGCCATCGTTCAAACTTGCCGGCCCACCGAGTCTTAAACAGTCGATAGCTAACGTTCGAAGCCGCCATTTCGGCTTTCCACGCGCGCTCGCTCCAGAAGATCGTTTCAGACAATGAACGAAACCACGCCGGGCCTGATGGCGGATAGGGCGTTTCGTGAGTCGGTCGCCACGTACCGACTTGTTGCATCCGCGTGATGATCGGGACGGCCAGAGTAACGATTGAAATCACCGAAAGAAACGTGAGCTGAAACGATGGATCGAAGAGCTCACTCGGACGCGAAACCAGCAAGACCAACGCGGCCGCCGCGATCACGTTCAGAGAATTTGCGCGGCGCCATACCAGCGGTGAGAAAATTCCGAGCGTGAAAACCAGCGCAGCGCGAATTATGGGCATTTGCGCGCCGACGGTCATCGAATACGCAAAGAGCATCGTCGCCAGGCAAACAAACTGAACCACCCGGTTGCGCGTGATTCGTTTCATCACGACGAATAAAAGCCCCGCAATAAAACTGATGTGCAAGCCCGCAATCACGAGCACATGAAAAGTCCCGCCCTCGCGAAAGCGATCCGCGACCGTCCGCGATACTTTGTGTCGATTGCCAAGCAGCACCGCGTCTAACACTCCGGCAGTCTCTGCTGAGAAGTGATTGTCGAATTCTGTTTCGAGATGCTGTCGCCACTCATAAAGCCAAGCCGCGGGAAGAAATACCGGCCCATCGTCAAGACGCTCCACCAGCAGCGGACTCTTAATTACGCCGGTCGCGTTGTAGCCCTGCCGTTCAAGATATTCGGTAAACGGAAGGACACCCGGATTGCGATAATCATCGTCGCGATCCAGCACCGTCATGACGCGAATGCGGGCACCATGGCGAAGTCGTAAGGCATCGTAATCCGATCGCACGGGCTGATCGCGCACCTGCGCAACTAATAGGACCTCTCCTGACGCGTCGTGGTCGCCGTCTTTCGAGCGAATGCGATCGGCGCTCAGCGTCAGGTAAAAACCATCAGGCGCAGCTTCCGGCTGACCCCGGATGATGCCAGACAGTTCAACCGGTTCATAAGGCAGCAGTTCACCTCGCTCAAACATCCGCACCATACAATTTGGCGAAACGCTGCGCGCCTCAACCAGCGCGAGCAGATAGCCCGACGCAATAAATGCGACTAGCAGGAAGGCGATTGCGACTGGCGATACCTCTCGTAGAATTAACGCGGCAGCGATCGAGAAAAGAACCACAGCGGCAACGCCGAAGACGATCGCTAATCGTGGTCTGTCGAAATATTGAAAAACGAAAATGCCAACAGCGAGTGATAAGGCGATTGCGACCAGCGGATTGTTTGCGATGCGAGTCTGTGGGAGACCGCTCATGGTTCAAGGTCCAGTCAACTTCGCGATCGTCTCGACGTGATGAGTCTGCGGGAACATATCAAATGCGCTGAGGGAGTCAAGAGAATATCCGCCTGCAATTATTTTGCGAAGATCGCGCGCGAGCGTCGCCGGATCGCAAGACACATAACAGATTTGCTTTGGACTAAGTTGCAAGATTCCGTCAATAACTCGCGACTCTGCACCGACGCGTGGAGGATCGAGCAAAAGGAAGTCGATTTGGAGTGCGGCGGCATGACGTCGCTTTTCAGATCTCGGCGCGCCGACTTCTCCATTTAGCCATTCACCAACATCTGCGTTAGCAATCTCCACATTCGTCAAACCCGCATTCGCAAGATTCTTTCGCGCAAAGCTGGCTGCATCCGGATTCTCTTCAACGGCAATGACACGTTTGAAACGTCGCGATAGCGGCAGCGTAAACAATCCGACGCCGGAATAAAGCTCGATCGCGGTATCGCCCGAGGCGTCGCCGATCGCTGCTTCGATCAGTTGAGGCAGCAGATCAATATTCGCTTGAAAAAAGCTTTCAGCGTTGAACCTATAGCTCACCCCTTCAATCGATCTGGATATCTCCTGCGAGTTGCCCTCGCTAACGCTCGGGCCTCTGACACCGGACGCGACTGATACTCCCTGGTCCCCGACGACTGCCCGAAAATATCTTGCGTCATCGGAAAGCAGACCTTCGCTCATTTCGTTACGCAGGGTCTCGAGGCTCTGCTGCAACTCAGGAACCAGCACTGCGCACTCGGAAACATCGCAGACGTTGTGCGAAACACTTTCGAAGTATCCCAAACGCTGCCGGACGGAATCGTATTGCCACTGTGCGCGCGAGCGATAATGCCACTGGTTCGGTGCGGGTGTAATGTTGAAGTCGGGTACGGTGTCGATACGACCAATCCGGTGCAGACAGTCTTTGATGATTTCACCTTTCGCCGACAGTTGCGCTTCGTAGGTTAGCTGTTGAAAGTCACAACCACCGCAACTCCCGAAGTAAGGGCAAGGCGGCGCAATTCGCACTGGGGAGGGCTCCAGGACTTCAATGATCGAAGCGAAACCGACATTTCCCTTCACCCTATCGACTCGCACACGCAGACGATCCCCTGGCGCGGCCAACGCGACCATCAAGGTCTTGCCTTCAGCGTGCGCGAGCCCAAGGCCACCCGGCAGAATACGTTCGATAGTTACTTCCATCATATGTACGTTTAGAAGCGGGCTACCGCCCGCTTCTGGTCGGGCAGCAGCCCGACTCTAAACATTGATCAGAACTACATAAAAAACAGACTCAGCCGCGGCACGCCGAAGTGCTCGCGCATTCGCTTACGCATCAGATGGTCGCGAGTTTGAGCGAAGGCGGCTTTGTCCATGTGTCGTTTGTAAGGCTTAACCTGTGATTCGATCTCCGCGGTCATAGATTCGAGATCGTGCTCGTTAATCACCATGCGCATCGCGTCATCCAGCATCCGTTCGATTCCGGTCAGGGACTCTTCGAGCTTACGCGAATCGGGCTGCGAAGCCGACTCGTAATCGTTCTTGATTTCCGAAAGCAACGCTGACGCCCGATCCAAAGCTTCGCCCATTTCATCCCGCTTTGCTTTGTGCTCGCGCGCCAGCTTCGTTATGTCGGCCCAAGACTGCTCGAGATGCCTTAGCACCGCAGCTCGTGGAAAGGGCGCCCGATCATCATCGGCTTCCTTAGCATCGGCGTCATGACTGCCAACTCGAGACTCGAGCCACTCAGCGTACTGCGCTTCAACTTCCTCCTGACAATAGAGCAGAGTCTTTACGGTGCGCTTCTGCTTCTTTGCATCGTACGAATCGAACGAGTGTTCGATTCCGCGCAAGGCCACGTGAAGAGGCACGCCTCGCTCTTTCCAGCCTTCGATCAATGCCCAGTCCAACGGACTGAGCATCAGGTGCTTGCCGCGGCGGCGAATGAAAGTGTCTTCGATTTCAGTGAAGTAAGAAAAGTAGTTCAAGCGTCATTTACCACAGAGGACACAGAGGAACTGAGGGAATCATTTTGTCCGTTCATACACCAATCGCAATCCATCCAAAGTTAATGTCTCATCCACGTCCCCGATAAACTCAGAGCCTTTGGCGATCAGCGGCGCGAGACCGCCGGTGGCAATTATTCTCGGCGCACCGCCCAGCTCATCGATCATCTTCCGCAGAATGCCATCGACCAAACCGACATAGCCGTGATACAGGCCTGACTGCATCGCTTCAACTGTCGCCGCGCCGATGACCTTACCAGGACGCCTAATCTCGACGCGCGGCAATTTCGCAGCTCGTTCGAACAAGGCGTCGGCAGAGATCGTCACGCCCGGCGTAATCACGCCGCCGACATATTCGCCTGCGGCGTTGATCGCGTCGAAGGTGGTCGCAGTTCCAAAATCAACGACGATGCACGGGGGTCCGTACTTATGAATCGCGGCGACTGCGTCGACGATTCTATCCGCGCCAACGTCAGACGGCGGTGCATAAAGAATCTTCAGACCGGTATCGACCGCGTGATCGATAAAAAGCGGCGTTAGCTCAAAATAACTTTCAGCCATCCGCTTCAAAGTGAAATTAAGCGGAGGGACAACCGAAGCGATCGCGATCGCGTCGATCGATTTGAAATCGAACCCGGTCAACGCAAACAAATTGCGCGCGAGCACGCCCCATTCGTCCACCGTCCGGGCGCGCTCTGTGGTCAGTCGCCAATGCGCTACTAAGCTGTCGCCGTCAAAAACTCCGAGCGAGGTATTGGTGTTTCCGATGTCGATTACCAGAAGCATTGTGAATGATTCTTTTCAGCTCGCCTTCAAGACCTTTTCAATTTCATCAGCAGCGACGCAGGCCCCTTGCTCCTGACTGACTACCTTACCCACTTCTGTGGCGCGGTCGCTGTAGCTCTGATCATCAAGCAGCATTTGCAACTCATGAACTGCCGTCTTTGCATTGTAACGCGGGCGCGGCAAAACGCGGCCACAGCCAAGCCGCGCAACGCGGGCCGCATTATCAAATTGGTCGTGCGCGTGCGGCAAAATCAACACCGGCTTGCCCGCCCGCAACGCTTGCCCCGTTGTGCCCACACCGCCCTGGTGCACGATCGCGCAAGCGCGCGGCAGGACTTCACTGTAAGGCGCGTATTCAAAGGCTGCAACTACATCGGGAAGCGGCGTCGTGGGCATGTTGCGTTCATGGCCGATTAGCAGCAGAGCGCGCCGGCCCAGCGCCCGCGCAGCTTCAATTGAATCACGATAAAAGTCGCGCGCCACCCAGAATGCTGATGAGCCCAAAGTGAAGACGATCGGGGGTGGGCCAGCATCGAGAAACTCGTTTACGCCGGCGGGCAGCTCAGTCTCGCCAAAAAAATCGCGCCGATCATAGAAAGGAAAACCGGTCACGCACGTATTAGCGGGCCAGTCGCGCTGAGGCGCCGCCAGGACTTTTGAAAACAGCGCCAGCACTTTCGCCGGCGAGTGTTGTCCCGCCAAGATCGGTTGCTCGCCACGAGGCAAACCCAATTCCGCCCGCAGTTCATAGACGGGCCGCATCAGCTTGTCCAGTTTAATCTTCGCCAGCGCGAGCACGCCGCGCCCGACCAGGGGACTGAGCCGCATAAGGTCGTACAACCAGGGCCACTGTGGCGGCACAATCGGATCGTAGACGGAGATAAACGACGCCGGCGCCAGCACGCTCGACACCCACGGCAGCTTCCGCACCTGGGCGACGATTGGCCCAACCAACGGTAATGGATGCGTCAGGATCAGATCAGCATCGTTGGCGACGGCATTTAGATCCTCGTAGATGTCGCGCAAATACGGCAGGAGCATTTCCATGACCCGCTCACCGCCTTCGCGTGGATCCATTGCGCCTTCAATCAGCCGGACCAGCTCTTCCGGCTGATCATAAGAGGGCATATCGGGCCTCACCGGATGAAAGGCAATTCCGCGCAGCTCGATCTTTTCGCGATAGACCTCAGAAGTCGCGACTACGGGATGATGCCCGCGCGCCTTCAATTCCAACGCGATGGCCAGATATGGATGAATATCGCCGAACGACCCGAAGCTTGAAAGCAGGATGCGTTTACTCTGCATGACGGGTCGTTAACTCAAGGGGCCGCAGTGCGGTCACATCACCAGCTCGAACGATTTTGATTTTGCCGTCTGCGGTTTCGACTCGCAGCGCCCCATCGCTCTCCAAACCGCGGGTAGTGCCAACGAAACTGTCGCCTCCGAGCGACACCCTCACTTGCCGGTCAAACGCGAATGATGAATTTGCGCACCACTCGCGGAGTGTGTGCTCAGCGCCGCGGGGGCTTTGCAGCACTTCATATCGCTCAGCAATCGCCTCCAAAAGTCCTGTCATGACTCCTTCACCGTCAGGACTACGGTTTGTGATTTCTTCGATCGACGTAGCGGTAGCGCGCAAATCCTCTGGCACACCTTCACTGGTCAGATTTATGCCGATGCCAACAATTGCTGCCGAACCGGTCTCTGTTTCAGCAGTCTCAGCAAGTATGCCGCACAGCTTACGATCGCTCGCGAGGATGTCGTTGGGCCATTTGATGTCCGTCGACAGTCCGCAAGATTTCATCAGCGCATCTGAAACTGCCAACGCCGACATCAATGGCAGCAACGGCCAAAGATTCATTTGCAACGCCGGTCGCAGCACGATGCTGAAATATAGTCCGGCATCCTTTGATGAGTGCCAACTGCGATCCAACCTGCCACGTCCGGCAGTCTGCTCGCGGGCCATGATGCACAGCCCTTCGGGCGCACCGGCTCGCGCTTGTCGCAACGCTTCGAGATTAGTCGAATCGATTGAATCAAAGCGAAGGATTGTTGGCTGAAGAGTCATGGATTCATTTGGAGTGCGCTGACTTGTCAGCGCTTTGGAAAGCGGCGACTAGTCGCCGCACTCCAAATAATTCACCTCGGCAGCGTTTGCGGCATGTTCGCCAGCGTGTACGCCAGCGCCGCCACAAGGGCACAATTCTCTTGCAGCTCTTTAGGATTGACTTTGTCGAGGGTGTCCGCGGCGGTGTGATGATAATTAAAGTACGCCCGCGCGTCCTGAATAGGAGCGAAGGTTGGCACGCCGGCTTCGCCCAGCGGCGCCACGTCGGTCCCTGTTTCCTCAACCATACGCGTCACGCCGGCGCCCTGGCTTTGTAGAATTGTCGCCAATGGCTGTAGCACAGTCAGAAGCTCAGGCTTGCCTTGCGCGTAAAAACCCAGCGGATGGCCGGCGCCCAGATCGCTTTCGATCGCCGCGAAGTGGTTCACCAGGTCCGCCTTGTGATCCTCAGCATAAGCACGCCCTCCCCTCGCCCCGTTCTCTTCATTCATCCAGGCGACGATGCGAATCGTTCGTTTCGGACGAAGGTGTAACTGTTTCAGTACCTGCGCTGTCTGCATTGCGATTGCGACGCCGGCGCCGTCATCGATCGCGCCCCGGCCCAGGTCCCACGAATCGAGGTGGCCCGACACGATGACGATTTGCTCCGGATGGTCACTTCCCTTCAAATCAGCGACGACGTTATAGCTGGGCGCGTCGGCAAGCGTTTGCGGCGTCAATACCAGACGCATTCGCACCCGGCCTTCGCTGGTCAGGTGTGCGATCAAGTCTGCATCTTCCGCAGCGACAGCCGCGGCGGGAATCTTCGGAGCGTCGTCTGCGTAACGGAGCGCGCCCGTGTGCGGCAGACGATATTCTGCGCCGCCGGCAGAACGATTTAAGGCAGCGACTGCGCCCAGCCGCGCCGCAGCGCTCGGCCCACCGCCACGATAAGCGACTGCCTGTCCGTAAGCCTGACCCGCGAAACCATTATCAGCGAGTTGCTGATCGAACTTTGCATTGAACAGAACAATTTTTCCCGCGACGCGATCGCGACCCAGCGCCTGCAACTCATCAAAGTTGTTCACCGTAATGACTTCCGCAGTTAAGCCTTGTGCCGGAGTGGCCACGCTGCCACCAAGCGCGGTCAGCACGATCTTCTGCGTCGTCCCTGGCGCCATGCCCGGATAATCCGTCAACGCGGCCGTCTCTTCTCCGCGAACCCAATGCGGCACCATGACTTTTTCAAGCTTCACTTCCAGACCGAGCTTCCGAAGTTCCGCGGCTACGTACTCGACCGCAGTCTGTGCCTGCGGTGATCCGCTCAGCCGTGGACCAATGTTTTCAGTGAGATGCGCGAGCTGACGATAAGCATAGTCACTCTCCATCGCAGCCTGCTGAACTTTTTTGATTTCCGAAACGAGTTGCGGAGAGTACTGCGGCGGACGTGAAAGCTGCGCGTTTATGGTTGGCGCGATGAGTAAAGACCAGAGGGCGACAACAACGACGGACATTCGCGCGCGTGTCAACGCGGGGCTTCTGATCATAAATGGCCTCAACGTAAGCTGTACTGTATCTCTTGCAAATTTGTTTACGTTGCTCTTATAGCATTTTCAGCCTAATCTCCTCATCCCAAGGAGTCGATTCAGCCAACAAGTTGTTAACCACAAAGACTCAAAGGACACAAAGACATGAAAGTTTTTGAGCCTTTACCGGCCGAGATCGAGAGCTTGGCTAAGCAGACCGTGGACGCTTCCATAAAAGTTCACCGGGCGCTCGGCCCAGGGTTGCTGGAGTCGGTTTACGAGGCGTGCCTCGCTCACGAGTTGAGGCAACGCGGCCTCAAGGTCGAGACTCAAGTCGCGATCCCGGTAATGTACGATGGTATATGTCTCGAGGCTGGATTGCGATTGGATTTGCTAATCAACAAACAACTCATTGTGGAAGTCAAAGCGGTAGAGCAGATGAATCGAATATTTAAAGCGCAAGTGCTCACCTACTTGAAGCTAGCCAACCTTCGATTGGCTTTGTTAATCAACTTCAACGTTCCGCTACTGCGCGACGGAATCGAGCGCGTAATTCTTTAACGCGTTAGAGAAACCTCAAAGTTGCGCCGCCGGTCGTCATATTTAGCTTCTTAGTGTCCTTCGTGTCTTAGTGGTGAAATCTAACCTAGAAAACCACGGAACTTCGAAGAGCTCAACTCATATCCCGGAAACACCGTCTTCATGTTGGTCGCGCCCAAGTGCTTCTGCGCAATCTCGCCGAACACATCACGAAAGTCAGTCGTCAGAGCGAGATCGCGGCCTTCCCACAATTGATCGTTCTTGAGACCCGGCCAGTCGCCGTAGACTTTTCCGCCGCGCACGGTGTTGCCCACAATGAACATCGCATTCGCGTGCCCGTGATCGGTGCCGCGATTGCCATTCTCTTTCACGGTGCGTCCGAATTCGGACATTGTCAGGATCACGACATCATCCATGCGCGTGCCCAGGTCAGTGTACAGCGCAGCGATCGCCGTGCTGAACTGTCGCAGCAAGTTGCTGAGCTGTCCCTGCTGGTTCCCTTCATTCACGTGGGTGTCCCAGCCACCAATGTCGGTGAAGGCCACTTCCAAGCCAACGCCCGCTTTGATCAGTTGCGCGATCTGTCTTAGCGAATTGCCGAATGGAGTCTGCGGATAGGTTGCGCCATTCTCAGCTTTGTATTGCGCCGGATTCACCTGCTTCAAATAGTTGATTGCTTCGAAAGTCTCGCGGCCTGTGCCATGCAGCGCATCGTTGACGAACTTGTCGTCGTACATCGCTTCGAATCCACCTTGCACATTAGCCGAACTCTGACCCGCGCGAATGTTGAAATCTGCGAGGTTCGAAATCGCCAGCGTCGACGCCTTCCCTTGCATCGCGCGCGGCATGTTCTGTGTCATCGATACGGCGCGGAACAGAGATTTCTGCGGATCGGATTTCGATTGTAGGTAACGATTGAGCCAGCCGTCGGCAGTCGACTTCACACCCGGCGTCGCCGATTCCATATAGTCCTGCGCGTCAAAGTGCGAGCGCGTGTTATCAGGCGAGCCGGACGCATGCACAATCGCGAGGCGCTTCGAATCCCACAGCGGTTTGAAGGATGCCAGCGACGGATGCAAGCCGAAAAAGCCGTCCAGACTGATCGCTGATTCCGCCCCGCCGTCGGGCTTGGCAACTGCGATGTTCGGACGCAGATCGTAATAGTTGTGCTCGCCAAACGGCACCACGACGTTGAGTCCATCGACCGCACCACGTTGAAAGATCGCGATGAGTGTCTTGCGGCGCCCGGTGGCGCTGAGCGTATCGGCCAATGCTCGCTTCAGAAACGAAGGCGCAGTGGCCATTACTCCAAAAGAAGCCATCGCCACGCTGCCGGATTTAATGAAATATCTTCTGTTCATGCTTGTTACCTCTTAACACTTCCCCAGTTTAGAGGCGGGCTACCGCCCGC
>DNNE01000184.1:13140-13879 GCA_003487805.1 Blastocatellia bacterium | reverse complement strand
CCCGCCGGTCCAAACGATTCCAATCGATTCACTGCCTTTGAAACTCCGGCGATCCGAGAATTAAGCCGGCAAGTTTCACCAGGGGATTATCAATCTCCGCTGGATTCATCCGCGCAAGTTGTTGTTGCTGCTGACCGCCACCACCAGGATTCAGGTTACCCCTTTGAAACGCAGTCTCAAACGGATTCGCCGGGGCAGAATTCGAGGCTGTTTGCGCGGGAGCCGTGGACGGCAACGTTATCTGATCGCTCAGTTGCTTAAGCAGCGTCTCTCGTGTCTTGGCAGAGATCTCGCCGCCGACGATCAACCCGACCAGGCGATCAAACAGCGCTCCTTTATCGATCGATGTCCCACTTTTTGCGTCCGTCATCAGCCGCGAAAGATCCACATGAGTGCCAGGTATGCGGTTGCTTACGAGTGCCAGGGCAAAGTTCATTCGCTCAAGCAGGGCACCGGTGTTCACCCAGTTCTCTGCCACGTCCGAATAACCATTTGGAGTTTGAAACCCGTAAAGCGGCTGGCCCATACGCTGAATCCATTGATGAAATTGTGGGCCGCCGTTCGTATCGGCTCCGATGGTGCGGACCGCGCTGACTGCGAGTTCAAATGGACGCTTCACTTTTGCGCGATACGCGTCAGGCGAATTGAACTCCGGCGAAGAAAAGATCGTTCGCAGCATCTCGCGAATGTCTCCGTCAGTTTTCAGGAATGTCTGCGCGACGCGATCGACCAGCGCCGG
>DNNE01000184.1:12683-12835 GCA_003487805.1 Blastocatellia bacterium | reverse complement strand
CGATCGACCAGCGCCGGCGGCGGGTCATCAGCAACAAACCGGCGCACGAGTTTCGTAGCGATGAATTTTGCCGTGGCCGGTTGATGCGCAAGTATGTCGAGCACCATCAATCCATCTTTCTCACCGCCGCCCGCAGGAATCTTGTGACCCAA
>DNNE01000184.1:12161-12373 GCA_003487805.1 Blastocatellia bacterium | reverse complement strand
CCCGCAGGAATCTTGTGACCCAACACAATTTTTTCGCCGTTATCATGAACCCCCGGCCGGTAAATGAACGAGCCAGGGTTATTACGAATCATGTCCGCCATCCGCGGGTTAATTATTGCCTGAGCAGCGGCGCCCGCACCTCGCGGAGCAATGATGGTCCAACCCGTGAAACAGCGCGCAACCTCCTGCACGTCCTTCTGCGTGTAGCCGCC
>DNNE01000184.1:5246-11849 GCA_003487805.1 Blastocatellia bacterium | reverse complement strand
GCCATCGACGCCGAGCGTGTGCAGCTCCATTAACTCACGCGCATAGTTCTCATTAATCCCGCGGCGCTGCTGTTGCTGCTGAGGTCGCTGCTGTTGCGGGTTGTTGCTCATCCGCAGATTCGCGAGCGGACCACGCGCGGCGCCGGGACGCTGTTGCGGAGGCTGTGCGTTCGGACTGACACTTTGAAAATTGTCGAGATAGAAAAGCATCGCCGGACTCTGAGCATCCGCGAGCAAGAGATCGTAAAACTTGCCGAGCGTGTGCGGCCTGATCGTGTCCCGATCGTATGAAGTTAGCAGCCATCGATCAGCGCCTTTCGCAGCGTACACATTGAAATGGTTGGTCCAAAAATCAACCATCACTTCCTGCAATTGCCGCTCGCTGTAAACGGCGCGCAATATCCGCGACATCTGCAACTCGCCGGTCAGGAACTGCGCCGGACGCAGATTGTTCTCTTTGAAGTAAGCCATTATCGCCTGGCGATACTGCGGATTATTCAGCGGATTCTGATCCGCCGCCGGATTGGAGGGCTTCGCATTCGGATCCGTGGACGTCTGCATTTCGCTGCTGACCGCGTCGCCGGTCTTTGCTGTTTTCGCGCCGGCCGCGTTCGCGCCGCCCTTCACACGATTGTCCCGGGCCACCGCCAGGTCTGCCGGCAAATCGTTTCGCTTTTGAAGCTGCTTCAGCAACTGGCCTGGCTGCGGGTATTTTTCGTAGAGTTCCGCCGTCGGCATGCGCAGCGTTTCCAAATTCTGAAGTTTGGCCTCAGAAGCCGCATCGTCAATCTTGTCTGGAGACAATTGCTGCTCGATGTACTTGTCTACGCCAATTGCCTTCACGCGTTCGACGTCGCCCGGCCGCGCGCCAAACCCAAGCCGGTTCAAAACGTGAAGTATCCGCTGATCCTGGGTTAGCTTTGCGGTCGATTTACTCGCGGCAGTTTTCATGCTCTGCGCGCTTATGACTGCCGCGAAGGTGGTGGCCGCGAGCGCTATGATCGTGCAAACCGCCGTAATCTTTCGGAGAGCGGAATTCTTGTTGGGATAAGCTCTACTCATCATTCTTCCTCGTCATTAATAACAAACTGTGAACCATCGATTTAGACGCGCCCGACCCGCGAACGGTTGAGAAAAGAACCATTATCCGTCGGAACCATTGTACTTTCCATTTGTGATGCCGTCGATTGGCCCTGGGAGCGCCGCCGCCATTACCAGACAGAAAAGGTCATTACTTTCCAGACTTACCGGTTAGCCGAAGCGTCTAAACACTTAGTAACCGTCGGAGGGGCATTAGGGCAAAGAGCTCTTCCGAGGTTTTCCCAAGAGTGGGGAAGGGGTGCCGCATTGGCAAGAATGCAGCACCCTTTTTGTTTTGCTTCACCTCTAATTTGTTGTAGTTCGGTTGTTTATTACCGCGTCCTGTAGTAATCTCCGCAAACTCACCAGGCAGTATTCTCACTAGTTGTTCTAACCGCACGTTGATCTCTTGCCGGATCATTCGTGTGTGACTTTTGTATAGCTGTCGTCTTTGTATTACGAACGGACAGCCCCGGAGACGATGAAGAAGCTTTTCTTTGCCCTTTTGCGCTCGACGCGCCTCATAAACGTGATCGCCTGGTGGAATCGGAAACGCGTTCCGATCCTTTGCTATCACAGCGTCACCGATGGCGCAGAGTCGGTTCAACCAGATCCGCATAAGCAGCACATCCCGCTGCACCTGTTCCTTCAGCATCTGGATTATCTTAAAAAGAAACACAACATCGTATCGCTCCCGGAGTTTCAGAAGGCGACGAGAGAGAGGCGTCCGTTGCCGGATTATTCCGTCGTGCTCACGTTTGACGATGGGTTTGAAGATTTCTACAAAGTTGTCGCACCACATCTTGGTCAACGTAAATTGCCGGCCACTGTGTTTGTTATCACCGACCGGGCCGATGGTCGCCTCGTCTCAAACGGCGAGTCTTTCCTGTCGTGGGACGAGATTCACGAACTGGCATCTTCCGGTATCGACATCGGATCGCACACGTGCTCGCATCCTTATCTGCCGGATCTTTCGGTGCTGGACGTCACCAAAGAGCTGAGTGAATCTCAAGCAGCGATCCGGTCGCAGCTGGGCCAGACGCAGGTTTCACTATCATATCCCTACGGTCAGGTATCTGAATCGATTTCGCGGCTGGCAAAATCGATTGGCTACTCATGCGCCATCGCTAGTGATGCCGGGCCGAATGATCAGAGTGCGGATCTTTACGAGTTGAGTCGAACGGTGATTGCCAGCGACGACGATGTTGCGACGTTCTCAGCGCGCGTCTCAGGTCTCACCTGGTGGATCAGCAGATGCAGGCGGTTATTTCATCCAGAGAAAAATGTTTTGCGGGAGCGCTCATTTTCAAGAAGGTATGGTTCGGCTGCTGCCCAGTCTTATCTCGACAGTTAGTTCTTCACGCACAAATAGAACGGTTCATCCCTCACTGAATACCTCCGGCGCTCGTCAGCACTTAGATTGTAGTTCAGTCGTTGCACAGCGAAACCTGCTTCTTTCAATCGCACAATGAAATCCGTCCCATAACTTCGACGATTACCGGAAAGCGCTTTTTCAGAGCGGCCAAACTCGCGCGTTGATGAATGGCTGCTCTCGCCGGCGGACACGATCAACTGGCCCGTCTCCTTCGTCAAGACACGATGAAGCTCGCGCAGCGCTAAACGATCGTCGCTTACTTGTTCGAGCACGTGATGGCACCAGATCAGAACTGCGATGTCCGACGAAAACGGTAAATGCATGATGTCGGCGAGCACCTCTACGTCGCGCCGCGATTCAATATCGATCCTGCAAGTTTGCAAATCGCGGGCAGTCTGCCAAAGAGGGCCCAGGGCGGTCTCGGGCGCAAACAACAACGCCGTGCCGGTTTTGTTCTCTATCTGATAAGACTTCTGCAACCAAAGAAAGAGCGCGCGATGTCGCGAGTGACTGTCGCATCGCGGACAGGCGGCATTCTTAACCGTGTAACCCATTTCGATGTAGTCGAAGAATCGGTTTCCGCGCCAGCCGCAACAGGGACATTCAACCCGCGTGCGGAACAGAGCATTACTCAGGTTCACGTACGCACGAAGCCAGACCACGCGCACCAGCAGGCGGGTCGCGCGGACGACGCCAAAATCATTTGCGTTCTGACGATACCAGGACAGAATCATCGATGGTTGGCGACTGGAAAGATCACGGAGAAGGTTGCGCTGGCTGATCGGTGCGCGGGGCGCGCGGCGCCTGCCGCGGATAGGTCACCGGGCTGCGGTTACCTTCCTTATCAACTGCCCTCACGCCAAAAAAGAAGTTGTCCTTGGACATTCCCTTCATGGTGAAGGTCTGGACGTTGCCCACGGACTGCGAATGTGTCCACGTTGCTTCGGTGGTATCACGCCAGACAATTTCGTAACCAGCCAAATCAGGTTCCTTGTTCGCGTCCCACTTGATGGGTGTGTCGTTCGCCAGGCCCGAAGGAAACGTCACATTTTTTGGGCGAGCCGGTGCGGAGGCTAACGCTGCGAGTGCGGCAGCATTCACCCGAGCGACATCCGCGATGTAATTAAAGTCGTCGAACTGCGGCAGGTCGCCATATTGAATCCCATCCTGTATCCGAACGTTTTGATGTTGATGCTGATAATTCTCGTTCGGTTCAGTAAAGCGCACCGCCGCATAGCCCCGTTCAAGAAAAGGCTGATGGTCGCCGCCGCGACCGTAACGATCGCGCCGATAGATCATCCAGACCTTCATTGAAGTGACATATTGTTCGCCGACCTCTTTGATGAAGCGCGCCAACTGACGCGAAGTCGAATCATTCTCGCCGCCAACGCTACGGCGGGTCATCGCCTCTTGCGGTGTTTCATTCGAAGGCACGCCTTCCGAAAACACTCGGACCGTGTGGGGATCATGCAGGCCGTTGCCGCCGAGCGAACTCCCGATAATGTCGTTGGTAAACATCGCCTCAATGTCGGTGTTGCTCTTCTTCGCCTCTTCGGCGAAGTGAGTCGCCCCCAACAATCCCTGCTCTTCCCCGGGCACGGTCATGAAAACTATCGTCGCGTCGAATTGGTACTTCGCCATCACCCGCGCCATTTCCAACACGGCCGCCGTCCCGGATGCATCGTCGTTGGCGCCCGGCGCGTCGCACTTTGCATCGGAAGGACTTGAACACATCGAATCGTAATGACCGCTGACAACGTAAACTCGATTGGCTGACTCTGCCTGGGTTCCCTTCAAGGTCGCCACGATGTTCGTCAGCATCGTTGGCTGCGGCACGCGCGCCGCTTTCGGTTGTTCAAACGTCTGCTTCTCAACTGTCATTCGTCCACCGGATTGCGCCGCTGCTTGTTGAAATTCAGCGTAAAGCCAATCGCGGGCCGCGCCGATGCCGCGATTCGGATCGTTCTGATCCGACAGCGTGTTGCGCGTGCCAAAGCTCACCAACTTTCGAATGGTGCGCTCAATATTCTTCGGATCGATCTCGGTGACGATTTTCGAAATCTGTGGATTGCGCGCCGGCTTAGCCGGACGCATTGGGAAGCGGCCCGGGTCTCGCTTTTGTTGGGCCACAGCCGCTGAACTCTTCGACGCGAACTTTGGCTGAGCAGAAACCACCGTTACGATCAATAGTTCACAAAGCAGAAATGCGGCCATGATGAATGAAGCTAACCTGCGGATCCGCTTGGCTTGAGTTGGGCGCATTCCGAAGCACCTCGGTCTCGAGAAAATGAGTCTAGCGCGACAGACTCTACCAACTCGGATTTGGGAGAGCAAACTGGTAAAGCAAGCTGTTAGCTTGCTCTCAGCGCATTCACTCCTCGCACCGGCAAAAAGTGCCTGGCTCATTCCAAACTAATGTGCGCAAACTAACAGTTTGCGTTACGAACTGAATTGAAACCGGGGAAACTATCGATCGGTTTTTTTAGCGGGCACGGGCTCCGCGACGGGCGCAGGCGCGTACGTATCGAGAAACCGTGTTGTGTTTTCGGTAACACTCGGCGCGGGGTCGAGACGCGCGGTCGCGGGCCGCGAATAACGCAGCTCATTCTGCAGAGGCGCCGGCTGCTTCTTTGTAGCAAGCCGGTTGGGCGAGAGGGCAGCACTGATCAACTTTGACAACTGCCGAATCAGAAGGATGTCCAGGGTGAGGATAGTAATCATTCCAAAGAAGGTGATCGCCATCGGCAAGTCTTTTGCGTTTCCGCTACCGCTCCTGGCTATTTCGCTGGCGGCAGAGAGCACGCCGGCAAAGCCGCCGAGCGTAATGAACAGCACGACTGCCCCAATGATCGCAATTGGTTTGGTTAGACTGATCGGCGCCCACTCAGTCGTCGAGACCGGCGGCGTACTGAGATTCGCTCCGCAACGGTTGCAGTAGTTGAGCTCGATCGTCGATTCAGTTCCGCAGGATGGACAAAACATGGCTAACGAATAGTAAATCGTGAATCGTAAATAGAAAAATCGTCCGGCTCTGCGAACCGATACGATTCGGTGTCGCGCGGGGTTTCTACTATTTACGATTTACAATTCAGGCTTTACTTGATCAGGTATGCCTTCCCCTTGGATACCACGATAACTTCCCCGCCGAGTTGCTGGGCCATTGATCGCACACCACTGTCCAGCGCTGCGAACTCGTCAGAACCTCTGGAGATATTCTTCAGCGTCATGGATGACTTGAACTTCTGATCGACCCAGGAGTTTCCCTGGCGCCGAAACTTATGCCCCCCAACGGATCGCGTCTGCGGACGTTCTTCAGTCGAAGCCTCGCCTCGCAATGTCTTCGGCGCAGCGTTTTGCGCTTCATTTGCGCTTTGATTATTGGCCATAACATTGTCCATGTTACGGCTGGGCCCTTTCTGTTTTGAGTCTTCCGCACGGCGCATCGCAGACGAAGGTTGAGATGAGGTGCGAGTCACGTCGTCACCACGACCACTATCTTTCGCCATATCGCGTTCCCGGTCAGCCGCGGTCAGCTTATCCTCTGCTTTTTTTGGTGAATCGCTGCGAGTTACAACGCCGCCGCTGCCAGTCTGAGCACGCGCCTCACTCTGAATTTCGCCCGGAGGTGCCGGTGCATATCCAGACTTTGGCGCGACCGTCAGTTGTTCGGCTTTCTTTTCGGCCTCGTCAACCGGCTTGGGGATTTCCTTCATCGGCTGCAATGGTGGAGTGGTGTTCTCAGCCACTCGGTCTTCATCGCGTTTCGGGTTTTGATCAGAAGTGGCCGGCGATTGGGAAACTGACGCGGACCGCGCCGTGTTCGAATCCTTATTTAGACCGCCGTTAGTGTCAGTAGAAGGCTTGACCGCCGTAACCGGTTCTTGCTGTTTCGACTCGTTCGATGCAACTAAAGCAGGGCGATCCCCACGCGGTCGCAGGGCAATGAACCCTACGCCGGCAACGATCAGGAGCACCGCACCAAACGCCGCATATCGCAGCACCGGCACGGCAAAGAAGCCGGCTAATATTTGCCAAAACCTTCGGCGTTCAATTTTCTCTGCAACACTCTGTTCTGTGCGAGCTACAGCGCCGGTCGCGATCGCCAGGCTCGAGACCTGTTTCCGACAGCGATCGCAATCGGCCAGGTG
>DNNE01000184.1:0-4945 GCA_003487805.1 Blastocatellia bacterium | reverse complement strand
GATCGCAATCGGCCAGGTGCGAGACATATTGGGCTCGGGCAGCCGGCGGCAACGCTCCTTCTGCGAACGCGCTCATTTCGTCCGCGTCGAGATGGTCGTTGGCCGGTTCTCCACTCAGACCTCCGGTGAAGCGCCGCAACAGTACGTCCATCTGTGGATCATTTGAGGTCATCTAAAATTCAATTCGCGTAACGTTAGAGGCCTTGCCATCTGTCCATATTGCGTGCGCAGCGGCGCCGTCAATCGCCAGATAAATAGTTCGCAGCTCGATGGGCGCTTCACCTTCGTTACGCGTCCGCACAGTCTTAACTGTTTCGCCTAACTTGACGGTTATCTTCGTCTGCAGGGCGTCCTCCCAACCCATCGCGTATTCGTCGTTCAGGTCAAAGTATTTCTGCAATTCCAGCACCTTCAACAACGTGTTGTAGTAATACGCTGAGAGCTTACCTTCGCGTTGGTTCTTTGAATGTAATTCGACGTAGACCACTTTAACATCGCTAAATTCGTCGGCTTTTTCCCGAGTCAATGTTAGTTGATGGTCCGGACAACCTTTGCAACCCGAATAGACACGCTCTAAAACGATTTCCGAAACCTGATTCAGATTCTGGTCCTTCAGCCTCTGATTAACCACCGGCACAAGTTCAGGTGCACCAGCTCGGCAGGATGCTGAGAACAGAAGAACGAATGCGATGCTGGTTACCAATAGTTTCATAGCTCTCAATGGCGCACCCGGCGCCGCGATCTCGTCGCGCCCTTTAGATGAACGACCGACCCACAATTAACTTGCGAAATCCATTCATGCTTATCAACTCATCCCTCCGGCCGGGGAACTTTGCAATACTCCGGTCTTCCCTGTGAGCATAGGTTCGACCTCCGTTTGTAACTGCGCTGCAATTTCAGCCAGAGAGTTCGCCGCCTCGCTCTTCGTCCAGCCATGCTCTTTCATCAGAATCGCCTCAACCTGTTGTCGCACGTCGCTTTGAATCCGCGTTAACCGGCGACTCGCGGTCGCCTCGTGGACGCCCAGCACGGCGCCAGCTTCGCGCAGTCGCAATCCGTCGAAATAGTACAACTTCATCAGCAGCCGATCCTCATCGGGCAGCTCGGCCAGCGCGCGCCCGAGGGCTTTTTCCACGTCCGCCGAAGCCAGATTACTAGTTAGTAACTCTTCAGGACTGGCCGACATCTGATACGTGCCGGCTCCGTCTAAATCGCCATCGTCGAGCGCCATTCGATCGAGATCCGAATCTTCTTCAGCCTGAACCAGTCTGGTTTGCCGCCGATGCTGATCGATAGCCAGCTGGCCGACGACGGCGCGCAGCCATCCACCCAGCGACCCGACTCCTGAATAGTAGCCAAGCTTGCCGCCCGGCTTTCCCTCCTCGCGCGTCTTCAGGCCATGCAGCTCGGCCCAAATCGATTGCGCGACATCATCGGCCATCGCCTCGTTCGAACTCGCCGAACGCGCGGCAGATCGGACGGTCGCGCCGTAACCCTCAAACAAATCATTCCACGCCTGTTCATCGGCCCGCTCGCACGCAATGACGAGGCAAAGATCATCTGCGTGCAGGGTATCAACGAAGTTGTCGATCGTTCGGACATCCGCCGAAGGATCGTGTTTGAAAATGTACTTCTCAATGGCAGTTCGTAATCGTGCACTCAAAATCTGCGCGTCGAGCGAACGTGAATTCGCGGCGCGCGCGAGCACGCGGCGCGCGCCGGCGAGCATTAAATCGTCAATCTGTTTCAGGCTAAGACTCAATGGAAAATCAATTCACACACTTCCTGTGTATGCTAACACGATCCTATAAGGGGGAACGCGCCTGTTTCGGGCTCTCCACCCCGGGGGTTTGATGAAGTATTTAGGCTCGTGGCTGCATCGAATTGGCACAAATCGACATTCGCCCAACTAGAAATTAGAATCCTGTTAGTGCTCCGCGTCACAGAAATCTTTCATTCAATTCAAGGAGAATCAACGCATGCAGGGCGTCCGTGCACGTTTGTTCGACTGACCGGCTGTCCCATGCGCTGTACCTGGTGCGACAGCGAATACACATTCACGGGTGGCGACCACTTCACTGTCAACGCGATTGTCGAACGAGTGCATGAGTTCGGTTGTCGGCTCGTGGAAGTCACCGGCGGCGAGCCGCTTGCACAACGCGAAGCTCTTGATTTGATAAAACGCTTGTGCGACGAGGGCTATGAAGTTTTGATCGAGACCGGCGGCTATGTCTCGACAGAGGAAGTCGACGCGCGCGCAAAAATTATCCTTGACGTTAAGTGTCCGGCATCCGGCGAAGTCGAGCGGAATCATTGGCCAAACCTGAACCGGCTTCGCCAGGATCAGGACGAGGTAAAATTTGTGATTGCTGACGCGACGGATTGGGATTTCGCGAAACGAATCATTGAGGATTACCAACTTGAGAGTCGCGCAAGGGCAATTCTCATTTCGCCGGCATGGGATCAAATCGATCTGCAAGAACTCGCGAATTGGATCGTTCAGAGTGGCCTGGACGTCCGTATGCAGTTGCAGTTGCACAAATACATCTGGGGACCGGATGTGCATGGCGTGTAGCGCAAGTTGTTAACTTGCGTATCCGACTGGAGCGCAAGCGTCTCGCTTGCATTTAAAGCCCAAGTTGAATGCAAGCGGGACACTTGCGCTCCAGTCAAATCAGATTGATCAGAGAGCAACATGGGTGGAAGCAACGAATCTATCGAACAAACCAGGAAGGATGGAGACCGTTCATCCTCTCTGGCCATCTGTTTAGTTTCCGGTGGAATGGATTCCTGTGTTACAGCAGCAATCGCGCGCACGGAAAACGATGAATTAGGGTTCCTGCACGTATCGTATGGTCAGCGAACTGAAGCGCGCGAGCAACGGGCCTTTTCGGATCTCGCTGATCATTTTGGGATCAGGAAGCGGCTGGTCGCGTCGATCGAATACTTGAAACTTATCGGCGGATCGTCCTTAACGGACCAACGAATTAAGGTCGCCGAAGCAAATCTCGCTGCGCGCGAAATTCCTACCAGCTATGTGCCTTTTCGCAATTCGCACTTGCTGGCAATCGCGACCAGCTGGGCCGAGGTCACCGGCGCTGGCAGCATATATATAGGAGCAGTTGCCGAAGACTCGTCGGGATATCCTGATTGTCGCCCCGAGTTTTACGAAGCTTTTCAGAAGACGATCGACGCCGGCACGAAGCCCGACACGCACATTGAAATTCGCACGCCCATAATTAATATGCGCAAATCAGAGATCATTGAGCGTGGATTGGAATTAGCAGCCCCCCTGGAATTGACCTGGTCGTGTTACGTTTCCGAGGACGTTGCCTGCGGACGTTGCGATTCGTGCGCGCTGCGATTGCGGGCCTTCGCTGATGCCGGTCTTGCCGATCCGATTCGCTATGCTTGACACCGATGCGCGCGCTGATTAATTTAAAGCCGGTTTAGTGGCACAACTTACGATTACCACCCGGCATCTTAGGATTTGGCCCAACGAGTACCCAGACTCTGTGGAGGAAACACCATGCGTCGTTCTTATCTATTAAACCTGATTACCCTGGCAACACTTTTGCTCTTTACCGCAGTTACGGCTTCAGCCCAGACCGAACAGATGCGCGGCACCGTCAAGATGGTCGGCGCCGACGGGCAACCAGCGGCGGTGGCCGGAGCGACCGTCGATGTTTATCGCACGGACATGAAAGCCGACTATCACACCAAGTCCGATAAGAAAGGCGATTGGGTTTTTGCAGGTCTTCCGTTAGTCGGCACGTACACTGTGAGCATAAGCGCGCCGGGCGCGTCGCCCATGACCAAGGCCGGAGTCAAAGCTCGCCGCGACACCCCTATTGATGCAGTACTCGGACCGGGCGACGGCAAGAAACTTACTGAAGCGGAAGCGCTGGCCGCGTCAAAGGGTGAAGCTACGGCCAGCAGCACCGGCGGCGGTGACACGAGTGCGGCCGACAAAGCGAAGGCCGCAGACATGGCGAAGAAAAACGCTGAGATAAGCAAAGAGAACGATAAGATTTCGAACGCCAACAAAGTTATTGCTGATTCTTTTAAGGCTGGAAATACAGCACTACTGGCCGGCAATGAAGCCGATCGCGCCAACAAACACGACGAAGCAATGAAGCTTTATGGCGACGCTATCCAACAATATGACACCGGCGTGGCTGCCGATCCCGAACATCCGGGAATTGCTTCGCTGCTGACGAATAAATCTGCGGCGCTGCGATCCCGTGCAGTCGATAAATATAACGGAGCGATTCAATCCAAGGACGAGGCGGCCAGGACGGCCGGCATCGACGCGGCAAAGGCTGATTTCTCTGCGGCTGCTGAAGCCGCCAATCGCGCCGTCGAGCTGATCAAGAAGATTTCGGCAGCATCCGATCCGGCCGAACAAAAACAACAAGCCACCAACAAGTACTTCGCTCTTAACGCGCGCGCCGAATCGATGCGCTTGTTTGTCATTAAGGTGGATTCGACGAAGGCCAACGACGCGACTGCCGCTTATGAGGAGTATGCGGCCGTCGAAACGGATCCAGTTAAGAAATTGAAAGCCCAAAAAGATTTCGCTCAAATGCTTTTTGAAACCGCCGGCGATCAGGCTGGTTATGAACGAGCGATAGCTGAGTATCAGAAGATTCTTGAGAAGGCCCCCGACGATCCGGACTCGCTTTTGAGAATCGGGCAGGCGATGTTCAATATCGGCGCGCTCAATAATAATGACAAGGCCAAGTATCAGGAGGCTTCGAATTACTTGCAGCGATATGTGGACAAAGCTCCGGAAAGCCAACTGAGAACCGAGGCCAAAGATCTGATCGAGGCGATGAAGCAGCAGGCGAACGTCACACCTGAAAAGACTAAGCCCGTGACGGCGCCGAAAAAGCGGCCATAGGTCTAGTTCAAGTGTAAGAGTTTAGAGGCGGGCTACGGCCCG
>DNNE01000183.1:11047-19160 GCA_003487805.1 Blastocatellia bacterium | reverse complement strand
TGTCTGACAAACTTCAGTTTGTCGTTGTTGATAGTTTAGAAGCGGGCTACCGCCCGCTTATGTCGGGCAGTAGCCCGACTCTAAACGTGTTCTTCGTTTTCGCGGCGAATGATGACAGTTTCATCGGGCGATTTCAATTGATAGGTAATTCCCCGCCAGATGATCCGACGAGAAACTGCCGCGGCCACCCCGTTGTAGAGATAAAGCGCCGAAGCCAGAGGCCACAGGGTAATATGAGCCACAGTTGAGGTGAATGAGTGCACTCGCTCATCGTTGATGATGGCCGCTACGGCCCGCAGTCTCAGATGAGACTTCATCGCCCCCAATGCAAAAATAATCAACAGAAGAAATAGCGGCGTGGCGAAGGAAGAATGCATCGCGGCGCGCACTATCACCATGGTCATGCCGCCAAAAAACGTAAGCACAAAGATTGCGCTGCCGATGAACACTGACTTCCACAAGTGGGCTGCGTAAGCCCGCGTTATCTTTAGTTGCCGCGTGGTGAATTCGAACAACCGCGGCCATGTGCAATCTTCAAACGACGGCGTCAGGCATTGCGGGACGAACTTGATTGGCACAACCGCTTGATGCAGCGCCCGCGTCATCGCAAAATCGTCAGACACTGTGCCGCGCCAATGCTCGCTTACTTTGCATGACTCAAACGTCGTCCTTCTGATTGCCGTCGAGCCACCCCAGCAAAAATTCTTCTGACCGTTCGCGCCTAAGGCGGAAGCTATTGCCGCATTCCAGACGGACTGCAACTGCGAAGCAATTCCACCACGAACCGGAACGAACCAGCGATAGCCGGTCGTCGCGCCAATACTTTCATCTTTAAGTGGCGCGACCAACGAGCGCAACCACTGGCTTTTTGGTCGCGCGTCTGAATCGATAAAAGCAAAGACTTCACTTTGTGGATGCGCATGATCGATCGCAAAAATCAGATTGTGGACTTTCTGACCCTGATCGACTGCCGGGCCGGCGATTACAAATTGCATTACCGGCCCAACCACGCCGGCGAACGAACGACGGGCCGCTTCAACTACCGCCAACGCCGGTTCGTCAGCGCGATCCACGACAAAAACGATTTCGAAAGTCGGATAATCCTGAGCAAAGATCGCGTTGATGTTCTCTCGCAGGCCCTCATCGATCCCGCGCAAAGGCATGAACACTGTCACGAACGGCGTGAATTCCGGATATTCTTTTGTTAATTCGGCTTGGAGATACCGAATGAAACGAACGCCTCCGCGAAGCGAAAGCAATCCGAGCCAGATTGATATTGCGGCAAAGAAATAAAAGACGAAGAGCAGGATATTCATGAAGGACGCATGACTACTCATTCGCGGTAGTGTTCAAGTAGGGTCTCAGGAAACGATCAAGATCATCTTTAAACGTTTGTCGGTTCAGTTCTGGATAGCGAAATATCTGATCCTCAATGGCCGCGAATAAGTCGCGCAAGCGTGCGGGCTCGGCTAGTCCACTCTCTACAAAATGTTTCGCGTCGCTAAGGTCGATTTCGTGTCCACGCTGAATCTTCGCGAGCGTCTGAGCATAGAAGTCGTAATGATAGAAAGCGATCCTTCCTTCCTGCTGAATGAATCGGCTGCGTTCCTGCCAACCGGGCAGCGCAGGAATGAAATCATCAGGTGACGCAAGTTCGACATTAATATGCAGTTTCTCTTTTAGTCGCGGCAAAGCTCTCAGGATTTCGTCGCTCTCCGGAACAATTTTCAAATCGACATCGATCGTCGAGCTTCGCCAACCGAGCAATACTGCCGTAGATCCTCCGACGAGATAGATTCTGCTGGACGTCCTGGCCTCGGAAGCCAGGGCTTTCATGAAGGCTTGCAGATTTTCGGCAGTTAGGGCCTGACGCATTCGGCTGCTCGCTCATAACTAACTAGTCTGCGAAGGTAGGCATTGTAACGCGAATGTGCGGAATCAGAATCATCTTCCGCCAACAGGTTGTAGAGACGATGCTCAGGGTTTTTCGGAAGACTATCGGGAAGATCGCAGCCGAGTCTCCGCAGCCTTGGCGCCCCGATGGCAACCAGCAAAGCCGCAACTGTCTCGCGTCCTTCTCGCAGGTCTATCAGACCAGCTTCGATTAGATCTGCGCCGGGTAAACCATTCTGCATGTCCTTAGTTTACTGCGAAGCCGCCGGATTGTTCGAGGCTGCTGGGGGAGCCGCAGTTGTGGCGATAGCCGGAATCAGCTTCTGGGCGAGCACGATGAATGGCTGTGGATAGACACCGATAACGATGATGCCGACGAGCGCTGCAACCATTGCGGTCTTTAACGCCGGAGACATCGTTAACGGTTGTTCGTCGGCAATCCGATCACCCAGGTACATGACCCGAATGAATCGAATGTAGTAATAGAAGGACACGACGATATTGATGACTGCCCAGCCGGCCAGCCAGTAATACCATGACTTGTGCTCGGTCTCGCCGCGACTGAGCAGTCCCCAGAGCAGAAAATATTTGCCGATGAATCCGCCGGTTCCCGGCAAGCCTCCCAGTGACAGCATAAAGATTGCCATCATCGCCGCCATCCCCGGAGCTTTTTGCGCCAGGCCTGTCATGTCATCGACGTTGTCGCCGATGATCCCGCGCCGCCGCAGGCTGATGATCACGCCGAACGCTCCCATGTTCATCAGCGTGTACACGACCAGATAAATTACCAGGCCGATGTTGCCATAGCTGTTGTTCGCAATGATCGCAAGCAGCAGATAGCCGGCATTCGAAATCGAAGAGTAAGCCAGCAGCCGCTTGGAATTCTCTTGTGTGATCGCGGCCCAGTTGCCGACCACGATTGTTAAGGCTGCGACAATCCCAAGCAGCGGGGCCCAATCAACCTGCATAGGACCAAGAGCCACGAAGAAGATTCGAGCGTAGAGCGCGAAGCTCGCAGCTTTCGATCCGGTTGAGAGAAAAGCTGTGACCGACGTGGGCGCGCCTTCGTAAGCATCCGGCGCCCACATGTGAAACGGCACGGCGGCGACCTTGAAAAATAATCCGGCGGCCAATGCGATCATCCCGATCAGCACGAACGGTCTTAAATCGCCGGTACTATTAAGATTTCGTCCAATCTCGCCGAGATTTGTCGAGCCGGTCACGCCATAAAGCACCGACATGCCGTAAAGCAGAATGCCCGATGAAAACGCTCCCAACAGAAAGTATTTCATCCCCGCTTCGTTTGAGCGGCGTTCGCGTTTGGTGAAGGCGACCAGCACGTAGAACGTCAGGGCCATCAGCTCGAGCGAGATGTAAAGCGAGATCAGATCATAGCCGCTGCCGAGGAACATCATGCCGACGGTGGCAAACAGAATCAGCGAGTAGTATTCGCCGTGCTGTTCGCGCTCGATGTCCAGAAAGCGGATCGAAATGGCAATCGCCAGCGCTGCGGCAATCAGAAAGATCGCGCGGAAGAGCAAAGCGAAACCATCGATGCGCACCATCCCATAGAAACCGTCGATCGGAGCCAGGTTTGTGAGCGACGCCAAACGAAACGTGCCACCCATGCTGAGGAACTGCGCGCCCAGTGAAACGAAGGCCAGACCGATACCAGCGAGCGAAGAGTACGCGGTCCATTTGCTGAGCTTGTACGGAAGGATCACTTCCATCACCAGCGCCGCACAGGCGGCGACAGTGATGATCAGTTCAGGCGCGATCAACTGCAGATCGCGGAAGTTGAATAGGCCCGTGGTTTGGAAAAGAAATGGCATTATGTTTCGGAACTTTGTACTTCGTGCTTTGTACTTTGCTCGCTAGCTCGTCAGCATCTTTTTCATTCCCGAGATCAACGTCCAACAAAGAACTAAGCTCTAAGCACTAAGTACAAAGCACGCTCTTTTTACTTCTGTCTGATCTGCACTGGCGCGCTGGTCGCGGTTGCCGGCTCACCGGGTATCTGATAAGTCGGTCTTATCTGTTTCACAATCGCGTTCACCGGTTTCTCGATGTATCTCAGGAAAGGTCCCGGATAGATTCCGATCCAGAGTGACATGACGACGAGCGGCATCATGTAAGCCCATTCGCGTCCACTCAAATCCGGCAGCAGCCTGTTCTTTTCGTTTTCAATTTCACCAAAGAACATTCGTTGATAGAGCCAAAGCATGTAAGCGGCGTTTAGAATAATTCCCAGGCCGGCCCAACCGGCCCAGACCGGATTTGCTTCGAACGCACCCCGCATCGCCAGGAATTCCGAGATGAAAACCGCCAGCAACGGCAAGCCGATCGCGGTCATGGCCATCGCTAAGAATATCGCCGAGTAACCCGGCATGACATGCGACAGGCCGCCGAACTCGGAGACCTTGCGCGTGTGTCGGCGCTCATAAATGATTCCGACCAAAAGGAACAGCGCACCCGAATAGATGCCGTGATTGATCATCTGCAGGACGGCACCATTCAAACCGTTAGGATTCAATGCGAACAGTCCGAGCATGACGATGCCCATCGATGAAACGGACGAATAGGCGACCAGCTTCTTCACGTCACCATCTTTCTTCACGACGAAATACATTGCCGCCAGCGCGCCATAGATAATCGACACGATCGCCAGAAAGATCATGATGCTGCGCACGCCGAATTTGCCGAAGAACACTTCATCCATCGATGCTTTCGGAAACATCGGCAAGTTGAAACGATAGAAGCCATAAGTTCCCAGCTTCAGCAGGATGCCGGCGAGAATTACTGAGCCGGCAGTCGGCGCTTCGACGTGAGCATCAGGCAGCCACGTGTGGAACGGCCACATCGGGACCTTGATCGCAAAGCCAAGCGCGAAGGCAAAGAACAGAAGCACTTGCATCGTACCCATCGGTATGACTGAACCGACCGCCTGCATATAGAGAATGCTGAAAGTTCCCGTGCCGTTTTGCGCCGCTTGCTGAATGGTTGACGCAACCATCGCCGTGGCTTTGGGATTACCCGCGAGCAAATCCATGGTGGCTTGAGTTACCTTCGAGGTCAGGGCCGTGTCCTGCGTCAGGAAATACATCTTCAGCACGCCCAAAAGCATTACGACTGATCCGACCAGCGTGTAAAGAAAGAATTTGATGGCCGCGTAGAGGCGATTGTCGCCGCCCCAGATTCCGATCAGGAAGTACATCGGCACTAAACTGACTTCAAAGAACAAATAGAACAAGAAGAGATCCATCGACGAGAAGACGCCGAGTACCATCGTCTGCAAAACCAGCAGCAGAACGTAGTATTCCTTCTCGCGCTTTTGTATGTAATTCCATGACGACAATGCGGCCAGGACACCGAGAAATGTTGTCAGCACCAGCAACAACACCGCCACTCCGTCCGCGCCCATTTGATAGCGCGCGCCGATCACCGGAATCCATTGGCGATCTTCGAGAAACTGAAAACCACCCGCGACGCGGTCATATCCGAACAGCCACAATGAGATGATGAAATCGAGCGCCAGCCAGGCGGTCGCGAATTTCTTGATGATCTGGTTCTGCTCTTTCTTGAACAGACCAAGAATCAGAATCGCGCCAACCGCCGGCAGCCACGTGATGATCGAGAGAAGGTTGTTTGTGAACACGTCAGTCCTCGTACAGTCTCAGTGTTTCTCTGTGTCCTCTGTGGTGAAAGTGGATCATCACCACAGAGGACACCGAGAAGACTAAAAGATCTTTATGACATAAATCGCCACGGCGACGAGCAATCCAATCACCATCACCAGCGCATAATTCGCCGTCAGTCCGGTCTGCGCCGCGCGCACGATCGGTGACATCAAGCTAACTACAAAATTAGCGATCCCATTGACCAGACCATCAACCAGGTATTTATCCGTGACGCCGGTGATCTTGCTGGTCAAGCGCGTCAGCCATGCCGTTCCATTCACCGCGCCGTCAACTACTTTCGAATCGAACGCGAAAACGCCGCGCGCCAGATCCATCGTGCGCCGCGTGACGGCCCAGCCATAAAACTCATCAATCCAATATTTGTGATAGCTGGCTTCATACAGCGGCCGCAAACGCGTCGCCCAAATATCCGGCAAACGTGTGTCCTTGATGTAGAACAAGAAACCAAGTCCGATGCCAATGCCCGCAACCATCAGCGAGATCAGGATGAATACCCACTCAGTCGCAGTCTCGCTGCCGAGTTTTGATTCCACTGCATGCGCGAGATTGAATCCGGTGTGAGCTTCTGCTTCACCAGTTTTCGGATGAAGTTGAGTTTGAAGTCGTTCACGCTCTGCGGCGGTCGCGTTTGTTCCAAACGGACCTTCGTTCCCCAGCATCGGAGTCGAGTTTGGCGATATCTTCCATTCTTCAGGCTTTCCAGATTCTTCCGCCTTTCCAAATTGTCCTGTCGCTGGATTCCAGATAATCGGATTCAGCCAGGTGACGATATTCATTCGCCCGCCAACTTCTTTGCCACTCGTAAATGCAGTGCTGATGCCGACGAACCCGCCGAGGGTCGCAAAGATCGCGAGCACAACCAGCGGCACCCACATCGACTTGGGTGACTCATATGGAACATGCACGTGACCCTTATCGGTCGCGTGATCCTTGCGGATAGCATCGCCTTCGTGTTCCAGGCTGTGTTTGTGCGCGGCCCGAAATTTTTCGTCACCCCAGAACGTCATCGCCATCAGACGCGTCATATAGAACGCGGTGCACGTCGCCGCGATGGTGCCGACCAGCCAGACTAACCAACCCAGCGGGATGTGCGTGGTCGAAGCCGCATTCCAAAGAATTTCATCTTTGGACCAGAAGCCGCTAAACGGAATGATGCCGCAGATCGCCAGCCAGCCGGCGACAAAAGTCCAGTAGGTGTACGGCATGTACTTCCGCAGGTTGCCCATCTTGCGCATGTCCTGCTCGTGATGCATGCCGTGAATAACTGAACCCGCGCCGAGGAACATCAGGGCTTTGAAGAACGCGTGCGTCATCACGTGAAAGATTCCGATTACAAATGCGCCGACGCCACAGGCCAGGAACATGAAACCGAGCTGTGACACGGTCGAGTAAGCAAGAACCTTCTTGATGTCGTTTTGCGTGATCCCGATGGTCGCGGCAAAGATCGCAGTGAACGCGCCCACTAAAGCGACGACCAGCATCATCGTTTTTGAATGCTGAAAGATCACGTTAGTCCGCGTGAGCATGTACAAGCCGGCAGTGACCATCGTGGCCGCATGAATCAGGGCCGAGACCGGCGTGGGCCCGGCCATCGCATCCGGCAGCCAAACGTGAAGCGGAAACTGTGCTGATTTTCCGCAGGCGCCAATCATCAGGCCCAGAGCGATCCACGACATCAGGCCCCAATGGCCCAGCGATTCGACCGGATAGCTGGCCGCTTGCGAAACGACACTTGTGTATTGGGCGGTGCCAAACGTCGCGATCAGGGCAAAGATCGCCAGTATGAAACCGAAGTCGCCGATTCGATTTGTAACAAAAGCTTTGCGTGCCGCGTTCGCCGCTTCCTGTCGATTGAAGTAATAACCAATCAATAAGTAAGAGCACAGTCCGACGCCCTCCCAGCCGACGAACATCATCACGAGATTCGAGCCCATCACCAGCACGAGCATCGAAAACATGAAGAGCCCCATGTAGGCGAAGAATCGATAGAAGCCGGTTTCACCATGCATGTAGCCGGTGGCAAAGACGAAGATGCAGAGCCCCACGCCGGTAATAATCAGCATGAAGATTGCTGACAAAGGATCGAGTTGATAGCTCCATTCAATATTGAGCAACGTCGCGCGCGGTGACGCGACTTTGACCGGTTGATTCGCGACAGAGATCGTTGTCGAGGTTTCGGCTTGACCAAGGGTCTGCTTGACTGCACCCGCGGGAATCCAGTTGAACGCGGTTTGAGTCGTGACGTAAGGATTGGGCCAAAGCGAGCTGCCGCTGAACCCGTATGAGTAAACCGCGGTGAGGCTAATTAAGAACGAGAGCGCGACCGAAGCGACCGCAATTCCGCCAATCAGCTTTTCTGAAAAGCCGAAGCGACGGCCAAAGATGCCGTTTAGCGCAGCGCCAGCAAGCGGAAGCAAAGGAACTAGCCAGATGTATTTGTACATGAAAACTTGATTTCGTTTAGAGGCGGGCTACTGCCCGCCATCTCTCGGGAACATCGGCGGGCGGGAGCCCGCCGCTAA
>DNNE01000183.1:5856-10747 GCA_003487805.1 Blastocatellia bacterium | reverse complement strand
TACCCCCGCCGCTAAACGATTTGCTTTACCACTTCATTAAATCAATCTCATCAACCCAAATCGTTTCTCGATTGCGATAAAGCGCGATCACGATACCGAGGCCTATGGCCGCCTCAGCCGCCGCGACGACGATGATAAAGACCGTGAATATCTGACCGCTGATCGGATCGCCACGGCCGGTGTCCTGCAAGTAGCGCGAGAACGCGATGAAATTCAGGTTCGCCGCGTTCAGAATCAATTCAATCGACATGAAAATGACGAGCAGGTTCCGGCGCGTCAATACGCCGGCCACGCCAATAATGAAAAGAATCGCGGCGATGACGAGAAACTTCGAAAGATCGGGATGCTTGATGCTTTCAATCGCGGTAGACGCACGGCTCGTCTCCTGGAAGATCAGCGCCAACGATGTCGAAAAATGGTTCATTCCTGTTCAGCCGCGTAGCAGCGCAATGTTTATAACTCGAGTCGAGACTTATGAAACCGCAGCTCCTTAAGGAGCGAAACGTATATGTCGCCCATAAATGGGCTCGACATCAAAAGTCAATCTCGATCTCTATAAACATTCTGTGCCTAACGGCACTTAGGCATTCGCGATTCGAGAACTCACTAACTTTCATCGGCCTTCGAACTTGCCGCACTAATCTCATCCAGCACTTCCTGATCGACATCATCAGCGGCCACTTCCTGTTTCAACGTCCGCGCCAGCATTACCGACCCAATGATCGCCACCAGCAACAACAGGCTGGCGATTTCAAACGGTAGCGAAGCCGTAGTGAACAAACCCATTCCGACCTTCTCTGTTTGCGTCGAGATACGGCTGACGCCGGTTGCCGCCGTCGCAAGATGGCTGTCCGCGACGTCGCGTTTAGCATTCGCCTGCTGCATCGCCTGATCATCGCGTTTCTGCATTGCCTGATAGCCACGCGGGATTGCATAGATGACGAGTATTCCCGCAAGCAACGCGAGAAAAACCAGGGCCGCGGTCACCTGCGCAGGACGATTGAAAATTGGCGCGCGCCCTTCTTCTTCCGCACCCACATTGACCAGCATGATGACGAACAGAAACAGCACCATCACGCCGCCGACGTAAACCAGGATTTGGACGCCGGCGATGAATTCAGCACCCAACAAAATAAAAAGAGCAGCAACCGAAACCAGAGACGAGATCAGAAACAGCGCACAATGCACCGCGTTGCGCGCCATAACGGTAAGCAACCCCGCCAGAATGGCGGCGATCGAAAATATCCAGAAGAAGACGGACTCCCAACCTGATAAAATCATTGCCGATTTCCAATTGCCGATTGCCGATTTAAAACCATTTCGTGGCTTGCTACTTCCTGGTTCGTGCCAGCGCCTTTGCGGCAGAGATCCGCGACTGAGCCATGATCTTTGTTATTTCGTTAGCTTCATTGAGCAGTGGCTCAACCTGTCCTGGTTTAAGAAGTTCACCTTCGATGATTAATTCCATCCAGAATGCGCTCTCGTCCGCTTCCTCTTCGACCACACCTAACTTCGCCACGAACTCAGCTCTTGATCTGCCGCGACATGCAGCCCGATAGTTCGAACCGACCGAAGTACCGGAGCGCACCAATTGCCCACCGATTGCTCTGCCAGCGACCGTATTCGGCAATGCAGCAACAAGCTTTAGAACTCGCAGCGCAAACTGCTTCGTGCGCTTCTTAAGTTCATCAGCATTCATGGTCTTGGGAGAACAACCACGCTCCTATTCGAAACACCAATCGGAAATCGGCAATTGGCAATCGACAATGAATTCACCAGCGCATCACGACGCTACCCCAGGTAAAGCCGCCGCCGAACGAAGCCAGCAAAACGATATCGTCTTTTTTCACGCGACCGCTCTCGACACATTCATCCAGTCCGATCGGAATTGATGCCGACGAAGTATTTCCGTGTTTTGCGATGTTCGAAAAGACCTTCGCTTCGTCCACGTTCAGCGCGTTCGCCACGGCGTCGGTAATTCTCTGATTCGCCTGATGCGGAATGAACAAATCAACATCGTCAGTCTTCAAGCCGGCTTCACTCAAGACGCCACGGGCAATCTCGGACATCGAACGCACGGCAACTTTAAAAACTTCGTTGCCTTTCATTTTAAAGAAGTGATCGCCCCGCGCGATCGTCTCGGCAGTAAAGCCGCCTTTGGTGCCGCCGCCCGGGGCGTATAGTTGCTCTTCATAGCGGCCATCGGATCGAATTCGCGCCGCGAGTATCCCGCGATCTTCTTCCACAGGTCCAAGAATCGCAGCGCCGGCGCCGTCACCAAATAAAACGCACGTCGATCGATCGGTGTAATCGACATAACGTGTCAACAGCTCTGCGCCGATGACGAGTGCGTATTTGATTTGGCCGGTCCGAATCATCGGATTCGCGATCGTCAAGCCATACAAAAAACCTGAACAGGCAGCAACTATATCCATCGCCGCGGCCTTACTAGCGCCCAGCTCTGCCTGAATCAAACAAGCTGTTGAAGGCAGGATTTGATCCGGCGTGACGGTCGCGCACAGAATCAAATCTATTTCGGTCGGATCAATTCCGGCGCGCTCGATGGCTTCCTGCGAAGCGCGCACCGCAAACTGCGAAGTGTATTCGCCGGGTGCGGCCTTACGTCTCTGCTTGATTCCGGTGCGCGAGATGATCCACTCGTCAGAGGTTTCAACCATCTTTTCCAGATCGGCATTCGTCAGGATGCCTGCCGGATAAGAGTGGCCAGTGCCGAGGATTCCCGCGTTCACAATAGTCATCGAAAGTTTCGCTTCGGTCAGCTTACGATTGAAAGCCGTTTAGAGGCAGGAATTGTCCTGCGCTACCGCCGCCCGGGCGACGTCTAAACGGCTCAACACGATCGTCAGGCGTTTTGGTCCACCTGAATAATTTCCCGACCTTTATAATATCCACACTTCGGACACACGCGATGCTGCAGGCGTGGTTCCTGACAGTTGGGACAGGCCACGGTTTGCGGAATGCGCAGCGCATCGTGCGCGCGACGTTTACCGCGGCGTGCTTTGGAATGACGACGTTTTGGATTTGGCATAATTACTCCGATTCAATTTCTAAATTTCCAATCCCAGATCTCAAATCTGAGATCGCTTCTCTGTGGTCCTCTGTACTTTGTACGTTGAGCTTTGATGTCGATTAGCGGTCCAGCACCACCTGCGTTAGCGGGTGGGATAAAGAGGCTCCCCTGATCCATTCGCTTACGCCGATGTTACTGACTTCACCTGCAAAGCACAAAGTACCCGGTCTAAGATCGCAAATCTTTGAGCTTTTCCCAACGGGAATCGATCTGTTTTGACGTGCAGTCGCAACTGGCGGCGTTCAAATCGGCGCCGCAAGCCGGACAAAGCCCTTTGCACGCTTCATCGCAAAGCACGTGACCCGGCAGCGCGAGAATGATTTCCTCTCGCACCAGGTCATCAAGTTCAATAGCCTCGCCGTCGAAGGCCGCCAGGTTCAAGTCGTTTTCGCTCAACTCGTGCTGCTCTTCATCTTTCCACGAGACAGCCGGCGTAAATCTCTCCGCGAACCCGACGTCGATTGGCAACTCAACAGATTTCAAACAGCGGCCACAGGCAACAGTTACTTTCGTGCGCAGCTTGCCGCGAAGCTCAACTTCTTCAGCCTTGCGCCGGATGCGGCCCTGCACACTTACCGGCTCGATCAATCGCAGCTCGTATTCATCAAAGGCCAGCTGATCGATCTCATACGTCCGCGAAAACTTGCCGCCGGATTCTTCCAGTTTTTCGAGCTCAATCCGCATATCGAAACCCCCTGGCGGATCATAGTCCGTATCAGGGGGCATCGTACAAAGTCGCTGATTATAGCCGGGCACGCGGCACTTTCAAAACGCAGCCCGGCAAGTGAGGTCAGTATACCGACAAGTCGGGATAGCGACCGGGCCGAACCGACTGGATCTTATCGATCCTGCAACTCAACTGCTCGTAGTCGCTTTGCGCTTAAGCTTGCGTGATTTCTTCGGCGGCCGTGAACCAGACTTCTCGGTGTCTTTTAACTTCTGGCATTCAGCCCGCCACATCGATTCCAGCTTTCCGTTATCCACGACGCCGCATTCGTTAAGAATTTCAATCAAGCTCTTTACCAGTGCGTGATTGCTGTAAGCAGTCTCAGAATGCCGCAGCAAAAGTTTCAATCCCTGTTCCAGTCGTTCAGCCAACCGGGCGAGCGTGTTCTCGAGCATTGTCATACGCTCGAGCAGATGCTCTTCCTGCGGCGTCGTCGACGGCACATCAACCCGCACTGACGGCGGTTGCACCACGAGCATCAGCCGCGTGCCGCATCGCAGGCAGTATTCCTGCCCCAGCGGATTCGCTGCCCGGCACTTCTGACAGTAATGAGAAATTGCGTGCTGCATTTCCGAAAAGAAAAGATCTTAGGGCTTAGATATTAGAGCTTAGACGATGACAAGTTCCAAGTTCTAAGCTCTAAGCTCCGAATTCTAATACTCATAAAACCCTCGACCGCTTTTCTTCCCCAACCAACCCGCATCGACATAGCGTTTCAGCAAAGGGCATGGCCGGTACTTTGAATCTCCGAATCCATCATGTAGCACGTTCATAATCGCAAGGCAAACATCCAGGCCGATGAAATCGGCGAGCGTGAGCGGACCCATCGGATGATTCATCCCGAGCTTCATAATTCCGTCGATGCTTTCACGAGTGGCCACACCTTCGTAAAGAGCAAATATCGCTTCGTTGATCATCGGCATTAGCACACGATTCGAAATGAAGCCGGGCGAATCATTACATTCAAGCGGTGTTTTTCCCAGTTTTTCGGTGAGACGATGAATCGTGTCATAGGTCCCGTCAGAAGTCGCGGCGCCGCGAATGATTTCAACCAGCTTCATCACCGGCACCGG
>DNNE01000183.1:0-5532 GCA_003487805.1 Blastocatellia bacterium | reverse complement strand
TTCATGAAGTGCATGCCGATGACTCTGTCGGGACGTTTGGTTACTGCGCCGAGTTTGGTGATCGAAATAGACGAAGTATTCGACGCCAGGATCGCGTTACTGTTGGTGATGCCATCCAAAGCTTTGAAGAGATCAATCTTCACTTGCAAATCCTCGGTCACGGCTTCAACTACAATGAAGGCTTCGCGTAAATCTGCCGTGTGGGTCGTCGTTTTTATTCGTCCAATGATCGACTGCTTCTCTTCTGCTGTCAGTCGCTCTTTATCAACGTCGCGCTGCAAACTTTTGTCGATCGCGCTCATTCCGCGCGCCAGAAAATCATCCGCGACGTCGCGCATGACAACCTCGAAGCCGGCGCGCGCGGCGACCTGGGCAATCCCGTTGCCCATCGTGCCTGCGCCAACAACGCCAAAGATTTCGCTCATAATCTTATTGTTTGGAGTTCCGCCTTCAGGCGGCCGCCTAAAGGCGGGACTCCGAACATAAAATCTATTTCAATCGCTCAGCCAAATTCATCAAAGGCTTCGCTCTGCCCAGCGCATCCTGAAGATCGCTCTCGCCGGCTACGCGCGCGTGGCCACCGTACAATTTCACACCCGCTTCAGTACGGAAAAACTTGATCGTGTAAATTCCCAGCGCGGTCCCTATTGGAATATTAACCAATGAAATAATCGCAACCGCGATGCTCAGAGGTTTAACCCATGGTCTTCGCTTAGCAAATCCGAACCCAACGAGCAACGGCAACAGGCCAACCGCAAAGACCAGAACCACAAATACGATTGTCCCAACAATCATCCAGGTCGCTGAGATCAATTCGCCGGCGACTGACGCGAATTTGAAGATGAGCACGAGCCCCAAAAGACCAAGCAGCGTCAGACCGTGAATCGCTCCATAAATAAAATAGAGCGTGCTGAGCGTCTTGTTGTGCTCTTCCGCAGTCATGGGGTTCTGGACATCTCTTCCATGATTCGTTGCGCGAACCGCTTTGCCGTGACGACAGATGGGGCAAAGACCGTCACCAAAACTGTCCCTTTTCTAAAATCAATCGTTGGCCACGCGTCGCTATGGGGATTGGTCCACATATAGTTGTCGTCTCCAAGGTGTGGCAATCTCACTCTGCTCGCGTGTTTGCTCACGGTCCGATCCATGACGATAACGTCACCATCGAAGATCTGGCGCGCATCCTGTTCTCGCTTCCAGATAGACACTTCAATCAACGCCTGCTGCCTTTCCGGCACGAAAAGTGATCGACTCGCTAATCGGATCAAAAGTTTGTCCTGTTAAGATCCGATCAATCTTCCAACCAGGTTCGTTTTCTCTGAAGGAACGTTCAATCCTGAAGAAAAGATCCGGCCTTTCCTGACCCCGAGTTCCGGCTGCGACGAGACCAAAAAGAAACGGAACGAGAACCAGCTTTCTGTAAAATCGATGACGTTGCATATGGAGAACGGCCGTTAACTCACCTTTCCACCGCCATCGCTACTGCGTTGCCACCCCCGAGACACAACGCGGCGATGCCACGACGCGCGTTGCGACGCTTCAACTCGTAGAGCATCGTCGTGAGAATGCGCGAGCCTGACTGCCCGATTGCGTGCCCCAACGCGACCGCTCCGCCGTTCACGTTAATTTTTTCCGGATCAAGATTAAGTTCACGAGTGATTGCGACTGCCTGGACGGCGAATGCCTCATTGAGTTCGATCAGATCGACGTCGTTAAGAGACCAGCCGGTTTTGGTTAGCAACTTCTTGATTGCCTCAACCGGCGCCATCATCACGAGCTGCGGTTCGATGCCTGAGGTCGCTTGCCCAATAATTCTCGCCATCGGCTCGACGCCCAGAGCTTTTGCCCGCTCATCAGATGTAACGACGACAGCCGACGCGCCATCATTGACGCCGGGCGCGTTTCCCGCTGTGACCGTGCCGTCTTCTTTGAATGCCGGTTTTAGTTTTCCCAATGATTCGATCGAAGTATCTTCACGCACCGGTTCATCGGTGTCGAAGACGACGGGCGCGCCTTTCTTCTGCGGAATCTCTACCGGAACGATCTCATCTTTGAAGTAACCGGAGTTGATCGCAGCGCTGGCTTTGCGATGAGAGTTGACCGCGTATTCGTCCTGCTCCGCACGCGAGACATGGAAGCGCTCCGCAACCACTTCGCCCGTGCAGCCCATGTGCTGATCGTCGAACGCACACCACAAGCCGTCCTGAATTATTGCGTCGAGCATCTTGCCGTGGCCCAGCCGATATCCTTCGCGCGCTTTGGGAACCAGGTAAGGCGCGTTCGACATCGATTCCATGCCGCCGGCGACGACGATCTCTGTGTCGCCAAGCGCAATTCCCTGCGCCGCCATCATGATCGCTTTCAAGCCGGAACCGCAGACCTTATTCACAGTAACTGCGGACACAGCATTCGGAAGCCCGCCGCGCAGCGCTGCCTGGCGCGCGGGGTTCTGGCCCAACCCGGCCTGGATGACGCAACCCATGATGACTTCGTCAACATTTTCGGGCTTGCAGCCGGCGCGCTTGACTGCTTCGCGCACGACGATCGCGCCCAGATCGGTGGCCTTAAAACTCTTCAGTGCGCCGAGAAATTTTCCTACCGGGGTGCGCACTGCGCTGATGATTACTGCTTGCTTGATTGATGACATGATTCAGTACTGTTCGATGAACTGATTTAGCATTACTGTTAATTAGAAAGTGTGTCAAGCGAGACTCACTAGGCGAAGCGTAATTAGCCACAGATTTACACAGATGAACGCAGATTCTTTCAAATTCAATTCAAAGTTATCTGTGTAAATCTGTGTAAATCTGTGGCCAATTCAGTTCGGAATCAGTGCTCGTGCCCAATCACAAACAGAGTCTCACGTTGCGGATGCAGCAACATGTTTAGATTCATGCCGCCATGTCCGTACGTGTCGCCCGTCGCGAGGACCTTTATTTCGGGGTCCTTTGCCGCGAGACTTTGGTACTCACGCTCGCGTATGAGGGCGACGGCGTTAGGATTCATCTTGAGAATCTCAGAGAGCTTCGCGTCATCGCTGTCGGTTAATCGTTCGAGCGTGTGCGGCGGCGGCAAGTTGAAAGCAATGTCGTTGGCCCAATCAGTTGTAGCTGCTGAGGTGAACCACGCGCGACTGGCGGACACGCTGGCGACAAGTTGTGGCACCGGCAGGAAACGCGCGAACCGTCGACCGAAAGTCATCTGCAAAGTAAAAACCATCGCAGCGATCGCGGCACAGGTGATAAGAGTGACCTTAGTTCGTCGCTCGCTTCTTATAACCATTCGCCCCACGATTAATGCCGCGGCCGGCATTGCCGGCAACAAATAGTAATCAAGTTTGAAGTTGGAGATCGAAAACAGCACGATCGTCCAAACGAGCCACAGGTACAGCATACGCGTGCTTCGATCTGTTCTCGCGCGCTGCTTCCAATCAAACCAGACAGCAATTGGAATCAACAGGGACCACGGCGCAAAATTGCTGAAAAAGGCTGCAAATTCATACCAAAACGGACTTCGTGACCAGGCATAGATCGTGCCGGTGAATCGCTGAACGTTCTCGCCGATAAAGAAAAATCGCAACGGCTCCGCGCCCAGGCGGGAATAAACAAATACAAAATACGGAGCGGCAATAATTAGAAAGGTAATCAACCCGAGCAATGGTCGGAGCTTCCTTACCTTCGATGGATCTCTTGAGATGAGCAGCTCTGTTCCGATTGGCGCCGCGACTAACACGAACGCGATCGGGCCCTTGGTCAACACTCCCAGTCCGAGTGCGGCATAGCCAATGAGAACCAGGGCGTTCCGACGATTGGAGTTCGATGTGACTATGATCGTGAAGCACGCAAGACCTGTCGTCACGAAGAGCGTCAGCAGCATGTCGCTCATCGCCATGCGCGCGAAAGACAGAAACAAGTAACTCGTAGCCAGCATCGCGGCGGCCAGAACTCCCTCTCGCGCGCCGCCGAATCGAAATCCGAGAAAGTAGATCACGCCCAGCGTGCAAAGCGCCGCGATCACACCTGGCACTCGCGCCGTGCCATAGCTCGCCCCGAAGACCTTGTATGACAATCCGATCAGCCAGTACGTCAGCGGCGGTTTGTTCAGGACTTGTTCATCCGGCGCGTGCGGCGCCAGCCACTCGCCACGTTCGATCATCAGTCGCGCGCCCAGGGCAAAGTAACTTTCGGCGCGCACGAATTCCTTGTACGCCCAGATGCCGTTTGCAAAAATAATCGCCGCCAGCGCAATGATGATCAGAAAACCGCGATGTCGCTTGAGTAGATCCATTCTCTTTTCAGATCGTGCGTTAGTCTGTTAACCGATGATGAAATGTAACGCAAGCTGTTAGCTTCCGCGCAAACTGACAGTTTGCGTTACCTCGATTGAAACTCGTGCAATCGGATGTTAGACTCGCTCATTGAAATTCAAAACCCCTTTCATCGACTAACCGGCGGTAATCAAGCATGCAGGCACTAATATTGGCCGGTGGAAAAGGCACACGGCTGCGTCCACTGACCGTTTACACTCCAAAACCTGTCGTCCCAATTTGCAACCGGCCGTTTCTGCTCTATCAACTCGACACGCTGCGTCGCGCAGGCGTCACCGACATCACTCTTTCGCTTTCTTATCAGCCGGAAAAGATTGAACAGCAACTCGGAGACGGATCGAATTTTGGCGTGAAGCTGAAATACACCGTCGAACCGCAGCCGATGGGCACGGCGGGAGCTTATAAGTTTGCCGAGGAATTGATTCGCGAACCGACGGTGGTCTTCAACGGCGATGTCCTGACGGATCTGGATTTGAAAGCGATGATTCGTCAACACAAGGAGCGACAGGCGACGGCGTCGATTTTCTTAATTCCGGTCGAGGATGCCAGCATGTACGGCGTAGTCGAAACTGCCGAAGACGGCCGTGTCCAGCGTTTCGTGGAAAAGCCCAAGCCGGGCGAAACGAATTGTCGAAACATTAATGCAGGCGCCTATGTTTTGGAGCCAAAGGTTCTCGACCTGATTCCCAAAGGCGAAAATTATTCGTTCGAGTATGGCTTGTTTCCAAACCTGCTGGAAAAAGGCGAGGCGTTCTTTGCGCATGTTCCGCCGCGGACCTACTGGATGGACATCGGCACGCCGGCGCGCTATCTGCAAGCGCATCATGACATGCTGGCAAATCGCGTCACACGTTTTCATCTTAAGGATCGGCGCGGCGATTTCGATTCGGCGACGCATTCAGAGATTGATGACCTTTCAATCGTCGCCGATGATTGCACCATCAAACCGGGCGTCGAGATTATCAATTCAGTCCTTGGCCCGGGTTGCTACATTGAAGAGCGTGCCCGGATTGAGAACTCGGTTCTGTGGAGCCACACGCGCGTTGGCGCGGCAGCGACTGTGAAAGACGCGATCATTGGACGCGGATGTCATATCGGCCGTTCGAGCCTGGTCGGAGCCGGCGCAGTGCTCGGTGATAAGACATCATTGACTGATTACACGAAGACCTGCGCGTAGTCCGCAACCGCCTGCGGTAGCGGGCGGG
>DNNE01000004.1:10087-10689 GCA_003487805.1 Blastocatellia bacterium | reverse complement strand
GATTTCAACGTTCCCATCAAAGATGGAAAAGTTGAAGACGATACACGGGTTCGCGCGGCTCTTCCTACCATCAACTACGCTAGCGAACACGGCGCGCGGGTAATTCTGGCCTCGCATCTCGGGCGGCCGAAAGGCCAGCGCGTCGAAAAGTACAGCCTTCGTCCGGTCTATCTAAGACTTCAGGAGTTACTGGGCACGCCCGCCGCAGACGTGGCAATTGATAGCCCGATAGGCGCTCACCCGCCGTTGTCGGTTAATTTTGTTGAGGATTGTATTGGCGAACAGGTCACCGACGCAGTTGCGAAGATGAAAGACGGCGACGTTCTTTTGCTCGAGAACCTTCGCTTCCATCCTGAAGAAGAAAAGAATGACGACGAATTCGCCCGGCAACTGGCCTCGTTGTGCGACGTCTACGTCAACGATGCCTTTGGCGCTGCTCATCGCGCACACGCTTCGACCGCCGGCATCACTAAGTTCGTCAAACAAGCCGCGGCCGGGCTGTTGATGGAGAAGGAACTCGACTATCTGGGGCGCGTCATCAACGATCCTCAGCATCCATTCGTCGCGATTCTGGGCGGCGCCAAAGTCTCAGATAAAATTCC
>DNNE01000004.1:0-9781 GCA_003487805.1 Blastocatellia bacterium | reverse complement strand
CCAAAGTCTCAGATAAAATTCCGGTTATTAATGCCCTGATCGATCGAAAGGTAAACAGGCTGCTGATTGGCGGCGCGATGGCTTATACATTTCTAAAAGCCGAAGGCTTTACGGTAGGGAAGTCGCTCGTCGAAAACGAGATGATCGACACCGCGCGTCAGATTAAAGAGCGTTGCGAACATTCAAAGGTCGCACTATTGCTGCCGACAGATCATCAAGTCGTTGATAGTTACGAGCCGATCAAGGACGGTAAGGTCGCCGCGAAAACAATTCCGATCGAGTTTACGAACGCCGGCCATGCGGGCATGGATATTGGTATCGAAACCGTTAGCCACTTCGCTAATGCTCTACGAGATGCGAAGACCATCATCTGGAACGGTCCGATGGGAGTTTTTGAAGAGCCACCCTTTGACGAAGGGACAATTGGAATAGCGAAAGCCGTGGCCGAAGCTGCCGATCGCGGGGCGATTGTAATCGTCGGCGGTGGAGATTCAGTGGCGGCAGTTTCGCAGGCAGGTGTTGCTGACCGAATCACGCATATCTCAACCGGTGGCGGTGCGACCCTGGAGTTTTTGGCTGGTAAGGAGTTGCCGGGCGTTGCAGCGCTGACGGACAGGAGATCCTCTCACTGAAGATGGCGCGCACGATTGCAGCTGGAAAATTTGAGTGGGACAGAGAGAAAGCTTGGCTCAATCTCGCTAAGCACAAGGTGTCGTTCGAAGAAGCCGTCACTGTATTCGATGACGCTTACTTCTTTGCTTATAAAGATCTCAAGCACTCCGCCGCCGAGGACTGCTATGTTATCATCGGTTTTTCTGAGCGGAATCGACTCTTAACGATCGCTTTCACAGAACGCAAGCGCACTCGAATAATTAGCGCGCGTAAATCAAATCACTATGAAACAGAGCTCTATCAGGAAGAAAGCGGAGAAGCCCTCTAAGTTGGCTGACGTGGATCCTCTAGATGACCTGGATGTCAAAAAGCTTGAACTCGTGGCCCGTGGCCGCGGGTGGGGAACTAATCCACAGGCGGGAAAAGAGCGTGCCAGGGCGTTAACGATTCCCAGCAAAACCACACGACCCGCTTCGCGCAAGCGAAGAAGGGCCTAACCCGCTTCACTAGTCCCCGTCTTGCTATGAGAAAACCTGTCATTGCCGGCAATTGGAAGATGTACAAAACCGCTGGCGATTCAGTCGCGACCGCGCTCGCACTGAAGCCGCTGGTTGCCAACGCGAACCATTGTGAAGTGATCATTGCGCCCGTGTTCACGGCATTGAAGGGCGTCGCCGATCGTCTGGAAGGATCGAACATTAAAGTTGCGGCCCAGAACTGCGCGAGCGAAAAAAGCGAAGGCGCATACACTGGCGAAGTCGCCGCTTTCATGATTCATGACGCCGGTTGCTCGCATGTGATTGTCGGACATTCCGAAAGACGGCAGTATTTTCTCGAAGCCGATCATATTGTCAGCAACAAAGCTCAGGCTGCACTGGCCGCAGGATTGACTGCGATCGTTTGCGTTGGTGAAACACTTGAGCAGCGCGATCAGGGAAAGGCTCTCGATACGGTCAAAGAGCAAGTTGTTGGAAGTTTAAGCGGGTTGACAGCCTCTGACCTCGCCCGTATCATCGTCGCTTACGAACCCGTCTGGGCCATCGGCACTGGACGCACCGCGACGCCGGAGCAAGCGCAGGAAATGCACGCGTTTATCCGGCGCGTTTTCGCGGAAAGGCATTCCGCGGCGGCGGCTGAGAGTTTGAGGGTTTTGTACGGTGGCTCAGTCAAGCCGGATAACATCAGCGGCCTCATGAAGTGTTCGGATATCGATGGCGCGCTCGTTGGAGGAGCAAGTTTGAGCGCCGAGAGCTTTGCGAAAATAGTTAATTACAACGGATAGGAAGGTCCAACGTAAATCGTAGATGGTAGATAGGGAATAGAAGGGAATCGATCGGCCGGTAACTCTATTTACGATTCACGATTTACAATTCACTAAGCTATGTTGACTTACATCTTCTACGGATTATTTATTCTTGCGTGCATCGTCCTGGTGCTGACGATCTTGTTGCAACCGGGAAAGGCCGACGCCGGCGCCCTCTTCTCGAGTTCAGTTTCGAGTACGGCGTTTGGCCCGCGGGGAACGCAAAGCATCCTGGGAAAAGTGACAATCGGAGCAGCGGCGGCATTCATGTTGCTCGCGCTTTGTCTCTCGCTGCCATTCATTACCGGAACTAGTTCGGTTCTGCAATCGGGACTTCCTGAGCAGGCTCCGTTGGCAACGCCGACAGCCACACCGCAAGCGACGCCGGCTGTTCCCGCAGCAGTGCCGACTTCGACAGTCTTGATGCCGTCCCCCGAGCCATCGAAGAGTAAGTAGTAAATGTCCTACCCAAACTGAGCCGAAGTGGCGGAACTGGTAGACGCGCACGTTTGAGGGGCGTGTGAGGTAACTCGTGGGGGTTCGAGTCCCCCCTTCGGCACCATACCCAAAATAAGCCCCGCGCTTACGTACTTGGTGACTGTTTCACTCAGTCAGGTTATCGTTTTCGAATGCGGTTGATAAGTGTCGCGCCACGTCATCCTCTCGATAAAATATTGACGCAACTTTTCTTTGCGATTGCTGGAATCTTTCAGTCTGTGGGTGAAAGCATTTGGTACTCACCTAAGGCGGATCCCGGCATACGTAAGCGTGTAACGCAGCTCGATTTCAGCAGAAGACTGGCCCACCAGTATTTCGTACTGTCCAGGGTCTGGGCGCCACTGCTTGGTATTTACGTCGTAATACGAGAGCGCACGTTCGTCGAGGGTCACATTAACGCGCCGCTTCTGGCCCGGATCGAGATTGACCCTGGCGAAACCTTTCAACTCCTTTTCCGGCCGGGGCATGTTCGCTTGCTTGCTGTGCACATAAACCTGCGCCACTTCAGCGCCCGCGCGTTTGCCCGTGTTCTGCAAGTCAAACGAGACCTCGTAGCGCGGGCCGGACGAGGCGGCGTCAGTCACCGCATGTACCTCGAGGTTGCTGTATTTGAAGTTTGTATAAGACAGACCATAGCCAAACGGGAAGAGCGGTTTTGTTTGGTTGTGTTCATAGCCGCGATAGCCGACAAAGATTCCTTCTTTGTACACGATTCGCTTCGTACCTGGCTCGGGGTAATAGCTGTCATGTGTGGGATTGTCTTCCCAGCGGCGCTCGAACGTGGTGGGCAAGCGGCCCGAAGGATTCACGCTGCCAAAAAGTACGTCGGCCAGCGCCGTACCGCCTTCCTGTCCCGGGTACCAGACCTCAAGGATAGCCGGAACGTGATCGAGCCAGGCGTTCATGTCAACGCTGCCGCCTGAGGTGATCACTACCACAGTGTGCTTGTTAGCGTCCGCTAATTCACGAATTAGCTCATCCTGCCCTGGAGGTAGACCGAAGGTTCTATCAGCGCCTTCGCTCTCTGTGTCTGGATTGAAGCCAACTGCGACCACCACGACATCAGCGCGGGCGGCAATCTGCTTAGCCTCCGCTTCCGCGGTGGCGCCAGGGGCCAGGATTCCCATCCTTAGCCAGGCGCCAAACCGATTTGAGCGGCCGTGTTGCTCAAGTACAATTTTATGAGGGCGCCGATCGAGTGTCAGCTTCGTATAGCCGGCCACGCTTCTCGCGCTCGTCCAGTTATCGAGAACGAGTTTATCGTCAACGAACAGCCGATGCCCGCCGATTTCGTCTCTTGTAGTCAACACGAAAATAGTGTGGTCTCCCGCACTCTGGGGTAAGTAGTAGCCGGTCCAACGGGATGAAAGCGTCTGCTCTGGGAAAGACGCGATCGACCCTGGTCCATAGTTGATGTGCTGTTCAATGCGGGTAACTGACGGGGTGCCTTTCAAGTCCGGAGTACTGAAATATTCTGCCAGCAGACCGGTGGCGCCATCCGTCAGGGCAGTAGTGAAGTTAGTCGCCTGAGCCATCTCGCCGACGGTTGGTATGCCGCGATGGTAATAAATATTGGTCGCCGGGCCAGCGGCATTGCTCAAACCTTCCATGAAACTTATTGCCCGAAAAGGTTCGACGCGGGCGCTGCCCCCGCCGACCGGCACCGCCGGATAAGCACCCGGCCCGATGATAGCTATGGATTTGGTCTTGCTTTTATCGAGCGGCAGAAGATTTTGATCGTTCTTTAGCAGGACCATGCTCTCACGCGCGGCTTCGAGCGCGACCTGACGGCCTTGAACATTAAAGCGTGGGATTGACAAGTCAGTCTGCTCGCGGTCCAACCAGCCGAACCTGATGGCGGTGCGCAGGATACGGCGCACCTTGTCGTCGATAGTCGATTGCGAAACCCGGCCATCCTGGATTGCCGGCAGCAGCGTCTTCCTGTTCATATAAAATCCCGAAGGCATCTCGAGATCCTGACCGCCGTTGGCGGCAGCCACGCCGTCATAAGTCGCGCTCCAATCTGACATGATCAATCCGTCGAAGCCCCATTCCTGCTTTGCGATTTCAGTGAGCAAGTGATGGTTCTGCGATGCGTGCTCGCCATTGACGAGATTGTAGGAGTCCATGATCGCACCAACGCGCGCTTCTTTCACCGCGGCTTCAAAAGTCGGCAGGTAGATTTCATGCATCGTTCGCTCGTCGATGATCGAGTCCGTGTTGTGGCGGTCGAACTCTGAGTTGTTTCCCATAAAGTGTTTGATCGTGGCTGACACACCCTGACTTTGGACTCCCCGGATGTAAGCCACCGCGAGGCGCGACGCGAGGAACGGGTCCTCGCCAAAGTATTCGAAGTTGCGTCCGTTCATCGGTGCCCGATAGATGTTCACGCCTGGTCCGAGGAGGAAGTGCACGCCCTTGGCGCGCGCGTCTCGAGCAATCTCGGCGCCGGCCTGTTCGGCAAGTTGAGGGTTCCAGGTAGCGGCGAGCGCGATACCGCCGGCCATCGTCGTGGCCGGACCAAAATTGCGTACGCCAATCGGACCATCCGCCATCTTCAGCCGCGGTATGCCAAGCCGGGGAAGGCCACGAATAAAAAATCCATCAACGCCCCCGAGCAAATCGATTTTTTCTTCGAGCGTCATCTGACGAAGCAGCGATTCCACGCGACGCTCCACGTCGGCTTTGGAGGCAGGCGTTTGCGACGCCACGCGTTGACCGGATGCAGGATTGGCAGTAACGATCAGCAATGATAAAGCCAGGAACACAGACGATTGTTTTTGCATCGAGCCAGGTTTCCTTTCAACCAATAGTGATTTCATTTCGGCCTGAGGTTTCCGAAACTCCGCGCCGGGAGGTTACCGATTAAACGCTACACTCTAGACGCCCAACGCTAATTTGAGCAAGAAAATCATGTTAAAGTCCCGCAGCGTCCGAGAGCATAAATGACGACAGACCAAAGCCTTGATTTGAATTCTGTTGGTGAGCGCGCGCGTCGTCGCATCATGCGGCGCATCATGCCGTATTTATTTCTGCTCTTCATAATCGCCTATCTGGACCGCGTCAATGTGGGCTATGCCGCGCTGCAGATGAAGAGCGACCTGGCTTTTACTGATGATGTGCTTGGCCTCGGCGCCGGAATCTTTTTCATCGGTTACTTTCTTCTGGAGATTCCGGGCAGCATTCTGGTTGAAAGATGGAGCGCGCGCGGCTGGATAGCCCGCATTTTGATCTCCTGGGGAATAGTGGCGATCTTAATGGGCTTCGTCCGAACCAGGAACCAGTTCTACATGCTGCGTTTTCTGCTTGGCGCCGCCGAAGCGGGCTTCTTCCCGGGCGTCATGGTTTACTTCACCCACTGGTTTCGCTACCAGGACAGGGCCAAGGCAGTCGCGATGTTCATGGCCGCTATCCCGATCGCTAACATCGTGGGTTCGCCGCTGTCCGGCCTGCTGCTTGGAATGAATCGCTTCGGCCTGGCTGGTTGGCGTTGGCTGTTTATCATCGAAGGTGCGCCGGCGATCATCTTCGGCGTTGTTACCATTTTTTATCTCACTGATCGACCACATCAGGCGAAATGGCTCGCCGAAGATGAGCGTAACTGGATTACGGAGGAACTGGACCGCGAACGTCAGGCAAAGCACACAATAAACTCCTTTCGCATACTCCAGGCGTTCCGGAATCGAGAAGTGATCCTCATAACACTAGCCTACTTTTTCATGATCACCAGCGTGTATGGCTTTACCTTTTGGCTGCCTACCATCGTCAAGAAGCTATCTGGCGCTTCGAACCTGCAGGTGACTCTCATTTCCGCGTTGCCCTACTGTGTCGCGTTGGCTGCTATTCTCGCGATCGGTTGGTCGTCAGACCGAACCAGAGAGCGGCGCTGGCACACGGCAATATGCATGATGGTTGCCGGCTTGGGACTTTTGTTAAGCCTGACTGCGGGAGATCACGTTGCCCTCGGCGTGGCGGCATTTTGTTTGGCGGCTGCAGGGATGTACGGGTATCTTCCCGGTTTCTGGGCGTTACCGACAAGCTTTCTCACCGGCACAGCAGCCGCGGCTTCAATTGGACTGATCAACTCCATAGGGAATCTTGGTGGCTTCGCTGGTCCATACGTGGTTGGCTATCTCAGCAAGCGCACTAACTCGTATGTTGGCGGCGTGACCTATCTCTCCCTGTCGGCACTCGTGGCGGCGGGTTTTGTTTTATCGCTTCGAGCTACGCGGAGAAAGCGGTCCCTCGTGTAGGAAAAGTTATGTCAAAGCAGCTCAATGATTAACCACCTCCCGATTTGACAGACTTTAGTCTTCTTCGATTTGAGAATCACAGTCGAGGCGCCGCAGGCCTATTTGGTTTGTCCCAGGCGTTGGCGCCAGTGACCTTCAGCTTGCGTTTGTAGACCTTGTCGTTGCAGGTCGCAAAGAGCGTATCGAAAAGTTCGCCGCCAAACGAAATGTTCGAGAGCCGGCCGTTTGGTGTCGGAATAATGCACTGCACCCGTCCTGCCTGATCACAGACTTGAACTCCCATTGCTGTGGCGACATAGAGCCGTCCGTCGCGGTCTGCGCGCAGGCCGCCCGCCTCGCTCCAGTCGGACATGTCTGGCACGTGCAACCAATAGTACCGCTGCTTGCTCCCTAGCGTTCCATCGGGCTGAATCACAAAGCTGTAGACCCAGTGCGATCGGAAATCGGCGACGTAGAGCAGTGTTTGATCGGGCGAGAGCGTGATGCCGTTGGCGTACTTGATACCAGTGTCGACGACAGTTTTTTCGCCGTTTGGTTTGATCAGCCAGACCTTGCTCAGTTCGTTCACATTGTCCGGCGGGGGATTGGTGACGTAGATGTTGCCGTTGTGGGCCACGACGATGTCTTTGCCCACGAACCCTCGGGCGATTACCTTGGCGGTGCCGTCGGTGGCGTGGGCTATTACTTTTTGGTCGCCGCCGGCCGCGACATAGAGCCGGCCGTCAGGGCCAAACGCCTGGCCACTGCCTTGCTTGGAGTTGGCAATGAACTCGCTCACCTGGTTATCCAGTCCTATCTTATAGGTCTTACTGCTCCCCATCTCGTTGAAGAAAACCTCGCCTTTGCCGTTGACTGCGGGGCCTTCAGTCGACTTGTAGCCTTCGCCTACCAACTGCCACTGCTCTCCCGGGATCAAGATGCTGGCCAGCGTGGCATTCTTTGATTGGCCCGCCGTGACGGGCTTCGGCCAGTCCTTCCAAAGCCAGCGCATCGCGTCGGGGAACACCGCGGTAGCCTGATTCCCGGTGTGGCCACCATCGCCCCAGGCGTGCTGCACTTCGTAACCGGCGAACTGAAAGGCGCGCTCCATTGTTTGGTTTACCATCCACCAATCGCCGCCATAGATATTCAGGTCGCTCGAACCGTCCTGCATAAAAATCCGAATGGGTTTTGGTTCGTACTTGCGAATCAGCGATGAGTAACGCATGCCGCCACGCAGATCTACGTAGGTCCCAATCGAACTGAATACTCGGGTGAATGCGTCGGGCCGTTCCCACGCCGTGGTGAATGCGGCGATGGCGCCACTGCTTTCGCCACCAATCGCGCGGTCTTTCCCGTCGTGAGAGAGCTTTATCGCCCGCCCATCGGACGTCTTTTTCGTTTCGACTTCGGGTAATAATTCTTCGAGCAGAAAGCGTGCATAGTTGTCGCCGAGGCCGTCGTATTCAAAGCTGCGATTGAAGCGATCAAGTGCGGCATTGGTGTCGGTCGCTTTCACAACGCCGGGCGCGACAAATATCCCAATGGTCACAGGCATCTCTTTTTTGTTGATCAGATTGTCGAAGACGGTAGGTGCTTCATAGCGAATGCCGTCCTGGCACACGAAGACGCAAGCGGGCTTTTCGAGGTCGTATTGCGCGGGCACGTAGACCCAGTAATCGCGTGTCGTACCGGGGAAAATCTTTGAGCTAACAAAAGTGAACTTAAGTATCTCGCCTTTTGGAGCGCTGGGCTGCGGCTTTGAATCCGGACCAGGTTTATAGTTGTCGGTAACCTGTGCGGAAACGGTGAGCGCCAGAAAGAGTGCCAGTACCAGCCAGATGGGTATTGTCCTAATTTGAAATCTCACGAGCCGAAGTATGGCACAAGGCTTGTGCAGATAATCGCAAATTTTTGTTCTTATCAAATCTTTTAACATCTTCCGATATTAAGGTTACAGGTTCCTATGCACACGGTGGAATCTTCGACACCAATTCTCTAACAACTTGGGTTGCCGCGGTCGTGCTTCTTTCGTGTCTGTCAGAGTATCTATATTGTTGACACATTCGGATGAGTCTGAGGGTGACGCATTAAGCACTACCGCAGTACGTACGTGTCCGGTGCTGGCTTCCAACTAAAGTTCGCGACATCATCGATCAGCTCGAGGCGTCTCCAATTCACGCTCAATTTGCCGGGAACTCGAACCGAGAATTAACCTTCCTCAGCCTATCTAAGCATTCATCAGACTCAAGCGTTGGAAGAAATTGCCTCGCCAGGTTTCTCCTACTTCTTCAAGGAAACGACGCCTAGTTGTTTCAATAGGGTTAGGTTGTCTTCGAGATGCCAATCTTCAACAATCTTTCCACCTCGAATTCGTAGTATGTCGATGGCGAAAAACTTCACCGGCTTGCCGGTCGCAGGATGGCCCATGAACTCACCTTTGTGAGGGCCGGTGAAGAGAAGGCGTGCGGTGACTTTATCGCCGCTAACCAACAGGTCCTCGATCGCGCAATGGAGATCGGGCACGGCTGTTCGAAAAGTCTGCGAAGCGTAAAGCAAACCCTTGAGACCTTGAGGTCGACCTTCGGGAAGCGTGTTGTCACGAAAATCGTTGTCCACCGCGGCAGAGGCGTACTCCGCGTTTCCTGTATCCCAGAACGCATAAAACAACCGTGCCGTTCTAATCATCTGCGCAGCGTCTGCCGGAGATAGCGACCGATCAACCGTCATAGACTTAGGTTGAGGCAGCGCATAGTCTTGCGCCTGAGCAGCCGTTTGACTAAGAGCTATTAAGAGAAGGCCGCATATGATTGACCACTGCCATGTGGAATTCAGTCTCATATATTCGCTCCCTAAGTTCCATTTGAATCAACAACGTTGATGTTTAGCGGAGGCCGCCGCTGCCGAAAATGATTTCTCCGGTAAGCCAGCGGGCTTCATCGGAGGCAAGAAAGGCAGCGATCAACCCAATGTCTTCCGGCATGCCGGTTCGACCCAGCGGAGTCAGCGCTTTGATCTCGTTTGCGACTTGCTCGTAAGTCTCCATGGCACGCGCGCCCTCGGTGTCGATTACGCCAGGGTTTATCGAATTCACTCGGATGTTCTGCGGTCCAAGTTCCTTCGCGAGCACGCGGGT
>DNNE01000208.1 GCA_003487805.1 Blastocatellia bacterium | reverse complement strand
AGTGAGTCAACTATATGATTACCGTTTCAACGGTTTCACATTATGAAAGCCGTTAAAACGGCTGAGACTGAACTTGCCGGCTGTGGTCACCTCGCTTAAGCGAGGTGTGAATGAGAGACAGGCCCACACCTCTTGTTTTCGCGCGGCCCTTCCTAACGGTCGGGCTTCTGATACGTACTGCTTATATCGGCGATTCAAACTTTGGCTTGCCCGATCGAATCTTCTTATACGTGCCGGTTGAATTGACGTTATGCCCGAAACCGCAGGCAAAATCCTCTCCATCTTGTCTTACCACCAGCTTGCCCGGTAAAAAAGTCAAAGTAATTTTGCAACTCTGAGAGTCTTCCGGAACGAACGTCGCAACGTTACCTTCAATGGTTGCTTCACCCGTCGCGGAACCCATGTTCACGCTCTTCGCCAGAGTGTGATAGATGCCGTCGAACTGCACCTTCAATTTCCCGTGGCCCAGCGCGAGAATGCGAAACTCGTTGTCGTAATAACGGTAGACTCCATTGGCTTGCGCAGCGGTTACCACTCGAGTCGTTTGCGCCGGCGCCAGCTGTAGATGAGCGATGGCTGCGAACAATATGACCGTCAGCACACCGACAATTGTTAGACGAGTTCTTTTCATGTTTTTCCACTAATAGCAATCAGACTGGCCGTTGGCGCCGCACTGAAACATGTACGGGAACTGAGCTTTAGTCAAGCGTTCGGTCGCGTCCCAAACTCTGGTTTGCTGATAACGATCACCGGTCCACCCAAGTCGTCGTTTGTTTTGCCAGGCCGTGCGCAGGGCGGCTTCCTCGCCGTCGCCCAGGAGGTGACGAGCTTCATGCAGCAGCACGGCAGCGCGCTCGCGATCATCAACCGGGGCGTCAAAAAAATCCGGATACAGCGTCACGATCTCAAATGGAAAATTGGTGGCGGCATAAGCGTCGCGGTGTCCGATGTATTTGTTCCACCAATTATCTGTGCGGCGAAACATCGTCAGACGTTTCAGAACGAAAGTCTCCCGCCCAAAACCGTGTTCTTGTAATAACGCGATCGCGGCTTCGACTTTCTGGCGTTCATCAGCTTGCAGGCCGTCAGAACTTATCAAGAGCGACACATACCAGATCACCAGGATGATCGACGTGGCTCCCAGCACCCACGTCACGCGCTTGAGAAACCCTCTCTTCTTGGTGGTCGTCCGTACTTCAGCATTCGCTGGTACCGGCTCTGCGCTTTCATCATCAGCCAGCGCCGTCCCACAGCGCCGGCAAAATTCGTCAGCACCGCTGTTCACTAAACCGCAGTGCGCACACTTACGTCTTGCTTGATCAGGAGATTGAATCGAGTCCTGGCCCATCGCGATGAAACTATCGGTGCCGGAAAAGAAATTTATAGGTCAGGTCACTATATCGCTACGCACTCGCCGCGCTTCAGAAATTGTCCATTACCCGATTTGCCTTTGAACTCACCTTTATCAATTACCACTTTGCCGCGCGATAGAACGGTCTCGACTGCGCCTTTGATGGTCTTGCCTTCGTAAGCGCTGTAATCGACATTCATGTGATGCGTCTTGACTGAGATTGTCTGGTCCTTATTCGCATCGAAGATGACGATGTCGGCGTCCGAGCCAATCGCGATCGTCCCTTTCTTCGGAAACAACCCGAACATCTTCGCGGCCGCCGTCGAAGTCAGTTCGACGAAACGGTTCAGCGAGATGCGATTCTCGACGACGCCGTTGTAAATGAGTGAGACGCGATGCTCGACGCCGGGCGCGCCGTTCGGAATCTTGGTGAAGTCATCTCTACCCAGCTCTTTCTGTTCTTTCATGCAGAACGGACAATGGTCGGTTGAGATGACCTGCAGATCGTCCATCTTCAAACCTTTCCACAGTTCGGCTTGATTCGATTTTTCGCGCAGCGGCGGCGTCATCACATACTTGGCGCCGTCAAAGTCTTCGCCGTAATCATCGATGGAAAGGAAAAGATACTGCGGACAGGTTTCGGCAAAGGCCGGGATGCCGCGATCGCGCGCCTCGCGCACCTGGTTGAGTGCGTCGGTGCAACTGAGATGAACGATATAGACCGGCGATTCTGCCATCTCGGCAATTGCGATCGCGCGATGCACGCCTTCGGCCTCAGCTACAGTCGGACGAGTGAGCGCGTGATACTTCGGGGCGGTGTGACCTTTGGCCAGAGCGTGCTTAATGATCTCGTTGATCACGATTCCGTTTTCGGCGTGCATGCAAATCAAGCCGCCGCGCTGTCCAGCCGCAGACATGGCGCGAAATATCGTCGCGTCGTCTACCAGAAACACGCCGGGATACGCCATAAACATTTTGAAGCTGGTCACGCCTTCGTCCATGACCGTGTACATCTCTTCGATTTGTTTATCTTCAAGTTCGGTGGTTATCAAATGAAAGCCGTAGTCGATCGCGCACTTGCCTTCAGCTTTCTTGTGCCAGTTGTCGACGCCTTGTAAAAGCGATTCGCCTTTGTATTGCACTGCGAAATCGATGATGGTCGTCGTGCCGCCGTGCGCGGCCGCAATCGTGCCGGTGCGAAAATCGTCCGACGCGGTGGTGCCGCCAAACGGCAGCTCCATGTGCGTGTGCGGATCGATGCCGCCTGGAATGACAAGCTTGCCGGCAGCGTCGATGGTTACATCGGCCTCCATTTCAAGTTTCGCGCCGATGACAGAAATAGTTTCGCCTTCGATCAGGATGTCTGCCGTGTAGTTGTCGGTGGCGGTGATGACGTTGCCGTTAGTGATTAGAGTTTTCATAGGATTCCGTATTAAGTGTTTCGTGAAGCTAACTAGCGGCTTTGCCGCCTGATGAGCGGAAAGCCTCCGGCTTTCCGGCACGCGGCCTTCGCTCCGCTAGGAGCGAAATGTTTATAGAACCACGCTCGAAATAAATCAACAAGCTCCTTTAGGAGCGTAATGTAAATCGACTTCACATCACGCTCCTAAAGGAGCTTATGAAGCTTGGGGCAGGTAGGGCTCTATAAACATTGCGCGCCTAACGGCGCTGAGGCACCGCAGTTGGCGGACGACGCGACTTTAATCCAGAAACTTGAAAACATATTTATCATCGAACGCAACATCGAACTTGCGCAACAAAGTCATGTATTCATCCTTGAACGATTGCTTCTGGTGATGTCTCTCCTGGTTCTGAATATAGAGGACGATTGTGTTCAGTTGCGAATGGCCGTAAGAGAATGCGCCATATCCTTCTTGCCAATTGAATCGTCCGCGCACCAATTTCTGTTCATTGATGAAGTTGGTTGAATCAGATTTGATCTCACGAACCAAGTCTGCCAAGGCCATCGCCGGCTTCAAGCCGATCAGAATGTGAAGATGATCGGGCATGCTATTGATTGCGATCAGTTTCTGATCTTGATTCCTGAGTATGCCGGTGATGTATTTGTGGAGATCCTCTTTGAAATCCAGTTTGATTAATGATTGTCTATTTTCAACGGCGAAGACCGTTTGAATGTAGATTTGAGAGAACGTGTTAGCCATTGCGAGACCTCAACATTCCGCTCCTAAAGGAGCTCTGAGAGTAAATGAAGCCGGAGTTCTATAAACATTTCGCTCCTAGCGGAGCGAAAGCCGCGAATCAAGCCTTTCCGCACATCAGGCGGCAAAGCCACAAATTAAGATGAGCATCGTCCCGATCCCTTATAACAAGCCTGTCAATGTAAAAAATAATGCAGCCACGATCCAAGACCATGGCTGCATTTAGGAAGCTTTGCGATGTTCGCTTGCGCTACTTTACCAACTCGCTCGTTAGCAGCGCGCCGCCCAGGCTCGGAATCGTCGCCGTAATCTTGACGACCTTATGCGAGTCTTTCGCGATCCAAACAATTTGCTTGTCGGCTTCATCGTCGGCTGAAACCACTTCGACTTTGTAAGTATCGAAGGTGCCGGCCGGCACCGTTACGCTTTCCATTCCGGTAACCTTCAAAAGCTTTATCTGCGTCTTCTGCTTTTCAACGTCAAAGTTGCGGAAGGTCGTTGTGTAATTTGCTGCGAGCGGCAGACGTGCGACCACATCGAAAGCGCCCCCGCCGTCCGCGAAAACGATGCCGCCCACGTCGACCGAAATTGGTTTAGATTGGCCGCCCTGAGTCATCGTGCCAGTCGCTTTGTTGTCTTTGAAATCAAGTTCAATGACCACCTCGGATTCCGTGAGCGAGCGGTGCTTGAGAATCAGGCTTCCCTTTTCAATCGTGGCCACATCGATGATCTTTCCGAAAGCCGGTGATTCCCCAGTCTCAGTGGCGATCCAATTCGCGCCGTCTTCTTTGATCTCTGTCGTCGTGGTCAGCGGAATTGTCTGGCCCTGGACGGCAATCGTGGCTTTGTAATTGAAAGTTGCGGCGCTGAGATCCGAAGCAGGCTTGGGCGCCGCTGCGGCAGCTTCGACTTTCTTTGGCATCGTCACAGTCTTCACATCGACTGTAATTTCTTTCAGCCGCTGCGCCACCTCAGGCGTTGCGCCTTCCTGGTAACGACCGCCGAGGTACTTCGCGAAAAATTTCTCGGCTTGCGAGAACATGGCCATGTTGTTCACCGGCCGGTGGAAGCCGTGGCCTTCGTCCGGCGCGACGATATATTCGACTGGAAATCCGCGATCGCGCAAAGCGATTACTATCTGGTCCGCTTCGCGCTTGTTCACGCGCGGATCGTTGGCGCCTTGCACGACCAGTAACGGCGTCTTGATCTTGTTCGCGGAATTCAAAGGCGACTGTCGATCAAGTTGGGCCTTTCCTTCAGGTGTATTCGGATCGCCCATACGTTGATAGAAAACCTGGCGGCCGGCTTCCCAATACGGCGGAATCGTCTCGAGCAGCGTGTTCAGGTTGGATGGCCCAACGTAATCAACTGCCGCCGCGTACAGGTCAGGCGTAAACGTTACACCGGCGAGCGTGGCATAACCACCATACGATCCACCCATGATGCCGACGTGCTTTGGATCGGCGATGCCTTGCGCGATCAGATACTTCACACCCCAGGTAATATCGTCCTGCATCTTGTCGCCCCACTGTTTGTTGCCGGCGTCGATGAACTTCTTGCCATAGCCCGTCGAGCCGCGAAACTCCGGTTGCAGTACCGCATAACCGCGATTGGCCCAGAACTGCGCGAACGCATCGTAGCCCCAACTGTCGCGTCCCCAGGGACCGCCGTGCGGAAACGCGACCAGTGGCAAATTCTTAGGCTCGACGCCTTTCGGCAAAGTGAGGTAAGCGGGAATCTCCAGTCCGTCTGAAGACTTGTACTTGATCGGTTTCATCTCGGCGAGATAGTTGCGATTAAGTTTCTCGCGGATGTGATATTGCAGCGTCAGCTTCTTGGTGCCGCGATCGAACAAATAGCATTCACCTGGATCGGTGTCACTGCCAACGTCGACCAGCCACAGGCGCTCGTCTTTAGTGCCCGAGGCAAAATCAATTTCCATTTCGGGAAACTGCTTCTTGAGCAGGTTGTAATCGGCTTCAAACGATTTGTCCTTGAAGTAAACGCGCGGACGTTCGTCCTCGTAGCTGGTGGCGATAAGATCGTCACTCACTTCCGAAAAAGTTGTGTCACCGAGATCGACCCGGTTCAAAGGATCGGATTCAACCAGCTCCTCTTTCCCCGTCATTGGATCGAACAGCTCAAGTTTTATCAGATCGGTGGCGGCGCCTTTGTTGGTTTGGAAATAGACGCGCTGACCGTCTTTGTGAAAACGAACGGGACCACAGTCTTCAAACACGTTGCAGGAATAAACCTTGGTGAAACCCTTTTCATCGACCCGGAGAACCTCTGTGTCGCCGTTGTCGTTAACGCGCGTGGCCATGCGCAATTGATCCTTGAGATCGAAGAACCAGCTTGTGATCCGATCGGTATTCTGGCGGATCAACGTGCGTTCGCCGGTCGAGATTCTGACTTTGTAGAGATCGGCCCAGGCTTTGTCGCGATCGTTGAGGGCCACGTAGAACAAATCCGGTTCGCTGCGTGGGAGGGTGACAATGTCTGCGCGCACGCCTTTCAGGTCCGTCAAGTTTCGCGCGACCGGCACTTCCTGACCGGCTGCCGGGCCGGCGTTCGGATCGACGGCATAGACCAGGTAGTTCTCGTCGCCGGCTTTGTCTTGCACGAAGAGGACAAATCTGCCGTCGCGGCTCCAGAAATAACCAGGAATAGGTCGCGTAGTGTCGGCGGTGATTGGCTTCGCCTTTTCAAATGGTTCTTCGGTGCGTTTGACCCAGATGTTGCGAGTGCCCTTGAACGGCTTGATGAAGGTGATGAATTTACCGTCAGGTGAGATCTGCGCCGCACTGATTTCAGGATCGCCAAAGATCAGCTCGCGATCGATCAGCGGCGGCAGGCCCTTTGATTGCGCATAAGTGTGCGCCGGAGCTGTTAGAAAAAGGGCCGCGCAAAACAGTAAGGCTGCGGCGCCTAAGTGAAGAGCCGGAAAATTCTTTGAAGTCATAAATCCTCTCTTGTAGGTAAATGGAGTCCGAGGCGATTAACCAAGATTGGTAGTACGCGCACGATAAACGACGAGTTTCGTGATTGTACAACTGAGCGCCAACGTAAAAAGGACGGATTGTGGAGGTGAGTTGTTAACTTATCAGTGAGCTCGAATAAGATACTTCGCCGCCAGATGGGTTGCGGGATGGCTCTTCGCTCCGTCAGGAGCGAAATGTTTATAGAACCACGCCCGAAATAAATCAAACTAGCTCCTTTAGGAGCGCAATGTAAGAGATCCACATTACGCTCCTAAAGGAGCTTGGTTTGGAATGAGTAGCTTGTAGTCCATAAACATCTCGTCCCTAACGGGACGAAATCCAAAAATTCTTTCCGGCGCATCGGGCCGGCCTTCGCCTCAATTCGCCGCCGCGAAACTCGCATCCAGCGCCTCAATCAATTCATCAACATGGTCCTTCGTTGAATTGAGCATCATGCCGGTCCGGATCACGTTGCCGTAAAGACCACCTTTGCCGACGAGGACGCGGCGCTTCTTTGTTTCTTCAAAAACTTTCAGGACTGATTGCGGATCGGGCTCTTTCGTTTCGCGATTCTTTACCAGCTCCATCGCTTGCATCAAACCCATGCCGCGCACGTCGCCGATCACCTGATACTTGTCTTTCAATCCATCGAGCTTCTCGCGGAAATAACCACCTACGACTGCCGAGTTCTTTTTCAGATCATTGTCTTCGATCACTTTGAGCACAGCCAAAGCCGCTGCACAGGAAACCGGATTGCCGCCGAACGTAGAGAACGTCAGACCTGGAAACTTGTCGGCAACTTCCGGCGTCGCGACGGTGATGCCGATAGGCACGCCATTGCCGAGGCCTTTCGCCGAAGTGATGATGTCGGGTTCAACATTCCAGTTCTCAATGCCGAACCATTTTTCACCGGTGCGGCCCCAGGCGGTCTGCACTTCGTCAGCGATGAACAGGCCGCCGTGCTTGCGCGTGATTTCAACTGCTCGTTCGAAATATCCAGCCGGCGGAACGATGAATCCGCCGACGCCAAGAATTGGTTCAGCCATGAACGCGGCGATTTCTCCGGTCGTCGTAGTCATGATCAATTCTTCGATATCGTTTGCGCAGGCGAGTCCGCATTCCGGATAGGTAAGCTTGTACGGACAGCGATAGCAATACGGCGCGGGCGCATGAACAAAACCGCTGACTTGCGGTGGCAGAGGCCTCCAGTTCGAGTGGCCCATAGCAGATAGCGAGGTTGCGGATCTGCCGCTGTACGCGTGACGGAGCACCACAATCTCATGACGGCCGGTCGCCAGCTTGGCAGCGTGCACGGCAGTGTCGTCTGCTTCTGTGCCACTGTTCGTGAAAAAAGATTTCTTTAACTTGCCTGGAGTAATCTGCGCCAGCTTCTCAGCCAAATCAGATTGCGGCTTATTCGCGTATAGCGTTGAAGTGTGCGAAATCGTTTTGACCTGGTTGATGATCGCTTCGTTAACCGCCGGGTTCGCGTGGCCGACGCTGACAGTCAGCACGCCGCCGAAACAGTCGAGATACTTGTCGCCTTTGTCATCCCAGACGTGCGCGCCTTCGCCTTTCACCAGCGCCAGCGGCTCCTGGTAATACGTGGCGACGGCGGGGAAGAGAAATTCTTTGTGTTTGCGGACGGTTTCGGATTGCTCGCGTTTGATTTCAGCAGTGCTCATCTGTTTAGTCCTTCGATTTCAACCCGGCAAGAGAATTAACCCGAGATGAACGTAATTGCTTTTAGGCAGTAGCGTTCACAGAACTGCTCCGATCTGCGAAAGCAGCCCCAACGATCAGCAGGATAATCGCCGCCAGGATGAAGTTCTCAAAAAAGTAGACGCCGCTATATAACCATCTGTACGTTTTGGTGGACAGGTCCAGGATCCGCATCATGGCTGGAAACTCATAGAAAAAGAGGGTGAAGAACGGCCCTTCCAATAAATAGATGAATGACGCGATTAGGACCATGAGAGACCCGCGCGGATGAGCTTTCCAACGTACGATGGCCCAGATCATTGCGCCAAAGAACAACAGCAGCATCGGCAGCCGTCTGACCAGCATGACGAAGAGGTCGAAAAGAAGTTGGTCTCTCACGATTGTCCTTGTGCGGCCTCAGCGGAACGCTTTCGTCCCATGAACACCGCCGCCAACAGCAGAGCAAAAGGAACTGCCAGAAGAGCGTTCGAAATCAGGCCCAGAGTAAGAAATAGATTTCGCCTGATTCTCTCGGCGGTTTCAAACTCGGTGGTCGTTGCCGATATGCCGCGGAGGAAGATTGGCGGCACGAGGTCGTAGACGATCAGAAAAACGAAGACATGCACGAACATCAGCACGAGGCCAAGGACCACCATCATCGAGACCTTCGGCGTACGCTTCCAACGGGTGAGCGCGAAAACAATACCGCCGGCCATAACAAGAAGTGACGGCAGTTGCCCCACTATTAACCAGAAGTATTGAATCAGCTTCATCATAAAGCTTTGCTCAGTACAAATTCCCCTCGCGCTTGCGGCCCTCTGAGTGACTTGTGTCTGGGCACTTCTTCGTAAACTGAATTGAAAACTTCACTGTGATGACTCGAGGCAAGGTTTCGCGGCGGCATTATCCGCGGCATTCCGGGCCGCGACATTCGCGTTCGCCCCGGGCGCGATCTTGTCTGTGATGCAAATTTTGGTTGGCGTGATCTTGGCGACGGCGAGATACGAGGTGCCTTTGGTTGAATCTTCAGGATTCGCGACGTTGTAACGAAGAATAAGGGCTACCGGAACTGTTTTACCGTTCCGACGCTTGACTCGCCATTCAGCTTTCTCACCTAAAGCCGAAAAACCTGATCCGACTACGTTCCAAAGCTCGAGCGAATGCTTCTGCCCGTTCGGAGTGATGACTTGAATATTTTGCCGCAGGTCACCTTCTTCAGACTGGAGTTTGTAGCCCGCGACGCCAGGACAAATTCCCACATACGAGCCGCCCTCGTTCGAAGTAGATCTAATCGTGCGACAGCTTTTTGTTGAAAGGCTTGAATAGACGCTGTCATTCGATTGAGCGCTCGCAAAAGCAGCGCACATCAGAATGAAAAGCGTTACGGCAAGAGTTTTAGTCTGCATACGGATTCGTCGTTTCTGACTCAATCAACTGAATGTTTGTGTCTTTTCGTGATTCCGGTTTTGAGTGATTTCGTGGTTTGGTTCTCGTTGTTTCATCTGCAAAGCACACCACGAAAAACCACTAACACAAAACCAATCCACACGAAGACGCGTCGGCCCTAGTAAAGATTTCCCTCGCGCTTTCTTCCCGTGTAATCAACGTACACCACCTTCAATTCGGTGTAGAAATCGAGCGCGGTCGATCCCTGTTCACGATCGCCGATGCCAGTGCCTTTGATACCGCCGAAAGGAATGTGGGCTTCGCCGCCGGTGGTCGGCGAGTTGATGTGCGTCATGCCCGTTTCGATTTCATCAACAAAGCGGAAGATGCGCGCGGCATCATTGGTAAAGATAGATGAGGACAAACCGAACTCGGTGTCGTTTGCGACTTCCAGAGCCTGTTCAAAGTCTTTCACGCGCAGTACGGACAACACCGGGCCGAAGATTTCTTCCCGCGCGATGCGCATGTCCGGCGTGACGTGATCGAAAACTGTCGGCTTCACAAAATAACCTTTGTCCAGGCCGTTGCCCGTCGCGCGCTCGCCGCCGCAAACCAGAGTCGCGCCGTCCTCACGGCCGACATTCAGGTATTCGAGCACGGTCTTGAACTGGCTTTCATCGACGCTGGGACCCATTTCAGTCTGCGGATCCATGCCGTCGCCGATGCGCATCGATTGCGCGCGCTTTGAAATTCGTTCAACGAATTCGTCCGCGATCTTATCGACGACAACTGCGCGACTGGTGGCGGTGCAGCGCTGTCCCGACGATCCAAACGCGCCTTGCGCAGTGTTTTCAACGGCGAGATCCATGTCACAGTCTTCGAGGACCACGACCGGATTCTTGCCGCCCATCTCGCACTGACACTTACCGCCGCGCCGCGAAACCTGCTCGTAAAGTCGGATGCCGACGCCGTTCGATCCAGTGAACGAGACTGCTTTCACCGCAGGATGATTGATGATTTCGTCGCCCGCATCGGAGCCCGAGCCCAGAATCAAATTCAAGACGCCGGCGGGAATACCCGCTTCTTCAAATATCTCGACGATGCGAACGGCCGTCCCCGGAGTGATCGTCGCTGGTTTGAAAACTACCGTGTTGCCCGCGACCAGGGCCGGCGCGATCTTCCACGTCGGGATTGCCACCGGAAAGTTCCAGGGCGTTACGCACGCCACCACGCCGAGCGGTTGCTTGATTGTGTAAACAAAGTTCGAAGGGAGCTCGGACAAGATAGTTTCGCCATTCATGCGTCGCGATTCGCCCGCGCAAAACTCAGCGACATTGATCGAGCGTTGCAGTTCGCCACGTGACTCCGAAATTGTCTTGCCTTCTTCGTGCGTCAGAATCGTAGCCAGTTCTTCTTTCGCGGCTTCCATCAGGCGCGCGGCCGTCGCGACGATCTTTCCGCGCGCGGGCGCCGGCGTCCGCCGCCAATCATGAAATGCGGCGCTGGCCGCGTCGACCGCGGCGCGTGCTTCTTCGCGCGTGGCTTGTCGATTGGTGCCGATGACTTCTTCCGTGTTTGCGGGATTGATGTTGTTGACGGTCTTTGCTGAGGTGGATTCGATCCATTTGCCGCCGATAAAATTTCTATAGGTATCCATATTAGATCTACTGGTTCCAACGTATCCGTTTAGACGCGGCACTTGTGCCGCCGCAAGATGCGTGAGCCGGACAAGTCCGGCTTCTAAACGAAATCATTCTCGATATGCGTGGCGTGAATATATCACGAATGCCGAAGCGAAATCAGGTCTTCGGGCTCGCGTTTGATCTGCAACGGTTACAGAACCGCGAGCGGTA
>DNNE01000217.1:158233-195622 GCA_003487805.1 Blastocatellia bacterium | reverse complement strand
AGAGGCGGGCTACTGCCCGCCTGGTTTGAAATCGCCACCTGGCGGGCGGTAGCCCACCTCTAAACAAATCCAAAAAGGACAGTAAGAAAAGCTGGGCTATTCTACGTGACACGCGTCTACAAGCTTCGTTTTGCATTAGCGACCCTTATCTTCCTGCTCGCTTTCGGCGTGCGCGTTCTCACCTGGCATGATACACGGCTTGAAGTTGGAAAAGTACAAAGCGCGGTGGTCGCCGATTACCACCGAGTCGCTGAACTGTTGCGTGCTGGTGGCGTTTCGTCGTTCCTCAGTTCGTCTTCGCCGCTGGCCGATTTGAATAACCTTGGACACCCGCCGGGCTATTCATTTTTGATTGCCTCCGTTTATTCCCTCAAGCATTCGGACACGGCGGTTCAGTTCGCGCAAATCACGGCCGATTCACTTTCAGCCGTTCTGATCTTTCTTATAGTCGCAGAGTTGTTCCCACTGACGGCCGGTGTCGTCGCTGGATTGCTCGCGGCCTTCTCTCCACAGTTCGCATGGAATTCCGTTCTGTTGCTGCCAGACTCTATTTCCGTTTTGCCGATTCTGCTTGCAATCTATTTGCTTGCCCGCGGCTTGCAGAAGCCGCGCGTCATAAACTTCCTGATCGTCGGAGCGCTAATCGGACTCTCGTGTTGGCTCAGAGCGAATGCGATGTTGCTGACGATCTTTTTTGCCGTGTCAGTACCGCTGCTGGTTAGAAGCGAAAGCCAAAACGCGAGCAGGATGCTCGCGAACCGCCGCCAAGATGCCGGCGCTCCTTTCAAATGGCGCTTCGCCCTCGCCGTCGTGTGCGGCACGTTGCTGATCATTCTGCCGCTGACGATCAGAAACGCGATCGTCTGTCATCGCTTCATTCCGTTGTCGCTCGGCGCCGGGCAAACCCTGCTGGAAGGAATTGCTGACTATGACAAAGAAGGCAAGTTCGGCATTCCGAATACTGACATGGGCATCATGAAGCAGGAAGCAGATCTCTATCAGCGTCCCGATTACTACGGCACGCTCTTTAATCCTGACGGCGTCGAGCGCGAGCGCGCGCGTCTCTCGCGCGGCTTCGCGATTATTCGCTCGCATCCATTTTGGTTTGCCGGCGTGATTGCGAAGCGAGCATCGTCGATGGTGAGACTGGAACGAGCGCGTCTGATTTCGACTGACCCGGGGATAACTCATCCTTTCGGTTCATTTGATCAAATGCAACCGGATTCATATAAGACGCCTCAGCGAATGCTTGCTGAGGGAGCCGTAGCGACTCAACAAGCCCGGGCTTCTCTAATTGCGGATGGATCCTGGCTGGAGGTTGCCGGAGACGAATCGAATTACGGCGCACAGTTTTCAGCGCCCATTGAGACGTTGAAACAAAACACTGATTACGTACTTACCGTTCCCGTGAAAATGACAACCGGACGCATGAGAGTTAACGCAACATCACCGAACGGTAAGGTCTACTCGTCAGCGGTTGTTGAGACAGTCGAAAGCATTGCGGCTGAAGATCAACCGATTCAGCGGATCGATCTGACATTCGTGGCCCGCCAGCGAGATCAACTGAAGATTGTCTTGAACAACGAGGCGTCAAGTCCGGCGCATCCGGTTGTTCGCGTGGGGCCCGTCGGTCTTTATGCTCTCGGCCCGGCGCGATTCCTTTGGACCCGCTATCCGCGATTCCTTATTCACGCGATTCAAAAGATCTATCTCACGGCGGTCATTCTGCCGCTGGCGATCATTGGCTTGCTGCTGGTGGTGTTTCGCAAACAGAGCGCCGCGCTCGTGATTCTCTCAATCGTCCCGGTCTATTTCTTCTGCGTGCAATCAGCCGTGCACACAGAATATCGATACGTTTTGGCAGTCGACTATTTTCTGTTTGCGTTTGCTGGAATTGCGGTAATGACAGCAGGCCAAGTAACGACAAAAGCCTTCAAAAAGAGAGCATGAACCACAGAGGACATAGAGAAATACAACTTAAAAAGGCAGAGAATCTATGAACCGTGGGCGCGATAAAACCCTTCCTTCATTCTTCCTCCGTGTCCTCTGTGGTTAATCTGTCCGCTTCGCGAGCGCTTCCTCAATCAAACCACTGACCCACTCAGCCCGCGCGTCCCACGTACCATCACGCACTGCATCCTGTCTCGCTCTCGCCATCGCGACATCGCGCTCGTGCAAGGCATCATCGACCAGTTCGAGAAACTGCTCGCGACTGCGCCCGATGCGCAAGACATCGCTCATCGATTCGTATTCAGGCAGAGGAGAGATCACGACCGGCTTACCCGAAGCGAGATATTCGCGCACCTTGATCGCCGAACCATAACTTGTGAAAGGCACTTCGGTGTTCCAGGGCAGGACGCAAACATCGAAACCGGCCGCGTACGCCGGAAGGTCCTGATACGCGACCGGCGGCAGAAAATGAACCTGCGGCAGCTCTTCGATTTCCAATCCACGCGACTTATTGCCGATGAAAATCCAATTCCAACCGGGCCGTTCCCGGGACGCTTGCCTGATCAATTCCTGATCGATCAGCCAGGGCTCGATCGCGCCAAAGTATCCGACGCGCGGTTGCGGTATGCGCGCAACTGCTTCAGCAATGCTGATGTGACCACGACTAACTCTCGACCAATGATCGAAATCGACTGCCTGCTCTAATAAAAATGATTTTTCCAATCCCCGCTCTGCTTCCGCCAGTAACTTTCGACTCGAATAGAAGATCAGATCAGCAGCCTCGATTGCTCGCTCATGCATCTTACGAATCAGCAACGGATCCGTTGCATGGTCCATCGTGTTCGCATCGTACTTATCTGACACGTGATAAATGACGAGCGATTCGTGCAAGCGCCCAATGACTTCTACCGCGGTGGGAATTGCAATCCAAAGAATCGGATTCGTTAAGCCGCGCCGCCTGGCAAGGGATGAGATTTGCTTCGTCAATAATTGTCGATTAGCGGCGACTGCTGCGCGGCTACCAAAGAACGGGACGACCGCAGGAGAGACGACGGTAATTCCCTCCTCTGTGGTGCGCGCGAGTTTGGCATAGCTCTTCAGCTTGCGCCTGATGCGCGGCAAGATCTCGCCGCTCTTCATTGGCGCCAGGCCCATCGAAATTGAGTTGACGAAAATGACCTTGTTTCCCGCGCGCGCGAACCGCCGCATCAGATGGTTCTTCGAATGCGGATGGTGATACCACCAGTCCTCGCCGCCGAAACAGATAATCGATTTGCCGTGCAGCATTGCGGGTCGATACTACACTAATTTCCGCCACAGATTTTCACCGATAGACACTGATAATGTTTTGATTTCTAATCCGTGTTCATCTGTGCCAATCTGTGGCCGATTCGCTGACATGACACAGACAATTTATTTAGCCCTAACCCACGACTGGGAATTGCGCGGTGACGGCTCAGGCGACATTGAAGAGATTCAATTCGCTCCGCTGCGCCGCCTGTTGGCGATCTATGAGAAAGCCGGCGCGCGCACGACCTTCCTTCCGGACGTGATGCAGCAGCTCAGATTTAGAAGTTTGCAAGACGAACATCCGGAGCTGAAACGCGCGGCAGATTCGTGGGACGAGCATGCGCAGGAAGCTTACGCGCGCGGCCACGACATTCAATTGCATCTGCACTCTCAATGGTCCAACGTCGAGTATGAAAACGGCAGATGGCAATTGCGCGGTGACTGGTCGCTGCTCAATTACGATCAAGACATGGCGACAAAGATGATCTCGGACTCCAGGAGCTATCTGGAAAATGCTTTGCACCCGGTCGATCCGCAATATCGCTGCGTCGCTTTTCGCGCCAGCGCTCTGGCGCTCGCCCCTTCTGCACATTTGCTGTCATCGCTGGCGGCGTTAGGAATAGAAATCGATGTGAGTGTGGCCGGTGGTGTCTATCTTAATAACGACACTCTGCAACTCGATTATCGAACCTGTGAAGAAGGTTTTCTGCCGTACTATCCGCGAATGGACGACGCGCGCAGGATATCGAACCAGCAGGAGCCGATTGTTTGTGTGCCATTGAATCATTTCTACGGATCGCGACGACTGGTCACGAAGCAGAATCTGGCGCTCGCGAAAGCGCGTTTCAGTAGCACAGAGAAAACAACAGCGGGCCCTGCGCGGCTGGATAGTCAGAGCACCGGATTGGCGCGTGTGTACGAAAAGCTGATCGCGCCTGCTATCAAACGCAAGCATTTCGTGTCTGACACCGGCCGTCTGAATTATCCGTTGATGTGCGAGATGCTCGCCTCGATTCGTCAACGCGCACGGGAAAGCGGCTTAGCAAAAGTTCCCGTGGTGCTTACAAATCATCCGAAGGACATTCGCGATTGGGCCGGGCTGGAAAGATTTGTGGGTGAGGTTGCGGACGCTCCGGATTTGAAATTCATTACGCTGAGTGAATTGGCTGAGAAGATTAGAAGCGGCGAGTTTCGGGTACGGACTGCAGAGACAAGCCACAGATAAACACGGATTCACACGGATACCAATACCAAATCAGGTTCGGGATTTCATCCGTGTCATCTGTGTAAATCTGTGGCCGGCTACCTGCTATTTCCGCACCGATCGCGGATACGCGATGATGTCTCGCTTCGCCAGTTCCATCATCTCCGCAAAAAGTTTGGGCGCGTCCGCGCGAAAGAACTTCATCCCGCGCACAATCAAATCCCGACACGCCGCTTCCGAGATATAGTCGCGCATCCACTGCGGCATGTCCGGATGGACAGTCGTAGTCATGTCATGCGCGTACGTCTTCACAATCACGCGCTCGCCTTCATAGTTAATACACGGCGCCGCGAACAGCTGATCGTGATAGACACGCACCGGAAACTTTTCTTTGAACGCGTCATCGACGCAGTAACCGAACGAAACATAATTCGTCGTCGCGCCCAGGCCGATGATCTTGCCACCGCCGGCGATTAATTTGTAGTAGGGGCTGCCCGTATCATACGGATAGGGCGACAGGTGATGAGTTGAAATGAGCTCTGGCGCGGCTGGTCCAATCGCGCAGACTGACTTCGTCGGGTGCAAGCTCCGGATCGCCTTCCGCTGCCGGCGGGCAAACTCGGTCAGGATTCCAGTGTAAGAAGGTGTGCGCCGCACATCGAAAACATTTCCCTGCTGCAACCATTCATAAGAAGAGACGCGATGATTCGGATAAGTCGGGAAAACCACTGTTCCTAGCGGGCCAATCACTTCCTGAATCAAAAACAGAATGCGATAAAACGGAAAGCTGAGATTCAACCCGTCCATTCCGCTGTGCACGTAAACCAGATCGCCGGTCGCCAGATTAAGATTATCGACCAGGATGCTTTTGAAATCAGGTTCAGTCATGGGTGTTAACGAAGCCACGCGACGGCGCTCGCGTTCCCACTTCGCGTGACGAAGAGAATCAAACGCGCGCGCGGGGAGAATTGATTTTGCGAGTTTGTGAAGACTCATATCTGCAACCCGTAGGGTTGTTAGACAGTAGCCGGAGGTCGAAGCGCAGCGAAGACCTCCGGTATTCGAAATTAATGTTTCGCACCCTGAAGGGGTGCCACATCAAGAGCCTGATTTCTCGCACCCCTTCAGGGTGCCTACGATCAATTCCTTTGCGTCCCGGTGGTCTACGACCACCGGCTACTATCTCGCAGCCCTGCGGGCTGCCCTCACACAATCTCAATCATCGTCGCGCCCCACGAATAGCCGACACCGAAACCGATTAGCGCGACGCGGTCGCCCTGCTTCACGCGCTGTTGTTCGATGGCGCTCTCAAGGGCAATCGGTATCGTCGACGACACGGTATTGCCTGACTGCTCCATGTCGATCCAAAACTTCTCAGCGGGGAATTTTAGCTTCGCGCGCAGACGCTCCAGCACGAACTTGTTGGCCTGATGCGGAATGATGAAATCAATCTGGTCGATCGTCAGGCCCGATTTCTCGAGCAACTGCTGAAGCGTGGGCGGCACCGTCCGTAGCGCAAAGCTGAAAACGTCTGCGCCATCCATGAACAGGTTTTGGTCCGAGCGCCAGTTGCCGCTGCTGTCCTCTTTTTCGACCGCCGTCTCGGCCGTGGGCCGGCAACGCAGCGCGCCGGCTTTCACGATGATTTGGTTAGCTCCCCTTCCATCTGTCCCCAATACGAATGGGCCGACTAGTTCTGAATCAGCTTCGACTGCGCGCACCAGCGTCGCCGCTGCGCCATCTCCAAATAGAGTCAGCAACGAACGATCGCGTCGATTGATAAATTTTGTATACGTGTCCGCGGTGACCAGCAAAACCGTCTGCGCCGTGCCCGCTTCCACCAGACTCTTTGCCAGCGCGAGACCATAAATGTATCCCGAGCATCCCTGGTTAATATCAATAGCTCCGCAACTTGTTTTCAGTCCCAGGCTCGCCTGCATCACGCACGCAGTGGTGGGCGTGAAGTAATCCGGACTCTGGGTGCAAAAAATCAGAAAATCGATTTCGTCGGCCCGGCACGCGCCACTTTCAAACAGCCGCTGCGCTGCCTTCACGCCGAGATCTGACGCGCATTCGTCTCTGCCCGCGACGCCGCGCACGGCGACGCCCGTCTTCGAGAGAATCTGGCTCGCATGCCAATCGCCAAACTGCTCGGCTAGTTGTTCGTTGGTTAGTTTCTGTTCCGGTAGGAAGGATTTGATCGCTTTGATCGCCGCACGTTGAGTCATGACTGGGGAATACTATAACGCAGAATCGGCAACCCGAAGGGTTGTCAGAAAGTAGCCGGTGGTCGAAGACCACCGGATCGGAGCGGAAATGATATTGCACCCCGAAGGGGTGCGCGAACATTACAGCAGATATTTCTCTTCATAAGGAATTCCGGCCTTGCCAAGTAGTTCTTTCAATTCATCCACATATGAACTCTTGGCATGGTGGGCCTCCTGATCCGCAATGTAATGTCGAACAGTTGGCCTTCTCTTCTGGCACTCCTTCGGAGTGCGAATCATTGCAACCTTGATCCGGTGGTCGTCGACCGCCGGCTACTTTCTTTGCAGCCCTTCAGGCTGCCAAACAAATCTCGCATCACCTCGCAACGCCGCCAAATTCCGATCATGCTCAAACAGAAATCTGTTTTCATTTCCCAGCGCCACTGAGCGCTGCAACCACTCGAACGCTTGCTCTAGATCATTTTCCAAAGCGTAAACGGACGCGACGGCGTACGCGATGTCCGCGTCCACCGAAGCCGTGCGCTTCACATCCTCATTCAATTCCGCCAAAGCCGCGTCGTGTTGGCCTTGCTTGCTCAGGCACATGGCCAGAAATGGCCGCACCCCGTGCAGGTTGGGATTTGCCGACAGCACCTCGCGCAACGCAGCGCACGCCTGATCAACCTCTCCACGATAGAACATCACCAACGCGCGCACGCTGCGCAGCAAAGGATTATTCGGCTCGCTCGATGCTGCTCGATCCAGTTCCCGCATCGCTTCGTCGTATTTTTCCTGATAAAGAAAAATCAGCGCGCGGTTATAGCTGACGACGACGAACGACGCCGGATCTAGGTGAACCAGACGATCATAACTGCCCAGCGCGCGATCGTATTCGCCGTCCAGACGATGCAACGTCGCTTTGACGAAATGCACGACTGCCTCGCTCGGCGCATCGCGCCGCATCCGCGCAACTTCTTCCCGGGCCTTCTTTTTCTCGCCGCGCCATAGCATTACAAACACCATCAGCATGCGTGCTTCGATGATGTTCGGGTCGATCGCCAGCGCGCGTTTGAAAGCAGCTTCCGCCTGCTCGAAGTCCTCTATGCCGCCCAGTCCCTTGAAAACGCGATTCACGTGGCACGCCCCGAGCCCGTCATAGGCCAAACCAAATTCATGGTCCAACTCGATCGCGCGCGTGAAGTGTTTGATGGCCGCCTCACAGTCATCAGCCGACACGGTGCGAAAGATAAAGCGCGCAAAGCGATCGCGCCCGCGCAAATATTCTTCGTAAGCCTCGGCGTTTACCGTCGCCGGTTGGGCCAGGACTTTCTCTTCATCCGGACTCAGTTCCAGCCGCAAGCCATCCACGATTCGTTTGGTAATCTCATCCTGCACAGTGATGATGTCTTCCGCGGTAGCATCGACGCGATCGCTCCAGATAATTTCGCCGCTCTTGCAATCCAACAGTTGCGCGTTCACCCGAAAGCGTCCGCCCACGGCCAGAAATCCCGCCGACAGCACCGCGTCGACGTTCAATTCGCGTCCCACGTCCGCCGGGTCAATTACCTGCCCCTGATACTTCGACATTACTGACGACGGCCGCACCACGAGCGAACGAATGCGCGCCAACTCAGTAATCACAGCATCAGCCAAAGCGAATTCATAAAAACCGGTCGCCGGATCGTTGTTGAGATTCTTGAAAGGCAGCACTGCGAGACTTTTCTTCTCGCGATCGGCGATCGTCGTCGTCAAAGATCTTTCATGCGTATCAGTTTGGGCGTGCGAAGTAAGTTGGGGCGAACTGGTTGGGCTTTCTTTTCCACCGCCCACTTTTTTCAGCCAGCGCATCGCGCGCGTTACCGGACTGCCGCCGCTGAGATGCCGCGGCGCCGCGGCCACCTCCATCGCAACGCCGGATGAAACGTCTTGCAGCACCTTGCGCAGTTCATTACGCAACTCATCGATCTTTTGATAACGACCGCGCGGCTCCTTTTGCATCGCGCGATCGAGAATCTGTTGCAAGCGCGCCGGCGTGGCGCCCGGCCGCATCTCTGCCAGCGTCTTCGGCTGATCGTAAATCACCGCGTGCCGCACATCGATCGCCGACTTGCCGCGAAACGGCCAGGTGCCCGTCAACATTTCGTAGAGCAACACCCCGGTCGAAAAGATGTCGGCGCGCGCGTCGACCTTATCGCCGCGGGCCTGTTCCGGCGCTGCATAAGTCGCTGTTCCATAAGGCACGCCGACTTCAGTCAGCTCTGTTTGATGAATTCCGCTCGTGGCAGCTTCCTGCTCATCCAGCAGTTTTGCCAAACCGAAATCCAGAATCTTCGCCTGCCCGAGGTCTGTCACCATCACGTTGCCGGACTTGATATCGCGATGAATGATGCCGCGCGCGTGCGCCGTCGCGAGTGCGTCGGCTACCTGAATCCCGATCCGCAAAGCGCTGTCCAACTCCAGGGGCCGTCCATTACAGAGTTGGCGTACGTTCTTGCCTTCAACGAATTGCATGGCGATGAAGTGCAATCCTTCGGCCTCGTCCATATCGAAGATGGTGCAAATGTTCGGATGGTCCAGAGCGGAAGCGAGCCGCGCTTCGCGCTCGAATCGTTTCAGGTTGGCTTCTTTGACGGTGAGTTCAGCCGGCAGGACTTTGAGCACGACTGTGCGCCCAAGTTTCTGATCGACAGCTTTGTAAACCGTGCCTTGTCCGCCCGCGCCGATCTTTTGAGTGATCTTGTAGTTGCCGAAGAGCTGCCCGATCATCGCGCGCGTATTCTAGTTCAGAAGTGAAGTCAGTACCATCTCCGTCAGGAGATGGGGTTGAAGAATCAATGCAGGATTGAGTGTGAGGTCCGCAGGACCGGCATTGAATAGCCGCGGCCGTCAGGCCGTGGATCAAAATCGAGAGAAAGAGTCACAGCGCCGAAGGCGCGACATCACTTCCAGATATACCGCTTGTCGTATTCAATCTCATGCCGATCCAGCAATTCAACGAACTCACTCTTAAAATCTCTTCTTCGATGATGTTCTTCCTGATGTTCGATGTACCTAATCACGTTCTCTTCTGAAGACTTGCTCACGCTGAACGCTCCGTAACCTTCCTGCCATGCAAATCCCTTGCGGTTTCGAAATTCCTCGTGAATCCAGCGCGATGAATTTGCCTTCACGGCATTCACTGCTTCTGCTAATGAGATGGTTGACGGAAGAGATGCGTAGAGATGAACGTGATCGCTCATGCAGCCGGCAGCAAGAAGGCTCGCCTTCTTATTTCGGAAGACGCCCCCGATGTACTTGTAGAGTTCATCTGTCATGTCGTGCGTAATCCATGGTTCGCGATCTGATGTACTCCAAACAAAATGAACCAGGAGGCTAATATGTTTTCCCGCCATGGTGAGAGCTCCTTTCCGATGTTATGTCGGTCCTTTGGACCTCAAGTATTTTGGCAACCTGATCCACGGCCTGACGGCCGCGGCTATTCAATAACGGTCCTGCGGACCTCGGCATATCTTCGTCCACAATCGTAGGACACGTGACAAGGAATTTTTTTTGCATGATCCTCCGTCGCGCCATTCAGCTTCGCCGAATAATCTCTTGCAAAGAGAAGCGCAGCTTCAAGGATTCCTTTGGAATGGAGCGTGGTACGACAAGGGTCTTCCCATCAGGTAATTGATTGACCGCGAATGCCGGCAATTGTTCGCCCGCTATCGCCGCTATTTCCTCGACTAAACATTGACTTTCACTGCCCGCCGTTTTAATCTTCGCGAACCTTTTTCAGTTGGTTTTGTGCGATTGACGTGCGGTTCAGTTTTGCCCCACGCACCTTTCGCAAAGCGGTTTTAGTTCGAGTCTCAGTTCTTAAAAGGCAGAGTCGCATCGCCCATTGATCACTTGTCCGTTTGGCGTTTCGTTCTCAGCCTGCTCTATAAATAGGAAGCTCGCCCGATGCCCCATCTCGCACGCCCGACGTCCCGTAAACTGACCAACAAGTCTGGCGACGCGCAGCGATTCGTGGCTTCGCCACAGCACCCGACGGTGAGCCTGCGGCTTACCGATCAAGTCAAATCATTTCATCACCCAGAGGCTGCGCCTCAGGAAATCGGAGGCACAGCCTCTGGAATATTTTTGAGTAGCCGTGCCGGTAAGGCAGAGCCTAACCGCTATGTGCTGCGGCAAAGCCGCGTCTGCTTAGTGCGCATCGCTTACTGCTCACACTTGCTCGCCGCATGAAACTGACGCCTCGCATTACCGGCTCGCGCACCTCTGCCAATCAGCAGAGCGTCGGTCAGCGTCTGCTCTCAGCGTGGTTTAGAAAACCGGCGATTTGGTCGATTTGTCTATTGAGTGTTTTAGCGGTCTTCGTTTTCGTCGTCCAGGGCGTGAACACGATTTTTTATTGGAATGGTATTGGAGCAGTCAACGCGACTACGAGCTGGGGAACCAACACTAACGGTTCTGGAACGAATCCGACAAACTTCACTACCGCAAGTCAAACTTTCGAATTTCAAAACGGGCAGAGCGCGACTCTTGCGGGTTCGTGGACCGTGTCAGGATCGAGTTCGAAAGTGATCTTTGATACGGGCGCGACCTTCGACGCAGCGGCTCAAAACCCGACAATGACCGTGGACTTGCAGGCCCTCGCTACTTACAAGGTGTCGGGTAGCTACGGCAATTTGAGCTTCGGATCGATTGATCCCGGCAGCACGTTTGATTTTGGTGCTAGTTCAGCATCCTTTAGAACGGCGCTTACCTACGGCGGTTTGATTTGGCGCTCCTCCACGGGAACCTCAACGCCGGGAACATTCAGTACGACAGGAACATTTACCCTTGCTGCGAATACTGCCCAGGTAGTTACTACGAGTGCGACACCCAACACTTGGAACATTGGCAAGGACGTCGCAATAAATTCCAGTACTACACTCGCGCTCGCTCCGAGCTCGGTCAGTAGCACAGGTAACCCTACCGTAAACATCGGTGGCGGACTGTCCAACAGTGGCACGATCTCGAAAGGCGCAGCATCAACCGGAACTGCTCTCTTCGACTTCAACGGCTCAGGTTCATCAAACGTAACTTGGGGTACAAACAGTGGCAACTTCAATGTAACCGTCGAGTCTACGAAGTCCCTCACATTTCTTGACGCACTCGCATCGGGAACCGGAAACGTCACAGTAAACGGAACGCTTATCTCGCAAGGGGCGAGCACTTATTCCGGCGGCACGAGTCTTACGGGTACGCTCGGGCTGGGTAGCAATGGTGTGGTGACGGCAGGTGGCGCTTCGATTACCAGCGGACCAGTGGGGAAAGGAACTCTCACAATTGGCAACGGCGCGACGGTTCGCTCAGACAGCACAACCGCGCGCTCCATTCAAAACAATCTCAGCCTAAGCGGTAGTATTACTCTCGGCGATGCCACAAACACCGGGGCGCTGACATTCAACTCGACTGATGGAACGAATACGCTAACGACAGCCGCCACGACGGCTCTTACCGCCGACACGACTGTCACAACTCCGAGCACAGTCGCTATTGCCGACGTTATCAGTGGAAACTTCAACCTCACGAAAGCGGGTTCGAGTACGCTCACTCTTTCGGGGGCGAATACCTACACCGGCACAACGACAATCAATGCCGGCACGCTTTCGGCTGGAAGTACAACAGCGCTTGGACCAGCGGCTAGTGCAAAGCTTTCCTTTGGCGCGTCGAGCACCGGCAAGTTTCAACTCAACGGAAACAACACGACGGTCGTCGGTCTTAATACAAACGCGACTGTTGGCTCGCCGACCATTGAAAACGGCGTTGCCGGAACCGCACTTCTTACCGACAACACGACCGGCACGGACACCTTCGGCAGCGTCCTGCAAAACGGATCGGCGGGAACTCTCGCTTTAACTAAATCCGGATCGGGAAGCTTGACGTTGTCGGGCGCTAATACTTACACCGGCGCAACGATCATCAGCAACGGCAAGTTGCTGGTCACTGGCTCGACTGCTTCCAGTAGTGCGGTCACGGTGAACAGCACCGGCACACTCGGCGGCACCGGCACAGTCGCGGGTCCAGTAAGTGTGACTGGCGGAACTATCGCTCCAGGAACCAGCCCCGGCTCACTCAACACGGGCAACGTGAGTTTCGACAGCAGCTCAACCTTCAGTGTTGAGATTGGCGGCACGACTGCCGGTAACTACGATCAGCTCAACGTCACCGGCACAGTCGCGCTCAACAACGCGACGCTGAGTCTCGCTTCTTTCGGCGGCTTCACACCATCGCCTGGTCAGTCGTTCACAATCCTCAACAACGACAGCAACGATGCCGTGAGCGGCGTTTTCACGATGGGCACGGGCGGTACAGACGTTAACGGCGGCACACTCGCGGAAGGCGACACCATCGCGAACTTCCTGGGGTCGGGACTGAACGCGAAGATTACTTACGCGGGCGGAACTAACAGCAACGATGTGGTAATCGCCATCCCGTGTCCGACTTCCCTTACGGTTAATGACACCGGTGACGGCGTGGATGCGAACCAAGGCGATGGCGTATGCGCCACCTCCGGCTCAGTCTGCACGCTGCGCGCGGCAATTCAGGAAGCGAACGCGCTGACCTCATGCAGCGGCGCAATCACCATCAATTTCAGTATCTCCGGCAGTGGCGTGAAGACAATCACGCCGGCCTCAATTTATCCGGCTATTACGCGGCCCGTCATTATCGACGGCACAACGCAGACGGGCGCGAGCTGCACGACGGCGGGCGGTTTAACGATCGAACTTAACGGTACGAGCGCCGGGGCAACAGGCGCCCAGGCTGGACTGCAGCTCGACCCAGGCGCTAGCGGCAGTACGATCAAAGGCCTGGTGATCAATCGCTTTACCAATCACGGAATGTTTGTGAATAGTAGCAGCAACAACGTTCAGTGCAATTACGTCGGCACGAATGTGGCCGGGACCAGTGGGCTTGGCAACAACAACGCCGGAATTCGAATCAGCGGCAATAGCAACGTTGTGGGCGGTACCGTCGCGGGCAACGGGAACCTCATCTCAGGCAATTCGTCTGAAGGCATACGTCTGGTAGGCACCGGCACTCAGATTCAAGGTAATTATATTGGGATTAACGCCGCCGGCACCGCAATCATCGCCAATGGCGGTGGGGGCGTTGACATTTCAAGTTCGACGAACACAACGGTCGGCGGCACTTCGGCTGGCGCCCGCAACGTCATTTCGGGACACGCCGGAGGCAGTTTCGGCATTGCCATCCAAAGCTCCTCCTCAAACACAATCGTCCAGGGAAATTACATCGGAACAGACGCAACCGGGACAAGTGGGTTAGGCAATTCGCGCGGCGTAAATGTGGGTGGCGGCGCAACCGGCAACACAATTGGCGGCATCGGCCCGGGCGAGGGCAATGTAATTGCGTTCAATTCTCTTGCAGGCATAGCGGTTTTCGCGTTTGGCAATACCATTAATAACTCTTTGCGTGGCAATAGTATTTACTCGAATGTTGGTCTGGGCATTGACCTGAATGTGGACCTGAATGATGGCGTCGTAACTGCAAACGACAATAAGGACCCGGACACTGGTCCTAATAATCTGCAAAACTTCCCACTGCTGACTGCGCCTCTGGTCGGTGCGACGACGGTAAGTGGTACGCTCAACAGCACAGTCGGCGCGACGTTCACGATCGACGTTTACTCGAATGACTCGTGCGATAGTTCCGGTAACGGCGAGGGCAAGACTTATCTCGGCTCAACCACGACCAGCGCGACCGACAGTAACGGCAATGTGAGCTTCAATGTGACGGTGCCGGCGGTCGTCTCGGGTAAGCCTCTGACCGCGACGGCAACCGATGCAAACGGAAACACGTCTGAGTTTTCCGCGTGCGTTTCGCCCACGACGACCAGCACGATCAGCGGCACGCTGTTCAACTCGAACGGCAATCCAATCACTGACGGCCGCACGATCAAGTTAATCCAGAACGGAACTGTTTCAGGCACCACGGCGACGACAAATGGTTCGGGCGTTTACACCTTCACCGGATTGACGCTGACCAGCGGTGATCGCATTGCGACGTTTGTTGATGGCGCAGCGGAAAAGGGCGTGACGGTGACGCTCTCGGGCACGACGGACATCACTAACTTTGACATCAAGCAGAACCAACTGACGGTGCGCACAGACAATGGCGGCTCGCCGGCAATCACGAACGCCAATCTGGCCGACGCTGACAGCTCAAAGGATGCGGACATTCCCTTCACATCGAGTGGCACGTTGACTACAACCGCCGGCACGTCTCTGCAAATTAACTTCAGCAGCTTCTATACCCCCGGCGGCGACATAAACGACGGCGGCGACTGGACCAACAACGGCACGTTCACCGCGGGAGCATTCACGGTCACGCTGAACAGCAGTGCCGGTAATCAAAGCATCGGCGGGAATAATAATTCCTTCTTCAACAATCTAACGATCTCTAATACTGGCACCAGTCCGAATAACGTGGTGGCGCTCGCGTTGAACACGAATGTCGGCGGCGTGCTCACGGTAAGCACCAACGGCGGCATTTTTGATCAGGGCGCGTCGTTCAATCTTAATCTGACCGGTTCGGCGACCAACGTGGCAGTCATTCAAGCGGGGGGCACCTGGCGCAATTTGGGCACGGGAGGCGTGACCCTTAATAGCGGAGTCAGCAATGCCGGTACGATTAATTTCAATGCCAACGGCACACCCTGTGGAGATGCAGATTCGATTCAGATTCGCTCATCGGTATCCGGGACCCAGCGTACCTGGTCCAGCCCAGCACCAGGCACGGGCACCTTCTCGATGACTGATGTCGATGTGCAGGACCAGAAGGTTCCGGGCGGGCTGGGCACCTTCCCCATACAAATCGTTGTCAACAGCGGACACAACTCAGGAAATAACAGTGGTTGGTCGTTCGTGGACACCTGCACGTCGGGCACTTACACATGGATTGGGGGCGCGAACCAGGACTGGACGATCCCGACAAACTGGACGCCCACGCGCCTGACGCCGAACGCCGCGGACGTTCTGATTTTTGACGGGGCGGACACGCCCTCGCCAACGGTCACGAACGTACCGACGGAGACCGACGCCGAGATCAATTTCCAGGGCGGAGTCCTCGCTACCTGGAACGCAAGCACGTCGGGCGCCACACTGACTATTAACGGCGCGAATGCTGACCGGCTAAAGATTCCGGCGGGTAATTCCCTGACCATCGCCGGGAGTCCGGCATTGCAAATCTCTCTGGCCACAACCTCGAAGGCGGCGATCGGCGGCACCCTGATCATGCTCAACGGCAGCCACCGTCTGATCGGCGCCGACGTGGGCTCGATCATCTTCAGCAGCGGATCGATCTTTACCGCCGGCTCGAACGTGAGCACAGGTTTTGCCGGAAATCCATTCGGCACTGGCACGAATGATTCAGTCAGGTTCCAGAGCGGCTCGACCGCGTTCTTTAACGAAGGAAGCGATCCGTTCGGCGGTGCGGGAAAATTTATAGTCACTTTCAATCAGGGCAGCATCGCGAAGTTCTTTGCGCCATCGGCTTTCTCTTTCGACGATCGCAGCTACGGATATCTAACGCTGGACGGCAGTCAGAATTATTCCGCCGGGTCAGCCACTCATCCATTAACGATTTTTGATACCTTCGAACTCGAAACCGGGAGCGCACTGACTCTCTCCGACACTTCTGGTGGCGACTTGATTCTGCTCGGGGCTTTCCTTGATCAGAATGCAGTTGACGGCAAGTTCATTCCGAACGGCCGCACCGTGAAATTCAATGGCGGCAACACGACGCAGACAATTTCAAAAGCCGGCGGCACCGAGTCGTTCTTTGATTTTACGATTGCGAAAACGGGTAACTCGGTTTCGCTGCTCAGTCCCATTGCCATTAACGGCCTGCTCAAATTCGAGGGCGGCGGATCACCGATCGATGTGCTCGATCTTAATACCAGGAACCTGAATCTAAACGGAACGATTGGATCTGTTCCGGCAGCTACGAGCGGGTTAAAAGGAGATTTGACGGGATCGGGTCTCACAATTACGACCACCAGCGAGCTGAATCCGGTACATTTCGTTTCGGGCGGGCAGTCGCTTTCATCTCTGGTGATGAATGGCCATCCCGTGACGACGATTGCAACTTTCGATACTGATCTCACGATTGGCAGGACAAATTCGGGAACACCCGCTCTGACGTTGACGAACGGCATCGTCAAAATGTCGGGAACGACGTTGACCGTGAATTCGAATGTTTCGGTCACTCGCACTAACGGCTGGATCATCGGCAACGAACAGCGCTTTTTCTTCTGCAACACCATTTGCACCGTCCCGTTCGATGTCGGGACCGCGAATGGTTACTCGCCGGTCAGTGAAGTGTTCCACCCCAACGCCAACACGACCTATCATCAAACAATCAAGGTGACTGAGGGGCCGCATCCGTCCATCGCCGGGGCGAATGCGCTGCAACGCTTTTGGACATTGAGCACGCCAGTACCGGCGATCGGCTCAGCGGACATCACCTTCCAGTATCGCGGCGGCAATTCACCAACGGGTGACATTGTTGGAAACGAAGCGAATTACAAAATCTTCAAATACAACGCGGGCTTCACGCAGGTGGCGAATCAGTCCATCGATACCGGTGCGCACACGGCCACAGTAACTGGTGTGACCTCCTTCAGCGATTGGACCTTGGCCGAGACTTCTTCGGTTTTTGCCAATGTAACTCTGACGAAGACCGATTCGCAGGATCCGGTGACCGAAGGCAATAACTTCACTTACACGATTACTGCGCACAACGGATCAGCCTCGCCAGTCACTAACCTAACAGTGACCGATCCGCTGCCGGGCAATGTAACGTTTGTCTCATCATCTGCGGGCTGCACGGGCGCTTCAACTGTGACCTGCACGCAGGCATCGGTTGCCGTCAACGCAGATGCGGTGTTCACGATTACGGTCACGCCGACGAACGCAGCCGCTGGTACGACGTTACAGAACACGGCGACGGCCACCGCCGATCAAACTGATCCGAATGCGACCATCAGTGCCTCGCAGGACACTCAGGTTGTAGCCGCGACCTGCGCGACTCCGCCGGCGGGCATGGTTGCGTGGTATCCGGGCGACGGCAATGCAGGTGATATCCAGGGGCCGACGTCTGAGAATGGCACACCGCAAAATGGAGCAACATTCGCACCAGGCAAGGTCGGCCAGGCGTTCAATCTCAACGGCACCGACCAGTTTGTGGAAGTGTCTGATGCTCCGGCTAACAGCCCGGCAACTGCGCTGTCGATTGATGCGTGGATCAAACCAAATAACACTTCAACCGATCAAGCAATAGTCGCCAAACTAGATACGTGCTCAGGCCTACAGCAGAGCTACATTCTAATCCTCATACCTGGTGGCGCTGTCCAATTCGCGGTCTATAACGGCCAGCCTAATCCCAATGCGTATCGGGCGGTGCGAACCAGCAATGGGGTAGTCACTGCCGGTGTTTTCACTCATGTCGCCGCCACTTTTGATACCAATGGCCAGGTGATGAAGATTTACATCAATGGTGTGGACACCGCGGCGCCGTCGTTGGCCGGATCAGTCGATGTAAATTCGATTTTCGACAGTAATACACCGGTGAATATCGGCAGAGCAACTTGTGAGGCATTCGCCAGTGGACCAGTCTATTACTTCAATGGCCTGATTGACGAAGTCGAGCTATTTAATACCGCAATCAGCGCTTCAGATGTGAAGGCAATCTACGATGCCAGCTACCTCGGCAAGTGCCGCGCGGCTGAAATTGATGTTAAGGGCAACAACAACTCGATCGCGGACGGCAGCACTCCTCCATCGGCCACCAACGGCACCGATTTCGGCAGCGTCGCTGTCAGCACCAACGCGACGCACACGTTTACGATTTACAACACGGGTACGGCTGATCTGAACGTCACCAACATTGGCGTCAGCGGTGGAAACGCGTCCGACTTCTCAACGGGATCGTTGACGCCGGCCAGCCCAATCGCGCCTCAATCATCTGCTACTTTCACAGTAACTTTCACTCCGGGTGCTTCAGGACCGCGGACGACGACAGTCCACATCGCGAATGACGATAGCGACGAAGGTGATTACGACTTTGAAGTCGGCGGAAATGGTACCGGGGCAACCAACCCGCCCTCGATCAGTAGCGATGGCGTGCAGGTCACGGTAAACGAGGGCGACATCGCCACCAAGACCAAGTCCGGAACCTTCGATGATGCCGACGGCCGCAACACCGTTACGATCACTGCGAAGATTGGCAGCACGCCAGTAGGAACGATAAACAAGGACGACCCGAGCGGAACCTGGAGTTGGAGCTACACAACCACAGACGGCCCGGAGAATTCGGGAACTGTCGTCATCACCGCTGATGATGGAACGTCACAGGCGACCACGCAATTCTCATTGGTGGTCAATAATGTCGCGCCGACGATCGCTCTCACCGGCAACAGCAGTGTGAACCAGTGCCAGAGTTATTCGCTGCACCTGGGGGCGATTACTGATCCCGGAACGGATACTGTCACCGACTACACAATTGACTGGGGCGACGGAAACAGTGAGCTAATCTCCGGGAATCCGGTCAACACGGACCACACACACAGTTACAACTCCTCGGGTAACAAAACAATCAGCGTCTCGCTGACTGATGAAGACGGTGCGTACTCCGGCGCCGGCACGTTGGCGATCACGGTCAACGCCGTTACCAACACGTTCATGGTGAACACGCCGGGCGATGCCGCGGACTCGGACGACGCAGTTCAAGGCGATGGGATCTGCGAGACTGCGCCCGGTAACCAGGCCTGCACGCTGCGCGCCGCCATCGAGGAAGCGAACCTCGCATGTCCCGCAATTACGATCACTTTCGACGCGAACGTATTTCCGGCGCCCTCGACCATCGTGCTGCGCGCTTCGTTACCGGCGCTGGATCACGAGATCACCATCATCGGCCCGGGAGTGAACGTATTGACCATTGACGGCGCCTTCAAGTGGCAGCCGTTCCACGTCAATTTCGAAAAGACGGCCAGCATTTCAGCTCTCAGCGTCGCCCACGGCAAGGCGACCGACGGCGGCGGCGTCTGGAATGAAGGGACGCTGACGCTCAAGGACGTGAACATAAGCAATAACCGCGGAGGCCGCGGCGCCGGCATTAATAACGACGGCACGCTGACTGTTCGCAATGCCATTATCACGGACAACATCGCTACGAAGGCCGGCGGCGGGATCCGTAATGCCGGCACCATGACCCTTATCAATTCGCTGGTGATGGAAAACTCTGCCAGGAAGAACGGCGGCGGTATTCACAACGACGTGGTTGAAGGTGAAAGCGAAGGCACTGCCCGAATATTCAACAGCACCATCGTTCGCAATACGGCCGACGCGTCCGATTTAGGCGAAGGCGACGGCGGCGGCATTTATAACAACAACGGCAGCGTACTACTGGTAAATACGATTGTGGCCCAGAATGACCTGGGATTCGTCACTCCCGACGACCTCTGTGGCCCAGGCGCCTATGAGGAAAGCTCTTCGCATAACCTCATCGGGATCGGTGGGTCGGGTGGCTTGACCAACAGCAACGGCAACCAGCTCAATGTCCCGGATCCGCTATTGAACATCAACGGCGTGCCGGTCTCGGGCAGCCCGGCAATCGATGCCGGCGACAGTTGTGTGCTGACACTTAACGGCTGCAACGGCGATAGTCCGCTCATCACTACGGATCAGCGCGGCGTAACTCGCCCGCAATTAACGCAGGTCGACATTGGCGCCTTCGAAGTACAGAAGTTCGTCGTCAACACGACCGCCGATCCCGGCGACGGCATTTGCACCGATCTGAATACCGGCGACGGCTGCACCTTGCGTGAAGCCATCACGGCGGCGAATAACAATCCTGATTCAATTATTGCCTTCGACATTCCTCCAGACTCAGACTCTGGTTGCGTAAACGGCGTCTGCACGATCAGCCCCGGCACAAACCTGCCGGCAATTATTACGTCGGTATTCCTTGACGGATATTCACAAAAGCCTTGCCCGCCAAGTCCGACCGGCCCTTGCTCACATCCGAACACTTTGAGCCTCAATGCCGGAGACGATGCGTCATTATTAATTGTCGTGAGCGGAGTGAACGTCGCGACTGTCGGCCGCGGATTGGATCTGGAAGACGGTTCGGACGGTTCGACTATTCGCGGGCTGGTAATCAACCATTGGAACAAGGCCGGCATTTACATCAGTAACAGCAGCCGCGATACGATCGCCGGCAACTTCATCGGCACCGATGCGACTGGCGCGGTCGCGGCGGGCGCCAGCGGTGGGGACGGCGTCCTGATCGTCAGCAACTGCGATCGCGATGCTGCTGAGAACAACATTGGCGGCGACCTGCCTGAGTTGCGTAATCTGATTTCCGGCAATGGCGCTGCCGGCATAAATATCGGCGCAGACAATGGTCAGTGCGTCTACGATACGATCGTCGAGGGCAATTACATCGGCACCGACTACCGAGGGCTCTCGCCGCTCGCCAATGCCCAGAGCGGAATAATTATTCAGAGCCTGTCCGCCCTTAACACCATCGGCTGCCACGTACTCGACGGCGACAACCTGATTTCCGGCAACACTCAAGCCGGCATCGACATTCGCAGCGATGTCAATAACGTTATCGGAAATTTCATTGGCACCGATCGAACCGGCATCGCGCCGTTGGGGAACTCAAAGGGAATAATTATTAACGGCGGACAAAGCAACGTAATCGGTCTCGATCCATTTACCGGAGACGTCTTTGGAAATCTTATTTCCGGAAATGCAGACGACGGCGTCGCAGTACTCGGCAGCTTTAACGCAATCTTCGGCAACTACATCGGCGTTGATTTGAACGGCAGTGTAGGCTCGGTAGGTAACGGCGGCCAGGGAGTTGAAGTCTATACCGGCCCGGCAACTGACAACACCATCGGCGGCGACCTGCAAGAAGGTTGCAACTGCGACTTAACCGCGAAAGGCCTGAACAAGTCGGACGCAACTGCGCAAGGCGCTGGCAAAACACGCGCGCTCCGTTCAAGTCGGACGCGCTCGCCGCTTGAGCGGCTGCGTTCATCCAGGGCGCGGGCTTTTGTGCCGACGTTGCTGCAGCGAAAGCAATCAGCCGCGAAACGCGTCGCGTCGGCGAAGCAGTCAGCTGTCAGTAAACACGCTGCCGCGAAGCAATCGGGTATTAACAAACAGACAGCGGCCGTCAGGGGCAATCCATCTGAGACCCAGTTTGTCGGTACCGGGTCAGGGGCAAATATTATCGCGGGAAATACCGGTGACGGCGTGCGCGTCAGCAGTGACGGCGATTTTAATAACCAGATCAGTCAAAACTCGATCTTTTCCAACGGTGGTCTCGGCATCAATCTCGGAACCGACGGAGTCACGGGGAACAACACTGCGAATCACACGACAGGACCAAATCACTACCAGAACTTCCCGGTCATTACGTCGGTGGACACGACAAGCCAAACTATCACCGGCACCCTGAATTCGGAGCCCAACAACCAGGACGGCTATTTGATCGAATTCTTTGTCAGCCCGGCGGGAACCTGCGATCCGTCCGGTAATGGCGAAGGAAAGACTTTCATCGGCGCGCTGATTACCGATCCGACCGATGCTAATGGCGATGTCGCGTTTACTTTCAACACGCCGCTTTCGCCATTTACTGACGGAGACGTAATCACTGCGACGGCGACTGATTACTTTTACAACACTTCTGAGTTCTCTGCCTGCTTCCTGGTGCGTCAATCAACGACTACGACGATCACAAACGCCAGCTCACTGTCGACAACCGCCAGTGTGGTGGGTGAGCCGGTCGAGGTTGATTGGACTGTGGTGCCGTCTGGATCTGGCACGCCGACGGGCACGGTCAGCGTCACGGTTGATGGCAATCCGGGATGCAACGCAATCGTGGCCACCGGCAAATGCACGATCACTCCCGCCACTCAGGGGGTGAAATCGATTGTCGCGCATTACAGCGGCGACAGCCTCTTCAGCGGCAGTGACTCCGCATCGACTAATCACACCGTCAACAAGGCAAACACTACGACCACGATCACTAATTCGGGTGGCCTGGCAAACGCTACTTCCGTGGGAAGTCAGTACGAAGTGGATTGGAGCGTCACCATAAACTCGCCGGGCGACGGAACTTTGACGGGGACTGTAAACGTGACGGGCGATGGCTCGGGTTGCAGCGCAAGTGTTGCTGCCGGCAAATGCTTTATCACTCCCACGACTTCGGGTGTTAAGTCGCTAGTGGCCCATTACGGCGGTGATGGAAACTTCCTGTTGAGCGATTCCTCGCCGGTGAACCACGTTGTCAATTCGCCTTCAATTAGCGGCCACGTCGATTACTGCATCACCCCAAGCGACAATGTCCCGGGCGTGACCATTAGCGTCACTGGCTCGCAGACAACTTCAACCACGACCGACTCAAGCGGCAACTACAGCATCAACTTGCCGGAAGGCGGTAACTATACGTTGACACCCACGAAGGCGGCTCTCGCGCCCCTGAGTCCGGGCATCGACACTGCCGACGTGGTGGGGGCACAACGCCACTTCCTGGGCCTCAAGACTCTGACTGGATGCGAATTTACCGCAGCTGATGCGACTGAGGATCCCACTCCTACCGTTGACACCGCGGATGTGATCGCGATTCAGCGGTTCTTCCTGGGCGTTAGTTCCGGCACCGGACACGTGGGTGAATGGCAGTTCAATCCTGCGAATCAACCGTACTCTAATCTCGCGACCAGCCAAACCGGGCAAGACTATGCTGCCTTGGTTGTCGGCGATGTCACGGGAGATGTGACTCCAAGCATTGCTAACCGTGATGGCCGCAATTCGACGGCCGCGCATCCGCTTATTCCGTCGGCGGTGACCACGGTCTCGTTACCCGTCGGAAACGTTAGTACGAACGTCACCAACTTCACGCTGGCGGTAACAACCTCGAGCATTGACCCTGCCGACAACCTGGTTGGCTTCCAGGGCGACTTCACGTTTGATTCATCCGTCGTCACCTTCCAGGCGACGCCAGCCTCGCAGGCAGGATTGACCGCGTCGAACTGGAATGTGACCGCCAACATTCTGGGCGCCGGCACCATCAAGACGCTTCGCATCTCAGCGTTCTCAAACACGTCCACGCCGCTGTCCGGATCGGGCACGCTCTTCAACCTGAATTTCACCAGAGTGAGTAATTCGGTGGGCGCGAACACGCCGCTTACCTGGGCGTCCTCGCCGAATAACTTTGTGTTCATCGATACGAACCTGGCGAAACAAGCCCCCGGCAATACACCTGCGGGAAGCATCACCATCATTGGCCCGACTGCTGCCAATGGAAACATCAGTGGCCAGATCCTGGACAACACCGGCACCCCCGTCGACGGCGCGGCAGTGCGCATGAGCGGCACCCAGAACCGCGTGACTATTACCGATGCGCAGGGCAATTATCACTTCGACGATGTCGAGACGAACGGCCTTTACGTTTTGACGCCGTCCCGATCTAACTTTACGTTCAGCCCGGTCCAAAGAACCTTCAGTCAACTGGGAGCGCATACTGAAGCGACTTTCACCGGAGCAGCAAGCGCTAACGGATTGAATCCGTTGGATACGACTGAATACTTTGTGCGGCAGCAGTATCTCGACTTTCTTGGTCGCGAACCTGACGACGCCGGTTTTAACTTCTGGGTCAACAACATCGATTCGTGCGGTGCTGATTCCAATTGCCGCGAAGCCAAACGCGTCGACACTTCGGCGGCGTTCTTCCTTTCGATCGAATTCCAGCAGACGGGATATCTGGTCTATCGCGCATACGAATCTGCGTATGGCAACCTGGATGGCGCGCCGGTGCCGATGAAGTTGAGCGACTTCAAACCTGATACGCGGGAGATCAGTAACGGAGTCGTCGTACTTCAGGACGGTTGGCAACAGAAACTCGAGAACAATAAGCGCGCCTTCATCGCCGAGTTTGTGCAGCGCCCGCGCTTCGCCAACGCGTATCCAGTCAGCATGACGCCGGCACAATTCGTCGACAAGCTTTTTGGGAACGCCCACGTCCCTTCAACTGACCCTGATTACGCCGCCGCTGTCACAGAGTTTGGCACGGCGTCTGACACCTCTGACGTCGCGGCTCGCGCGCGGGTCTTGCGACGCGTGGCAGAGAACTCAATCCTGACCCGGCAGCAATTCAACCAGGCGTTTGTTTTAATGCAGTACTTCGGATATCTGCAACGCGATCCGAACTCAGGCCGGGACGTTGACTTCACGGGCTACAACTTCTGGCTTGAGAAACTCAACGGCTTCAGCGGCAACTTCGAAAACGCCGAAATGGTAAAGGCCTTCCTGTCCTCGGTCGAATACCGCGGTCGCTTCCCTCGATAGCTAGTAGCGACTCCAAACTTCTTTCAATCCGGCACAACTTCTTTCACCGCGTCCCTTCCGGGAAATCCTTGACACCCGCCAAGTTTCTTTGCTAAAAGGCACATCAAGTTTGAAGTAACTGTTTCTTTACAACCCGATCGCGGTCTTTGGTTACGAACTCTGGCCCCGCCTCTCCGTTGACTAGTCACCGCGACCCACAACCAATTAGGAGGTCCAGAAAATGAAATACAGAAAATCTTTAGTTCTAGTAGTAGTGGCTTTGGCCGCGTTAGGTCTCGCCCAATTTGCATCCGGCCAAACGGTAAACGACGGCAAACTTGCGAATATGGCCGTCGGCGCCGGCAGTGTTCGATGGGACCCACTTGTCCCCAACTCCGGTGGAGCAGTAACGATTTCGTTTCCCGATGGCCGCTCGGTCAAAAAGGCCTTTAAGGCTGGTGGTTCTGCCGAGTTTGATTTAAGCGACAGACAACTCGAGGGTTTGCCAGAGGGTGTCTACAATTATGAACTGGTGCTGGCACCCGTACTCACGGCTGGACAAAAGGAAACGCTCATGAAAGCGCGCGGCGCTGACGACGATCCCGAGGCCCAACGCAACCTTCGGAAGCGACCTGGTATGCCGTCGCTGGCCCAGTCTGGCTCCTTCTCAATCCTTAACGGCGCGCTCGTTGGCCCGGGCGCCATTGAGAGCCAGCGCACCGGATCAACCACGGCTCCGCAAAAAATCAAACAGCCTGTTACACCTACGCGTGTTTCAGCAAACACCATCACGCGGATGCGAAACCACCGCTTCTCATTGGGCGTCAGGCCCGATGACGTTATCGCCGACGATACAATCATCCAAGGCAGCCTCTGCGTTGGACTGGATTGCGTAAATGGCGAGACCTTTGGTTTTGACACCATCAGACTTAAAGAAAATAACACCCGCATCCAATTCGAGGACACCAGTGCCTCAGGCTTCCCTCTGAATAACTGGCAGATCAGAGCGAACAGCTCTGCGGCTGGTGGAGCCAGTTTCCTGGCGTTCGTAGATCAAGGTGCTTCCGGCAACTCAGAAACCGGAACCATCGTATTTGAAGTCGACGCCAGCGCGCCCGCTAACTCGCTCAAGGTATCCAGCTCAGGAAAAGTTGGCATCAGGACCGCGACGCCCGGACTGGATGTTCACGTGAACGCCAGCGATACTCCCGCATTTCGCATGGAGCAAAACTCATCAGGGGGCTTTACCGCCCAGACTTGGGACATTGGCGCAAATGAAGCCAACTGGTTCGTGCGCGATGTTACCGGCGGCTCACGTCTGCCGTTACGCATTCGACCAGGCGCAACCACCAGCAGCGTCGACATCAGCGCCACCGGTAATGTGGGTATCAACACAGCGAGTCCGACGGCAAAGTTAGATGTTAATGGTACCGCGTTGACTAGAGATGCACTTACAGTCAAAGCCGGCGCTGGAAATGAAGTTGCAAAATTAACGTGGTTATCTACGGACGACGGTCAGCTTAATCTTAGAACCGCCAATACGGTTACAGTTCAACTAAACACCAATAGCAGTAGTTTTCTAAACGGCGGCAACGTCGGCATCGGGACGTCAGCTCCTGATCAGAAACTTTCGGTTAACGGCGATGCCGACAAGACCGGCGGTAATACCTGGCTGGCCTTTTCGGACGAACGCTTGAAGAACATCAAAGGCAAGTTCAACAGCGGACTCAAAGCCGTTATGCAATTACAGCCGATCCGGTACGAGTACAAACAGGACAATGCTCTGGGCCTCACGTCGAATGGAGAACATATCGGCTTTGGAGCTCAAGCAGTCCAGAAGATCATTCCGGAAGCCGTCACCAAGAACAGCGCGGGCTACCTGATGGTCAACGGCGATCCAATCATGTGGACGATGCTCAATGCCATCAAAGAGCAGCAGAAGGAGATCGAACAACTGAAGGGACAGATAAAGAAACTGCAGACACCTTCTCGACGTCGTCACAGGAGATAGCGTCTTAAGCTATCAAGCTCCACAAACGAAGAGGTGCAGAACCAATCCAGTTCTGCACCTCTTTGATTTGTTCGAGATCACGCCTGCGGCCGAGCCGGCCAGTATCAATTTACAAACCTGCGCAGTTGCACGCTAATCGCGAACCCAATCGCGATGAAGGTCGCTAACACGGATGAGAGTCCTGCGCTCATCAACGGCAAAGGCACTCCGATTACCGGCAGGAACCCCAGAGCCATGCCTACATTAATAAAAATTTGAAAGATCAGCCCCCCCACGATCGCCATGATGACCAGCATGCCCGTGCGATCCCGCGAACGGCGCGCATCGTTAATCAGCCGCGTCAAGAGCAGTGCATATGATGCCAGCAAAAGCAGACAACCCAGGAACCCGGTGGTTTCGGCGGTGACCGAAAAAATGAAGTCTGTGTGCGGCTCCGGAAGGAATTTCAGACTGCTTTGCGAGTACTCGCTGCCGCGCGCTCCGGTGAGACCACCTTCACCGACAGTCACCATTGATTGCCACGTGTGATAACCAAAGCCGCGCTTGTCAGCATTTTCCGGATCCAGAATCACGTTAATGCGCTCGAGTTTGTAGCCGTGCAACAGTCCGGTCTTCACGCCGACCGTGTAAGCCAGCGGAGCGCCGGCAATGCATGCGACCAGGACGGCGACGACCATCCACATACGCACCGAAGACAAGAACAGAACGATGGCGAGCAATGGTAAATAGGTGATTGCCTGCCCCACATCAGGCTCGAGCAAAATCAATCCGATCGGCAGTCCGAGGATTACGCAGCCCATGAAGAGTTCTTTCCATGTAAGCAATCCTGTGCGGTGCTTGCCAAAGTATTTGGCGAGCATCAGCACCACCGGAATCTTCACAAATTCAGAAGGTTGAAATTGGCCGGCGATGGGCAACTTGATCCAACATCGCTGGCCGTTGATCTTCATTCCCACATGAGGAATTAGAACAATTACCAGCAACATCAGGCCAAACACATAAAGGATGGGCGCCAACTCGACCAGCCGGCGATAATCGCTGAATGCAATCGCCGCCATCGCCACCATGGCGATCCCCAAACCGATCAGTTGCTTCTGCCAATAGGGTTCCGTCGGTTGCGCGTTGTGAATTTCCCACGCGCCAAACGAAACGATCGCGATCGCCAGGAGCGCAATCAGCCAATCGAAATCTCGCAACTTACGTTTTTGCAGAATTGCTACCATGAACTAAAACCGGTGATCGGTGAGATGTAAGCAGTAAGACTTAAGCTATCGAATCTTCAAAGCAATATTACTGTCAGGCTTCTCTTTCGCAGTTCGCGTTTTGGCGTAGTACACATCATAGATTGCGCGGACGGCCGGTGCGCCGAAGCGAGAGCCGAGTCCGGCGTTTTCGATTAAAGCGACAACGGAAATTTCAGGCTTATATGCCGGCGCGTAGGAAACGAACCACGAATGATCCTTGTGCTCGCTGCCTTCCTTGCCGAGGCTGACTACTTGCGCGGTGCCTGTCTTGCCGGCGATATCGAACCCAACCAGTTTGATTCCAGTGGCGGTGCCCCCTCCGTTCACGACCGCCCACATCGCCTGGACCACGACGTCGCTTTGGTCCGTCGGGATACCGAGATTCTTCGGCTCGGGACGGTCGAAAGTATGTGCGGGTCGTTCCGCCCGATAATCGGACCGCGTCGGCTCGTTTCCGACGGCGCCGATCGGATGCACTTCTTTCAACAGGTGCGGCACGTACATCTTTCCCTTCATGCCAATCGAAGAGTGGGCGCGCAACAGCGCCATCGGCGTCAACACGTCTTCGCCCTGGCCGAACGAAGAATAAACCGTGTCGATGTCTTTCCATTCAGGATCCTTCGGGTAAAGTCTGGTCTTTAACTCTCGTGAAGGAGTCGTGCTCACGACTTCATGCGGAAGATCGATGCCGGTGCGCTTATCAAGCTCGAACATGTCGACCATCGATTGGATGCCTTCGAGTTTCATCTTAAGCCCCAGGCGATAGAAATAACCGTCGCAGGAATGCTCAATTGCGAAATGCACATTGGGCGAACCGTGATTGCCGCCCATGCAGCGCGTGAACTTGTTGCCGATCGTAATGCCGCCGCCGCACACCAGATTCGAGTTGTCGATCGAAATCGCTCCCTGTTTCAATCCCGCGGTGGCCATCAAAGGTTTCCAGGTCGAGCCCGGCGGATACTTGCCCTGGATAGCGCGATTGATGAGCGGGTGATCGGGATCGTTGAGCAGTTTCTGATATTCGGCGCGGCCTGCTTTCGTCGTGATGCGTTGAGAGAAGAGGTTCGGATCGAATGTCGGCGCCGAAGCCAGCGCCAGAATCTCTCCGTTGTTCGGATCCATCGAGATGATCACTCCGCGCCCCTGGGGTGACTTTCGCAACTGTTCTTCCGCGGCTTTTTGCAGATCGAGATCGATCGTGATCACGATGTCCTGACCCGATTGCGGTTCGACGCGCTCGACTTCGTTTTGAATGTGCCCGCGGCTGTCTACGATGACCTTGCGATAGCCGTCGCGGCCTCGCAAATATTCGTCATAGACTGATTCCAAACCTTCCTGCCCTATGATGTCACCCGGCTTGTAACCCTTGTCGCGATACTCTGGTTGCTTGAGTTGCTCGGGACTGATCTCGCCGACATAACCAAGGGCGTGACACAGCAGTCCATTTTCCGGATAACGGCGTTGCGGCGTTTGTTCAATTCGCAACGTCGGAAATTCAAGTTGATGCGCGTCAACCCAGGCGATGTCAGCGGAGGTCGCGCCCTCCTTAATGGGAATCGATTCGAAAGCAGGCTGTGATTTCACCTGATCGAAACGTTCGCGCAGGATCTCTGAATCAAGTTGCAGTCCATCAGCGAGCGGTTTAATGAATGAGTAGTCAATGCTCTTGGTGACCTCGCGCGAGAGAATAACGCTATATATCGGCCGCGAATCGACCAGCATATTTCCGTTACGATCGAAGATGACGCCGCGCGGCGCCGGAATCGGCAAGAGACGAATGCGTTGGTTCTCAGCGACCTCTGCATACCGTGCCCCGTTGACGATTTGCAGCAGATAAAGACGCACGCAAAGCACGCCCAGCAGGACCAGGACCAGCACCTGGATCAGGCGCAAGCGCACGCGCAGATTTTGGGAATCGTCAACGAATTTCATCTTCTTCTTGCTGCCGCTGATGGCCGGCGCGCCACTCTTCGCCGCACTGTGAATTGGCGGCGCTGTCTCGCTTTACCACTGAAATAAGAATCATACAAGTAAAGCAAAATCGTTCCGGCCACGGTCGTTGCGATCAACTTATACGACAGCGATTGCACAAAAGGCATCGGCGGACGCTGCCCAAGCAATCGATGCATACCAACATAGACAAGGTTGTCAATCAGACTTGCGCACACCAGAACCGGAATGCGCAGCAGAGTCGTGTCAAGCATTACGCGCGAGGCCACGAAGTAGACCGCATAAGCCGTGAGTACTTTTGCAAATCCGCCCGCTCCCAGCAACGCCGGTGGACCACTTATCAAGTCGAGCGCGAGGCCGGCGGCGGCTGCCGTAATCAGGGCCAGCAGCGGTTCGCGCTGCAACGCAAAGTACACTACCAGGACCAGCGCAAAGTCTATGAATCCGAGGGGCTGCCATACAGCGCGCAGGGCTGACTGTAGAGCAATGGCCACGACTAGAAGTATCGCGACTGTCAGTTGGCGCATGGGTTAGTACAGTAGGCAGTATGCAGTGGGCAGTATGCAGTCGCAGCAGCGGACGGTGAATTTTTCATCGGGGAGGTCAACCTTGTCGAAGTGCATATGCTAACCAAGCCAAAACTCCTGCGCCTTCTGCCTACTGCCTTACTGCTTTTTCTTTTCCACGTTCGGGAGAGTTTGATCGGGTTCTGCGCGCTGGGGGGCGCGATACATGAGGACAGCAACTTCTTTCACTCGTTCCAATCCGGCGCCTGGTCGAATGTGAATCACTAATGCCTGGGTCGCCGATCCGGGCCGCACTTCGATCACTTCGCCAACATTGTAACCCGCCGGATAAATTCCGTCCTGTCCGGTCGTTATCACGGTATCGCCAGTCTGTACTTTCTCCAGCCCGGACACATAACGCATTTCCAACAAGCCGATCTCGCCCATGCCCTTCACAGATCCCATCGCGGTCGACTGATTGAGTTGCCCGACCACCGCGCCGGCGCCTGATCGTTCATCAGTCACCAGCATGACTTGCGAGCTCAACGGACTGGTCGATACAACTCTGCCAACGATTCCGCCCGTGGTAACGACCGGCATATTAACTTCAACGCCCGCCCATCGTCCCTTGTCAATCGTAATACCGTCGAACCACATCGAGGGGTCGCGCGCGATCACACGGGCCGCTATGGATTTGTACTGGCTGGTTTCCGACAACTTCAGCAGTTGCTCAAGCCGGCCGGCCTCAGCCGCGCGTTCGCGAGTGTCGCGCAACTCGGTCTGCATGTCCGCAACCTGTTTCCGCAGTTGCTCGTTTTCAGTCGAAGCGCGACGCAGCTCGCCAATGTTCCCAAAGAATCCGCCAAACCAGTTCGCGCTGCCGGAGGTTCCACGTTGCAGCGGGTACATCACCATTTGCGCAATCGAACGAATCTTTCGCTGTTTGGTATCCGAGTCACGCGCGTCATAAGTCATCAGACCGAAATTAAGCGCGAGCAAGGCAAACAACCACCACGGCGCACGCTGGCGAATCTCTCTTTGGGTGCGAATTGCAGCCATTGATTCATTGCCAATTGCCAATTGCCAATTTGGTTTCAATCGAAAATCGGCAATGCTTAGGTTCCTGTCGTCAAACTATTGTCCCACTTCACGCGCTTCAACAAATCGAAGTCTGAAAGCATCTTGCCGGTGCCAAGCACGACCGACGCGAGCGGGTCTTCAGCCAGAGAGACGGGCAGGCCCGTTTCGATCGACAGACGTTTGTCCAGGTTCTTCAGTAAGGCGCCGCCACCCGTCAAAACAATTCCGCGCTCAACGATGTCAGCGGAAAGCTCGGGCGGAGTGCGCTCAAGCGCGACGCGCACTGCGTTAATAATCGTCGACACTGAATCGGCGAGGGCTTCGCGAATCTCTTCATCAGAGATGGTGATCGTTTTCGGAATGCCTTCGATCAAATTGCGGCCGCGCACTTCAAAAGAAAGCTCTTCATCCAAAGGAAATGCCGAACCCAATTCGATCTTGATCGCTTCCGCGGTGCGCTCACCGATCAGCAGATTGTATTTTCGTTTGATGTATTGCGTGATCGCTTCGTCCATTTCGTTGCCCGCGACGCGCACGGAACGCGAATAGACAATACCGCTCAAACTGATCACGGCGATGTCGGTGGTGCCGCCACCGATGTCGACCACCATGTTGCCGTGTGGTTCGGTGATCGGAAGTCCGGCGCCAATCGCGGCGGCCATCGCTTCTTCAACCAGGTACACCTCGGATGCTTTAGCGCGATACGCAGAGTCCTCGACTGCGCGTCGCTCAACCTGCGTAATTTCGGAGGGGATTCCGATCACGACGCGCGGGCTGACCCATGTCTTTCCGTTGTGAGCTTTGCGTATGAAGTGCTGCAGCATTTTTTCAGTCACTTCAAAGTTTGCAATCACACCGTCCTTCATCGGACGAATCGCGACGATGTTGCCGGGGGTGCGGCCCAACATCTCTTTAGCATCGCGACCGACTGCCTCCACAGCATTCGTCACCTTGTTAATGGCGACGATTGACGGTTCTGAAACTACTATGCCGCGACCTTTTGCATAGACGAGTGTATTAGCGGTTCCGAGATCGATGGCTAGATCGCTCGAAAATAGACTAAAGATAGATTTAAAACCCATTTGAGATCGATTTCCTTGACGGAAAAATGAATTGTCTGAAGAGGTGAGCGGTTAATCTGAGTGCAGGCTGAAAACCGCGACGGGCGCAAGCGACCTGGCAAATTAATAAAACGACTCACCGAAGCAGAACCGAACGGACAAAGATACAACGATTCGTTTCCTAACGCTATCAAGAAATGAACCTCTCGTCGGGAATTCTTTGAAATTGTTTCCCATCTTGTGTCGGGTCGCGCAACTCATCGCCGGATTGCCCGCCATCGGACGTTGCGGCAAGGCGGATACAATTCTTGTTTGCCGCCTTCGCGGCGTACATCGCCTGGTCGGCGGACGAGACAAGTTGATGCGGCGACAGCGCATTTTCAGGAAAGACGGCCACGCCAATGCTGGCCGTCAAAGAGATTCGCAAACGACGTCCACCCGTGAAGCGATGGGCTTCTATTTTTGCACGAGTCCGCTGGGCCACGGCCACGGCCTCTTCGGCACCGGCTTCGGGCAAAATCACAACGAACTCATCGCCCCCGTATCGAACTACGCAATCGGTGTCCCGGACTGACGGCAATAGCAACGCCGCGACCTCCATCAAACAATGCGATCCCACAAGATGCCCGTGCAGATCATTCACACGCTTGAAATCATCCAGGTCGAGAAACAGCGCCGCCACCCTTGTGTGATATCGCCGGGCACGCTTGACCTCATTCACCAGGAACTGCCGAAGATAGCGCGCATTATGAAGTCTCGTGAGCTCGTCAGTTGACGACAGCCGTTCAGCCTCGGCGATGCGAACCGAATTCGACAACGCCATGGCGATCGCGGGCGCGACTGTGTTTAATAATGCGAGTTCGGCTCGCGAGAATGGTCGCGAATCCGGGCCGCTGCGTAGTCCCTCCAGCACGCCAATAGCTCGGTCACCGCTGATTATCGGCACTGCAACGATCTTATTTCCTTTTTCAGATCGTTTAACTGGCGTCATTCTCGTGACGGCTTCTTCGGCGGTTCTGCCGGCAACGGCCTCCACTGCGACCACACTGTCAAGCAGTTCGTGCTGCCATTCGTAATCGAACGACAAAGAATGGCCGCGCGAAAACTCTCTCGCGATTACGGGTCCCAAGGTCGCTGTGTCAGCTCGATTCTCTCGCGCCAGGTAGATGGCCCAACGGTCCGCGCTAATCAATCGGCCGAGGCCGTTGACTGCAAACGACGCGGCCTCGTCCTCGCACATCGCGCCGTGTAGCGTAGCAACCAGAGTGAACGCCCCGCGCAACTGCTGCTTTCGCAGTGAAGCGGGCAGAGCAAAGACCGTTTGCTCAAGTAAGTGTTTGAATGGTCGAGGCGAATCACCCGACTCTGAACGCTCTTCAACTTCACGTAACAACGCGGGCAATTGCGCTGCACTGTCGGCGATGGCGTTAAACTCTGAGCGGGCAACAATCTGCCCCAACGTGTTCCATCGATGAGCAGCATTGATACACGCAATTAGGGGAACCGCCGGCCATTGACTGCGCGCACTGTGAATCACCTGACGCAGACTCTCGCTTGAACAAGCCAGCGGGACTTCATAGACGACCGCCACGACCGTGGCCGGATCGTTATTGGCCGATTTCTGATCACGCGCGGAAACATTTAGTCGGACCGCTATCCCTGCATCGTGAAGAATCGATATTAATTCAGTTGAGACCTCAGCGTTTTCATCTGAGATCGCTACAACGCTTTTCTTCATCCGGCACTTCGTCCTTCACTTACTTTTTGAGGATTTCGGTGGCCGGGGCGTGCCTTCGTTTACTTCGCTGGTTCGCGGTCTAGCTGGTTCTGGTGAGTGCGACCCGATAATTGCTTGTATTGCCTTGTGAATCTGACGCCTGCACGGTGACTTCGTGCACGCTGCCGGGCGCAGTGATTTGCACCTGGAAATTCCCGTCCGCGGCAGATAATGTTTCGCGTTCCGACACGCGTATAGCCACGCCTGGCGAGGTCGTGCCGCGAATCAAGTAGATGTTTCCGCCAAGATGAACAGCTACCAGATTCGATACTGAAACAGCGGAGACATTTGCTGCCGATGAGGTGACAAAGAACTTTAGCGGCTCGGTCCAATCGCTCGTCTGTCCGGATGCGGCCGTGGCCCTGATTCGCCAGAAGTACGAACCTTGCCGCAGATCCGCAACATCGAATCGCGTCACTGATAATCGATCACGTTCAATCACTCTTCCTTCCGGCACGAAGAATGGAGAAGTCGCTACTTCGACTCGATAAAAGGAGGCTGATCCTGATTGAGGCTTCTGCCAACGCAGCGCCACACTCGCTGAACCGTTGGTGCTGGTCGTGACTTTCGCCATGTCACGAGGCTCCAATGGCTGAGGAACATCCAGTAGCCGTTGCGGCTTTGAAATGGTTCCCGACTGATTCACTGAAACGTATTCGCCGCCTTGCAGCGACAAGCGCTCACCTAAGCGGTTCGCGCTTTGCACGGCGCCGCTGTTCACGCGTATCTCTTCAGTGCCTTCAGGAGCAACGCCAAAACTCGCCGCGGTCTGGCCCGCGATCTGATTCTGAGTCTTCGGCGTTTCGATCACATTTTTATTGTCTTCACTTTGCTCGGACGTGCGCACCAGCATTTGCCCGCTATCGACTACGACGTGAACGTTTGAGCGCTTGCCGTTGTCGGCGCTTTCATTATCACGAATGATGATCGTGCTATTGGGCCGCACGACGACAGTTGAACCGTCAGCCATGCCGATGCGCGCACGGCCGTCGGCTTGAGTTTGGACCGTGTCGCCCGGGTAAAGTTGAATGTCATTGTTTGCGACGACGATTTGTCGCGTCGCCGAGCGAATCACGCGCACGTCACCTTCGAAAGACATAAAGCGAGCGCCCGCCAGTGCCTCGGATTTCAGCGCTACGTTTTTTAGAGGATTCCCGTACTTCCAAACATACAAGGCGCCGCCTGCCGCCATCGCGCACAGGACAAGTATCAGCACCGCGACATAAACCGCGCGCTTTTGAATTACCCACCAGTCGAGTTCGAAGTGGCTGACTCTGGTTGCTGACATTGGTCTTTGGAACGTGAGATCAGGGCGCCGGGGAAGGCTAACGAAGCCAAACACAGATTAACACACACGGTAAGGTCATTCAAGAAGCTTGTTTACTGGGGTTTCTGGCACTTTTCGCTGGAGTCCACGTTAGGATAGGTTCTAAATAAATGGGGTTAGAAATTATCCATGGTTTACCACTCGCTGGGGAGGGTAACATGTCGAGATAGGCCTCCACTCGATATCGGCCGGGGCGGGTTGCCAGGAATTCGACTGCCGTACCGGCCTTTTGATCGATTTCGATTCCATCTCGATAAAGTACGAAACGACAGTTGAGCGGCGCTTTTGCGACTAATCGCGTCTGACCAAACGAAGGAAGCCAGTCGCCCATGGTCGCGTGAGGGTATTCCACGGTCACGAGGTTCTCTGCGTCGAAACTAAATCCGGATGGATCAGCGAAGATGTCGAACGAGACGTAACAGTGTCCCTGCGACAATGCGGCCAGCAGTGTTTCACGGGTGAGCGTCTCGGTTTTTTTGATCAGCATATGGGTGCGCACGACACGAAAACTTCGTTCATAAGGATCGAGCTTAACGCCCAGCCACTGTTGCCCGGACGCATCATTCAGACTGAGACCGACATTGGAGTGTGCATCGTTGCCCGCAATGGCCACGAACGTGCGATGGCTCGTTATCGCCTCGTCCCATAATTTCAAATTCTCGTTTGGACGCGTGAAGAAATTCGCAAACATTAGGTCGGGATAACTGCGATATGACCAAAGGCCGTCAAAGAACATGACTACAGGGTTGATCTGACGCGCGTTCGTAAACAAGTTGTAGACTTCGACGCCGCTTGCGGCGGTCGATTGCCAGTTACGAGATTCAGCTGGGTAGGTGATGAAGGCCAGCCCACCATCAGCCTTCTGTTCCTTGATGATGTCCTGGGTTTTTCGCGCGTTGAGAAAGGCAGGGTCCGTATTCCCCGGAATCAGCAACAGCCTATCGCCGTCCGCACTCGCTACTTCATTACCATTTATGAACAGCACACCAGCGTGAGTTCCGTTGAGTGTCATTGCGGCAGTATCGAACTCTGCCTGCGGATGTTCAGTCATGATCACAAAATCGAGCTGGTTCGCTTTCGCGGCCGCGATCAATTCCGCGAATGTTCCGGTGCTATGCCCACCCAAAGAAGAGTGAACATGAATCACGCCTTTGTAATCGGTGTATTCATTCTCGGCTGCCGGAGGAACGCGTTGCGCGGCAAGTTGCTGAATTGCGTTACGCAGACGTCGCAGACGATAACGGCGGTAAGCAAACGGGATTTGGGACAAGACAATGAGCCCCAAAATCACGATCAGGATCTTGCGTTTCATATTGGAGGAGCGCAGGCATCCTGCCTGCGGTTCGCCGGCATCCTTGCCGGGCATCACCCACTCGCTACCGCGAGCGGTTCTGTA
>DNNE01000217.1:157457-157987 GCA_003487805.1 Blastocatellia bacterium | reverse complement strand
CCTGCCTGCGGTTCCCCGGCATCTTGCCGGGTCTTAGTTGTCCCAGCGAAAATCGCGAGCAGGATGCGCGCGAACCGCCGACAAGATGTCGGCGCTCCGATCTAGTCTTCGAAGTCGACCTTTGCCATCGCTTCAGTGATCTGACGGCCAAACTCAACCACCTTCACATGTTCAGGATGAACCGTGTAGGCGTCTAGCACCGAGCGATCGCGAAAGAGCGCCATCAATCCGATATCATAGGAGTTCCACGCTCGCAGAAAGTCGAAACCAACCGCGAGGCTTTCGATTCCGGGCACGATATTTCCAAGCGCGCACAGTTGTGCCTGATGTTCTTCACGGACGGCTTGCGAAACGTCCGCGCGATATTTCCAAACTACAATATGAGTGACCATAAAATTCTCGCTGATGAAAGTTCAGTTTAAACGACGAGCCTAAACACAGTATTACTTCAGATACTTATCAAACCAATCCAGGGTTCTCTCAAGCGCATCCACGCGATGCTTCGGCTCCCGGGAGCCATGACCTTCACG